>NZ_JBFUGC010000003.1:0-576261 GCF_056403115.1 Mesorhizobium sp. P3_A2
GGGGCGCCTCCTCCCCGCTGTGCCCCCTCCTCCCCGCTGTGCCCCTTACAGCTTAAGGAGCGACTGTCACTCCGAAGGCCAGGAACTGCTCGCACCAACGCCGGGGATCAATTTGTCCTGTTAATCGACGTAACCGCCAGGTTCGTCAGCTTGTTGTTGGTGGCTTTTTCCTGGTCGAGGATCTCGCTGAGCAACTTGTGCGCCTCATCATGCCCAAGATCCTTTGCCCATTCCCGCAGCGAGCCGTACCGGGATATCTCATAGTGCTCGACTGCCTGACAAGCCGCCAGCAGGCCGGAATCGAGAGCCGTTCCCGACGCTTCCTCCATCAGTCCGTYAGCTTCCTTGATGAGGCCCTCTATCGCGTCGCACTTCTCCCCAGACGCTTTCTTGCCTATCGACTTGAACACCTGCTCGAGTTTCTTGATCTGTCCCTTTGTCTCTTCGAGATGGTCCTCGGCAGCTTTCTTTAGCTTGGCGTCCTTCACGGCCACAGCCACCTYGGGCAAGGCCTTGGTAATCGCGTTCTCCGCGTAATACATGTCTTGGAGGGTATGCTCGAAAATGTCGGCTAGAGTTTTCATTACAATGCTCCCTTGCCCGAATTGGCTTCGAGTGAAAGAGCGGGCGAGGCGAAAGGTTCCGTGCCTTTCACGCGGCACGCTACATCCTGCCGGAAGTCGCGATGGCTTATAGGATTGCGATGGCTTACCGCGTGGTCAGCGGCGAAGACCCAACATCAAGGTGGTCAGTGTTGCGCTCGCGCATGCCACCGCAAACAGCACGACAACTCCAGCAGGGTTGGACTTTTGCTCCGCGCGAAATGCGCCCACCTGTCTTGCTGGCAGACCTCTGTGAACCACCGCGTCCAGATCGGACCTGCTGCCGTGTCGAACGGAATAGGCGCGAGTGATTTCCGCACCAAAAAGAAAAATCTCCGCCGAGTAGTAAACCCACAGCAGGATGACGAGCAGMCCACCGGCAGCCCCATATGAGGACGCGATCGCRCTGGAGCCGATATACCAACCRATAAGCGATTTCCCGAGCGTGAACAGGGCAGCGGTCACAACSGCGCCAATTCCGACATCGCGCCATTCCAAGCTTCGATCAGGCAAGATCTTGAAGATAGCGGCGAACATGGCGGCGATCAGGACAAACGAAACGACCGCGTTGATCACGCCTAGGACGATTGTGCCGAACGGCAACTGTGCGTTGATGACGTTGCCTAGGGCCGAAATCGCCGCGCTCGCTCGAAACGAGCAACATGAAGCCCAGTGCAGCGACCAGTCCCAGACTTGCTGCACGTGCGCGCACCAGSCGCGACAACGAACTGCCCTGCGCTTCGACCTTCCATATCGCGTTCAACGACTGCTGCATTTCGCCAAAGACACCGGAAGCGGTCACAAGCAAGGTGATGATGCCAATCACCGCCGCCCAGGTGCCGGATGATTTTCCGGATGCGCTCTCTAGTGCGGTTTGAAGGAGACTTGCGCTTTCTGGACCCATCAGGCCTGTGATCTGGGCAGACAAAGCCAATTGCGCGGCTTCGTGGCCGAATGCGAGACCCGCGATTGCCACCACGATGAGCAGAATTGGCGCCAACGATGTCGTGGCGTAGAAAGCAATTGCCGCGCCGTGGCTAAGAGCGTTGTCGTTGACAAACCCAACGACACTTTCTCGCACCATGCCCCATGCATTTGTCAACACGCGACGCATTTCGTTTCCGAGTCGAATTGGCGTTCACTAGCAATGCGCCAGCACTTGCGATGTTCCGGTTGGGACTATAGCACGAGTTGCGCACTCCCCTCAAAATCCGAGGGCTAAGCGTCGCAAGAGGGCTGTGAAAAAACGCGTGACCCCAGGACCACGCGCCTCAATCATGAGTAAGAACGTGCAAGTCGATTATGGGTTCAGCGTCTAATCATTCGAGCCCCGGCAATCAAAATGCACGCACCGATGAAGCCGGCGACAAGATAGCCAAGCCAGCCGCTTAACGATACGCCCAGCACCCCGAGAAGGACGTTGGCAACGATGGCGCCGACGATCCCCAGAATGATGTTCATGAGCACGCCCATATTGCTTTTCATGAACATCTCGGCGAGCCAGCCCGCGATACCGCCGATGACGATAGCAGCTATCCAACCAATGCCTGGATTTTCCATATTTTCCCCTTTACTTGAACCGAAATTGGTTCGGCGGGAAAACGTGCCATACGCCAATAAAGTTCCTCGGGTGAATACTGAGCTACACTAAGGCAGATCGCGTCACCGGCCAGCTGCCAGCTTCCGCCTACCTCTGGAGGTGACGACGAAGCAGTCGGATGTTGCGGTTGTTGGCTTTGAAATAGATATCGAAGATTGAACCGAGAATAGGAACGCTTCCCCCTACCGTATCAAGCAGCACGTTCCCCAACATGCGGGCGACCAAGCCATTTCCAGCACCGCAGTTTCGGGCTCGCACCACGATATATGCCGAAACTAGGCCCGTCGCCATATCTCCGAGTACGGGCACCAGACCCACCAGAGCATCCAGTCCAAAACGTATTGATGTTCCTGGAATGCGCCAGCGGGAATCAAGCAACGCGGCCAATAAATCCAACTCGACAATTGCTGTTGCCACCTCAGAATCGCGATGGCCCTCCCGGCTCGTCTCAGCGGCCGGGCGTGTGCGATTTATCAACTCGCCCCGTTCTAGAGCTGTTGCTCTAGACATCGTCCTGACCGGTTGAATTCTTAGCTTGTGGCCTACGGGTGGGCACGTCATCAAGCAAGGTCGTCTCACCCGAGTTTCGCGTCGACTCAGCGGGCAATTTACCATCTGGCGTCATCTTGTTGACTGCCTCGGGCAAATCGCGCGTGATCCTGCTGATGAGGTCCTCGCGTGAAAGACCCGTCTGCATCGAGAGCGAAGTGAGTGTGTCTTCGTCTATGGCCGCCTCCACGTCGCTTGGCTGGATAGGCTGGTTCGGCCCGGTGCCAACCCAAGAGTCGACCTTCGATCCTGCCCCTGCCCCTCTGAATCGGTCGAGGATCTCACCGAGGGCTGTTCCCGACACGCCTTTCGATATCTGATCCAGAATCCCGCCTTGCGGGTCGCTTGGATTACGAGCTCCCGCCCCACGGAGCATGTCGCCGATCTTGTCGCGATTCTGGTATGCCAGGACGCCAAGCATCGCGATCGCCAATCTTCCCAGATTTGCCATTTTTGGTCTCCTCCACGGTTCAAATGGAGGAAGGGCTCAGCTTCACAAAAGTTCCGCGAGCGACGATCTAATGCTGGGTATCGCTGCGGCGCTGTCCGGGGCCGTCCGACTAAGATGTGAGTGCCGGTACGAGGTTGCGCTTGCGCTAAAGCCTTGAATCCAAATGCCTTGGACCGAGTTCACGGAACCAAATAGGCTGTGCCGCGTCATAGAGGCAGGTCCCCATCCGGAGTGAACTCGATGATCAGGCTCCTTGTTGTCGCGGCAGCGTTCCTCCTCGCTTGTGGGGGAGCCGAAGCGGCGAAGGAGGATCTAGCCGACGTCAACCAGGCGCAATTTGCATCCGACACTCCAAAGGGTTTCAGCCCAGTCGTTCTGAAGGCACAAATTCTCTTGGACCGCGCGCGCTTCTCGCCAGGCCTGATCGACGGCCACCTTGGTGAGAGCTTCACCAAGGCGATCAGCGCCTTCCAGACGGCGAACGGATTCCCGTCCGATGGCAAGCTCACCCAGGAAACCTGGGACAAGCTGCTGGCTACCTCCGCGAGCCCGGTCCTGATCACCTATGAACTGACGCGCAAGGATGTGCGCGGACCTTTTACAAAGCGAATTCCTGCTCGCCTGGAGCGCATGGCCCGGCTGTCGAGGCTCGGCTATCACAATGCGGCCGAGAAGCTGGCGGAGCGCTTCCACATCAGCGAACCGCTATTGCAAAGACTCAATCCTGGCATCGGCCTGAGAAAGGCCGGCACGAAGCTGCTGGTCCCTGACATTGGTCGGGGCGATCCTCCCGCCGCCATTGCCGAGGTTGAGGTCGACAAGGAGGCTCGCGTGCTACGCGCGCTTGATCCTTCCGGTAAAGCGCTCGCAGTCTACCCCGCGTCCATAGGAAGCGACGAAAAGCCCGCGCCGAGCGGCCAGACAGAGGTCAAACGCGTGGTGCACAATCCGACCTATCACTACGATCCCCACTTCGCTTTCAAGGGCGTCAAGACCAAACGCCCCTTCACCATTGCTGCCGGCCCTAACAATCCGGTGGGGTCTATATGGATCGATCTGTCGATCGAAAGCTACGGCATTCACGGCACCCCCGAACCCGGCAAGATCGGGAAGACCTTCTCGCATGGCTGCATCAGGCTGACGAACTGGGATGCCGAAGATCTCGCCTCGATGGTAAAAAAGGGCACGAAAGTTACCTTCAAGGGCGAAATGGCCGACGCTAGCGGCAAACCCAAGTAGGCATACCCACCAAATCGGTCATTTTGACCTGAAAAGCAGGATGTGACCAGGGCCTCATCAACGTTGTCGAGGTGGCAGGCAAGGACGGCTTCGGCTGGCACTTCGCCCTACTGTCGGGAACGGGAGCTGATCGCCCCTGGCTGGCAGGCAATCCTACCCCTCTCAAAGGATGGTGGATCGCGGGCTGCCGCAAAGAGCTATTGGGCTTCATTGATTTGACGCCAGCATCGGCTTCAATGCCCATCGCGAAGCCAAAACTGATGGAAGAAAGCAGCCGTGGGAAGGACCGAAATCAAAAGGCGCGTGATCGTAGAGGACCACGCGCCTTCTAAATCAGTAGCCCTCCGGGCACCGAGCCACGTAAACTCTTCCATACCTATCGCGGTATCTGCACTGGCCGGCTTCGCTGGCGTGTCCAATGACCGCGCCGGCTATCGCGCCAACTGCGCCACCAACAACCGCGCCTTTGACGGGGTCGCCTGCCACGGCGGCGCCTACTGCCGCGCCGCCCAATCCGCCCACGGCAGCGCCCTGTTCGGTGCGTGAACATGCTGCGAGCGGGATAAGTATACTCAAAATAAGAAGCGTCTTTTTCATTGATTCCTCCTTAGGCCATTATTAGCCATAACTTAAATGCGCGACCGGGTTTTTTGATCCACCGTCACCCGCTGCCAGCAAGCGAAAAGCAGATCAGGCATGTCGCATTCGTCAGTCATTGGGCTTGACTTTCATTCGGCGTGCGGCGTCCACCAACGCGGCACCGTCCCCATCAATGCTATCGACGAGTTCGCGAGCCTGATCGGGGTCGATGCCGGTTTCCCTCGACAAGAAGAAGACACGGAAGGACTTCTCTTCAGATGGAACGGGCGCAACACACCCGCCCCCATCTTCAGCCAGACGCTTGGCACGCTTTCGCGGTGTGCGCTTCCTCTGATCAGATGCCGTGAGAGGGTCGAGGGACATGGCCACGTCGTCTGCTGGGCCAGAAACGCTCATTATCGCTGTCCTCGATCTGCCGCTTCTTCTTCGAGCACGATAAGCTTTTCCCGGATCTCCTCCGGCTCGGCGTGCTCCAGTCCGACGACATCGTTTCTGGTTTCATCCAGTGAAACGATGATTTCATCGAGTTTGGCGTGGATGGCGGCTGTGTCTCGATAGCCCTGAATAAGGACAATCCCCGTGATCACGATAGCCGCTACTGAAAGCGCATAGGTAACTGCATTTGTCATGCCAAAGGGCACCAGAGCGGTACACGCCACCATGGCTATCATCAAGACGTAGAAACCCGGTGGCCGCGATAGGAAATCGGCCGCCACGAAAAGGATGCGGTTCATGTCCTTGCCACGGTCAACAAGGCAATCAGGGAAGCGAGGGCGACGCAAATTGGCACTGCCGCGAGTAAGCCTGCCTCCAGGAACCGGACTTCTTTGTCGCGAAACATTAGTTCACCCCACGCTCACCAGTCAGGACAGAGGGTTCAATCGCCATTTTCCGCTGCAGTAGAGTCGTCTCAGCGCAGCAATGGGCCAAGCAGATGTTGGGATCGTCAGCCAAGGGATATTCCAATCATTAGGAACGTGACTGCCCGCAAAAATCGGCGCGAGCAGCCAACGCGCTTGGCCAACACTTCTATCCATAGGTTCCTCCTGCAATCTGCATCAAACAACGAGCGCAGGGAGTGGCTGTTCCGGCCAGCATAATCCGCAAGACCATTGCGTCTTGCAGTCAGACCTTGGTCCTGCGTCGGCCCGACCGAAGTCTGTGCCTGGGAACATTTGCAATACGACAAAGTTGGATTGGCCAGGCCGACGACGAGGGTCGGTCCGTGCAGACCTAACAAAGGAGAAAATTATGAAAATCTATCTTACCGGCACCGCAGCGGCGCTTCTGCTTCTCGCAGGCATCGGCGCCGCTGCTGCAGAAGACATCATCATCCAGCCCGAGCAGGACACGGTTATCCGCGAATATGTGAAGAAACAGCCTCTCGCTTCGGTGAAGCTTCCCGGTGTGGAACTCAACGTCGGCACGGCTCTGCCTGATACGGTCGAGCTTCACGAAGTGCCGAACGTCCAATACCGTTACGTCGTGATCGACAACCGCACGGTTCTCGTGGATCCGGGCACTCGCAAAATCGTCAAGGTCTACGACTGAGCACTTTGCTACGTCAGCCCGTCGCCTCCCAAGGAGGTGACGGGCGAACAAATGCGCGTCGGTCGCTGTCAACCGGTCGGCGCTCCGATGGTGCTAGCCCACCTCGATCTTCTGGGGCTCTGCATTGGCGATAGCGAGGAAGATGCTGTCGAGCAGATCCTTGTCGCGGAAGGGCTTGCCAAGCAAGGGCACGCCCGCCGGTCGATCGGCGATGTCCTCTGCATCGGCATAGCCCGTGATGATAACCGCCGGCCAATCGGAGCGCAGGTTGCGCGCGAAGCGGATGACATCCACGCCGGTTACCAGGGGCATGGCGAAGTCGGTAACGATGACATCGAACTGATCGGGAGCACGTTCGATCATAGCCAGCGCTTCCGCTCCTCCTCCTGCGCACGTAACCTCGAACCCACGTTGGCGAAGCGATTCGGCTGTCAGCTGCCGCAACACGCTGCTGTCATCAATCAGAAGGATCGACGGGCGGCCTGCGGAGGCGCCGCCTAGAAGCGTGTGCCCAACTTCGGCTTCGAGCGAAGAACTGGCGGGTTCTTCGAGGGAGCGCGGCAGCCACAGCTGCATGGCTGTTCCGCGATCGACGGCGCTATCGATGCGCAGCGTCCCACCGGACTGCTTCATGAAGCCGTAGACGGTGCTGAGACCGAGCCCCGTTCCCTTCCCCACCGGCTTTGTGGTGAAGAACGGTTCGATGACCTTCGCAAGTATGTCAGGCGCGATACCCGAGCCCGTGTCCTTGACCGTCAGAACGACATAGTCTCCGGCCAGCACGTCTTCCGATCGATTTTTGATTGATCGGTTTTGCGCATGGACCGTTATTGTGCCGCCAGAAGGCATGGCGTCTCGCGCATTGAAAACCAGGTTCATCAAGGCAAGCTCCAGCTGTCCCGCGTCGACATGCACGGGCCACACCGCGTCATCGATCTGCCAGTCGAAGCGTATCAGCCCTCCCAAAACCGGTGCGACCAAGCCGTTCATGGTGTCGCCAAGGGCAGCAAGGCGCATCGCTTCCGGCTTCAGGGTCTGACGCCGCGAGAAGGCGAGCATTCGCGTGACCAAGTCGGCACCTTGTTTGGCAGAACGCCGCATCAGATCGACAACCTGTCGTGCCTGATCGTCCAGCGTCCCGCGGCGTTCAAGCAATCCCAATCCGCTGAGAATGGCGGCAAGCAGATTGTTGAAATCATGGGCCAGGCCACCCGTCAGCTTGCCGATTGCGTCCAGACGCTGTGATTGGAGCAGCTGATCCTCAAGCCCGCGCCGCTCGGTAACGTCCAGCAGTGTCCCCAGTATCTCTGGCTTTTCGCCATCAGACCCGTCCGACATCACACCCTGGTCGAGAAAGATGCGATACTCCCCGTCGGCGCACAGCCAGCGGAATTCGCAGGTGTAGAAGCCGGTGTTTTTTGTCTCCAGCAGTGCTTGCTCCAACCTTGAACGGTCTTCAGGGTGGACCCGGCTAAGGCCGAAGGCCGGATCCGAGATCAAATCGTCAGGCGAAAACCCGGTCAGACGCTCGACGCCCTTGGTCACAAAGCGCGCCGCGAAGGGCGGTTCGGCGGCCCGTGCATGGAAACACACCGGCAGCGACCTCAAAATGGCGTCCTGCCGTTCCTCTGAGCTGCGCAGGGCCCGTTCCGCCTGAAGCTTGTCCTTCTGCGCCTGGAGTGCCTGCGCCAGCAATCCCTGCTCGGCCGCGGCCTTTCGCTGGATTTCCAGCCTCTTCTCGTGAAGCTCGACGAACACCGCGACTTTCGAGCGCAGCATGATCGGATCGAATGGCTTGAAAACATAATCGACCGCGCCGGCGTCATAGCCGCGCAGCATGTGGGCTTCCTCCTTGTTGATGGCCGTGAGGAAGATGATCGGCGTGCGCTTGGATTGTTCACGCTGGCGGATGAGCGCGGCCGTTTCATAGCCGTCTATTCCCGGCATAAGGACATCCAGCAGAATGACGGCGAAATCCTCCTTCAGCAGATAGCGCAGAGCCTCTTCGCCCGATTGGGCGCAGATGACATCGCCGGTTGCGGCGAGCACTTCGCTGATCGCCAACAGATTGCGCTCATCATCGTCAACGGCGAGGATGCGAGACCTTGCCGGTGCTTCGGCCGATTGCACGGCCTCAAGTTTTCTTACCCTGTTTCGCGGCAGTTTTTGCATGGGGCCTGGCCGTCAGTTTACTGCCACGAGCATCTCGTCCGGATTCTCTGCGCGTGCTCGAGAACGGCCGATCCAGACACGAAGCAACGCCAGCAGCAGATCAAGATCGACCGGCTTGGCGATATAGTCGGAAGCACCGGCGTCCAGGCATTTCTGACGATCGCCCTTCATTGCCTTGGCGGTCACCGAAATCAGTGGGATGTGAGCGATCGCGGCCGTGCCGCGAATGCGCCGCATCGTCTCGTAGCCGTCCATCTCCGGCATCATGATATCGATCAAGGCCGCGTCAACATCGGGCGTCTGTTCCAGGAGCGCGATGCCATCACGGCCTCGCTCAGCATGCAGAACCTGTATGTCGTAAGTCTCCAGGACGCTGGTGAGCGAGTAGATGTTGCGGATATCATCGTCGACGATGAGAACTTTGGCTCCCGCCAGATCCGACCTGCCGGTCTGTTCGGTTTCGGTCTCGCGCGCTTCGCGTCCTTCGCCCGGCAGCGTCGCCGAGATATGAAGCGCCAATTGAGCAAAATTCTCCGCACGCGGCGCACTCGCAAGCGCTGGATTTAGCGCCAGCACCTGCTCAAGCGCATCCGGATGGGGGGCAAAAAACAGCAGTTGCGGCAACGCTTCCCCGAACTGGCCAGTGAGTTCGTCCAGCACTTGGGCGTTCTCCTTCGCTGAGCGGCCGAAGCCGAGCACGAGGGCATCATAAGAGGCCATGCCGACGTCGTCGGCGTTTGCCGCAAACCGACCGACCGCTGTCACCGAGGTGACGCCGTCGCGGATCGCTTCGACGAGCGATAGCCGGCGCTCTGGATCGGGGTCGGCGACCAGAACGCGGCGTTGGGTACGCAGTTTCTTGGAATGGATGTCCTGAAACACCTGCATCAGTTCGTCAGAGGACACTGGCTTGGTGGAAACGCTGGACGCGCCCTTACGGGCAAGGCTTCCGATATCTTCCGCACCCGAGATGACATGTATGGGAATTCCCCTTGTCTTCTGGTCGTGTCGCAACAGGTCGAAAAGCACCCAGCCATCGATGTCCGAAAGCCCGAGATCAAGTGTGATAGCGTCGGGAACCAGTTTGCGAGCCAATGCCAAAGTGCCGGAACCCGCATTCGACAAGACGCCTTTCAGCCCTGCCGAACGTGCGAGGCCGAGCAACAGCCCGCCAAATGTCGGGTCGTCCTCGACGATCAGCACGACCCGATCGGTCGGCGATATGGAATCGCGGTCGTCGATAAGCTCTGCCGAAGGCGGGCTGCCGAGCGAAGGCGCAGCAACGGCGTCCGTCGGCGCAGGCATGGCGGCTGACTGAGGGGCGGCCACGCGCGGGCCGGCGAACGGGATCACTAGCGTAAATGTCGAGCCCTTTCCCGGGACGCTTTCGACGCGCAGCTCACCACCAAGCAAGCGAGCAATCTCTCGGCTGATGGAGAGCCCCAGTCCGGTGCCGCCATATTTGCGGCTGGTGGTGCCGTCGGCCTGCTGAAAGGCCTCGAATATCAGCTTCTGCTTGTCTTCGGGAATGCCTATGCCGGTGTCGGTTACGGCGATTGCCAGAGCCTTCGTCGGATGTGAAGAGCCACTGCGGCGCCCGGTCTTTTCGACACGGAAATTCAGGCTGACCTCGCCATGCGACGTAAATTTGAAAGCATTCGAAAGCAGGTTGAGAACGATCTGCTGCAAACGCTTCTCGTCCGTGCGGACAGTCTCGGGAAGTGCGGGATCGACTTTGATGGTGAAGCCAAGGCCCTTGTCGGCGGCCAGCTGACGGAACGTGCGTTCCATGTGCTGCCGCAAATGCGTCACCGGCATATCGTTGATATCGATCGAGACAGTACCGGACTCGATCTTGGACAGGTCGAGGATATCGTTGATCAGGCTGAGAAGGTCGGTTCCGGCTGAGTTGATGGTACGTGCGAATTCGACCTGCTTTTCGTTGAGATTGCCTTGCTGGTTCGTCGCGAGGAGGTTTGACAGAATGAGCAGCGAGTTGAGCGGCGTGCGCAACTCATGGCTCATATTGGCCAGGAATTCGGACTTGTATTTCGACGTCAACGCCAGCTGCTCGGCTTTCTCCTCCAGAGCGCGCCGGGCCATCTCGATTTCGAGATTCTTGTTTTCCACCTGCTTCTTTTCGTTTTCGAGCAGCTGCGCCTTTTCCTGCAACTCCTCGTTCGTCGTATGCAGCTCTTCCTGCTTCTTGGTCAGTTCGGTCTGACGCGCCTGCAACTCCGACGTCAGCAACTGCGACTGCTTGAGCAGGCCCTCCGTGCGCATCGTTGCGGCAATGGTGTTGAGAACGATGCCGACGGATTCCATTAGCTGATTGAGGAACGACTGGTGGGTGTCCCGAAACTCACTGAACGAAGCAAGCTCGATTACGGCCTTGACCTCATCCTCGAACAAGGCCGGAAGGATGATGACGTTGGCCGGCGAGGCGCTGCCGAGACCCGACGTGACGCGCAGGAATTCCGGCGGCACATTGTCCAGCATGATGGCGCGCTTGTCTGCCGCACTTTGCCCGACCAAGCCTTCCCTGAGATCGAGGCGCTGCTTGATGGAAGCTTTGCTCTCGGCACCGTAGGACGCCGCCAGCTCGAGATAGGATTCCTCTTCGTCGCGATTGGTGACGTAGAACACTCCGTATTGCGCATTCACCAGAGGAGCGAGTTCGGACATGATGAGACGCGACACGGTGGCGAGATCGCGCTCGCCTTGCAGCATGCGCGAAAATCGGGCGAGATTGGTCTTCAGCCAGTCCTGCTCGGCATTCTTCAGCGTCTGATCCTTCAGGTTGCGGATCATCTCGTTGATGTTGTCTTTGAGCGCCGCGACCTCTCCTGAGGCCTCGACGCTGATCGAGCGCGTCAGATCGCCCTTGGTGACTGCCGTCGAGACCTCGGCGATGGCGCGGACCTGGGTGGTCAGATTGGCGGCGAGTTGGTTGACATTGTCAGTCAGGTCGCGCCACAGGCCTGCCGCACCCGGCACACGCGCCTGTCCCCCAAGCTTGCCCTCGATGCCGACTTCGCGGGCGACATTGGTCACCTGGTCGGCAAAGGTCGCAAGCGTCTCGATCATGCCGTTGATGGTATCGGCCAGAGAGGCGATTCGCCCTTCGCGTCGACTGTCAGTTTGCGCTTCAGATTGCCTTGCGCGACCGCTGTCACCACGTCGGCGATGCCACGCACCTGATTGGTCAGGTTTGTCGCCATCAGGTTGACGTTATCGGTCAGATCCTTCCAGGTGCCTGCGACGCCTTCGACCCGCGCCTGGCCGCCAAGTTTGCCCTCTGTGCCGACCTCGCGTGCCACGCGGGTCACCTCGCCGGCAAAGGAGTTGAGCTGGTCCACCATGGTGTTGATGGTCGATTTGAGCTCGAGGATTTCGCCCTTCACGTCGACCGTGATCTTCTTCGACAGGTCGCCGCGCGCAACGGCGGTCGTAACCTCAGCGATGTTGCGCACCTGGCCGGTCAGGTTCTCGGCCATGGAGTTCACGTTGTCGGTCAGGTCTTTCCAGGTGCCGGCGACGCCGCGCACTTGCGCCTGGCCGCCAAGCTTGCCTTCCGTACCGACCTCGCGTGCCACGCGCGTCACTTCCGAAGCGAATGAATTGAGCTGGTCCACCATCGTATTGATCGTGTCCTTGAGCTCGAGAATCTCGCCGCGGACATCGACCGTGATTTTCTTCGACAGGTCGCCGAGCGCCACGGCCGTGGTCACTTCGGCGATGTTGCGCACCTGGCCGGTCAGATTGGCGGCCATGGCATTGACGTTGTCGGTCAGGTCTTTCCATGTGCCGGCGACGCCACGCACCTGCGCCTGGCCGCCCAACTTGCCGTCGGAGCCGACCTCACGCGCCACGCGCGTCACTTCCGATGCGAAGGAATTCAGCTGGTCGACCATCGTGTTGATGACGTCCTTGATCTGTAAGATCTCGCCCAGGGCGTCGACCGTGATCTTCTGCGTCAGGTCACCGGTCGCGATGGCCGTTGCAACCTTGGACACGTCGCGCAATTGCACCGTCAGGTTGCCCGCCATGGCGTTGACGTTGTCGGTCAAATCCTTCCACGTACCGCCGACGCCTTCGACATGAGCCTGTCCGCCAAGCTTGCCTTCCGAGCCCACTTCGCGGGCCACGCGCGTGACTTCCGAGGCGAACGAATTCAGCTGATCGACCATCGTGTTGACGGTGTCTTTGAGCTCCAGAATTTCGCCTTTGACGTCGACGGTGATCTTCTTCGACAGATCGCCGCGCGCCACGGCCGTCGTCACCTCGGCGATGTTGCGCACTTGCCCGGTCAAATTCGCGGCCATCAGATTGACGTTGTCAGTCAGATCCTTCCAGGTGCCGCCGACGCCCCTCACCTCGGCTTGGCCGCCAAGCTTGCCTTCAGTGCCGACCTCGCGCGCCACACGTGTCACTTCGGAGGCAAAGGAGTTCAGCTGATCGACCATCGTGTTGATGGTATCCTTCAGCTCAAGGATTTCGCCTTGCACGGCAACGGTAATCTTCTTCGACAGGTCGCCCGAAGCGACCGCCGTCGTCACCTCGGCAATGTTGCGCACCTGCCCGGTCAGATTCTCTGCCATGGAATTGACGTTGTCGGTGAGGTCCTTCCACGTGCCGGCGACACCGCGCACCTGCGCCTGGCCGCCTAGCTTGCCTTCGGTGCCAACCTCGCGCGCCACGCGGGTCACCTCGCCGGCGAAGGAATTGAGCTGATCGACCATGGTGTTGATGGTCGATTTCAGCTCGAGAATTTCGCCCTTCACGTCGACCGTAATCTTCTTGGACAGGTCGCCCAAAGCCACAGCTGTCGTCACCTCCGCGATGTTTCGCACCTGTCCCGTGAGGTTCTCGGCCATGGAATTTACGTTGTCGGTCAAATCCTTCCATGTGCCGCCGACACCCTCGACGCGCGCCTGGCCGCCAAGCTTGCCTTCGGTGCCGACCTCGCGTGCCACGCGGGTCACTTCCGAAGCGAAGGAATTGAGCTGATCGACCATCGTGTTGATGGTGTTCTTCAGTTCGAGGATTTCGCCTTTGACGTCGACGGTGATCTTCTTCGATAGATCGCCCGACGCGACTGCCGTTGTAACCTCCGCGATGTTGCGTACCTGCCCGGTCAGGTTGGTCGCCATGGCGTTGACGTTGTCGGTCAGGTCTTTCCACGTGCCGGCAACGCCTTTCACCCGAGCCTGGCCGCCGAGCTTGCCTTCGGTGCCGACCTCGCGCGCCACGCGCGTCACTTCAGAGGCGAACGAGGCCAACTGGCCAACCATCGTGTTGACGATCTTGCCAATACGCAGAAACTCGCCGCGCAGTGGTCGGCCGTCGATTTCGACCATCATGGTTTGGGACAAGTCACCCTTGGCGACAGCGCCGATAACGCGGGCCACCTCGGCTGTAGGCTGAACCATGTCTTCAATCAGGTCGTTGACGGATCGGACACTGGATTCCCAACTGCCGGTGGCGTTTCGAACGCGGCCGCGTTCGCCAATCCGCCCTTCCTTGCCGACCACTCTGCTCAGGCGCTCGAATTCACGCGTCACCTGATCGTTGAGATCGACGATCTCATTGAAGGTATCGGCGATCTCGGAATCGACCCCTTCGTAGACATTGTCGATACGGACGGAAAAATCACCGCGCCGAAAGGCCTTTAGAGAATTGAGAATGCTTCGACGGTCCAATTGCTTCTTGGATGCCTGCACGGTCAAAGCGCCCCTCCCACTCAAAAATGGAATGCTTGAAACTGCCCCTGCGAGCCGAATGGTACATCCCCCCGCAACCCCGAAACGCCGCATTTCAAATTTCGTTCCACAGGGACGCTCCGCGGACCCAAAACCGGTTTGAAGCAGAGTAAAGGTTTCCCCAGGCGCGGGTTGCGTGGCGGATCAGACCGGGTATCGCAGGATCAAGCCGAATGAGGAACATGGGCCAACGGTTGGTGGCCAACGGGCCAGTCAGACGCAGAGCCGGACAATCATCACCGCTGTCGCCGCCGCCATTGGCGGTCATCCGCCCACCGATCCCGCCCATGGCCAGCGGCAAGGTTCTTGGCCCGCAATTGTCAGTTTGCCTCAAAGCGGCGTGTTGTCTTTGGCCTGCCGGGCGGCTTCGGCCTCCGCGACGTCGATCGCGCAAAGCTCGTTCCCGGCCTGGTCGCGCACGCGTACCAGCCATCCGGTCAGATCGTCAGCGCCGGGCTGCAGATCGACCAGCATGTCGATTGCGCAACGGATCGCTTCGGCACGAGCGGCCTCAAAACTTGGCATTTCGGCAGGGGGAACCTGGCGAGCCTGGTCCCTATCGCGATATTCGAACGTGTAAATATTGGTCTCCCCCGAGTGGTCATCGTCGCGTTCCGCAGAACCATCCGACACGCCGTTCCCGTCGACAGGCATCTCGAACGTTGCGGTCTGGACAAGCAGGGCTTTTGCACGGTCGATTGCGCCGAGGGCGCCGTCGGCGTCTTCGCCTCGCGCCATTTCGACGGCGACAGATTCCCCGCCCTCACCTTCAAACACCACTCGAACCAGAGGCAGGCCGGAGGGCGCGGCCGCCGGTCCAATGTTGATTCCAACAATCTGCATGGGAATTCCTTCAATTGTTCAGTGATGACCACTTTCGTCACTGCCGATCAGCGATTTGGCTGATCGTCGTCTTCATCCGCGCGGCCGAGATAGTCGCTGGCTGCCGTCAATACGGCCAGGAATGCAGCGGCGTATCTGGCAAATCCGAAGGCCTGTGCGGCGGCCAATTTCGCGCCCCAAGCATGTTCAGCGATAAACTTGTCCGCGATATCCTGAACTTCAGCTCCAGCCTTGCCGAACAGGGCGCGCTCCTTTGCTGTGGGCTCGAACGCCTTGCCGATAATGTGTCCAAGCAACAGGCCTCCTGCAGATCCAGCAAGCACCTTCGCACGCGTTGAGTTTGTGATTGCCTTGTGCGTATGGGCTTCGTAACGAATTGAAGCCGCGTCCGAATGGGTGGCGCCGGTAACCAGGTCGACAGCGTCATGATCGGCGCCTCGTGGACTGCGGGCACTTCGCCTGCCGGCGTCAAACACCGCAACCGCGCCCAACGCGACCGCTGCGGCGGCGCCGCCATTATCCTTCACGGCGTCGGACACACCGCGAAAGACCTTCGCAACCTTCCGCTTCGCGTATCGGGTCGACGCATCGACCAGATTTCGGGGCTGCAGCCGCCGGCTTATTTCGCTGACAGGCTCAAACAAGGCCTGCCGTTCTGCTCGGCTTTGCAGCATGATCTCTCGCATCTCTTCACTGGGTTGAGCCAAAACGCATCCCCTGTTTTAGTGCTGCGATATCGGTGCGCACCTGGTTGACGGTCTCGACCGGTGTGATGGTCCATCCCACCAGCGCTCGCTTGGCAGAATAGAGCAACAGCACGCCGCCGACCCCCAGCAAAACACCGACCGCCAGACAAGCGAGCATCGGATTTACGCCGACATGGATCATCGCGAGGATTAGGAACTGGACCATCGCGAACGCTGCCAGGACAAAGAGTGCTAATGCGGCGATGCCGCATGCACCCGACGAGACGATCGTCGTCGTCTTGACCTTCATCTCCGCCTGGAGAAGACGAAGATCTAGGCGCATCAGCGAAGCGAACTGGCTCAGCCCTTCGCTGAACACGCTCCCTAAGGGTCGGCGATCGGAACCATCATCCATTTGGAGTGCTCTTCCTCTCAGGAGCGATCGGAGCTTCGCATGATGCGAGTGAGAACCACACCGGCCAGGATGCCGACGCCGAAAAAGGCGGCCGGTTGTCGCTGCGCGAATTTCGTCACCGAGTCCAGCAATTCGCCCACGTTGCGATCCCTGATATCCGATGAAATCCGTTCCACGCCCTCCGCGGCGCTGCGGACCATGCCTGCAACCTGCGGCGATTGCTTCTCGATGCCGTCGGCGGCTTCCCTGACCGAGTGGGCAATGTTGGCAATCGCATCCGCGCCCGCGGTCTTGTTCGACTCCACCGCTTCCTTGAACGCTCCAGCAGCATCCGATGCCACCGAGCCGGCGTAATTTTTCGCGTCAGTCGAAACCGAGGCGGCTGCGGTCTTGAGGTGCGTTGCAGTTTCGGCAGCGCTCGACTTCAACTTGCCGAGTGCTTCCTTGCTATTGCCGGTCTGACCGGTCTCGGTCTCGTCCGGCCATTCATTCCCACTAGAGGCTCCGCTGAGGTCGTTGGTGATTGGCGTGTTCACGATTTTTCACTCCTGTTGTCATGAATTGAACTCGGCCAACAGCAACCAGTTCCTGGCGAAAACGAATATTCCTGCCTCGGACCGGGGGCGTCGCCAGTCGCCTCAGCTACTGCTACTTCGTATCGCAAATCGACAAGCCCGTTGCCCAGAGCCTCGAAGCCCTGCGACGAGCTAGACCCGGCCGGAATTCGACGAAGCTCTGGCTGGCGGCTCGACCCTCAATCGATCCCAGTCGTCGCTTGGTGGCTCGACGCGCTACCGATCCTTCTCACGGATGGTGAGCCAGTTTGACCCTCGCGAGACCGGGCGCCTCATGCCCTTGCAGCCCGCCCTGAGGCGCTTCTTCAATCGCTCGGGCAACAAGGCCTCGACATTCGCTAAGCGCATGGACTGGCGCACAAACCGCGAGTGTCAGACGAGAATTTGCACGCCGCTGAAACCAATTGTGATTGCGCACGTTCGAAGATGCGATGGCGTTGTGGAGGACGTTCAAATGACGGACGACAAGTATAACATTGGCTACCAGGACCGCGCTCAGGTCAGCGGCGACCAGGAATACGAGGTTGGTTATTTCGCAAGCAAGTTTGGCCTTTCAACCCTACAGGTCCGGGAGCTAATCGCGAAGCACGGCAACAACCGTGAAACCTTGGAGCGTGAAGCCAAACAGCTCGGCAACAGGTAAAGACATGGCGCGATATCAGGTGGAAGAGCTGTATGGCGAAGAAGTCGTCACATCAAACGACGCAGATGCCGAAAATGCCCTAGCGGCCGTCGAGGCAGTGACAGGAAAGGTGATTTCGCCACGGGCGCTGCAGGAACACTGGTTCAGAGTTGTGGACGAGGGCGGAAGTGTCCACGAATTCAGTCTGCACCAAGAGCAGCAACCTGCCGACTTTGCGAAGTGACGAGCTGGCAGCAAAGGAGGTGCTATGGCAAAGCCAACGACCAGCAGCGACCCGAATTCAGACATATGCCCCTACGACCTGAATTTTTTCGCCGACAAGCACGGCCTATCCAAGGAGACGGCAGAGGTCATTTTGCGCAGCAACGGACCATCCCGGACGCGGTGTGACTACGCGGCGGTAGCCTATCTTCGCTTCAAGCGTTTGAAAGAGGCGAGAGCCAAGCCCCCTGCAATGGCGACAAGGCTCTTGCAGTCGCGGCGGTCTTAATTGCTTCCCACCAATTCTGTTTCGCTTGGAACGCAACCCGGTCACGGGCATTGCACAGGAACAGGAGGTTCCCCATGCCAAAATTTCGCTTTGAGACGACAGCATATGGCCAGACAACCGCCTTCGAGGAGGAGCTAGCCAGCGCCGACATGGCGAGTCCGAGAGCGATCGAAAAGGCACGCGCAGCAATGGTGGCGGATCCTGGTACCGAGCAATCACGATCGATTACCAGGGTCTATGATGAAGCCGGATATCTGGTCGCCACAGTTAATTTTTCTGATGTATTGCCGGATGATCCGGACGCCGCTCAAGATGCGGTTGGCGAGCCGCCTGTCGAGGAGCCGGGTGTGATGCGATCTGGCTGATTGACGAGTACCCCATGCTCGCCATCGTCAGTTGGTCGAGCGCTTCAAGAAGCCCGCTGTTAGTCGCCTGCCTGCTTGTCGGCGCAGCATCGATCCTCGGCATGTTCTGTCGCGGGCTCACATACGAAATCGAGAAGCGCCCGGGAGACAAGTGGCAGATTCCGTTGAGTTGGAGTTGGCGCCCTACCAATTCTCCGCGGATGTTCGACGGGGCCAATGGCGTCGCATCGAAAGCAGGGAACCTGACTCTCGGCGCCGTGTCTCCAAAGGTCCCCCATCGTTCTCTGGCTATCTGTCCGCGTGACCTCCGTTGCGCGACCTTGTAGCCGCGGCTTTTTTTGCAGAGGCGGATCTGGCGGACGCCGAGCGCGACGCTGACGCCTTGCCGCCCAGTTCGCCACCCTTGTGAGCTGCTGGGTGGCCCGTATGCTTGCCACGACCCGATCCACCCTCCTTTTTGCCGCCTCCATCATCCTTGTTGACGGTCGCCCATGCGCGCCGCTCGGCTTCCTTTTCCGATACGCCGCGCTTCTCATATCCCTCGGCTATGTGGTCGGCCTTGCGCTCCTGTTTGTCCGTATATTTGGATTTTCCGCCTCGTGGCATGGTCTTCACTCCTCTTTGAGTTAGTTCACAACGGAGGTGGTTCAAAAGAGGTTCCACCGTCGTGGAGATTCAAAGATGTTGTCTGATCCGACCGTGCTGATCCTGATGTATTTCATCCTGCCGCTGTGGCTAATCGCAGGGTTCGCCGATTGGCTCTGCCACCGCGCGTCACACATCGAATTGACCACCGGCGCCAAGGAGTCCGTCATCCATCTTCTGATGTTTGCAGAGGTGGGCATACCATTGCTGGCGGCGATGTTTCTGGAAATCAACGCGTTGATCATTGCAACGATGCTGGTGGCTTTTGCGCTGCATGAGGCAACGGCGATGTGGGACGTCAGCTACGCCACCACGGCTCGAACCGTGTCGCCCATCGAGCAGCACGTGCACAGTTTCCTGGAGATGATCCCGCTGATGGGGATTGTCAACGTGGTCTCGCTTCACTGGGGGCAGTTCCAGGCGCTGTTCGGCTATGGCGACGAACCCGCACGGTTCGAGTTGGCCTGGAAGCCCGAGCCCCTGCCCGTGGCCTACATTGCCACAATCATCATCCTGGTCATTTTGTTTGAGGTGCTTCCTTATCTGGAGGAGTTCATCCGCGGCCTCCACGCCAATGAAAGGAAACTGATCCCTGAAAAGGCGCGCCGCGCAAAGTCTGGATCAACAACTGAACGCTAGTCGGAACTGCCGATGGCCCCGGCTGGAGCTGCATTGGATACCGTCGGATGCGTCGTTGACTTTTTTGCTGACTGCCCAAAATTGCATTCAGACTGCGCTCGCGGCGGACATGTTGGAGATTTCTCATGGATGGCGGCACTCTCACGCCCGCCGACGCACTGGCGGTAAAAGCCCGGACACCTTTTCCTGGCGCGAGCGATGAATACCAAAAGGCTCGACAGGCGTTGTTGAAGGACGAGATCGAATTCCGTCGGCATATGACCCGCGTGGCCGAGCAGCGCAGAAGCCTGCCTGATGGACCGGTCATCGAGAAGAATTATCGTTTCAAGGACGCGAATAGCGCCGATCTCGGACTGCTTGAGCTTTTCGGCGACAAGGACACACTGGTAACCTATTTTTGGGTATTCGGGCCGCAGCGCGCGCGACCGTGTCCGATGTGCACGAACTGGCTGGGCGCGGTGAATGGAAATGCCGCTGACATCAAGCAGCGCGTCGGCCTGAAAATACTCGGACGCAGCCCGGTCGAGCGGCAGATCGCATTCGCGCAGGAACGTGGGTGGCGCGATTTGGATTTCGTCCAGACAGTCGGCGACGACTAAGCCAATGACCTCAAGCTGATCAACGCCGATGGCAGCGAAAACCCAGCCCTGGTCGTGTTCAAGCGCGACGGTGAGCGGGTACGGCTTTTCTGGGCCAGCGAGATGACGGCGGAGATGGCCGACCCCGGCCAGGATCCCCGAGACGCTCCAGACATCGCGTCACTCTGGTCTGAACTACTAGGGCTCAGGCGCGCCCAGTCCCAACGAGAGGCTTCCGCTATGAGCATTCTGGAGAGCGCGAAGAGAGCCGTCGAGAAGATCACCGGTGTTGCGAGACCGGAGAAGAAAGATCTCGCGGGTCTCGTCAGAGGGCGCAAACCAAATGCCTTCCGATTCAAGGATGATGGCCTGGTGCCCAATCATCCGGCTTGGCCACTGGTCGTCTATCGGGGCGCCGTGAGGCTGCCGGACGAATTCGATCCTGCCGCCGTCATGGAAGCGCTCTTCGGAGCCAATGGCTGGGGCGATAGCTGGCGCAATGGCATCTACACGTACGTTCATTACCATTCGCGGATACACGAGGTGCTGGGCGTCGCGCGCGGCACGGCCAAGGTACAATTTGGCGGCAAGAAGGGCCGGACGCTGTCCCTGAAGCCCGGCGATGTGGCGGTGCTGCCGGCTGGCACCGGTCACCAATGCCTGTCTGCATCCGGCGATTTCCTGGTCGTCGGCGCGTATCCGCCTTTTGGAACATACGACGAATGCACGACTGCCGAGCAGCACAAGGATGCACTCGCGACGATCCCCAAGGTTGGCCGTCCACGCAAGGATCCCATCTACGGAAGCGAAGGCCCGCTTCTCGGGCTGTTCGAACGTGGCTCGTTAATCGCTCGTGGGCGGAACTAAATAAGAGCTGAACTACTGTGGATGCGAACCCAGCGAGACTGTTCGCGTGTCCAAGATCAATGACAAATGGAAAGTCGGCCGCACGGTCAACTCGAAAAAAGTCGTCGATGGCCTGCTGACCGTTGCGGGTAAAATCCGAATGCCGGGCCTGCCGCCGACGTCCGCCGGCACTGTCAGGTGGAGCCCCGACCACCTCCCCGCGTTGCAATCTTGTGCTGCGGGCTAAAGCTGAGATTCAATCGGAAGGTAACGGACCAATCCCGCCAGGATACGGCGATAGAACCCGGCTTCTGGTTCATGCGTGAAGTCCTGCATTTTGCCTTCGTCGCAGCCGTGCCAGTGCAGAACATTGTGCTTGAGTTCGAGCCGATAGCTCGCTTCCGGAGATATCTCTGACTGGAATCGATCCCGCAGCTCAGCAACCAATCTCGCATCCTCAAAGAGGACGCCCATTTCCGAGTTTAGAGACACTGACCGCGGATCGAAATTGAAGGAACCGACGAAGCCAATCTTGTCGTCAACGGTGAATGCTTTCGTATGCAGACTGGCGCCCTTTGAACCAAACACCGAGATTGACGGCTGACGGCTGAAGGGTTGAAGCTCGAAAAGTTTGACGCCCTTCCTCAGCAGTCGCTTGCGGTAATTTGCGTAAGCACCGTGGACCGCGGCGACATCCGTAGCGGCCAAGGAATTGGTCAGGACCGAGACCTCAACGCCGGCGCCGACGAGGTCCAACAGGATCGCTGAACCCCTTTTGCCTGGGATGAAATAGGGAGACACAATTTCCAGACACTTGCGTGTCGATTGAATGATGGGGCGCAGCTCTTTCATAAGCCAGCTGCGACGTCTCCAACCACGAACCTTCTCAGGTGGATCGGAAATAACCCGCACACCCTCCACCCAGTGAACATCGTTGCCGGCCGCGATAAACTCTACGACAGAGCCTCGGTCCCCAATGCCGTTCAAGAATTTTGACTCGGTTTCGGACTCGTTCACTTCGAACCGTTTGACCTGCTCATGCTCCGTCGCTGAACCAAGTGTCTTGATTGGCTTGGATTCCACGCATGCCCAGAAGGCATCAAATATCGCCGCCGTTTGCTGTACTGCAGGCCCCATGAGCAGAATGTCGAGGTCCCGGAAATTGGTCTCTGCCGCATCGAAATAGGCATCGCCAACATTGCGCCCGCCGACAATGGCAAACTTGTCGTCGGCGATCCAAGCCTTGTTGTGCATCCGTCGTGTCAGTGCAAAGAGCCGCAACAGCACTTCCACGCCACGCATGATCCGGCCGCTCCTGATGCCGCTCGGATTGAACAACTTCAATTCGATGTTTGGATGATTGTTCAGCGCCCAATAGGCAGCATCGTTTTTGCGCGGATTGACGTCGTCAAGGAGCATGCGCACCCGCACGCCGCGCTCAGCGGCTCGAAAAACCTCCTGCAGTAACAAACGGCCAGTGTGGTCATCGTGCCAAAGGTAGTACATGAGGTCGAGCGTGCGCACTGCGCTCCGTGCCGCCAGCACGCGCACAGCGAAGGCGTCATAGTTGTCCGAAACAAGCAGCAAGCCGCTCTTGCCGGCCTTGATGTTGTCGTCTGCGGTTTGAGAAACCGATACGTCCATGAAAATTGGCCACCTTCGGACGGCGGTCGCAGCCGGCCCTGCTCAAAATCATAGCAAGAACCCGTCACTGCCATTCTGGTTGCATGTCCAGCCGTTTAATAGCCTGGAGCTGCCCGTCAAATGATCCGTCAAATGACGGCGAACCAGCGGTGGACCACCTAAATCCTACGGCCGGTTCAGGTTGATCTCGCTGATAACAATGTTCTTCCCGGTGGATGGGTCTTTGTCGGTTGTCGTCAGACGCATCCCGTTGTCGCCAACCTTCTCCAGCTTCAACTGCGCAGCCCGGTCACCATTGACTTCTTTCGCCCAACGAATGCCGAGCACCAAGGCGTCGCCTGAACGATTGCCATTGAGTCCAGCCGGGCCGGTGCTCGATCCGGTATAAGTGCCCGTATATGTCTCGCCATTTGTCTTGACGTCGGCGCCGATAGCTCGCGAGAACACGACGTAGCCTGTACATTTGCCATCAAGTGACAGCGAACTCACTGTAGCGCTGGACGCAAATTTGCAATTGATCTTGATGGGCTTGGAATCGGCGTCGGTTTTCACCGTGCCCTTGCCAACCCAACTCCCGGCGAATGATTTCAGAAACGCGCCATCGTCGGCCTGTGCGGGCCATGCGACGCAGAGCATTGCTGCTGCGAAGCATCCAAGGGATTTTTTCATAATAGGTATCCTTATTTTCACCATAGCCGTAGCAACACCGGGGCGGCACGAGCGATCCGCCTAGGCGGCGGCAACTGCCTTCTCTATCTCCTGGGTGGAATGGCCCGTGAGATCCTTGGCGATTTCGCCGATGAGCACAGCTGACAGTTTCTGATGGTAGTGTTTGCGCAGTTCGCCAAGCGTTCGGGGCGCGGCGATGATGATCAGATTGTCGATCTGCCCGCCAAGAACCTGGCGGTTGAGCAGGTCGGCAGTTCCGGCTGCGAAGCTATCTTCCTCGATCCGGCTGTTGTCCGGGTTGGCGGAGCTGCTCTGATGCCGGGCGCCGGATCCCTTGTTCTCGTTTGTCACGTCCTCAACTGCTGCGGCAGTCAGGCTGGGATTGGCTTCGTCTCCCGAATTGCGAAACAAATTGAGCTTCTCGCCATCAGCTACGGCTACGGTCGCTCCCTTGGGGATATCCATTTTTATTGATCTCCGAGATTGCGCCAGCCGGTGTCGAATCCGGTTGATTGCCCGCTGACGTCAGTCTCAACGTTTCAACGCGTTATTGGATGCCTTTCGTGAAGTTAGGTCGAAACCGGGTGTCCCCGCTTTCGCAAGGACGGCAGTGGGCAGCACTCGGCCTTGCGAGGCGAGCGCCAGCCCGAACAAGTTGAAACCCTCAGATCCAAGCGAAGGAGCGATCCGCTGGTCGTGCAATGCGGCCATTTGAACTGGCAAACCTAGTCATCAGGATCGTTGGTGCTAGGGGCAGGCTGCGCATTCATCAGCGTAGATAGGGCGGTGATGATCTGGGGCAGGAAGAATGGCTTGGTGATCATAACGCTTTCAGGGACGCCCTCGGCGCCCCAATGGATAGCACTGTCGCCGCTCACGTAGACGACGGGGATGCTCGAGTTGGCCTGGCGCAAATGCCTCGCTATTTCCCAGCCGGATTTACCAATTCCCAGGCGAATGTCGGTAACGAGGCCCTTGAACTTGGTTGGATCCGCGTCGAACGCCGCCAAAGCCTTTTCGGCGTCATTAACGGCTATAACTTCGAAACCCGCTTCCTGCAGCGCCGTCTCGACGTCAAGCAGGATGAGCGGCTCATCCTCAACGACCAAAACCGCACCGATACTCATTTGTGAATGTCCCCCATTGCGCACCACTACGGTTCAAACTGGGGTTTGGTTCCAAAAGCACACCAGCGAAGCGGCCTTACCAAACGGAACAAGCTATGGAGGACGGCGCTCTGGTCGATGCGGCGATGCCTCTGACGGCCGGCCGAGTTGTTACGCTACGCTCGGGAAGTCTGATTGGAATTGCAAGCGTTGCGATACGGTCACGGGTCGCTCGGCTGCTCGCTGAGCGCAGCCTCATCGAATTCCGACTCAAGCTCATCACTTACAGGCTTGGGCTTCACCGCACCCGCGCCAAACTCTCCATCAAAGCCCTGCAACCATGCATCGGCGTAATCATGCCAATAGTCAGGCACGGCTCTGTCCTTGCCGTCCTTGCGTGCTTGCGCGCCATACATCCACGCATAGCCGGCGCGCTCCTGGTCCTTTTTCGCCACGGCCATTCAGGTCTCTCGGTCAATCGTCTGGGTTGGTGGAACGTCTGTCCAATATTCCGAAATCTGCGGAACGGGACCCGCTTTCAGCTTCCAGAAATCCTTCCGCAGCCAAGCCACGCCTGAGCAATTCCCGGACCGCAGCAGCCCTGCTAGGCATGCGTTTCTGAAAGCGCCAGGTATCGAGCGCCGTGAATTCCTTAGCGTTGAGCATGACCTGAAGACGTTCTGGTCGCTCAAGATTATCCGCCACAGCTGCCTCCAATTGGTCGTTGAGTGAAATGAGTAACTTACCCGTGTGCCTCATAAGACCTAAAGGGCGCGTAGGTTCCAAAGGCGTCAAATACATTTGATGCATGCCCTACTCACCATCATCAAATTCATCCAAAGGCGTAACCTACTAACTTATTGATTTAGCTATATATTATTTTCGAATTTACTTGCTTTCAGATTATTTCGGCTGCATGTTCACATCCGAGGGAAAACCCAGTCCTTGGGACAGGAGTTGACCATGCAATATTCCACAAGCCTGCGAGATGATCTCAACCAGATGGTTGTGGACGAGATTCGAAAGTACGGGATCGTGAACGTACCGGTAATGGCGGAGCGCATTCGAGCCCAGCAACCGGATGAAGGTTTCACCGCCCTTGATGCAGAGTGCTTAGTGTTAGGTTTCGCAGCCCTGTATTGCGCACCCATTGAGTTTGACAGCACGGGGTGTGCCTGGCGCAAGCGAAGGCCGGTGTCGGCGGTTAACGATGGTCTGCTGTTAGAGTTTGTCGAAGACGGCGATATGGCAGCGCTTGCCGGCCAGCCCGCGGCTGGGATCAAGGCAGCATAGTGCTGTCGCAGGCACGGAGCCACACAAGCCATTGCCTGTACTTTCCGCAGCAAAGGCGTGCCGAAAATAGCCTTCGCCTCGCATGAAGGCCCGCATCGGACTGTGTCCCCAATCAACTCTGCATGGAGTGCAAGAGAGCCTGCATGTGCTCTTCAAGGTCGAGCTCGCCACGCGCTTCAATTTTCAATAGGTACTCTGCCTTTACTCGACGCTCGCCCGTGCCGGTCGCGGGATGGGCACATATGGCCAGCAGCGCTTGCTGTTCTATTCGGTCTGCAATCTCGCGATCGTTCCAGGTGCTGCCCGCGCTATGAACAACCTGATGGAGCGCATCATAGGCGACCTGATGGGCGTCAATGAGCGCCTGCAACTTCGGTGCGGTAGCCCCACTCCGCGCTAAAGATGGTTCAACGACAGACGCGACGGCGGCGAACGCAAGAAGCGTGCGGCGAGTGACTCCGGGCATGCGATATCCCCTTTCTGTCTGACAGTTTCCGGCACATTATAGCACCAGCGTAACAGCTCGCGGAGGTGATCCGCGGAGCGAGCGCATTGTCTGCTGACAAGATCGCAGAAGCGGCTGGGCTGGCCATGCGGGATATTCATCAGACGCGTCCACCTTCACCATTGAAGCGGGAGGCTTCACCGCCGAAGGGCGATATCCATCGCCTTTTCCAAGTCATCATCAAAAAAGGGCTTGGCCAAGCGGGTGGCACTTGTCTGTGTGTCGGATGGAAGTTCGGCATAGCCCGTGGCTAGAATCGCAGGAAGATGGGGACGCTCGGCCCTAGCCAGTTCTATGAGCTCGGCCCCTGTCATACCTGGCATCGCGTGATCAGTGATCAGCAAATCCAGCTTCGCTTCACCCTTCAAGATCTCAAGCGCCCGCGTGCCAGAGCTTGCCTCCAACACCGCATGGCCCAGATCCTCCAGCATTGCGACCGTGTTCATCAGGACAAGCGGGTCGTCGTCAACAGCCAAGATTGATATCGCATGCCGGTTTGACGTGTTTTGTGGTGGCGTCTGGGCCTTTTCGACCTGAGGCTGAGGTGCCATGGCTGCGGGAAGCCAAATCTCAACCGTCGTCCCGGCACCAAGTTGACTGTGAACGACAAGGCGGCCTCCTGACTGCTCCGCAAACCCCTGCGCCATCGCGAGGCCCAAACCCGTCCCTTTGCCAACGCCTTTAGTCGTAAAGAAGGGCTCAGTCGCCCGTGCCAGCGTTTCGGCGTCCATTCCATGGCCAACGTCTTTCACCGAGAATCGGACATATCGGCCTGCTTTGAGCCTGTGATGATTGAAAGCGTCTAGCTCCTCCGCCTCAGCGCTAATGACGAGTGGCCCACCAGAGGGCATCGCATCTCGTGCATTGACCGCAAGATTCAAAAGTACCGACTCCAGCTGGTTGGGGTCAGTCACAACGCTGGGCAGCGACAGGGGAAATTGGGTCAAAACAGGGATAGACGGACCGATGGCCCGTTCAAGCATATCCGTCATGCCACGCACGAGTTCAGGAACAGAGACCGTTTGTTGATCAAGGTCTTGGCGGCGTGCAAACGCCAACATTCGCTGGGTTAGCGAAGAGCCCCTCTCCGCAGCCTGCAAAGCGTTGTCCAGGAGAGACACCAGTTTCGGATCATTGGATAGGCGCCGCCGTATCATCGATAGGCTGCTCTGGATCACCATCAAAAGATTGTTGAAGTCGTGCGCGACCCCACCGGTGAGCTGACCGATGGCTTCCAGTTTTTGGATTTGGAAGAGTTGTTCGCGGGTTTGCTCGAGCTCTTTCTGAGCCTTGCTGCGTTCGGTCACATCGCGGGTGATTTTGGCAAAGCCGATCAGTTCCCCGCTGTCATTTCGGATTGCATCGATGATCACATGGGCGAGAAACGTCGTTCCGTTCTTGCGCAAACGCCAAGCTTCCCGCTCGAAACGTCCTTCCTTGGCGGCGATCGCAAGGCTCTCTTCCGGAAGCCCAGCTTTTCGGTCAGCCTCGAGATAGAAGCGCGAAAAATGTTCGCCTAAAATCTCGTCGGTCTTGTAGCCTTTGATCCGCTCCGCGCCAAGGTTCCAGCTGGTTACAAATCCCTTCGGATCCAACATGTAAATGGCGTAATCGGCTACGCTCTGTACCAAGATTCGAAACTGTTCTTCGCTGCTTTTCAGTGCCTGTTGAGCGCTTTGTCTTTCAGTCAGGTCCCGGGTGATTTTGGCAAATCCGACCACTGAGCCGTCGGCGCCACGCACGGGATCGATAACCACGTGCGTCCAGTACTCCGTGCCGTCCTTGCGAACGCGCCACCCTTCGGCCTCGAACCGACCCTCAACCGCGGCCGTTTTCAGCGCACGCTCGGGCAACCCTGCGGCCCTGTCCCCCTGCCTGTAGAAGACTGAGAAATGTTGGCCGATGATCTCGACTGCGCTGTACCCCATGGATTTTTGCGCGCCCGGGCTCCAGCTGCTTACGATCCCGTTTGCATCCAGAAGATACACAGCATAATCGGTAATAGAATCGATGAGCACGCGATAGCGGTCCTCAACAGGAAGCGATGAGGTCGGCTGCTCGATTGACAATTTTTGCAAAGTTACTGCTCCCGTAACAGCTAGAAACGCAAGCTCTAACCCTTAGTTCCGTTCTGACAACTGTGTCCTCATCAATGGCAGGGGACCGATGAAGGCCTGCCGCTTGTGCCTCGACGGAAATGAGGTTGGACGTTCCGGCCAAATAGAAAAAAGGGCTGTCGGCGTTCGCGAGAGGAATCGGCTTTGCCGGGGAACGAGATGCTAAGGCAGCAGTTAACCGGCATCGCGTACACGGCAAGGGAGGAAAAAATGGGATTCTTTGGCAAATACTTTTTCGGCTTCGGCCGCAAAAAGTCTGACGACAAGCAACAGAGCGGCGACATGCGCAAGGCTACAGGTGCTGGCCCGGCTATCGCAGCGCATTCAAAGGACGCCAGGAGCTCGGCGGCCACGGGACAGAACCCGGCAGCGGCAAAGAAGAAATCAAACAACTGAGCTTCGATCGCGAGCCGCACACCATCGATGCTCCGCCGATCGACCCCGACATTCCAGCGCCGGCGCAACAGCCTGAGACTTAGCGTTTCCAAGGCGGTTGCGGCGGCGCCCTGAACAGGGACCCGTTTTCGAGGGGCGACCGGGCGAGCCGTCATGTTTTCAATATCTGCTCGAACGTGCACTGCTGTGGGCTCTTGTCAGGGCGCCACCGTATAAGTTTTGTACCATGCCGAAATCGATCGCCGGTGACGTGGTCGAAGCGGACTTCCACTACGAGTTCTGGACGAACGGGCTCCCACTGTCCGCTCCTCTCCGTGCTCCACCGGCTCGGGCCGCCAGGGGCTTTGCCGGTAAATCCCGGAGGTGATCGCAGCGCTTCGAGTTCCCGTGTCAGCTTTGAACGATCTTCCCGGGCGATCGTCGATGTGAATCCCACGTGGTCGAGTTTGCCTTGGTTGTTGTAGAGGCCAAGCAGCAAGGAGCCGACCTCGCGCGAGTTCGCCAGATAGCGGAACCCGCCGACCACACAATCGGCGGTGCGCAGCCGCTTGACCTTGACCATGGCGCGCTCGCCGGGCCGATACGCGTCGTTGAGAAGCTTGGCGACAACGCCATCCGTTGAACCCTGACCGGATTCGCCGAGCCACTTCATTGCAGTCGCCAAACTCTTAGTACACCGCGACAGCTCAAGTCCGCTTCCCGATTCTCCCCTGATTAAGCCTTCCAGCGCCTCGAGTCGTGCCGACAGCGGTTGATCCATCAAGCTGGCATCGGCACTGGCCAGCATGTCGAAGAGGATCAATTTGGCCGGGGTCTCGGCCGACAGTTTCCGAATCCTGCTTTCCGCTGGGTGCAGCCGCATCTGCAGCGCGTCAAACGACAGGGAACCATCGACTTCGATCGTGATCTCACCATCGACCACAAATGCTTGCGCCTTCAGGTCGCGCAGCATCGCGACTACCTCAGGAAAATATCGGCCAAGTGGCTTGCCGGATTTCGCCCTTAATTCCACCTCGTCGCCGGCTTTGAACGCCAGGCAGCGAAACCCGTCCCATTTGGGTTCGTATTGCCATTGGCCGCTGTCATCAGGCAGCGCGTCCGCCGACTTTGCCTCCATGGGCTCAGTGTCCAACGGAAGGCCAAAGGACGGTTTCACAAGCTTCGATGTCATGCGGCCAGCTTTGCTGCACCCAGCCGCTTGATGGCGGTGGCGATCGACCGTTCGCTATCGTCATAGTCGGTCCAGGCGACGATTTTCTTCAGGAGGGCCGGCACGGTTCGGACCGTGTATCTCTTCGGATCGAGATCCGCCTTCGCTTGCCCCCATGTCAGCGGCATGGAGACGGTCGCGCCTTCCCTTGCCCGCGTTGACAGCGGAGCAACGGCAGTCGCCATGCGGTCGTTTCGGAGGTAGTCGAGAGAGATGCGTGACGTCCGCAGCTTCTTGGCCATGTTGACGAGGTAGAGATCGGGGCGCTCCGCCGCCATCTGCATGCAGACAGCTTTGGCGAAGGCTTTGGCCTCGGGCCATGTCGTCTTGCTGCGCTGGCTGGCCAGTGGCGTGACGACATGCAACCCTTTGCCACCCGTCGTCTTGCAAAAACTCACTAGGCCCAGATCTTCGAGGCGATCGCGCACTTCCTTGGCGGCCGCGACCACCTGCGCAAAGGAGACTTCCGGACCAGGATCCAGATCGAAGACGAGCCGGCCGGGCACTTCCGGATGACCGGGCTGGCAATTCCAGGGATGCAACTCAAGGCCGCCTATCTGGGCGATCGCTGCCAGACCCTCAACGCGATCGATCTGCAGATATGGCTTGTGGTCGCCGAAGACTTTCACCAGTTCCAGCAGATTGGACGTGCCGGGCATCGCGTGGCGCTGGAAAAACTGCTCGCTTGCGTAGCCGTCCGGGGCTCGCACAAGCGAACAGGGGCGCCCTTTGAGATGTTTGATCATCCAAGGCCCCACGGCCGCAAAGTATTCTGCAAGATCGAGCTTGGTGACAGCGGTGCTATCGCCGGCGTTCGGCCAGAGCGGCTTGTCCGGCTTGGAAATGATGACACCCATGACGACCGGGCTTTTTCCCGTCCTGCCAGCCACCTTGGCAGGGTCGGCAATCCGAGTCTCCTGAGGATCGGCCGGGCGCTCGGCCTCGACTTCTTTCGCCGGCTTGTCCTCGCGTAGACCTTTGAAGGCCGCCTGCCTGATATTGCCGCCGCCGGTCCAGCCGGCGAACTCGATTTCAGCAACCAGCTCCGGCTTGGCCCAGAACACGGTCGCATCTTTTTTCGGTGCGCCATCGCCGGTGAATGGCGACTTCGCAGCCTTAATCTCCTTTAGCCTTGGCAGCAGCTGCTTGACCTTCGCCTCGCTGTAGCCGGTCCCGACACGGCCGATATAGGCGAAATGTTCGCCGCGATTGACGCCGACCAGCAAGGACCGGAACTTGCCATTGGTGGTCGACCACCCACCTATGACCACCTCATGCCCAGCGCGGCATTTCGATTTTGCCCAGGTGTCGGTCCTTCCCGAGACATAGGTTGCATCAGCCATTTTGGAGACAATGCCTTCGAGCGCAAGCCGGCAGGCGGACTGCAGCACCGCGTCGCCGCCGTTGGTGAAATGCTCGACATAGCGGATGAGATTTTCCTCGCCGCGGTCGACCTCGCCGAGCATCTCCCTCAGCCGCTCCTTGCGCTCAGTGAGAGGCAGTTTTCGCAGATCGACGCCATTTGCGAAGAGCAGATCAAAGGCAAAGAAGATCAAATCCTTTGTCCGGCGCTCCGACAGTGCGGCTTGCATCGCGGCAAAATCGGGCGCTCCGTTTTCGCCGAGCGCCACGATCTCACCGTCGACGATGACATTGGGAAGGCTTGCGGCCTCGTTCGCGATAGCGCCGAATTTCTCAGTCCAGTCCAGGCCCTTCCGCGTCCTCAGCGTGGCGGCGCCATCTTCGACACGCATCTGGACGCGGTAGCCATCGAACTTGATTTCGTGGACCCAGTTCGAGCTGGCCGGCGGCCGGGAAAGCGTCGCGCAGAGCTGTGGCGGGATGAAGTCGGGCATCGTCACTGCCGATGCTCGACCGGCTCGCTTTGGAGGTTGAGACGGCTTTGACGCTTTGGCGGCGCGCTCGTCGGCAGCATGTCCGCGATTGCTGTCCCACACGGCATCAGCATCGGCCACCGAGGAGCCCTGCAGCATGAAGGGCTTTGGTCCGGCACCTTTGCCCGCGGCAATCTTGTCCATGCTGCGTCCGGAGGCGACAGATCGGTCCTGCGCCAACACCGCGTCGCCATTGCCATCTGTCGCGTATTTGTCGCGGTGTTTGATCAGCAACCAATTGGTCCGCTTGCCGCCATTGCGGTCATGCTTCATCCGCACCAGGACGAAGCTGCCGCGCAGGCGCTTGCCGTCGAGCGTGAACTTCAGATCGCCTTTTTCCAGAGCCTGTTCGGGCGACAGTGCGCCTTCCGGCACCCAATAGCCGCGATCCCACAACTGTACGGTGCCGCCACCATACTGGCCCTTGGGGATCGTGCCTTCGAAGTCGCCATAGTCCAGCGGATGGTCTTCGACCTCTACCGCGAGCCGCTTGTCCTGAGGATCTAGCGACGGCCCTTTGGTGACGGCCCACGACTTGAAGACACCGCCGAGTTCCAACCGCAAATCGTAATGCAGACGCGTTGCATCGTGCTTCTGGATCACAAACCGCAGCCGGTTCGAACTAGCGATCGACGTGGGCTCCTTTGTCTGCGAAAAATCCCGCTTGGCCCGGTAGGTTGAAAGGTCGCCCTTGGTCATGAATGTGCCCCGGCTGATCACGCAATGCCGGGACTCAACGCGGTGAAGGTCATTGGGTTCATGTCTTGAACAGAAAGAGCGCGCACGCCCGCCAGCCTAAACGGACGACGCATTGTTGCGATGGCAACTGGTCGCTCTTAGGGACGAATAGGCATTTGGTTCGGTGATCCTGCCGGCCGGGTTTCCTCATGCATGGTATGCATTGAAGGACCCTCAACATTTCAATCGGCAAAATGTGCACGCAGCGGCTCAAGCGGTCCGCGAAAACGCCCACGTCAAGGATCGAAACACCCCCCTAGGGGGGTATCCGAATATCTAGGCCGGGCTGGTGAGAATACCGCTTCGGGTGAAAGCGCGCACAGCCGCAATTCAAATGTTGACCCACGCGCGCCTGCTTGTGCGTATGCGTATTGCGTGAGAGCGAAAATCTGTATTAGCGACAATGGTGGGCTTGGCAGCCGTTGTGGGAAATCGAACACCCACAGATCGGAGGCCCGCCCCACCCGGGTAAAATAGTCTGAAAACCTGCGGGGTCACGCGTCTGATGGCACTGATGGTGTGTGGAGTCGACTGGCACAGGTCTTGGTACGCCCCGGGTGGCAAAAGTGATTTTGTTGTCAGCACCAGGCGGGCTACGTTGCGTCATCCACGAAAGAGGAGATGACGATGAAAACATTCCTCGCAATAGCCACAGCGTTAGGCCTGTCCGTATCCGCCGCCTATGCCGATTGCCCATATCACCAGAAGGTACAGGCATCGATCGACACGCAGAAAACAGCGAGCGTCGAGAAGGCCGATATGTCGAAGGCTGCGGACACTCAAACTATAAAGAAAGAAGTGCCGCCAAAGACGGAATAACGGCGGGCTACCAGTCCCACGCCCCTGTGCGCAGCCTTGGCCAAGCGCACCGCCTTCCGCACGACGCCTGATGCGCTCCGGGCGGCCGCGGCGGCGAGTGCTGCCGGAAGAAAATCCCAAAAAAATCGAAATTGTTACGGTTTTGCAGAGCTAAACCCCGAAGCGGTCCAAGCGGGTAGCCACTGGCGCAACTAGACCCCATTGGGGTGGGTGGTCATCCCAATTCGAGAAACCGGCCAGGCCGGCAGTGCCGCCCGCAATGGGCGAACGGTTAGTCGCGCCACATTGTCTTGAGGTACATCTGCCCAAGGAAGACCAGGCCTGCCGCCAGTCCTATGCCGACCGGTCCCGTGGTTATGTAATTCAGATTGGGATTTGACTCTGCAAGGTTGGCAGCGAACACAGGCACTAAAAAGCCACCAACTACGCAGGCAACGGCAAGGTTGTGGAACACTTGAGCGAGCAATTTTACCCGTTCGTTGTATCCGGTCTTATCGGTCATTGAGGCACTCCTTTCATACCGCTTTTGCTGGTTGTTCATTCGAATTGTCGTTCGCCGCGGGCTTTCGGTCAGGCCGGATGCGATAGAATTGGTGCCATGAGATCGTTTTGATTTGAACGTCTCGCCGTTTGTCTCGACGGTTCTTGCAGCAGCCATTGGCGCCTCCCATCATCACTCGTCCACCCGCCGCACAGTCGGAAAGGAACTGGTGTATAGTTGGCCGTCGTCGCCTTCCGTGATCACGACGAACTGCCCCTCGGAATATGATCCTTCATGGACTACGCCGACGACCTGGCACGGATACCAACTAGTGCCGCCGCCCATCTTCTTGATTGGGTAGGCGGCTTCGAAGGGCGCGATTGAAATTACGTTGGTGGTCATGATGTGCTTTCACTTTGTTCTCTCCTCTGTAGGTGCATTAGACTCATTAGGGTGATTAGTTTCGGAGATTGAATCTAATCGGTCTTACCGATCTTATCGGGGTGGACGTAGGCGCCGAATGCGATCTTACTGGCCTCGCCGGACGCCACCATCTTTCCCAAAAGCACGTTGACGCTGCCGACTTTGAGACCGGTTGCGGCGGCGATCTCGGCCGGGCTCATGACCGCAGTTGCATCGGATAGCGCGCCAATTATCTTCCGGCGCTCGGCTGAACGCTTGACCTCATCGACGTCGCCAAGGACCGACCATCGGCCGGCGTCAAATCGAAGGGACTTTTCAATCTCTTCGATGTCTCTGCCGCGCCCGTATAGCTTCGGGCCATCGCCGTCCCGATTAAGGACCATGATGGTGTCGGCAGCGCCAGTTAGACCGTTAGTGCCGGAGATCATCTCAAGTGGATCGCTGGCTTCCTGTTTTCGAACGTGGGTTATCACGATGATTGCAATGCGATGCTCGCTGGCAAACCTTTGGAGGGGTGATAGCGCTGCATAATCCGCTTCGTAGGAATCCTGTGTTCGGCCTTTTGGTGGTCGCACCATGGCCAGCGTATCAATTACGATCAGCTTGGGGTCGACCGCTTCCTTCCGCCATGCGTCCAGTTGATCAATCAAACCGGCGTTTATGCGGGGCGCTTCAGTTCTTAGGGTGAGCCGTGAGATGTCCGGCCGGAGGCGCTTCAATGGCGGCAACACTTTGAAAAGCCGGTCCTGTAAGCGTCTCTGGTTATCTTCTAACGCCAAGTAGAGCACATCGCCTTGCTCACAGTTGACGCCCAGCGACGGGCCGCCCGTGGCAACTGCGATACAGAAATCCAGAGCGAGCCAAGACTTACCAAGCTTTGGCCGCCCGCCAAGGATGGTGAGGCCTTCAGCGACGTAGCCTGGCACGGTGAAGTTGACCGGGGCGAACTCGAGGCCAAGCAGTGTCTGAGCATCGATCTCCGAAGACGGGCGGTTGTCATTGGCCCCCTGTCTGGATTTGGACTTGGCTCCTAACTGCAAATGCTCGCGTTTCAGCCCGGTGGCATTGAACCGAATGGACTGAACCGTGCCGCTTGCCGTGGTCGCGCTTAGAACAAGCCAGTCTTCTCCGTCTTGTTTGAGTATGCCACCAAAATCGCGATGGTAGGTCGTTGCTCGCTGTTGTGCGGGCTTATCGTTGGCTGCGGTCATGCGGCGATGGCTCCTGAAGCGCGGCAAGAGCGGCGCGGGCGATTTCTGCAACAAGTGGCTGGGAGAAGGTGACGACGCGGCTACCCATCGCGTTGGGTGCAAACACGGCGTGGCCGCCGTCGGCGCGCCTGGAGAGCTTCAGATTGAAGACGCGGAGGTCTTCATTGATCTCAACATCGACGCGCGCGATAGCGTTGCCGAGACCGCCAGGCGGTTCGGGTCGGCAGGCAATGATTTTCAATGAGTGGTTTCCCTAAAGGAGTGCCGCCGTTGGTTCGGCGGGAGGTTTTTGAAGAGAGACGCGCCCGCGGCGGGTGTTCCGAGGGTTTCGCATGGCGATTGGCCGCAGGCGCGTTCCTGTTAGGCGGCTGCCCTCGCCTCTACAGCCGTGAGACCATCGACCCAGGCCATAACGTCCGCATATCGCCAGCGCACGGATCCCGTCCCGAGCGCGACAGGTCTGGGAAAAATTCCAGCTTCGATATTGCGGTAAATAGAGCTGCGGCCAAGGCCGACCATGCGTTCGACGTCTCCCACCCGGAGCAGCAGCGGAGGCGGGTTATCATTTGCGGATTGCATTTATTTTCGTTCCTCTCGAAAATTCCACTTGACACCGTTTTGACTTCCAAGTAATTTATCGGCTGCGATGGAGGCCTTGTATCAAGGTCGTATGCGCTATCACTTTTCACTAACAATGTCAAGTCCCATGCGTCTGCTTGGGACTATTTTTGTATGCGCCCCTAAACTGGGGTATTATCTGGGGTATTTCCCTAAGTTGCCATATAAAATCAGTTTTAAAACAGCAAGTTATGGAGTTAGTCGTATAGACACTCCCTCCGCCACATGCCATTGAATTACTTGCATAATCAGCTGCTTAGGCGATCGTACGTACAAAATGTAGTGTGCAAGGTGCCGAAACGCTGGCGCGGCTTGGCGCCAACTTTGCTAGATCGGCCACAGCCGTCTTGCGGAGCCTTTCGACTTCCTCCGCTTTCATTTCACCCATGACCGGCCGCCGGCCCTTGATGAGGTCCATATAGCGACTCGGCCGCATTCAGGGCCGGTTCCATGGCGCGGAGAGCTGCCCACTCGGCATGGAAGGCGGCTTCGAGTTCGGCAACCTTGCTCTCGGTGACCCGTTGCGTCGCCGGTCAATTTTTTGCCTATCGGCCGATACGCCTTCGCAATTGCCTTAGAGGGGCAGTCCAACGCCAACTCTTCGAGCGCTTGAGCGCCTCCATCTCCACCTTCAAAGCGTCCCTTTCTATCGCGAGAGCCTGTACTTCTGCCACAAGAGCCTCCGCTCGGCCGTTATCTGGGGCAGCGGGCGGAGGTGGTGTGGGCGGCGGGTCGGGTCTAACCAGGTTTTCTAGACGGTCGACCGCAAGTCGGTTAACGGCGTCGGCTGCTGCTTCGCGAATGATTGCGGTCCAGCCATCGGGATCGACAGACATGATGTCCCAGAAGACCTTTTGTTCCAGGTGTCCTGTCGGAATGGCGACCCGCAGCGGCGCTGGATACCAGATCGATTTCTCACACGCGTTGATAAATCCCGTCAGCCTCGGATTCCCGGAGTCTCTGAGGTTTTTCCACTTGGCGGAGAAATGCAGGCACGTCGGAAGGCGAAGGTAGCGCACGGCGGCGAACCCCTTGGTGAGCACGATGCGACGCCAGATCTCCCAGTCTCCCGCCCCGTTCACATCTTCTGGCCACACCGTCCGCTCCGCAAGAGCGCTGGCGCGATATACGACGCCTGAGGCCGCAATCGTGTTCCCTCTCGCCATGAATTGACGCCGCTCTTCGGGAAAAAACAGGTTGGTAAGATCAGGACCGCAAATGCCGTCGGTCGAGACCCAGAGGACCTGGCCGTAGACAAGTGCCACCGACGGATCGACGAACTGGCCGCGCATGAGGGCAAGATGATCCGGCATCATCAGGTCATCGTCGGCGGCGAAGGCTATCAATTCCCCGCGTGACGATCGAAGCGCCAGATTTCGATTGGCATAGCCAAAGTGAGGCGCCTTCGGGAAATCAAACCAACGAATGCGCGGGTCGGAAAAGCTTTTCACGACCGCTTCGGTCTCGGGTGCTGCGCCGTCGCCAACGACCAGAAGCTCGAACGATTGCTCCGTCTGCGCCAGCACCGACTGGATGGCATAGGCAAGAGAGTCGGGACGATTGTGGGTCGGCATCAGGACGCTGAAGAGCGGCGGAGCGTCTACCATCCCTTGAGGCCGCCAAAGTCGACCGGGATCAAATCGGTATCTAGCGGCAGCCGGTATTTGTCGGGATTGGCGTGGTCATATTGCATTGTAGGAAAATTGATTGCTCTAACGTCCCTCGTGCCGATGTTGTGGTCCGCGTGCCAGACGAATCTGGGGATGTTCATCAGGCGTGGCTGGGCTGAAGACAGAACAATCCGAAATACCTGTCCGCAGGTGCTCGACTCGGGCCTTGGGTCATACAGGACGACCTCCATTTCGCCATCGACAACGAAGTATCGATCCTCGTGAAGCTTATGCAGCCCCCAACCCTTCACCGTTCCCGGTCGGATGGTAAACATGTAGCAAAAGACCAGCGGATCGGGGTGCCAATTCCAGCGGGTGTCGTAGATTTCGGTGACGCTTCCCCTGTCGTCGAGGTGGGCGGTCATGTCGTGGAACGACAGGCCATCGGGAACCTTGGCAATCGGCTTGCCGGATCGAACCGTCTCCTGATCCTTCTTCGCCCCGGCCAACGTCTTTTCGAGAATGTTCTGCGCCATGAAACTCATCCAATCAATTCGATTGCGTTGCGACAGCCATTCTTGCCCTTCTTTTGAGCGTCATTCAACGGAGCCAGGAGGGCCGCGTGACAATTCCTCCCTGTATCTCGGCGCGCTGGTGGCGCTCCTACTTGCCAGCGCTGTCGGCGAGCTATCAGGCGCATCGACCGCCCTTACGATGTCGAATTGGCAAAGGCCAAAACTGCAAACGACCGCGAGAATGCTGAAAACGGTCGTCACTGGGAAACTTCGCTACACGTTGACGCGATCGAGGCGATCAAAACGCGGAGGCTCCTGCGCAAAGCGGATAGCCTTGACGTTCCTTATGAATACCCGAGCGAGGCCAGCTCCATTTGGGAACGGTCGCGCCAGCTGCACACATGGCACCTGACGACGATCGGTTATTCCGAAGTTCGAAAAGCGATCCGGCTGGAGCGCAGAGACCGGCGTGAATCCGCCATTACGTGGGCTGGCGTGATCATCGGGATCATCGGCTCGCTCACCGGACTGCTGTCTGTCTGGCTGTCTGCGCGAGGGCCGTAACGCGATGCCGTTTTGTCTTGGTTCTCGCAGCTCCATCCGGAAGATTACGCCTTCAACGTCGCACCGTTGCGCGCCGTTTCTGGTTTCAATTGCCAGTCTGACCGGACGCGGCCGGGTCGGCACTCCGGTTGATTTTTGAACCGAAATATGCTGGTTCTCCCGCCCATGAAAAAACTATTCCTTGCGGCCCTGGCGTCGGTGACGCTGGCATGGCCTGCCCAGGCGATGGACGCCGCCTTGCGCGCCGGCCTGCTGAAACTCGATCCGCAGACCCGGCTGGAACAGCGATGCGACGCAGAGGTTCTCGACCGCATCAGCCATGACGACCACAAGTACAAGGCCGACCGCGTCGTCGCCTACGCCTTTGCGACGCCGGAAATGAAAGCCGATGCCATCCGCAGCCCGGGCGCTGCCTTCCGCAGCAAGGGGCAATGGTACCGGTTGAAGTTCAAATGCGAGACGGCGCCGGACCATATGGAGGTCCTGCAGTTCCGTTACCGCATCGGTGACGAGATCCCGGAAGCCGACTGGGCGAAGTACAATCTCTACGACTGAATTTTCCAAAACCAGAATTCTCTCTGGCAGAACGAGCTTTCGCTATCACTGTGGTTTTTTGGCCTTGCCCGTAGCGTTCTCTTGACGCGCAGGAAGCATACACGTTAGGGCGTCGGCATATCCGACGACGAACACGCGGCGAACAAAAAGGGGCCTCCGGTCGATGGACATTTTTAGCGCCGCAAGCATGACCGCCCTCCTCCAGGTCATCGCCATCGATCTGGTGCTTGCCGGCGACAACGCCATCGTCATTGGCCTTGCTGCAGCCGGCCTGCCGGTCGAGCAGCGCAAGAAGGCCATCCTCATCGGCGTCTTGGCTGCAACAGTGCTGCGCATCCTGTTTGCCGCCGTCACCGTCAAGCTGTTGGCAATCGTCGGCCTGCTGCTGGCCGGCGGCATCCTTTTGTTGTGGGTGTGCTGGAAGATGTGGCGCGAGCTGCGGACGTCCTATGCCGACGAGCAGGAGGCGACCGAGGCGCTGGCCGATGCCGATCTCGACGGCGACAAGACGATTGCGACCGGCAAGGCGCGCAAGACGCTCGGCCAGGCAGCACTCCAAATCGTCGTCGCCGATGTCTCGATGTCGCTCGACAATGTGCTGGCGGTCGCCGGTGCGGCGCGCGATCATTTCCCCGTGCTGGTCATCGGGCTCGTGCTGTCGATTGCGCTGATGGGCCTCGCCGCGAGCTTCATTGCCAGGCTGCTGCATCGCTACCGCTGGATCGCCTATATCGGCCTGCTGATCATCCTCTATGTCGCGCTCGACATGGTCTATCGCGGCGTGGTCGAGGTCTGGCCGCATGTCAGTCCTGCGGTGAGCTGACGCTGCTGGTCAGATCACTTCTGCAACAGCCTGGGTTTCAGCTGGAAGCTGCGGTCGCGTTCGCCGCAGCCGCTGCCCATACCAATGCCACAATAAGTGTGGTACTGGCCGCCGATCCCGAAAAACCGGAAGTTGTTTCATGTCTGCCCCTCGCGTCAGTTTCGTCAGCCTTGGATGCCCGAAGGCCCTTGTGGATTCCGAGCGCATCATCACGCGCCTGCGCGCCGAAGGCTATGAGATCGCACGCAAGCATGACGGCGCCGACCTCGTCGTCGTCAACACCTGCGGTTTCCTCGATTCGGCGCGCGACGAGTCGCTCAATGCCATCGGTTCGGCGCTTTCAGAGAATGGCAGGGTCATCGTCACCGGCTGCCTTGGCGCCGAGCCCGACGTGATCCGCGAAAAGCACCCCAACGTGCTCGCCATCACCGGACCCCAGGCTTATGAAAGCGTGATGGCAGCGGTGCATGAGGCGGCACCCCCGAGCCACGATCCCTATATCGACCTATTGCCGCCGCAAGGCGTGAAGCTGACGCCGCGCCACTACGCCTATCTGAAGATTTCGGAAGGCTGCAACAACCGCTGCACCTTCTGCATCATTCCCGCACTGCGCGGCGACCTCGTCTCGCGACCGGCGGCCGATGTGCTGCGCGAGGCCGAGAAATTGGCCAAGGCCGGCGTCAAGGAATTGTTGGTCATTTCGCAGGACACCAGCGCCTACGGCATCGACATCAAGTACCAGACCTCGATGTTCGGCGACCGCGAAGTGCGGGCGAAATTCCTCGACCTGTCGGAGGAACTGGGCAAGCTCGGCATCTGGGTGCGCATGCACTATGTCTACCCCTACCCGCATGTCGCCGACGTCATCCCGCTGATGGCCGAGGGAAAGATCCTTCCCTATCTCGACATCCCTTTCCAGCACGCCTCGCCGCAGGTGCTGAAAAACATGCGCCGGCCCGCGCATGGCGAAAAGACGCTGGAGCGCATTCGTGGCTGGCGCGAAGTGTGTCCGGATCTCGCGATCCGCTCGACCTTCATCGTTGGCTTTCCCGGTGAGACCGACGAGGATTTCGAGATGCTGCTCGACTGGCTGGATGAGGCCAAGATCGACCGCGCCGGCTGTTTCAAATACGAGCCGGTCCGGGGCGCCCGCTCCAACGATCTCGGCCTCGAACAGGTGCCGCAGGAGACCAAGGAAGCGCGCTGGCATCGCTTCATGCAGCGCCAGCAGAAAATCTCGGCAACGCAGCTGGCCAAGAAGGTCGGCAAGCGCTTGCCGGTGTTGATCGACGAGGCGCATGGCACCTCGGCCAAGGGCCGCACAAAATACGACGCGCCCGAGATCGACGGTTCGGTGCACATCCAGTCGCGCCGTCCGCTGCGCCAAGGCGACATCGTCACCGTCAAGATCGACCGCGCCGACGCCTACGATCTTTACGGTTCAGCGGTTTAGAAAACCGCCAAAAGGGCGCCTCTCGGCGCCCTCGGCTTTTGGCACACCCCTGGTAAGGCGGTGTTGCGTTTTCTTCAGAGCTTGACCGATTCCATTGCAGCCAAGGACCGATCGATCGCCTGATTGAGGGTTTTGTCCAGCCGCGTGCCCGCCGAGCCAGCCGCGACCACGGACAGCCGTGCAGCAAATCCCAGATGATAGTCTACGAACCATTCGGGATGCGGCTCGGGTTCCGGAATCGGCGGCCACCATGGAGGAAGCTTCGGAATCTTCGGTCGCGTGGGGCACCAATCGTCGAGGTCGCTCATCAACGCCTTGCTATCGAGCCCGCCTCGCTCGGCGGACCAGGCGGAGCGGACGAATTCGTCCGCGATCGCGGCGCCCAGTTCGTGAGGCGGGAGCGGCTGAGGATTGAGTGCGATTTGCGCGAGCCGCCACTGTGGTCCGTGCGGGATGACGTCGTAAATGGCTGGAATGCGTTTACCGATAATGGCTAAGAGTTTTTTGCTCAATTGCATAAGACATTCTCCTGCTCAAATTAGTAACGTCGGCCGATTTCGTCGGGCCGCAAGATGAGCATGCAAGTAAAAAGCAACTTCGTCTGTGAAGGGGGTCACGGAGCCGTGTCCCAGACAATTGTGTCCGGTCGGATGCTTCTGCCGCCATTTACCAAATTTCGCGATATTTGCCGCTGTTTACCTTGTTTCGTCGAGATCTGCGCTATGGTTTCCGGGCCGTAAACGCCGAGACTTCGCATGGATGCCAGACCTGCCCGACAGGATCATATCGCGACGCTAGACCTGTTGAGGCTGACGGCGGCGTTGGCTGTGGTGTTCTTCCATTACTTCTTTCGCGGCGCGGCTGCCGAGGGCGCGCTGGCCGAGGGCTATCCGAGCGTGGCGCCGTTCGCGCTCTACGGCTATCTCGGCGTCAATCTGTTCTTCCTGATCAGCGGTTTCGTCATTGCCTGGTCGGCGGAAGGCCGCTTCTGGCAAGAGTTTGCGATCGCGCGTTTCGTACGCCTCTACCCCGGCTACCTCCTGTGCATGACGATCACCTTCGTCATCGTCATGGCTTTCGGCGCACCGCTGTTTTCAACCTCGCTCGGTCAATATGCAGCCAATCTGTCGATGTTTGCGCCGGCCTTGGGCCAGCCTTTCATGGACGGCGTCTACTGGTCGATCCTGCTTGAACTGGTGTTCTACGGCTGGGTGACGCTCGCTCTCCTCGGCGGCGTTTTCCAGAAATGGAAGCTTGGGCTGATCTTCGTCTGGCTGGCGATCTCGGCGTCGAACGAGTTCTTCCTTGGCAGCCGGGGGATAAGGCTGCTGTTCATCACCGAGTTCGGGCCATTCTTCGCCGCCGGCGTGTTGGTCCACCACATCCATGCGCATGGCCGCTCCCTGGCAGCCCTGCTACTGCTTGGTGCGGCCTTCCTTCTGTCCTGCAGCACGTTGTCCGTGACGCAGCAGTGGATGCTGAATGAATACGGCATTGCCGTTTCGCAGCCGCATCTGGTGATTGCCAACATCGTCATGCATTTCCTGCTGATCGGCGCCATCCTGCTGCGTGGCTATCTCGTGCCGTCCGCATTGACGCTGGCGCTGGGCGGGCTGACCTACCCGCTTTATCTCCTGCACCAGAAAATCGGCTATATCGTCATCAACGGCGCCGCGCCTTTAGCCGGCAAATGGGCCGCTGGCCTGGGCTGTGTCGCGCTCATGGTTCTGATTTCCTGGGTGATCTGGCAGTATTTCGAACGGCCGGCCCAGCGCAGGGTGAAGGCCTGGATCGGCGGCGCGCTCGATACCGCGCTGGCTCGGTTTCGCGGCAGGAGCGCACAGCCCGCGAAATGAAAAAGGGCGCCAGAGGGCGCCCTTTTTGTTTTGCGTTTTCCTATGCTTACTGCGGCAACTTGTCGTCGACGCCCTTCACATAGAAGTTCATGCCGAGCAGCGTGCCGTCGTCGGCGACTTCGCCGTCCTTCAGCCACGGCGTGCCATCCTGCTTGGCGACCGGTCCGGTGAAGGGGTTCCATCCCTCAGCGATCTTCTTGGTGGTGGCCTCGGCCATCGCCTTCACATCGTCCGGCATGTTGGTGAAGGGCGCGAGCTTCACGGCGCCGTCCTTGATGCCCAACCAGACATTGTCCGGCTTCCAGGTGCCGTCGAGTGCTGCCTGCACGCGGCTGATGTAGTAAGGGCCCCACTCATCGGTCAGCGAAGTCAGCTGCGCGTTCGGCGCGAACTTGATCATGTCGGAGGACTGGCCGAAGCCGTGCAGCTTGCGCTCCTCGGCCACCTGCAAGGCAGCGGTGGAATCGGTGTGCTGGACGATGATGTCGGCGCCCTGGTCAAACAGCGCCTTGGCGGCGTCGGCTTCCTTGCCCGGATCGAACCAGGAGTTCACCCAGACGATCTTGGCCTTGAAGTTCGGGTTGATCGACTGCGCGCCGAGCATGAAGGAGTTGATGCCCATCACCACTTCGGGGATCGGAAAGGAAACAATGTAGCCGGCGACACCAGCCTTCGATTCCTTGGCAGCGATCTGGCCGAGCACATAGCGGCCTTCATAGAAGCGCGCATTGTAGATGCCGAGATTGTCACCGGTCTTGTAGCCGGTGGCGTGCTCGAACATCACCTTCGGGAATTTCTTGGCGACCTTCACTTCCGGATCCATGAAGCCGAAGGAGGTGCCGAAGATGATCTTGCAGCCCTCGCGCGCCAGACGCTCGAAAGCGCGGTCGGCGTCGGGGCCTTCCGAGACATTTTCGAGGTAAGCGGTTTCGACCTTGTCGCCGAGCGCCTTCTCCACCTCGAGGCGGCCCTGGTCGTGCTGGTAGGAATAGCCGAAATCGCCGATCGGGCCGGTGTAGACCCAGCACGCCTTGAGCTTGTCGGCGGCCTGCGCCGACGCCGCCAGTGACATGGCGGCGGTCGTGGTCATAAGTGCAATAAGCAGTTTTTTCATTGTGTTACCTCTCTGAGTTTAGCCTTGGAGCTTTCCCGTTTGTTTTTGTTGTCAACGATCCGGAACGAATGGCTGCCCCAAGGAAGCCGGCGTGTTCATCATCGTCAGACGCTTGTTGCGCGAGATTAGAACGAGAACCACGACGGTTGCCAGATAGGGCAGAGAAGAAAGCAGCTGCGAAGGCACCGGAATGCCAAAAGCCTGTGCATGAAGCTGGCCGATCCAGACCGCGCCGAAGATGTAGGCGCCGGCCAGCACTCGCCACGGCCGCCAGGAGGCGAAGACGACCAGCGCCAGCGCGATCCAGCCGCGGCCGGCGGTCATGTTTTCCACCCATTGCGGCGTATAGACCAGCGACAGGTGGCCGCCGGCAAGGCCGGCGCAGGCGCCGCCGAAGATGACGGCGAGATAGCGGTAGCGGATAACCTTGATGCCAAGCGCGTGCGCCGATGTGTGGCTGTCGCCGATCGAGCGTAGCGTCAGCCCGGTGCGGGTCTTGAACAGGAACCACATGACCGCTGCCGTCAGCGCGATCGAAATGTAGAAGACAGGGTCTTGGCCGAACAGCAGCCTGCCCACCACAGGAATGTCGGTCAGGACGGGAATATACAGATTGGGCAGTCTTTCGCCGGGTTGGCCGACAAAACTGGTGCCCATCATGCCGGACAGGCCGAGGCCAAGCAGCGTCAGCGACAGGCCCGTCGCCACCTGGTTGGTGGCGAGCGACAGCGTCATCACCGCAAACAGCAGTGAGAACACCGCGCCCATGGCGATTGCCGCCAACAGGCCGATCCAGGGCGATCCGGTGAGATAGCCGGCGCCGAAGCCGCCGACGGCGCCCATGATCATCATGCCTTCGACGCCGAGGTTGAGCACGCCGGAGCGCTCGACCACCAGCTCGCCGATTGCCGCGATCAACAACGGCGTCGCCGCCGTGGCGATGGTCAAAAGGATGTTGACGGTGATGTCCATCAGCGGGCTTCCTTCAACTTCGGCGCAGCATCGAGTTTTGCAGCGCCCTTCGCTAGCGCCATGCCGACGAGGCGAATGCGGTAGTGGATGAGGGTGTCGCAACCGAGGACGAAGAACAAAAGCATGCCCTGGAACACACGCGCCACCTTGTCGGAGATGCCGAGCGCACTTTGCACCGCCTCGCCGCCGAGATAGGTCAGCGCCAGCACCAGGCCGGCGGCAACAATGCCGAGCGGGTTGAGCCGGCCTAGGAAGGCGACGATGATGGCGGTGAAGCCGTAGCCGGGCGAAATCACCGGTTGCAGCTGGCCGATGGCGCCGGAGACTTCCGAGATGCCGGCAAGCCCCGCCAGCGCCCCCGACAGCAGGAAGGCGAAGAAGACCATGCGGTTGAGCCCGAAGCCGGCGAAGCGCCCTGCCCGCGGGCTGGAGCCGAGCACGCGGACCTCAAAACCCTTGAGCAGGCGGCTCATCAGCACCCAGATCAGCAGCGCGGCGACAAGCGCGAAGACAAAACCCCAATTTGCGCGGCCGGCATCCCGCATCAGCTCCGGCAAAACGGCCGAGTCGTTGAACTGGATCGTCTGCGGGAAACCGTGGCCCTGCGGATCGCGCCAGGGACCGCGCACCAACCAGTCGAGGAACAGCTGGGCGACATAGACCAGCATCAGGCTGGTCAGGATCTCGTTGGTGCCGAAGCGCGTCTTCAGCAGAGCTGGGATAGCTGCATAGGCGGCGCCACCGACCATGCCGAACAACAGCATCAGCGGCAGCACGAGCGGGCCTTCGAAACCAGGAAACAACACCGGGATGGCCGAGCCCAAAATGCCGCCGAGGATGAACTGGCCTTCGGCGCCGATGTTCCAGATGTTGGCCTTGTAGCAGACCGACAGGCCGACCGCGATCAGGATCAAAGGGGCGGCCTTGATCGCCAGCTCATGCAGCTGCCAGACCTGGCTGATCGGCTCGATGAAGTAGATTTCGAATGCATTCAACGGGTTGACGCCGAGCAACGCGAACAGAATCGCGCCGGCAATCATCGTCAGGCCGAAGGCGATGAAGGGCGACAGCGCCGAAAACAGCATCGAGCGCTGCGGGCGTTTGACGAGTTCGAGGCGCATCATGCCGTCTCCAGCGTGTGTTCGGCGTGGCCGGGCTCGGCGCCGCCCATCAAAAGACCGATCTTTTCGAACGTGGCCTCGGCAATCGGCAGCGGTTTCGACAGCTCGCCATTGTGCATGACGGCGATCGCATCCGAAATCTCGAACAGCTCGTCGAGGTCCTGGCTGATGACCAGCACCGCCGAGCCGCTGCGCGCCAGTTCGATCAGCGCCTGCCGGATATGGGCGGCAGCACCGGCGTCGACGCCCCATGTCGGCTGGTTGACCACCATGACAGCCGGGCTGCGGTCGAGCTCACGGCCGACGATGAATTTCTGCAGATTGCCGCCGGAAAGGGCCGCGGCTTCCGGATCGGGCGCGCTCTTGCGCACATCCATCGCCACGATGATGCGCTGGGCGGCGGCATAGACCGCACCGCTTTTGACTGCGCCGCCGGTGCCGACAAAAACCTTGCCGTCGGTGGCGTGGCGCGACAGGAGCAGGTTTTCCGAAAGCTTCATGCGTGGCGCCGCACCATGGCCGAGACGTTCTTCCGGCACGAAGGCGGCACCCATCAGCCGGCGGCCGGTGATCGATAGCGCGCCGGCATCCTTGCCGCGAATGCGCACGGAAGCGGCATCCTGCTGCAGCACTTCGCCGGAGACGGATTCGAAGAACTCGCCCTGGCCGTTGCCGGCGACGCCGGCAATGCCGATCACCTCGCCGGCACGCACGTTGAGGTTGATGTTTTTCAGCGGGATCGAGAACGGCGTCGCCGGCTTTCGGCTGAGCGCGCGGATCTCGAGCAGCGGCTGCGCGGTCTCGATGCCGTCGGCCGGCGCGCGCACCACGGCTTTCACCTCGTTGCCGACCATCATGCGGGCCAGCGACGAAGCGGTCTCCTCGCGCGGGTTGCAGTGGCCGACGACCTTGCCGTGACGCAGTACGGTGGCTCGGTCGCAGATGCGTTTGACCTCTTCCAGCCGGTGCGAAATGTAGAGGATGGATTTGCCCTCCGAGCGCAGGCGTTCCAGCGTCTCGAACAGTTTGTCGGCTTCCTGCGGCGTCAGCACCGAGGTCGGCTCGTCGAGAATGATGAGCTGCGGCGTCTGCAAGAGGCAGCGGATGATCTCGATGCGCTGGCGTTCGCCGACCGAGAGATCACCGACCAGCGAGTCCGGATCGAGCGGTAGGCCATAGCTGAAGGAAAGCGCCCTCGCCTTGGCGGCGATCGAGCTGATCGGCGAGCCGTCATCCAGCGACAGCGCGATATTCTCGGCCGCGGTCAGCGCCTCGAACAGCGAGAAATGCTGGAACACCATGCCGATGCCGAGTTTCTTCGCCATGCCCGGGCTGGTGATGCGAACCGCCTCGCCGTTCCAGAAGATCTCGCCGGAATTGGGCTCCAGAGAACCGAACAGCATCTTGACCAGCGTCGACTTGCCGGCGCCGTTTTCGCCGAGCAGCGCGTGGATCTCGCCTTTGGCGATGTTGAGGTCGATATGATCGCACGCAGTCAACGTGCCGAATATCTTGGTCAGGCCACGAACCTCAAGCAGGTTCGCTCCATCATGATCTGCACTCACAGTGCCTCCCATCCGGTTTCCGGATATGTTCTGTGTTCCCGAAAGCATGGTATGCGCTGGCTGCTCTCGTGCGAAAGCAGCACCCACCTTGAAAGAGCTTCAAGAATTTCAGCGGAAACTCAAGGGGTAAAAATAAGCCTGCTTCGCACAACAAACTGACAGACCGGTTTTCATGCAAACAGCGCCCGGCACTCGGCAAAGCGCTGAAAAGCTGGGCAAATTCCCGTTAGGGAACCAGAATGGTGGTTCCCGTCGTCTTGCGGGCCTCGAGATCGGCCTGCGCCCTGCCGGCATCCTTCAGGGCATAGCGCTGGTTGATCTGGATCTCGACCGCGCCGCTTAGCACCACGTCGAACAAGGCTGCGGCCGAGACTTCGAGGTCTTCGCGCTTTGCATTGTAGACGAACAGCGTCGGCCTGGTGACGAACAGCGAGCCCTTCTGCGCCAGGAGCGACATCGAAAATGGCGGGATCGGCCCCGAGGACTGGCCGAAAGCGACGAACATGCCGAGCGGCCGCAAACAATCGAGCGAAGCGGGGAATGTGTCGTTGCCGACCGAATCGTAGACGACGTCGCATTTTTTCCCGCCGGTGATGGCGGCGACGCCGGCGACGAAATCCTGCTCCTTGTAGTTGATGACGTGGTCGAAGCCATGCGCCTTGGCGATCTCGATCTTGTCAGTCGAGCTTGCCGTGCCGATGACGGTCGCGCCGAGATGTTTCGCCCATTGTCCCAGGATCAGGCCGACGCCGCCGGCGGCGGCGTGGAACAGGATGGTGTCGCCCGCTTTCACCTTGAAGGTGCGACGCAGGAGATACTCCGCCGTCATGCCTTTCAGCATCATGCCGGCGGCCTGCTCGTCGCTGATGCCGTCCGGCACCTTGACCACGCGGTCGGCAGCGACGACGCGCTGCTCGGCATAAGCGCCGACATTGACGGCATAGGCGATGCGATCGCCCGGCTTCAGCCAGTCGACGCCAGTGCCAACCGCCAGCACGACGCCGGCCGCTTCGCCGCCCGGGATCAGCGGGAAGCCGCCGGGTGGCGGATAGAGGCCGGTGCGATGATAGACATCGATGAAATTGAGGCCAATCGCCGTGTGCCTGACCAGGATCTGCCCTGCGCCGGGCTGCCCCGGATCGGCATCCTCATAGGTCAGGACTTCCGGACCGCCATGAGCGTGGATACGGATCGCTTTGGACATTTTCGGGCTTTCCTGCGGGTCAGGTTTTCTTGCTGTCAGTCGCTTTTGTTGGCGGCTTGGCGCCGAGCTTTGGGAAGAACTGCATGATACCGCCGATGCAGGCGAGGTAAAGCCCGGTGACGGTAATGCCGACCTTGGTGAAGATACTGACCTGTTCGCCCAGAACACCGATCTGGTCGTAGAAGGCGGCAAGGGCTGCCTGCGCCAGCGCCAGCGCGCCGAAAGCGCACCACAGTAGCGTCATGCCGAGATTGATGGGCCGCAGCCGCACCACCCGCACCGGATGGATGAAATTGATCGGCACGAAGGTCAGGATGCCGGCCGCCACGACGACGCCAAAGGACACCCATTGCCCTGGCTCGATGACGAACAGCGTGAACACCACCATGTTCCAGACCACCGGAAACCCTTTGAAGAAGTTCTCCTTCGTCTTCATGCCGGTGTCGGCATAATAAATGGCGCTGGATACCACGATGATGGCCGCCGACAGGAACGACAGTTTTTCACCCATGAAGCCGCGTTGGTAGAGCGCGAAGGCGGGGATCAGCACGTAGGTGACATAGTCGATGATGTTGTCGAGGAGTTCGCCCGACCAGGTCGGCAGGATCTCCTTGACCTCGAGCTTTCGCGCGATCGGCCCGTCAATGCCGTCGACGAACAGCGCCAGGCCCAGCCACCAGAACATTGCCGTCCAGCGTTCCTCGCTCGCCGCCACCAGCGACAGGAAGGCCAGGAACGAGCCCGATGCGGTCAACAGATGCACCGAGAATGCCCGCGCCTGCGGCCAGGTTACCTTCTTCTTCGGCCTCGGAATCCGATCGGCGATCTTTTTGGCGGCGTTCCTGGCGGTTGTGTTCTTGCTCACGGGCCCCGCCAATCCAGTCTGCAGATTTCGGCCGAACGGCCGGCAAAGTTCCAGTTGCGGCCGAAGGCCCGCATCTTGCTCTTGTCGGACCTGGCCACGATGATCTCCGGCGCGATCCAGTATTCCGAGTTGCTGATCACGGTATCCTTCTCGCGATCCTTGCCGGGAATCGGTGTCACCGCCCCGTCGATGATCTTCGGTATCTGGAAAATACGCGTCTTGTCACGCGTCTCGTAGGTGATCGGCACCTGCTCGACGCCGAGGAACTTGCCGACGAGGATGGACAGCAACGACGTGGTTCCACCCGCCTTGCCGGTGAAGATCTTGGTCAAAGCCTTCACCGCGTAGACCGAGGCGCGCTTGTCGATGAACAGGCCCGCGGTCCAGTTGCCGCGGCTCATATAGCCCGGGATTTCCATGACCAGTCCGAGATTGAGGCCGGACAGGTCGACTTCGCCGAAATGACCGGCATCGATGCGGAACCCTGCCCATGTCTGGCAATAGCCCTCGGTCGGCGGATGGCTGCCAAGCGACAGCACGCAAGGGCAAAAAACCGTGCAATTGCAGGAGAGTACGAGCTCTCCTTTCATTGCCCAGCCTTGCTCTGCCATTGAATTTTCCCCCGTCATGCCGAGACTACTAGCAGGGCGACTGACCAGACAAGCAGTATCGCACCGGCCACCCGGGTAGGAACCCTGCCGGCGGTCTGTTTTTCGATCAAAGTGAACAGGCCGATCAGCGCCATCCAGAACACGTTCATGGTGCCGACGGCAAACATCACCAGCATCAGCGCCCAGCAACAGCCGAGGCACCACAGGCCCTGCTCCAGCCCGAGCCGGAAAATGCGACTGGGCTCAGCGCTCCAGTTGGAAAACAGGATCGAGAACGGGTTCCGGCATTTTGTCAGGCAGGCCTGCTTGAGGCTGCTGAACTGGTAGAGGCCCGCCACCAGCAAAGCGGCAGCAGCGGCAATGCCGCTCACCGGATCGAGCAATCGTCCGGACGAGGCGAATGTATGGACGATCAACGTCAGCACCGCAAAGCCGGCCGAGGCGACCAGCCATGTGCAGAGGTATCCTGTCGCCAGGATGAGCGGATGCGCCACCGGTTCGCCTTTGATGCGGGCGGTATCGGCGATTTCGCAATAGGTGCGGATCATCGGCGCTGCCGACGGCAGCATCGCCGCCACGGCCATCAGGAACCACATGGCGATCAGTGCCAGAAATTGTGCGCCGCTGCCGGCATCGAGCGGTGCGGGCGTCAGGCACAGGCCGAAGAAGCGGTCGAGAAAATCCGGCAGCGGCAGCTGCGGCAGATAGCGCAACACCACATCACCCGGTGCGCCGGCGCCGGGAAGCCGGCCTTCGGCGCCGCGGATCGCCATGGCGCCGAGAATGAACCATGCGAGCAGAATGCCGCCGCCGATGGCGATGTTGACCGTCAGCCGGGGATGGCGGGCAAGGCCTGCCGTGGCGCGGCCGGCGCGGTCGAGATGGCTGAAATCGTCCTGCTGGCCGGTCATGGCAATCGAATGAGCCTAATCGCCGCGTTGATCAAGCCGCATGGTCTGACCTATATCCATGGACAGACAGGATGGACCTGCATCGCAAACTGGAAGTCCAATTTGGATCATCGCGAGACAGCACGGATACTGGTTGCCGGCAGCGGCCCTGCAGGGCTGATCGCGGCGCTCGGTTTTGCCGAGGCGGGATTTCCCGTGACTCTCATCGGACCCGAGGCGGGCGGCCCCGATGGCCGGACGACGGCGCTGATGAACCCTGCCCTCAAGACCCTCGATCGTCTGGGCGTGCTTGCCGAATTGACGCCGAAGGCAGCACCTCTGAAGGTGATGCGCATCGTCGATGCTACAAGCCGGCTGATCCGCAGCCCGGTGGTCACCTTTCGTGCCACGGAGATCGGCGAGGAGCAGTTCGGGCTCAACCTGCCCAACAGCGCGCTCAACCCGGCGCTGGCTAGGGCCGTCACCGCGCATCCCGGTATCGAATGGCTGAAGGTGATGGTTGAGAGCTGGCGCCTGGACGCCGGCGGGGCACATGCCGTTCTGGCGAATGGAAGCGAAGTTTCCGCATCGCTGGCGGTCGCTGCCGATGGGCGCTTGTCACCGGCGCGCGAGGCGGCGGGTATAGCGGCCTCGCTGCGGTCCTATCCGCAGGCGGCGCTGGTGCTGAATTTCGGCCATCGCAGCGAACACAGCTTCACCTCGACAGAATTCCACACCGAAACCGGTCCGTTCACCCAGGTGCCGCTGCCTGGCAACCGCTCCAGCCTTGTCTGGGTGGTGAAACCGGAAACGGCAAAGGACCTTGCCGCACTCGACGACTCGACACTTTCCGAGCGTGTCGAACAGCAGATGCAGTCGATGCTGGGCCGGGTTATGGTCGAACCCGGCCGGCAGATCTACCCGCTGTCGGCGGCGTCGCCCGGGCGTTTCGCCCAGAACCGTGTGGCGCTGGTCGGCGAGGCCGCGCATGTGTTTCCGCCGATTGGCGCCCAAGGCCTCAACCTCGGTATCAGGGACATCGACGATCTGATTGGAATCGCTGGTGAAAACCGCAGCGATCCTGGTGCTGCAAGGGCCCTCGCAGCCTATGATTCCAGGCGCCGTCCCGACATTCTGGCGCGCAGCGGGGCAGTCAACCTGCTCAACATGTCGCTGCTGTCGGACATGCTGCCGGCGCAGATGGCGCGCAGCGCCGGGCTCAATGTGCTCGGCAGTTTCGCGCCGCTGCGCGCCTTCTTCATGCGCGAGGGATTGAGGCCGGGCAGCGGCTTTGCAGCACTTACTGGCCTAGGGAAACAGGTCCGGCGGTAATATTCCGTGCCGGATCATCCGGAGCAGCCGGTCAGACATTTTTGCCCTGGCCCGAAAATCCTGGACCGGGCTAGCCCGCAGCTTCACAAGGCGTCAAGCGCTTCGGCATTGAACTGACACACCGTCTGCGCCAGATAGGGTCGGATACCAGCCCTAAAGTCGGGCTCGATTTTTGCTGACGGCGTGTGTAAATTCAAAGCCTTAGAGCGCGTGCCGTGCATTCCAAGGGACGCCGGGCGCTTCAGGGCTTAGTGGTGAGTATGATGAAAACAGCCAAATTCTCGATCGGACAGGTAGTTCGCCACCGGCTGTTTCCATTTCGCGGCATCATTTTCGATGTCGATCCGCAATTCGCCAACACCGACGAATGGTATGAGGCGATCCCGGCCGATGTGCGGCCGCGCAAGGACCAGCCGTTCTATCATCTGCTCGCGGAGAATTCGGAAACCGAATACATCGCCTATGTGTCCGAACAGAACCTGCTCGAGGATCAGTCGGGCGAGCCGGTCCGGCATCCGCAGATCGGCGAGATGTTCGACAAGCGGCCAGACGGACGCTACGAGCCGAAACGCCAGTCGAGACATTGACCGCATCCTGAACGGGGCAACAAAAAAGCGGGGCAATGCCCCGCTTTTTGCATTTTTTGATTAGCCTGAGATCAGTTGGCGGCCTTGGCCTTGTCCTGCTCGTCCTTGAGCTTCTTGGCAAAATCCTGGTTGTTCTTGGCAACGAAGTCCTGAAGCTTTTTCTGCCGGTCTTCGATATCGGACTGCTGCAGCGGCGGGCCGTCATAGGCGCCGCTGAAGCCGGTCAAGGCAACCTTGATCGGGTTCGGCTGGTTCTGGAAGTTGACCGAGGTGAGCGTGATCGCCTGGCCCTTCTTGAAGGAAGCGACGAGCGTGTCGGTCAGCGGCACTTCGGCCACGCAACGGTCGGGGAAGCAGATGACATAATCGAGCTTCTGCGCCTTGCCGGTGTCGATCTGCAGGCCGATGCCGGGAGGCACCAGACGTCCGGTCGGGACCGTTACCTGGAACACCTTGCGGTTCACCTTGCCCTTTAGCTCGATCAGGCTGACGCCGGTGACCAGCTGGCCGTTGCCGGCGGTGACGATGTTCTGGACATTGCAGATGTCGACGTCTTCCTGCTTGGTGCAGGCCTTGAACCAGCCCTGCGGAATCTGCTGCTGCTGTGCGGAAGCAGCGGGAAGCCCGGCGACCAGAAAGCCGACCACGCCTGCGGCCATGACCGAAAGGCGGTATGCGTTGCTGTTCAGGCTCGTCATGTCGTGCATTTCCTCTCAAATGATCCCGGAACCGGCTTCTTCGCGCCGCGTGGTCCAGCTACCTGTTGCCGAATTGAGGCAACAGGATGACTTCGGAGCGCGTGTTACACTGCATGGGCAGGCGAATCCAGCCCGGCGCCTGCGATTCTTGGCCGTGCCATTGGTCGTGCGATTTGGGCTGACGTATCTGGCCGGAGCGCAGCGGCGCCATGCTAGGGTGCACTCCGAATCATCAAGCCGCCCAGTAAGGAGACGGTCATGGGCCGCGTTCTTGTTTGGCTGATCGCAGCGATCTCGTTTCTCGCCTTTTCGCTTCAGCCCGCGATGTCGGAGCCGAAACATGCCATCGCCATGCAGGGCGAGCCGGCGCTGCCGGCCGACTACGCCCATTTCGACTACGTCAATCCCGATGCGCCGAAGGGCGGCAACATCACCTATTGCGTCGTCGGCAGTTTCGACAATCTGAACCCGTTCATTCTGAAGAGCCTGCGCACCACGGCGCGCGGCATGATGGATCTCAACTACGGCAACCTGGTTTTCGAGCCGTTGATGACGCGCAATTACGATGAGGCGTTCAGCCTCTATGGCCTGCTCGCCGACAGCGCCGACATGGATCCCGAGCGCAAGTCGATCGAATTCCATCTCAACCCAAATGCGAAGTGGTCCGACGGTGAGCCGGTGACGCCGGAGGACGTGCTGTTCACCTACGATGTCTTCACCGACAAGGGCCGCCCGCCCTACAGGGATCGCATGAGCCTGATCGCCAAGCTCGAAAAGACCGGCGATCACAGCGTGCGCTTTACCTTCAACGACAAGGCCAATCGCGAGACGCCCTTGATCATCGCGCTAACGCCGATCATCCCGAAGCACGCTTTCAACAAGGACACCTTCGACAAGACGACGCTGAAGCCGGTGATCGGCAGCGGTCCCTACATAGTCGACAAGGTGCAGCCGGGGCAGCGCATCGTGTTCAAGCGCAATCCGAATTACTGGGGCAAGGACCTCCCCTCCAAGCGCGGCTTCGACAATTACGACCAGATCACCATAGAGTATTTCCTCAACGCCAATGCCAAGACGGAAGCGTTCAAGAAAGGCATCTGCGCCATCTACGATGAGGGCGATCCGGTCAAACGCGAGCGCGACATCGATTTTCCCGCGTTCCACCGAGGCGAGGTGATTGCCGAGACCTTCGACACCGGCATACCGCCAGTGGTGACCGGGTTCCTGTTCAACACCAGGCTGGAGAAATTTTCCAATCCGGTGGTGCGGCGCGCGCTCGGCATGCTCTACGACTTCGAATGGGCCAACAAGAACCTGTTCGGCGGCAAATACACACGCACGATGAGCTATTGGCAGAATTCCGAACTGTCCGCGCTCGGCCATCCCGCCTCCGACAGGGAGAAGGCGCTGCTGGCGCCCTACCCCGGACGCGTGCCGGCCGATGTCATGGACGGCACCTGGCGACCGCCGGTGAATGACGGCACGGGCCAGGACCGGAAGGTGCTGAAGGTGGCCTTCGACCTCTTGAAGAGCCAGGGCTATGCCGTCAAGGACGGCGTCCTGCTGGATCCCAAAGGAAGCCCCTTCGGTTTCGAAATCCTGACCGCCTCGCAGGACGAGGAACGCTTTGCCGCCATCTATCAGCGCACTCTGGAGAAGATCGGCATCACCGTGAGCATCCGCAGCCTCGAAGCCGACCAGATCCAGTCGCGCAAGCAGCGTTTCGATTTCGAGGTGCTGATAGGGTCGAGCGGTTTCAGCAACTCGCTGTCGCCCGGCATCGAGCAGAGTTTTCGCTGGGGTTCTTCAGAAGCCAAGAGGGAAGGTTCGTTCAACTTGGCCGGCGTCGCCGATCCGGCGGTGGATGCTGCGATCGATGCGATGCTGAGAGCGCAGACCAAGGAGGATTACGTCGCCGCGGTGCGCGTCCTCGACCGCTTGCTCATCTCCGGCAACTACATGGTGCCGATGCAGTACAATGCGCAGCAATGGCTCGCCTACTGGAATTATCTGGACCATCCGAAAAAGACGCCCATATTCGGTTATCAATGGCCGACCTGGTGGCGCAAAGCGAACTAAGCATGATCCCGAAAAGTGGTTACCGGTTTTCTCGGACAAACGGAAAACCGTTTTGTCCAGAGATCATGCTCAAAGATGTGTTCGCGGCAGGAGATCGAGATGAGCGAAGACAATTCCATCACCGTCGACGTGGTTTCCGACGCTGTTTGCCCCTGGTGCTTCATCGGCCAGAAGCGGCTCGACAAGGCGATCGCCGCTGCTGGCGACATTGAGGTGCATGTGCGCTGGCGGCCGTTCCAGCTCGACCCGACCATTCCGCCCGGAGGCAAAGACCGGCGCGCATACATGCTGGCCAAGTTCGGCAGCGAGGAGCGTATCCGCCAGATGCATGCCCGCATCGAGCAGCTCGGCGAAGCCGAGGGGATCAACTTCGCCTTCGACGCCATCAAGGTCGCCGCCAACACGCTGGACGCGCATCGCGTCATCCGCTGGGCCGGGGCAGCCGGCGAAGCCGTGCAGAACCGCTTGGTGCGCCGGCTGTTCCAATTGTATTTCGAGGAAGGCGCCAATATCGGCGATCACGCGGTGCTGATCGAAGCCGCCCGCGAGGCCGGCATGGACGCCGCCGTGGTCGAAACGCTGTTGCCGACCGACGCCGACGTCGAGGCGGTGCGCACGGAAATCGCCACGGCATCGCGGATGGGCATCACCGGCGTGCCGTGCTTCCTGCTTGAAGGCAAATACGCCGTCATGGGCGCGCAGGACGCGGATACGCTAGCCGACGCCATCCGCCAGGTCGCCGCCGCCAAGGCCAAGGGCGAGTTGGAAAAGGTGGGCTAAGCCTACTTCACGTTCACCTTGGCCTTGCTGACGAAGAAGCCGTGACCGTTGCTGCCCGTGCAGGTCAGCCCCTTGGTTGACGACTGGCAGGTAAACGGCCCTTTGCTCCAGCTGTTGCCATAGGCCAGCTTGGCGACATCGCTGCAGCAGCCCTGCTCACCCGGATTCTTGATCAATGTCGCCGGCCCGTTCGGCCCGAGGATCACCGTGACGTAGCTGGGCTCGACGCGCGAACAGCTCAGTTCCGGACCGCCATCCTGCGGCTGGTAGGTGCTGGTGCCGCCCTCGGGCGTGTAAATGCAGCCGATGTTGCCGGAGGGCGTGTTGAACTCGATTTGGCCCTCGGCGCTCGCGGGAATGGTCTGGTTGCCGGCATGCGCCAGAGACAGAAAGGCAAAGAGCGACAGGATTGCCGGGGCGGCTGCGCGTGCAAGCATTGGGAGATTCCTTGTTGGAGAACCGGGTATGCATGGGTGCCGACAGTGCCACGCAAGGTTCAACCGGCGGCGTATGAATTGTCAAATCTTGTTGAGCGGCAGCTAAAGAGCGCGCCTGGCCGAGCATGTCCGCTTCACCAGCGGCGAAACGGTGATCGACAGCTGTGACGCTGCCGCCAAGACCATTTCCGGGCACTTCTCGGGTTCGGGAAAGGATGATTCGGGCAAGCCCGAAGTGATCACAGACGGCAAATTTCCGGTGTTCCCGTCAGCCCGCGGTAGGAAAACCGGCCAATCGGCAAGGTCGATTGGTTCACGAAACCGTGAATCCCGCTTCCCCAAGGGAAGCTTTTCGCACATCTCAGCGTTCTCACAAAACATTGAAACAAAACGAGATATTTGGCCTGGAGACGGCTGCCTCCACGCACCACCTGTTGCCTCAAGGCAACGGCACGTGGGCTGCCTCACATTCGCCGCGATAAAATTAATAGAAAATGATCAATTGGTGTTACTATCCGTAACAAAACTAAAAAAGGTTTGGGCGGGATTGTGATTCAGGTCGACAGACCGCGACGTTCAATATCGGCACTTTGGAACCGCGACGCCGCCGCTGGCCCGTCGCCCCTGACGCCGGTATCGTCGATGCGGACCTTCTGGGGACTTATGCGGGCCTACTGGTTCTCGGACCGGTGGAAGGAAGCCTGGACCCTCACCATCGTCATCGCAGCCCTCACAACACTGCTCAGCAAAGCCGGGGTCTGGTTGGCCCTGATGATCGGGGAATTGACCTACTCGATCAATTACTATCATGACGCCGCCAACACCGCGCCACTCAGGACGCTGCTGACTGATGCGGGGCTCGTCGTGGTCCTGTTTGTGCTCAAGGATGCCGGCCTCGTTGGTGCGAGAAGCCTGGTGTCAAAGACTTTGCACCGCAAATGGCGCGGTTGGCTGAACAGCCAGTTCAATCAAGCGCTGCTCGATGGCAATCATAGCCATTTCCACGCCCAACATGGTTCGGCCGGCAGCGGAGGCCCCGCGCCGGACAATATCGACCAACGTATCCAGGAATCGATCAAGGGGATGACAGGCGGCGCGATCGGCCTCGCCATGGGCGTGCTTGGCGTTGCCACGTCACTCTATTTTATCGGCGAGAATCTCATCGAGACCTCCGTGGAGGTGGCGGGGCTGGAGTTCCTCGGCAGCTATGGCAGCGCAGTCCTCGCGTTGCTCGCCATCGCCACCTACGTGCCGTTCAACACCTGGATCGCGGTAAGGCTTGGAAGAGTACTGGAGCGGCTGAATGTGCGGCTGCAGCAGGCCGAGGGCAGCTATCGCGGCGAATTGACGACCTTTCTTCGCCGCAGTTTCCACGTCGCCGCGTCAGGCGCAGAAGACGTGCAGAAGACGGTGAACAACCGACTCTATGGCGACATCGATCGAACCTGGGCACGGTTGAACATCGTCAACGTCTCTTACGACGCATTCGAGGCGGTCCACAATTTCATGGGCTTTCGCATCGTCGCTTATGCGCCCGGTCTGGTTTCCTTTATTCACAACAAACTTGACCTCAAAGGCTACGTGACCGGCGCTGAGATGATCAATCAGCTGATCGGCCAGTGTTCCTGGCTCATCCGCGTGATGCCCGACATCGCGACCTTGCGCGCCAACAGCCAGCGCGTCACCGAATTGGCGAACGCCATCGAGAACGTCCAGCAGCCACAGGAGTTCTACAGCCAGACCGGCCGCTCCGACTTCCACTATGCCAGCCAGAACCCGGTCTTCGGCCTGACCATCCAGAAGCTCGAACTGGCGCATCAGGGCGAAGATGCCACGCCGTTCCTGAGCGCTGCCAATCTGCGCTTCCGGCGTGGCGAGTGGACGTTCCTCAAGGGCGAGTCCGGATGCGGCAAGACTTCGCTGATCAAGGCGATCAACGGCCTGTGGCCCTATGGCCGTGGCACCATCGTCTTCCCCGACGGCGTGAAGAGTTTTTATGCCGCCCAGGAGGTCAAGCTGCAGCAGGTGTCACTGAAGCAGCTGGTGTGTCTGCCCGGCTCCGAGCAGGACTATGGCGATGCGCAGGTGGCGTCTGCCCTGCACAAGGCCGGCCTTGGCGACTTCATCGAACACATGGCCGACGAAAGCCGCGAGGGAAAGATCTGGGATCAGATGCTTTCCGGCGGCCAGAAGCAGAAGCTGGTGGTGGCTCGCATCGTGCTGCAGCAGCCTGGGCTGCTGTTCCTCGACGAAGCGACCGGCGCCCTCGATCCGGATGGCAAGATCGCTTTCCACCAGGCGATCAAGGACAACTGTCCCGATGTCACGGTGATCAGCATCATGCACGAGGCGATTGCGCCACGATCAGCCACGGGCGAGGAATTCTACCACAGCGTGGTTGCGATCGCCGACGGTGTCGCCACCAAGAAGCCGCTTGCTCCGAACCTGCCGCGCGAACTCACCACCATCCTTACGCAGCCGCGACCGGTCGAAGACAAATGGCTGCGCTTCTCGCGCCGGCTGAAGCAAAAATAGCAACCACACCAAGCTCTTGCCGAGCCGCAACAGGGCGGCAACGACGGCGGTCGATCACAGTCTCGCGATTGGGACTGTTCCCGGCAGCTTTCGGCCATTCCTGCGATTGACTCGCCGAAATGCGCTCCTATGTTGCGCCCGGCTTGCAGCATTCCAAATCGAACCCGCAAGCAGAAAGGTCACCGCGCCATGCCTGGCGACAGTCACAGTCGAACGCAACCGCCGTCCGCCTCGACGTGACCTGATGGCTCGCGTCCTGCCGGACGGCAAGGAGTGAGCCATGAACGAATTTTCCCCCGTCGTAGCGGGCGACGATGCCGTCGCGATCCCCCGTATCCTTGCCAATGATCACGTCGCCGATGTCGTCGACGCCCTGAACCGGGAACCTCGCGAGACCGCGATCGAACTGCTTTGCGAAGTGCCGTTCGAGCGGCTGGTCGAGATCTTCGACCAACCGGAACTCGACGGCGCGTCGGAACTGGCCGAGGCGCTGCCGCGCGCCAAGGCGTGCAAGCTCCTCACCGCCATGTCGGTCGACCGCACCGCCGATATCCTGCGCGAGCTGGACGAGCCGGCGCGTTCCGAGCTGCTCGGCGGGCTGGTGCCGCCGCTGCGGGCAACGCTGCTTTCCATTCTCGGCTACCCCGAAGGCAGCGCCGCCTCGATCATGACGACCGAGTTCGTCAGCGTGCCTTCGGATTGGACCGTCGGCCGCACGCTGGACTACATCCGCAAGGTCGAGCGGACGCGCGAGACCGTCTACGCCATCTACATCGTTGATCCCGACATGCATATGCTGGTGCGCTCGACCGGGCTGCGCCGGCTGATCACCGGCGAGCCGGACGATCCGATCCTGTCGGTGGCGCCGGACCGCGTGCCGGTGACGGTAACGCCGCTGACCGATCGCGAGACCCTGGCGCAGACGATCTCCAAATACGATCTGCTCGCGGTTCCCGTCGTCGACCATGGCAAGATTCTCGGCATTGTGACCATCGACGACATCATCGACACCATGATCGAGGAGACGACCGAGGACGTGCACCGTTTCGGCGGCATGGAGGCGCTGGACGAGCCCTACATGAAGATGAGTTTTCTCGCCATGATCAAGAAGCGCGGCGGCTGGCTATGCGCGCTGTTCATCTCAGAGATGCTGACCGCGAATGCCATGCAAAGCTATGAGGGTGAACTGGAAAAGGCGATCGTGCTCACTTTGTTCATCCCGCTGATCATGAGCTCGGGTGGCAATTCCGGCTCGCAGGCAACCTCGCTCGTCATCCGGGCGCTGGCGCTGCGCGAAATCGGTCTTCGCGACTGGTGGCGGGTGGCATTGCGCGAATTGCCTACCGGCCTCGTGCTCGGCGCCATGCTTGGCGTGGTCGGCATCTGCCGCATCGCGCTCTGGCAATATATAGGCTTCTACGACTATGGGCCGCATTGGCCGCTGATCGCCACGACGGTGGGAGCAGCACTCGTCGGCATCGTCACCTTCGGCTCGCTGTCGGGATCGATGCTTCCATTCGCGCTGAAAAGGATCGGCTTCGATCCGGCGAGCGCCTCGGCGCCGTTCGTCGCCACGCTGGTCGATGTCACCGGCCTGGTGATCTATTTCTCGGTGGCGCTGGTGATCCTGCGCGGCACGCTGCTGTAGGGTGTGTGCTGATATTCAGGTGATGCCGGCGTTTTAGATCAATCGACCCGCACGCCGTCCTTCACGCGATAGGTCGGCTTGTACATGGTGACCAGTTCTTCCGCCGCTGTCGGGTGGACAGCCATGGTGCGGTCGAAATCGTCCTTGGTGACGCCGGCCTTCAGCGGAATGCCGAGAAGCTGCGCCATCTCGCCGGCATCCGGCCCAAGAATGTGGGCGCCGAGCACTTTTCGCGTGGCGCCGTCGACCACCAGCTTTGTCAGCATCTTTTCGTCGCGGCCCGACAGCGTGTGCCGCATCGGCCGGAACGTGGCGCGGTAGATCTCGATGTCGGAGTAGCGCTTGACGGCATCGTCTTCGGAGAGGCCGACAGTGCCGATCTCCGGCTGTGAAAACACGGCGGTCGGGATCGTGTCATGGTCGGGCGCCGTCGGGTTTCCCTTGAAGGCGGTCTCGATGAAGCACATCGCCTCGTGGATCGCCACCGGCGTCAACTGCACACGGTTGGTGACGTCGCCGATCGCCCAGATGTTGTCGATGTTGGTGCGGGAATACTGGTCGACAACGATGGCGCCGGTCTTGCCGAGCTCGATGCCGACGCCTTCCAGGCCCATATTCTCGGTGTTGGGGATGCGGCCGATGGCGAGCATGACCTGGTCGACCGTCAACACCTTGCCGCCGGTGACCAGCGCGTCCAGCCGCCCATCCGGCCGCTTGCGCACCCATTCCGACACGGCGTGGCAGAGGATCTTTATCCCCTTCTTTTCCATGGTCTCGTGCAGCATGCGCCGCAGGTCCATGTCGAAGCGCGACAGGATCTCCTTGCCGCGGTAGACCAGCGTGGTGTCGACGCCCAAGCCATGGAAGATGTTGGCGAATTCGACGGCGATGTAGCCGCCGCCCTCGATCATGATCGCTTTCGGCAGACGCTTGAGGTCGAAGACTTCGTTGGAGAAGATGCAATGCTCATGGCCAGGCAGCGCTGGATGCGGCGCCGGCCGTCCGCCGGTGGCGATCAGGATCTGGTCAGCTGTGACGGTTCGGTCGTCGCCCAGGAGATGCACGACATGCGGGTCGACCAGCATGGCGCGCGAGTGGAACGTCTCGCCGCCGGCGCCCTTTACGTTTTTCTCGTAAATGGCTTCGAGCCGGGCGATCTCGCGATCCTTGTTGGCGACCAGCGTCGGCCAGTCGAAGCTCGCCTCCGGCACCGTCCAGCCATAGCCGGCGGCATCAGTGAAATGCTCGGGAAATTGCGAGGCGTAGACGTAGAGTTTTTTCGGCACGCAGCCACGGATAACGCACGTGCCGCCATAGCGGTATTCCTCGGCGATGCCGACGCGCTTGCCGAGTGCGGCCGCCACGCGCGCCGCCCTCACGCCGCCGGAGCCGCCGCCGATGACGAAGAGATCGTAGTCGTAACCGGCCATGCTGACGCTCCTTGCCTCAAGAAATGTTTGAGACAGGTAGGCTGCATGAGGCCAAAAGAAAAGCCCGGTTTGCACCGGGCTTTCTTGGTCCAGCGGCGAGGACGCCGGTGGCGAAATCGATGACTTAGTTCTTCGGCGCTTCCGGCTGGTCACCGTCAGCGGGTGCCGCGCCATCAGCCGGGGCGGCACCATCGGCCGGGGCAGCGCCATCGGCGGGTGCCGCGGGAGCCTTGGCCTTCGCGGCGGCTGCCAGCGTCTCGCCGACCTGCTGGGCGAGATCGCGCGCCAGCCCATTCTGCCAGATGTCGGCCGCCTTGACCAAATCGCGCGTCACCGTCGGGCCACTGTCGAGCAGCTTCTTGCCGGCCTCGGAATTGTAGAAGGCAGCGATGTCGGTGAGGTCCTTTTCGGAGAACACCTTGGCATAGGCCAGTGCTGCCTCCTTCTCCAGGTCGGCACGGCGTGAGGCCAGCGCCAGCGCCTTCTCGCTGATGGTCTTGCCGATCAGCTCCTGCATGTCGGGGTTCTTCTGGATAAGCTGCTGCTCTAGCGCGGCAGCCGCCTGCGGCAGGATGTTGTCGAACGGGTCGGTCGCATGGATGGCAGCGACCGCGGCGCGCGCCGCCTTCAGATGCGATTCGGTGACATCCTGCGAGAACGCCGGGGCGGAAAACGCCAAGACAGCCGAAGCCGCCACGATGGCGGAGAATTGGCGAACCCGTTTATGCAACATCATGATCGGTAGAACTCCCTGGTTTTCGGGCGGCATGGACGGTTTGGATGCCGTCGCCACCGGCGATGATGGCCGCTGACGCCAGCCCGATGAAAAGACCATGCTCGACCACGCCGGGGATGGCATGGAGAGCATTCGAAAGCGCTCTTGTATCCGGAATGCGGCCAAAAGATGCATCGAGGATAAAATGGCCGCCGTCTGTAACAAAAGGCTGGCCCCCCGTCATCCTCAATGTGACTGGGCCGGAAAGGCCGAGACTTCTGGCCGCTGCCGCGACCGCGATTTCGGTGGCGCGCAGGCCGAACTGATTGACTTCGATCGGCAGCGGAAACCGACCGAGCGTCTCGACCATCTTCGACTTGTCGGCAATGACGATCATGCGCCCGGAGGCCGCCGCGACGATCTTCTCGCGCAGCAGCGCGCCGCCGCCACCCTTGATCAGCGTCAGTGCCGGATCGACCTCGTCGGCGCCGTCGACGGTGAGATCGAGCTCGGGCGTTTCCTCCAGCGTCGACAGCGGCACGCCGAGTTCGCGGCAGAGGGCAGCGGTGCGCTCCGACGTCGGCACGCCGACGACGGTGAGCCCGGTGGCGACCTTCTCGGCCAAAAGCCGCACGAACTCTTCCGCCGTGGTGCCGGTGCCGATGCCGAGCCGCATGCCGTCGCTGACATGGGCAAGTGCTGCCCGCGCGGCCTCGACCTTCAACTGCCTCGCATCCATGCTTGCCCCGGAGGTTTTGGCTTGCCTGTGATTTTTCTGATTGCGCGCTCGTAGCACTTTTGCCCGCTGGGTCAAAGACTTTGGCTGTCCGACTGCTTGCCTGAAAGAAGCGCAGACGCTATCGCCTGCCTGCAATGCATCAGCCACAGGACAGGCCATGACCAGACCAATCATCGTGTTCGACCTCGACGGGACGCTGGTCGACACGGCGCCGGACCTGCTCGACAGCCTCAATCACAGCCTCGCTGCCAGCGAGCTTGCCGCTGTCGACGAGGCCGGCTTCCGGCGCTTTGTCGGCCACGGCGGACGGGTGATGATCGAGCGCGCGCATACCGCGCAGCAGAAGTCGCTGGCAGTCGAAGAGCATGACCGGCTGCTGAAGCTGTTTCTCGATCACTACACGCTCAACATCCCCGGCAAGTCGCGCCCCTACCCCGGCGTGGTGGAGGCGATCGCCCGCTTCGAGAAGGCCGGCTATCTGCTCGCCATCTGCACCAACAAATATGAGGGCAATTCGAAAGCGCTGATCGAGGCGCTCGGCCTGACAAGGCATTTCGCCGCGATCGCCGGCCAGGACACGTTCGCCTTCCGCAAGCCCGATCCGCGCCATCTCACCGAGACCATCAAGCTCGCCGGTGGCAACCCGGACCGCGCGCTGATGGTCGGCGATTCGCAGACCGACATCGACACGGCCAAGGCCGCCGGCATTCCGGTGGTCGCCGTCGATTTCGGCTATACTGATCGGCATGTGCGCGAATTCGAGCCGTCGGCGGTGATTTCGCATTTCGACGCCCTGACGCTCGACCTGGCGGAACGGCTGATTGCGGCGGCGGCCGGCTGAGCGGGGGTGATCGCGGCGGGGCGGCGGCTGAGCGAAACAGGCGATTGCGCGGCTGCCCCTGCCCTCACCTACTTCAGGCACAGAAGGCCAGCGCATCGCCTTGACTTCACCAGCCTGCCTCCCTTATATCGCGGCTCGCTTGGCCTTCGGGCAACGAGCGGGCGATTAGCTCAGCGGGAGAGCACACCCTTCACACGGGTGGGGTCGCAGGTTCAATCCCTGCATCGCCCACCATCCAATCTGCTGAAATGGTTGGATGAGTTGGCTTTCAAGTTCGCAAATTCTGACTTACCTCAAATGCGGATGGAGGAATTTACCTTCATCTTCATTTCTTCCCGCTGTCGCACCTCCTCCAAGCGGGCACGCTCCTTGATCGCCTTCTGTTTGGCTTCCGACAAAAGGGTGGAGTGAAGGTGTCGAGTGGCGTTCGGCAACCACGACTTAAAATGATCAACAGCGTGCTGGACGCTATGTGAAGGCATGTTCGTGGTAACTTGCTGGCCGGAGAATTGGAAGCTGCCGGGGTCGTGCCCCATTACTGCCGAATAATTTCCCATATTGTGCAATGCATTGACCCACCTCTGATTCACTGGACGGTCCAGGGTTAAATTCAAAACCCCGTTGTCCCATGATGCCCCTACTAGCTGGGGAGGCTCGAAAGCGAGCGGGTCCGTTACGTCCCCTTCAGAAACTACAGTCCTGCCGATTTCGCTAAGGCGCTGGCGACTTAGATCCAACGATCGGCTTTGCTCAATTAGGTCCTTCACACCTGCTATGGAGCTTGGGCGCCCATCTGGACTTTGGGTAGTCATCTTTGCCACGACTGCATCCAGAAAGGCATTCACAGCGGATACCTGACCTATGAGCTGGTACTCTGTACCATGAGGCACTTGGCCTGTGAAAAGCTCATTCAGCATCAAACCAAGTGCATAAATGTCTGCCCTGCTGTCCACCGCAGATGCCCGGCGGCGCTGCTCTGGCGCAGCATAAGTAAAGTTCGCTAGCCTTTGCTGAGGGGATGTCTCGACGAGAGTTAGAAGCTCTTGAGATGTAAAGCCCGCAACCCCGAAATCCGCTACGGCAATCCGATCGGTGGATGAATCGTATAGAAAGTTCTCGGGTTTTAGATCGCGGTGGGTTGCACCCAGCAGGTGAGCGGCCTCAACGCCATCCAGCATTTGGGAAAACAACCTAATTACTTGTTCCGCCGTGGGCTTCAGAAGCATCTGTTCCCGCAAGCTGTTTGTGTAGCGTTGCATGACATAAAATGGGCCTTTTAGACCCGCGCCAGTTCCAAGTCCAAAATCAATAACACTGACGATGTTGCGATGGCTGTTGCGCAGTAGGAAAGCTGTCTCGTTTTTAAAGCGTTTCCGCTTATCAACGCTCACGTTGATGAGAAGCTTTAGAGCTATTGCGTTACCCACGTCGTCATGTCCGCCGTATACGCGGCCTGCTCCACCCTCTCCTAATATTTCGGTGAGCGTGTAGTCCGCGAACGTAGTTTGGACTGGTATTGGTGCCTTCAAAATGGACATGACACTGATTTAAATGAAATATTGACGGCCAACCAGTATCGTGGCTCACTTATCCAGTGAATTCTATGGATCGCCGCCAAGGGCGGGAGTTAAAGCACGTCCCCTGCACCGTGAAGTCCGGATGCGTCGTGAGAGCGTAAGCGAGTGGACACTAGAACACCACAGGCAGGGGCGTTACGTTGGCGATTTAGGATTGTGGTTAAGGGATAGATGAAAATCATCGTGTTGGTGTCCTGTGGGAAAACAAAGCACCATTCCCGAATTTCGGCCAGAAACCTGTATCAGGGAAGCTTGTTCAGAAAATCTCTCGCCTACGCCGAAAAGCTCAAACCTGACGCCATCTACATCCTTTCGGCGAAGTACGGGCTTGTTGGGCTGGACGATGAGATCGACCCCTATGAAAAGACGCTGAACAAGATGGGTCAAAGCGAAAGACGGGAGTGGGGGTCATTGGTCGCCGGTCAGCTGAGCCAGCGCTGCGACCTCTCCTCGGATACCTTTGTGTTCCTCGCTGGCGAGGTCTACAGCAAATACCTCCAACCATACATTAAAAACGCCTCTAGGCCATTGGAAGGGCTATCATTCGGCCGCCAACTGGCCTGGCTGGGGGATGCCTGATGTCCAAAGCGTGCGAGGTACTGCATCACAGGATAGGCTCGCTGCCACGTTTCACTGGGTCGTATAACCCAGAAGACGTGCCGACGGACGGAATCTACTTCGTGTTTGAAGAAGGTGAAAAAGCGCACGACGGCAACAGAATTGTGCGCGTCGGCACACACACCGGAAACGGCAACCTTAGAAAGCGTATCAACGAACATTTATATACGCCGAACAAGGATCGCAGCGTTTTTAGGAAGCACGTTGGAAGGTGCTTACTTGCGTCACGAAACGACCCTACGATTTCTCAGTGGGAGCTTGACCTAACGTCCAGGCTGAGCCGTCAGAGGCATTTCACGCCTGAGCTGAAAGTCGTACTCGACGCAATCGAGGCCGAGGTCAGCGACTACATCACCAAGAAGCTGTCTTTTGCCGTGATAGAAGTAAAGGCTGGACAAAGCCGGGTGGACTTAGAGTCTTCGCTACTAGCCACCGTCTCTCAATGCGATGAATGTAATGCGTCGGCGAAATGGCTTGGTCGCCATCATCCCAATCGCGCAACCTTTGGGGCAGTCGGTATTTGGAATGTCCAGAGCCTGAACGGGCCTCCGATGACTGTCAGCGAAGTCGAGGCGCTAGCTGTGTAGGTGCTCACCACGACCTTTTTGGAACTAAGCCGCAGGTTCAATGCCCCGCACCGCTGGAACTGGCAGACATTGGAGCCGCGGCGCACCTTCATCTGTTCGAGATCCCAGAACGAGACCTCGTAGCATCGCCACCGTTTTGAAGCGGTGCATCACGGCTTTTTGACGAACGGCCTTTTTCCGGCAGTCCGGGCTTCGGCCACGCCTATATGCTGACCCAGATCTCCAAAGTGTTGGCGCCGATAATGGGCACTGCCCTGGCGTTCGCCGATTGGCCGGCCGCAGTGAGGTCGGCGGCCAGCAGTTCGGCGGCACGGCGGTCGGCATCGACGTCCGGGTTATAGCGCACCTCGTTCCTGCCGGCGGCAGCGGCCACTCGCTCCTCTCCAGGCGTCGGGATGTCCCAGCCCAAGGCGCGCATTTTGGCGGAAAGGGCTTGGGCGTCTTCGCGTGTCATACCGGCGAACTGGACATAAACCGTCTGCGGGTTCTGCTGGATATGCAGCCGGTCCTTCAATGTGTTGAGCGCGTCGCGGTCCTGTTCGCCGATGATCGCCTGTCCGTCGGCTGCTGATGTATCGAGATCTGCCACAGCGCGGCGCGCGGCGGCGAACACAGGCAGCCAGTCCGGGCGGGTCCACAGATCGGGCGGAACGCTGAGCAAGGTCTCAAGCACGTTGCTGCGCCCGGCAGGCGTCAGTCCGATCATGCTTTGGAGGCCGGCCATCTCGACGAGAGCCGCCACGATCTTGCGCCGTTCGGGCACCGGCAGGTCCGGATTGCCGAGGACGGCGATCAGTCCGCTGCGCAGCGCATCACTTGCGCCGTCAGCGCTGTCGAGCAGCTTGACGCGCCCCGCCAACGCGTCGGCCGCGGTTCCGTTCGGGCCGGGATGCTTCACCGAATCCGTCCATTCGATGAGAGTGCCGAAATTCAGGCTGGTGCGTTTTTCAAGCTCGGCAACCGGGAGCCGGTATCGCTCGGGATCGAATTCGCCTGTTGCGTCGGCTGGGATGAAGAACGCGTCGACGACGAATCCTGGTTGCCCGCTCATCTCGCTCTTCGCGGCGGACGGCACGGAGGAGACAGCGAGCTTCCAATAGGCATAGGGTACCGGAACGTCGCCGACCGGCTGATCGGCGGACCGGAAGACGGGACCGCTGAAGATGGTCACATGGTTGGCCAGCGGATTGTGCTGGGTGCGCACCCAGTCTTCGAGCGGCAGCCAGATATCGCCATAGAGCTGGCGTGGCTGCGGCATCGTGTTGGGCAGGACATAGGCATATCGGGCCAGTTTGAGCGCGGCCGTTTCCGGATCGGTTGTGAATTCAGGGCCCCAGGCGATGTCGCTGGCATTCGCCAACCGCGCCGGCAACACGACTTGGTTGTACCAACTGCGATCCGGTTGGGCGTCGCGTGGCAGGCGGCCATCATACCGCAGTCCGCCTCCGGTGATCTGCAGGATCATCCTTTGCGACCGATCCAGGTTGACCGCAGAATAGATCGCCATGCGGTGACTTCGGCTCATGACCAACGAGTAGTTGATGTAGTCCAGCGGTGTCGCAGAGGCGTCGCTGGCCAAATCGCCGGTCAACCTCGGCAAACCAACTATGGTCTGGATAAAATCGACCTTATACCCCGTGCGACTATTGGGCTGTTTGTCGATGTCCTTGCCGAGCAGCGGTTCAAGCGCACTCTGCAGCGGCGCCGGCAACTGGCCGAGAGCGATCTCGTTGCTCTTCACCCGACCAGCGAGTTCGACAAGCACCGCCTGCCTCAGCTCGGGAGTCAACTCGTCGAGGGACATGTGGCCGAGCTTGAGCTGTTCGACGACAAGCACGATTGCCGATCGCAAGATAGCCTGGGTAGCCTGCAGTTCAGCGAGCCTCCTGGCCGCGTCTTCCGCGTTTTTCAGGGCAACATCATGCGCTGCCTTGGCCTGGTCGCCGGCCTTTTCCGCCTCGTCGACAGCGGCTTTTAGTTCTGCGTTGACCTTTTCAGCCTTGTTCGCCCTGTCTTCGGCGTCACTCTGCGCCTTTTTGGCTTCGGACTGCGCCTTCTCGGCAAAGGAGCGCGCACGGACGGCGTCATTCCTCTGGTTCAAAGCGAAATAGGTCGTTGCCGCCAAGATCGCCGCCGCTATGGCAAACAGCACGATCAAAAGGTTCTTGCTGCGATCGCGTTGCTTCTGGCTGTCCGTCTCCGCCGTGGCGCTCGCCTCGACGAACTCGGCGATGTCAGGCCCCTGCGGAAGTTCGGACGCCTCCTTCAGCGCTTCGCCACGCAGGAGATAGCCGGCGTAGCCGGTGTTTTTCCATTGCCGCGCCTGAGCGGCCACGCGGATGCGAAAGCGCTCGGTTAGCTCGTCCGAACTCAGTTCGTCGTCCGATGCGAAGCCGTCGCCGGATACGGCACTATCCTTGGTCGCGACGGCCACCGATTCAGGAACGGCTATGGCGACCGCTCCGGGATCATCGATTTCACGCGATGCGGGTTCGGAGTCGACTGCGACGGCGACCGGTTCGGCCGTTTCGAGGCCGCCTGCGAAGGCCGCGAGACGCGCCGGGCTGACATCGGCTGAGGTGATGCCGGGGCGCGTGACCAGTTCTGCCGACCAATAATCGAGAATGCGCTGCGCCGCGCGCCGATCGGATTCCCGTTCGATGGTGCTGCCCGCGCGCCGCGCCCTGGCCAGGAAGTCGCGGATGGTCCGGGCATCGGGAACCGTATTGTCGATGCTGGCTTCCGTCGTTTCGGCGCCGGCCTTGTCGCTGCGCTTCATCGAGGGGTCGCCGGCTTCGTTGGCACTGGCGATGCGCATCAGCTCGAGATGCGCGATGCGGATGTCGCTCAGCGAGACAAACTCGGTCGAGGTTTCGGTGCCTGTGACTGTTTCTTCGCTCATGACCCCAGGTCCTCAATGATCTTGTGCAAAGGCGTGCTGACGCGGACGATCGAGGCGCATTCCGTTTTCAGCGCCAGATCGACCTGGACGAAGCGTTGCTGGGCCTCGTCCCGATAGGCTTCGAAGGCAAGGATGAAGGCCGTGTCGACGGTCTCGCGCGACAGCTGGTCGTTGACGTCGGTGGAGTAGCCGGCAAGCATTGTCCGCCACTGTCCGTTCGGGTCGAGATCGGCAAGAACCTTGACCTTCGTTTCCAGGTTTCGCCACAGCGGCGAGAACTGGAACGGCAACGACTTGTCCGCCGCAGCACCCCCTTCTATCGGCTCGATCATGTCGGTGAGGCTGGCCAGCTTGTTGTCGATGTCCTGCCAGAGCTTGTGCTCGACGACCCGCGCATAGATGGTCGAGGACAGTACCTTGATCGCGTCCTGCGCGGCTTTTATTGCCGGCACGGAAGGCTCATCGGCTGGAAGTTTGCCGGCTATTGTTTCGAGCCCCGCAGCCAGGATGCCGAAAGGCAGATTCTTGGCGGTGACGAAGATCTGCTGATTCAGCCGCGAGGGTACGACGCGCAGCACGGTGCGCACATCCAGCAAGGCGTCGTAGGCGTCAGCCGACGTGTCGGGGATTGCGCCCTGCAGTTTCGTCGCGGCGGACCCGAGATCGTCGAGCCACGCCTGCTCGATGTCGCGAAGCGCCGGTCCGGGGGGCAATACCGTGATCTTGTCGCCGGCGGATGCGCAGAAGAGCCTCAACTGGTTGAGGAATTTGCGCAGGACGCGGACTTGATTCAGATCCGCGCCCATGTCCCGCCCGGCGATCATGAGGCTCTGGAAGCTGCCGATGCCATATTGAAAGCTCTGCAAGCCGTCATGCAGGTTCTTGTAAGTCGCAAGAACATCGATCTGGCTGGTGACGGCGGTGAGCCCATCGCCGGCGGCGAGGACCGCCTTGATATCCTTGGGCTGCTGGTTGACGGCGTCGAAGCCGGCGACCGCGGTGTTGACCCGATCGTCGGTGGTCAGGCCCGGCAGGTCAGGCGTCGGTTTCGCCCCTGTTGTCAGTTCCTGGAGGTAGGCGGTGCACAGCGCCGAACATTGCGGATTTTGCGCAGCGACGGTGGCCATCAGCGGCTGCGACAGTTTGTTGGCCTGCGCATAGTCAAGGATGCTGAACCAGACTGTGAGAGCCGGCCCCTGCAGGTTGACCGCACCGGCGAGGATACCGGCGTCCTTGGTCACCCTCAACCAATCGGGAGGCAATGGGTAGAGATCAGCCAGTTGAAGCCTGAGGTCGAAATAGGCGCTGATCTCTGAACTCCTCTGGCGTTCGGTGTGGCCTTATGGTCCGTCACATCCGAAAGAATTCACATGGCCTAGTCTTAAATCGTCGCGCATCTCGTTACACCATCGGTCTGCACACATCACCACTATACAGGCTTGGCCGCGAGGTCCTGGATGATGGTGTCGATCGCGATGCCCTCGTTGCGATAGTACGTGCTCTTGGTAGCCGCGTTGGGCTCGGTGAGCCAGCCGCCGCTGTGATGCAGCGCAATCAGGTTCCAGTCGGTGTCGAAGACGGGCGATCCCGACGAGCCCGGCAGCGTGTCGGTGAGATATTGAACGCGGCCACCGCCGACGAAGGCCACGACGTTGGCGACGAATGAAATCTGTTTTTGCGCGCCGCCGGGGTGCTGGATGATGTTGACATGGTCGCCGACCTTGACGGTCATGGGTTTCATGTCCAGCTCGCCCCATTTGGAGGCGTCTCCCTTGATGCGGACGGCCGACCAGTCATTATCCTTGGAGGTGCGAAGAGGCACGGCGGTGTCGATGCTGAATTCCTCGAATGGCGCGTCGAGCCCGGCGACCGTGCGCTGATAGTTGAACTGGACCACGGCGCCCACCATGGAAGCATCGTCGGGCAGCACATGGTTGTTGGTGATCAGGATCCCGCCGGCGGTCATGAAGCCGGTGCCGGAACTGCCATCGGCACGCTTGATGCGCACCACCGATTTCGCCCTTATAACGCCGAGTTCAAGATAGCTGATCGGCACCAGCGTGCTTTTGCCACCGAGGATCTTTTCGAGCTGGCCCGGCGCGCCGCTCCACTTGGTGGTGGCAGGCCCTTCGACCGGTGGTGGCGGGGCATGCTGCTTTGCCTGCAGCAATGCCTCGTCGCCGGGATTCTCATCCAGCGCGAAGGCGATGAGAGTGTCGACTTTGGTCTCCTGCTTTGCGCGCTGGACAATCGCGAACCAGTTGTTGATCGCCTTGTTGTCAAAGGCGATCTGGGCCGTCGCCAGCCCGACACCTTTGGCGACACGCACGCCGTCGCCGATCATCGGATAGAGATTGGCGAGGATCCGGTTGAGGCTGGTCAGCTCGGTTTGCGTCCATTCGGTCATTGGACACCCCTAACTCTTCTTCTTTCGCTTCCGTGATCCAGCCCGCAGGGCAATCTCCGTGCCCCGCACCGTGTCATATTGATCGGCGTCGATCAGCGATTGGTCGAAGCTGACGCCGGTCATTTCGGCGATTTCGGTCAGCGGGTACATGGCGCCGATGAATTCTTCGGCGACCGTGAACTCCAGTTCAGTGTCGGTGAGGTCCTGTTCGAGGACGAAACCATAGCTGGCAAGGCCGTCATTGACCCGGGCCACGACCACTTTCCAAAAGCGGCGCGGCACGAGCGCGCGAAGACTGGTGCCCTTAGGACCCTTGCCGGCGAATGTCCGGTCGTCATCGGCCAAGACCGGCCCGGCGAAGACGCAAAGCCGCTCGCTCGCCGCCTCGGACAAGACATGGTTCTCGAGATCGCCCCAGTTCTTCTCGCCGCTGTCGGAGCGGTTGTAGCCTTCGACCTGAGGCGAGCAGTTGGTGACATGGAACGAGCAGACATTGCCCCGGAGCAGACGTTCGAAGGTGCTGCCCCAGGCCACGTCATCGCGCCTGACGATATGGCCCTTATCGAAGGCGCCCTGATCCTTGACGTAGAAGACGTCGGGGATCTGGTACTTGTCGTCGAGCCGCAGATCCGGGAACCAGCGCTCGCTGAACAGGCCGCCGCGCGAATAGTTGCGGCCCTTTTCCGGCTCGCGCAGATCGCTTTCCTCGGTGACGTTGGAGGCGGTGAACAGGGCCAGCCGCCGCTTGGCGTGCATCTTGAGCGAGAAGTTCTGGTAGTCGAGCCGCGTGCCGCCGGCCTTGAGCGGCGCCAGAACGGAAGGGTCGGTGGCCTCCGGCATCGGCACCACGACCGGCGCGAGCTTGGTGCCGCCGGAGAGGAATTTTTCGTCGTAGCCCTCATAGGCGGCATAGTCGGCGACCGATTTGGGAACGAACGCGCCGCCGGGGGGCGTCGGTTTGGCCGCTTCGAGTTCGACCGATTCCGTGACCGCCTCATGGGCAGGCGTTGCACCGAGCGAGACGGTAATGCGCAACGGAACTTCGAAGGTGACGCTGCCGCCGGGCGAAACCACGACGCCTCCGCCGGTGGGTGGCGCCTGGGTGACGACGCCCGGGATCCGCTTTACGCCGCCGACCTCGACCAGGTTTACGCCCTCGGCCGGCGAGGCGCTGTCGGCCTTGTTCCACCAGGCGCCCCAATCGTTGGGGCCGCCGCTGGCGGCGCTGGCGAAGTTGAGGTCGAGGTCGACGACACGCTGGTCTTTGGCCAGCGCGCCGGTGGGCACGGCGTAGTTGCGCTCGAGATAGCGGCCGGCGAAATGCAGCGCCACGACCTCGCCGGTGGCGAGGTTGATCATGGCGGTACCGGAGTTGCCGCCAGTCGTCGAACAATCATGTGTGGCCGCGTTGACGATCTTGCCGAAACTCTCGGTGCCGAAGCCGCCCTGCAGCATGCCCGGCTGCAGGCGCTTGACCTGAAAGCGGTTGCGCATGAGGTCGTTCTGGACATCGACCGCGTTGCGGTTGTCGAACGCCGGATAGCCGATGGCGACAACTTCCTGACGCAGCATGTCGCGCGCGTCGGCGACGGCGAGCGACAGCGGCTTGATGTTGTCGGGCAGGCCCTCGACTTCTAGGATCGCCATGTCCCAATAGGGATGGATCATCCGGACATTGTGGATCTTGAAGACGTTTCCTGCGGCCGAATCGCGCTTGAAGTCGATGCCGGCGGCGCGGCCATTGATGAACTGCAGATTGCGGTCACCGAGGCCTGCGGCGAAGATCTGCGCAACATGACGGTTGGTCATCAAGAGGTTGCGCCCGACGACAAAGCCGGTGCCGCCATAGGGGATGTTGGTGTTCCACAACAGTTCGATGCGCCCGATCGCCGGCAGGGTGGCTTCGATGCGCTGCTTCAATGCGGCCTCGCTGGTCAGCTTCGTCCACAGCGAGTGACCCGGTGTCGGAGCGCCGTCGAAAGTCAGCGTCGTGAAGGTCCCATCCTTGATGTCGTAGACCGGCCGTAGCTCCGGGATGATTATGGCTTCCAGATCGGCAAGCTGGTCGGGCGCGACTTCGGCCCCTCGCGCCAGATTCTCCGCACCCGCGCGCGCCGATTCAAACGCCGCTTCCGCCTTGCCGCCGTCCGTGGGCGCAAGGGATTCCAAGGCGCCACCGGCCATCGTCTCCATGTTGGCGAGGACCGATTCAGTCCCCTCGCCCCCGGTGACGAGATCGAGATATTGGCGGATACGCTGCTCTCTGCTGACCGGCATGGTCGCCCCTCCCCCAAAGGTTCTGCCAAAGTAAAGAACTGTATTGCCCCATTTTAGGCTGGCGCAATTCTGGCTGGCGCGCAAGGAAACAAATCAACGCGCGTCTAATATGACTGAGGCGTGACGTTGGCATGTCTCTTCGCCCGCAGTCGCTCGCGCGATGCATGACGCTCGCATTATTTTAGCCCCGCCGTATGTGATCTCGATCACAGACGCTCACGCTGCTTGCGCTCACCAATTGCAGCGGTGGAAACAGGCATTGCGGCTCATGCCGCCTTTTCGCGATTTCAACAGTTCTGCAAGGATTAGCAGGCACCAGGAATTTTCATCACCTAACTCTTTTCATCAGTTGCCGTCTGCACGCCTCCGGCTCCTCCCGCCGGGCGTGCAGACGGCTTTCCGCCTGGCGCAAGCCACTACTGCGCGCGACCACTGCGCCACGCCTTTAGAAGGCGTAATGGCAAAGGGATGAACACCGGGCTTTGATGCGGTGCACTCTTGCCGTAAACTTTGCTGATTGCGGCAATTGGGAAGTTCAACATGGCTTTTGGCGGCGCGAACGACAGAAACGATCTGCCGCGCCTGGCGCGCATCGATCCAAAGCTGTTCGATATTCTTTTCAGCGGTTGCAAGGTCGAGCGCTACGCCGCGGGCCAGCATCTGTTCGTCCAGGAAGATGCCGCCGACCGCATCTACGGGGTGATGAGCGGCACGGTGGAAATCTCGATTTATTCGCCCGGCGGCCAGAAGCTGGTGGCCAATATCGAGCTGTCGCGAAGCCTGGTCGGAGAGATCGGCGCCCTTGACGGACGGCCACGCACCGCCACTGCCATCTGTCTTACCGCGTGCGAGCTGGTCTCGCTGAGCAGGACACAACTCTTTGATCGAATTGAAAGAAATCCGCCACTGGCGCGCGCGATGATCGAACTTCTGTGCGCCAGGCTGCGCTGGGTCAGCGGCGAACTCGGCGATCAGGCCTTTTTCGGCATCGAGGCAAGGCTGGCCAAGCGCCTGGTCTTCCTGGCCGAGGTGATGGCCGATAGCGCCGGCTGGATACCGATCTCGCAATCGGAGCTCGGAGAGTTCCTCGGCGCCACGCGTGAGTCCGTCAACAAGACCCTCAATGACTGGCGCGCCCGTTCGTTCATCGCCATCAAGCGCGGCGGTCTGCGTATAACCGATGCTGGCGCATTGCGTCATATCGCCGAGTCGCAGGACGACGACTGAGGTTCCTTGCCCACGGAAGACCAGCCGAATCAGAGCCGCGAAATCAGGTAGCGCAACGCCGAGCGGCTGGGCATGAAGAAATAACCGCCACCTCGTGTGGTGACGAACTGCGGCATATCGCGGAGCGTCGTGACCTTTTCCCATGACGGAATGGTGAACCTGCCATCACCGTCGCTCGCACCAATCGTCGGGTCCTTTTCAGCGACGAGGCCCTGGAATGTGGCCGACGAAACCCAGGTTTGCTGGATGAATTCATACTGGCGCTCGATGTCGGCGTTAAGGCACATGAAGAGCAGCCCCTTTTCGACCTTGCCATTCTTGCCGTCCGGCTTCTCATAGGTGCGGCCGACCCGCAGGATACGATGGCGCTTGCCGATATTGATCTGCGTATCGCGGTCCTCACCCAGCGAATCGCGTGGGTTGGAACGGCGTATGTGCGCACCAAGTGGGCAACGATGTCCTTGCGGGTCCTCGGCGCCAGTGGCGAAGTTGTTGTCGACAACGCGTCCCGGATGATCGGGGTTGCGCACCAGTGAGCTGCCGTTCTGCCAGCGGCCGAGCATCTTGGCAGCAATCCAATCTTGCGTGACGGCTTGGTTGCCGAGTTGGCTCGCGACCAAGGCTGCAGCCTTTTTGCAGTAGTCGTTGAAGACGTCGACATGCTGCTCGAACTGGCGAACAACGAGGAATGAGCCGTTGCGGCCGAAATCGCGCGGCGGTGTCGGCAGGCCCGGAATAAGCCGGCTACGGCGCACCTGCGAAAGGATTCCGGCTCGATCGCGTGATGCGCTTACCGAGGGCGAGGCTGGATAGAACCCATGCTCGTCACGATAACCGAACAGGAACTCGCCGGGCGCGACCAGATGCATAGGCGCGGCGCCCCTGCTGGCGCGGGTTGTGCCTCGGACAATCGGCTGCGAAATCCCGTCCGCGAAACCGAAATGCTCGTAGGCTGGCCCGCGTTCCGACCTACCGTCACGCTTTGCCCCATCGGACGATTTCGCATTCGTGTCGGTCGGACCACGATTTACGACGAGCGGCAGTTCGGCGACGACCTTCATGCCGGCACCGGTCGTCTTTCGTTTCACGGTGGCAATCTCGGTCTTCAACCTTCCCGGGTCTTCAGCATAGCAGACGATGACCACGTCCACGGGGTTCGCCAGCGACCCCCACTCCCATTCGTCCGGGCCGTCGCGGCCTCGGTCGTCCAGAATGCGGCCACGCTCGGGATTGCCCATGCCATGGCGAAAGGCGATCGGAAATGTTTCCAGTGGATCGCCATCCACCCCCTCGTCGAGCCCAAACTGCCGCAGGCCACCGGGACCAAAGGCTACTATCATAGCGCGCCCGGCGGGCCGGCCTTCGCCGAAACTCGTCTGCTCAACAACGAAATCGAGCCAGGCTCTGCGCTTGGGCGCCGGCAACTTGTCCGGCACGCGGATCGCAAGCATATGCGAATAACCGAGCGGGCCGAGCGGGCCGAAAAAGATGGACTGGATCTCGCCGGTTTCCAGCTGCTGCTCGAGAGGTGCCGGAAAAGCAGAACTGATATTGGCCAGCAGCGAGGTGGTCTTTTGAACGGTGGTCGTTTCGCTCGCCGGGCGCCGTAGCGAACCAAACAAGCTCAGCCAGTCGCGCGCCTCGTTGCCGACGGCGGAAGCAATGCCGCGCCTGATCCGGGAATTGATCCGGATGCGCGTTGTGTTGATTTGGGGATAGGCGGAGTACCAGAACAGTGTCGGCACCTGCTGGCGCCGCGCCCAGCGCTTGAAGCGATCGCCGTCACGCGCGCCGTCAAGGAACAGCCATCGTGTACGTGGATAGCCCACAGTGTTGCTCCACACGCCGGTCAGGCCAGCGGATGCCTTGGCGATGAAGTCCTCAAGATAACTTTCCCAGCTGCCACCGTAGTTGGAGAAGAACATCAATCTGTTGGAGCCCGGCAGGAGTATCCAGCGGGCAAAATGGATGGTGTTGATGGTGTTGAGGAAGCCTGGCTTGAACACCTTCTGGGCAGCTATCGAGATCAGGTAGAAGGAAAACCTGAGCGCCAGCCGCCGCAAGATGCCAGCCTTCATCGTCGAAATCGCGGTCAGATGGTTCTGCGCCGCGTGGTCCTCCTTGACGAGTATCGCGTTCAATTCAGATATGCCGATCGATGTGCTTTCCGGCTGATCTCTATCCTCGCGGCGTCGCAGCGCCAGCAAGCACGCAAACACCAGCAGCGCCGCTGCCACCAACACTCCAAGTCCCGACAACAGAAGTGAAGTGATTGCTACGGCTATGGCGGTGAAGGAGATTTCGTGGGAACTGATGTCGATGGATCTGCCGAACACCACACTATAGGTCATGTACCAGCAAGCAGCCCAGATGATCGCCACCGTGACGAAGACCGGCGGTACCAGCAAGGTCGTCATCAGGGCACGGCCCCAATGGCCCGGCGGCTTTTCCAGCCGGCTTTCGGCCGGCTCGAACGCCCAGGCAAACGTCCCCAATGATCGAAGATGCTGGCGAGCTTCCGCGAGCACGGCGGGAGCGTTGCCGGTGCCTTGGCGTGGCCGCTCCACGATGCCGCGCACAGCTTCGAAAAGCTCTGCCTCGGCCATGATGCGCTGGACCGAATGACCGGGCGTGCCTGAAAACACCAGTCCGGCATTGCTGCCGAAGGACGGCGAGATGTCGACATTGTGCTTGCGCAGGAAATCGTTCAAGGCGCCGCTGTCACGCAGGTCGCAGACGTCCTTGAAGATCGGCCGCAGCCGGTGCCCGATGGCGTGCGTCACCGCATTGATGACATCGTCGATGCTGCCGTCGCCGGAAATCTCGAGAACCAGAGCTCCCTTTTGCTGACCGGAATCAGCGTCGATCTCGCCCGTGCCGACAACCGCCAGGCTGGTGAAATGGATAGTGCCGACAATGTCGAGCGCGGTGCGGATCTCTTCGCCGGCCGGATTGCCGAGGCTGGCAACCTTGTCGCGCACAGCGTCCAGCGATCCGGACCCGGTGACCGGGCAGACCACCGTCACCATCGACTGGGTGACCGTGCGGCAGAGTGCTGCCGGTTCGAAATCGACCTTGAGGGTTTCGGGATAAGCGCCGATGCGCGTCATCCGCCCAGCCTTGCCCGACATGCGGCGCAGGTTCTGCTTCTGGAACAGAGCGCGCAGGCTTTCGCCGATCTGGATCCTGGCGATCTCGGCGCCGATGCACTGATGGATGCCGTGGCCGAAGACCATGTAGTCGCGATGCGGGCGCGATGTATCGAACTTGTCCGGGTTCTGCACGGCGTCCGCATCGAACATCGCCGACAGCGTAGCCGGCATCACCACGGTGCCCGCCTTGACGAGGCGCTCGCGTCGCGTGCCCTTGCCGATGATCGCGTCGCGTGCCGTGTAGCGCCACGGGCCGATCCAGATCGGCTTGAAGCGCATGGCTTCAAGGACGGCCTTGTCCAGCTTGCCGGTGTCGTTTTCAGCAAGTGCCGCGTCGATCGCCTGCCGTGCATCCGGCCGCGACAGGATCACGTCGAGGCAATTGCCGCTGGCCAGAACATTGGTCGGGACGAAGCCCGCGATCATGCCCAGCATGATCGAGTTGAGGTCGTCCCGCGACAAGCGGTCCTGGTCCATCTGGGCAACCAGCCTTGCCAGCGGCTGCTCGGTCTTCAAGCCCCGGTCCCTGACCGACTGGATAGAGCGGTCGATGACTTTGAGAAGACGATCGCCCGCCACCACTGCAAGCTCGCGCATGACGGGGCTCGCCCCCGGGTCCGAAAAGAAAAGCGCGCTGAGCGCGATCGACCAATCGGCGAATTCCGATTCGTCGTCGATCTCGATCCCGAAATAATCGCGGCAGATGTGCACTGGAACGAGCTTCAGCAATCCGGAGATCGCATCGAAACCGGGGCTGGCGCGCATCATGATCTCTTGCGAATGACGCGCTGCGATCGGCCTGACGACGGCTTCGACTTCGGCTGGCGGAAAGGCGCTCAGCACCGACGATTTCATCCGGCGGTAGTCGGCGCCGTCCTGCATGCCGAGGATGAAATTGGAGCCTCGCGCGAACTCGGTCATTTCCGGGCCGTACGGGGTTTGGAATTCGTCGCCGCGCTCCAATATGTCGCGGACATCGGCGTTCTTGGTGACGAGCAGAACCCCGAATAGTTTGCCGGTCGGGCGGAAGCGCCGCAAGAACGCCAACCACACGCGCGGATGATCTTCGACGACAAATTCGGCGATGCGCGCCAAAAAGCCCGTTTTGCGGATCCGGCCGAGATCGAAAGGCGGCATTTCCGATAGCGGTCGCTGGTTTTTCTGGGCCTCACGAATGCCGTCGAAATACTTCAGTTTGGTCATGCGCGTTCAAGCCCCCCGGCTGTCCACGTTATTGCGATGCCGGCCCTTCAACGCCTAGGTTTGCATCGATTGTACGTATGTGAATTTTTTCACAGTTAATCGGTGTTCGGCCAGCATTGAACGCCATGCTCATTTGGCCAGTTGGAAATTGGCGACGAGGAACTCGTTCGCGGCCTTGTCGGTAAACGGTATCCAGCGCACACGCTGTTCGGAAAAATCGGGATGCCGGGTGGCGAAAATGGCCATCTCGCGCCGCGCCTGTTCCGGCCGGCCGCTGCGCATCAGCGCGCCTATTTTCAGGAACCTGGCATAGAAATAGCCCGGAGACAGGTTGAGCGAGCGGTCGGCGGCGGCGATCGCCGCCGGCCAGTTCTCGACGAAACTGTAGGCTGCCGCCAGTTCCCCCAGATTGTGGAAGCGGTAGAGGTCGAACGGGCTCAGTCGCTCGGTGTCGAGAAAGAACGGGATCGCTGACGCGGCATTGCCGAGCAGCAGCTGGGCGCTGCCCATGGCCGAGCGCGCGAAGGCAAAGCTCGGATTGATGTGGATCGCTTCCTCGAGATGGTCGACCGCCGATCGCGGTTCACCCCGCATGATGTCGACGGCGCCGAGGTGGGCGTGCGGACGCGCATCCAGGCTGTCCATCAGCAAGGCCTTGCGGGCAAACTGCTCGACCTTGTTCAAATCGTCGCTGTCGCCGAACCGCAGCCATGCCCGCCAGAAATACCACCACGCCAGTTCGTTGAGCACGGCGCTCGAATTGGGGTCCTCGCGGTAGGCCTTCTGGAAGAACTCCAGCGCCGTTTCGGTGTCGCCGCGGGTGCGCCGGTTCATGTGCCAGCGTCCGCGCCGCACCAGCTGCCAGGTCTCCAGGCTTTCCCAGGGCACCTGGAAAGTGCGCGCCTGCTCCGCCCGGTCGACCTCCTTGTCGAGGATCGAAACGATCTCGGCGCCGATCTGGTCGCGCAGGTTGAAGATGTCGCCCAGGTCGCGATCGAAGCGCTGCGACCAGACCAGCCGCCCGTTGGACGCGTCCGCCAGTGAGGTGTTGAGGCGGATCTGGCCACCATTGCGCATCAGCGTGCCGCTGACGATGTAGCGCGCGCCGAGCGCGTTGCCGATCACCCGCGTGCCCAGCGTATCGTCGCGAAACTGGAAGCTGGAGCCCTTGGCGATGACCGAGAGCCACTTGGTGTTGGAAAGACCGTAGATAATGTCCTCGGCAATGCCATCGGCCATATAGCCGATGTCATGCTCGCCGCCATTGCCCTGAAAGGGCAGCACGGCGATCGCCGGCGGCCCTTTGGACGACAGCTTCTGCGGGGCGTTGACCTGAGGGATGGCCGCGAACGACGCCGCCGGCGAGGCCCCGTTGCCGCCGCGCCCGGCGATGAGGACGCGCACCGGCAGGGCAATGTTCTTCAGCATGAATTCGCCGAGATCGGTGAATTCGGCCGCCGTCGTGTCCTTCACATGGTGCCAGGTCGTCTCCGAAACGGCGAGACCGCCGCCCGGTGCGAACTCCTGGATGCGAGCGGCGATGTTGACGTCGTCGCCGTACAGTTGGCCGCCCCGCACGATGACGTCGCCGGTGTTGATGCCGGCACGAAACGGCATGCGCATGTCGTCGGCGACCGAAGCGTTGAGCGCGACGATGCGGCCCTGGAAATCGAAGGCCGCGCGCAAAGCCTCGATCGGGTTGCCGAATTCGGCCATGATGCTGTCACCGGCGTCGCCGAACGTGCGGCCGCCAAACGTGGCACAGCTGTCGGCGATGATGTCTCGCCGCTCCTCAAATGCCGCGACAGCAGACTCATCGTCGATGCCCATCAGCCGTGAAAACCCGACGGCATCGATAGAAATGATTGTCGCCAGCTGACGGGTGTAGTTCCGTACAGCCATGTTCGAGCCCCGGTCCCTTCTGGTTCTGGTCCAGCACAGGCGACGACCCGTTCCTGAAACATTCCGCCGCGCACTGAGAGAAGAAATCCCGGCGGGTTTGGCGCGCCATGCCACCCCGCCTAGACCAGAACTCTAGCAGGGTCTTGGGCAAAGCTCTACCACCATCGGGTTGTCCAGCGCAGGTCACGGCAGCGGCCATGGTTAGCCGCCGGTTACCGCAAATGCGTGGGGGGTATTCGCCCCCTCTGGGTTGCGGTTCCGGAGCGTTGCGGAAGCCACGCCTCGTTTGCCGTGGGCGGGAACAAATTGGGCTGCGAACGAGTTTCCGGTGCGATCCATGCCAACATGAAATGAGGGCAATCATGCGAAATCTTGTTTTGGCGACCGGCCTTGCACTGCTTCTCGCCGGCGCAACGGCCTTTGCCGCGGATGATGACAGGCCATTGCCGCCGCAGAATGCCCAGAAACTGTCGGCAATCATCGCCAAGGTCGAACAGCGCGACGGCTTCCGCTATGTCAAGGAAGTCGACTGGGACAAGGACGGCTACACCGTCACCTATTACACGGCCGACAAGGCGAAAGTCGAAATCACCTTCGATCCGGTGACCGCCGAACCGAAATAGCGCTGCCGCCCCTTCGGCAATTCCTTACAGCGGACTTTTTGCCTAGAGTGATGGGCAAACTGGTGCGTGAAAGTGGGGGCGGTCATGCTTTCTTCCAGCCGGGGTTCCAACTGGCTCGTGCCCGGCATTGCCTTGGCCTGCGCGATAATCTGCGGGACTGCGGCACGTGCCGAGGGACCGTCCTTCAATTGCCGCAAAGCCAGCCTGCCGGCGGAGAAGGCAGTCTGTGCCGATCCACAGCTTTCCGCCATCGATGCGCTGGTCGCGAAGGCCTTTACGGGTTTCGAACCGGCCTTTGGCGGCGACAAGCGCAAGATCGCCCGCGCGCTGATCGCCGACAGGAATGCCTGCGGGCAGGATGCCGCCTGCATCGTCAGCGCCCAGAACAACGCCCTGCAGACCTACGGCAATGCGCCGTCCTGGGTGCAGGACTACAACGTCGCCCTGATCGGCAAGAAGGCGCTCGACACCGCCGCACGCCATCCCAAAAGTCCCGACCAGCTCCTGCCCTCGTCGATCGGGCAATGCGCCTTCACCCACATCACGGCGCTGACGACGAGGCTCGGCGACGACCCGCTGGAAACCGCCAGTCCTGAAGCCGGCAGTCTGGCGCGATTCAGCAATGGCGGCGCCGGGGTTTCCTATGACCGGGAGCCCGGCCTCGCCAGCTCGAAAGTCGGCGACCCCGTCGTGATGTGCCTGATCTCGGTCCCGCGGGACTGCCCGGAGGGCGATGAACGCGGCCGTGTCTATTGCGGCGTCGACCTCACGATAAAGGGCAGGTGGGTGCTGCCCGATTCGCAACATATGTGCGGCGGCGCCTGAAGAGCGCCGCAAAGCACCGCTGGGTGCACTCTTGCGCCATTACGCCTTTGATGGCTCAGTGCGCGCGACAATTGCAGGGCACGGGGGTGCATTGGCGATGGTAAAGCACGTTTTGAAGCGCATCCTGATGATGTTAGCCGGCTATCTAGTGGCCGTGCTGGTCGGCCTGGTCGCCGTAGTGGCAATCTATGCCACGTTGAGTGCCCTGCCCAACGCGCCTGAGTATTTCGGTTTTGCCATCGTCACCCCGCTCGCGGCGCTAGTGGTGCCACCGCTGGGCATGTTCGTCTATTTCCTGACGATCATCCTAACCGGTCTGCAGACGCTGATCTTCGCGCTGATCGCCGAATTCTTCGCGCTGCGCAATTTCCTTGTGCACATGCTGTTTGGCGCTGCCGCTGCCGCGGCCGGCTTCTTCTTGATCTGGCCGGGCGCAGAAGAAGACACCCAACGCTGGGCCGATATCGGCATCATCGCCGGCGCCGGCCTGGTCGCGGGTCTCGTCTATTGGCTGATCGCCGGCCGTGATGCCGGCTTCCGGCGTCCGCTCATCCAGCGCTGATCGCACGAATCGTGCGAACGCCTATCGACTAAAATCTAAAAGAAACCAAAGAGATAGGAATGGTTCCTCGTTTCGATGAACGAGAAACCATGTGGGATCAGCTCGTCGGCGAACGCACCGCCTCGGTCGCGTCCAGCGCCTGCATCAGCCGCGTGTCGCGGTCGTACACGTCGTTGAAATACTCGACGTTGCCGGACAGGTCCGGCCAGGCGGTGAAGTATGCGACGTAGACGGGAATCTTGCGCGTCACGTCTTCGGTCGCATGGCCGTGCTTCAGCTTCTCGGCGATGTCGTCGACCGAGGTGCCGAGCACCGCCGCCGCCATGCCGCGCGGGTCTTGCAGGCGAATACAGCCGTGGCTCAGCGCACGCATGTCGCGCTGGAAGAAGGACTTTTGCGGCGTGTCGTGCATGTAGATGGCGTGCTTGTTGGGGAAGAGGATCTTCAACTCGCCGAGCGCATTGGCTTCGCTCGGCTGCTGGCGCACGCTGTAGGGAATGTTGGCGCCGTAGGCGCCCCAATTGACGGACGACGAGGGAACCCGCCTGCCGCGCGAATCGGTCACCTCGTAGCCGGCGCGGTCGAGATAGCCCGGATCGCCGCGCAGCCTGGGCAGCATCTCATTGACGATGATCGACTGCGGCACGCCCCAATAGGGATGGAAATCGACCTGCTTGATCTCCTTGAAGAAGAAGGCGGTCTGGTTGGTGGTCCGGCCGATGACGACGCGGGTCTTCAGCTTTTCCTCACCATTGTCGATATAGCTGGCGGTGAAGGCGGGCTGATTGATGAAGACGCGCGGGCTGCCGAGATCGGACGGCATCCAGCGCAGCTCTTCAAGTGCTACCTGCACTTTCTGCAGCCGGTCGGCCTTGGAGGCGCCGGCGAGCGAGGCGACGGTGCGCGGGCCGATGACGCCGTCGCCCTTCATGCCGGCCTTCACCTGCACGGCCTTGATGACCGGTACCAGTTCGGGAACATAGACGTCGCTGGCGCCGAGCCGGGACAGGATCTCGCCATAGGCGCCGCCCATCTCGTCGTCGAGATTGCGCGCGATCAGCGTCAGCAGCTTCGGCAGTTCGGCGCTTGTCTCGCCGGGCTTCAGCAACAGTTTCGGGTCGACGACGATTTCGTTTTCGGCGCTGGCCTGCAACGATTCCAGTTCGACGCGCAGCGCCTGGTATTCGGCGTTCTGCGGATGGCGCGATTCGAGATAGGTGCGCACCTGCTGGGTGCGGGCGAGCGTCTTCAGCACGCCTTCCATGTCGACCGGCTTCGGCGGAAATTCATAGTAGCCGGTGATGCGGTTGGGATCGACGCGGCCGCTCTGGGCATCATGGGCATAGCGCAGGACACGCGCCGACAGCGCCATCTCGAAGCGCACGAGCTCCTTCAGATGCGCGTCGGCATCGACCGCCGATGCATTGGCTGCCGGCACCTCGACCGTGTAGTCGGCCGGCGAGAGGCCATAGCTTGCCGCTTCGCCGAGCACCCGCACCGCATCCTGGGCGCGGGCATTGGGGTTGCCGTCGTTCACCCAGATGAAGTCGGGATTGGCCGAGTAATAGGCAATCAGCGCCTTGGCGATATCGGGCTCGGCATAGAGTTCGTAATCGCTGAGGCCTGCAACGGCTTCACGAAAGGCGGTGCTCGTCACCGACGGCACAAAGGCCGCATCCTCGGCTGTTGCCACCTGAGGGGGAGCTGCCACCAATGCCGTGAAGTCGACGCGCACCAGCCGGTCGGCCTTGTAGGTGTAGTAGCTCGGGCTGCTGATTTTGGTACCACCGCCGCCCGATACGGCGGGCGGCCTGCGCTTTGGCGGCGGTGGGAATTCGCCTTGCGAATTGTGTCTGACGCCACCGCCGAACAGCATGTCGAACAGCCCTTGCGCGCTTGCCTGCGGCATGCCGAAGGCCAGCGTTGCCGCAACCGCAAGCGGCATCACAGTGGCTTTATTTCCCAGAAATTTCATGGATCACCCGCTCCGGCTGCAAGCCGGCTCCCGTTCCGCGCCGCTAGACGATCTTGCCAACCGCATGGCGGATGTAAGGCGCTACTATACTGATTCATACTGATTTCGTTAAGCTTCCATAAATTTCGGCGGGTCTGTTGCAGAACGGTTTCACGACATCGTGACGCCAGGAGCGGCGTCGCCGCCGCCCCGGTCGTCAAAGCCGGCTGTTGCTTCAGGCGTTGGCGCCGCCGTCGATGGTCAGCGCCGCGCCGGTGACGAATCGCCCTTCCGGACCGGCCAGCCAGGCAACCATGCCGGCGATCTCGTCGGCCTTGCCGAAGCGGGGCGTCGCCATCTTCTGCCGCTGGTGTTCGGCATGCGGGCCTTCGGCCGGGTTCATGTCGGTGTCGGTCGAACCGGGGTGAACGACATTGGCGGTGATGCCGCGCGAGCCGAGGTCGCGTGCCAGCGCCTTGGTCAGGCCGACCAGCGCCGCCTTGCTGGTGGAATAGGCGCTGAGGCTGGTATCGGTAACGCGCTCCGCCAGATTGCTGCCGATCGAAATGATGCGGCCGCCCTCGCCCATGTGAGCCGCAGCCGCTTTCGAGGCGACGAACGGGGCTCTGAGATTAACCTCCATGGTTTCATCGAAGTCGGCCAACGACATTTGCTCGATGGGCGCAGCGCGCCAGATGCCGGCGCTGTTGACCAGGATGTCGAGCCGGCCGAAGGCATTCACCGCCTCGGAGACCGAACCTTCGATTGCCGCGGCGTCGCGATTGTCGGCCTGGATGGCGATGGCGCGGCCGCCTGCCGCGACGATCTCGGCAACGACCGCGTGCGCTGGCGCCTCGCTGTTGACATAGGTGATGGCGACATCGGCGCCATCGGCCGCAAGCCGCTTGGCAATCGCAGCACCTATGCCGCGGCTGCCGCCGGTGACGAGTGCTGCCTTGCCGTTCAATCCGTTCGCTGACATGCTATTCTCCTTTATGTAACGATCGATACATAAATGTCTGGCAGCCTTGCTCGCGCAGGTCAACTGAATTATGTATCGATCAACACAGAAATGAGAGCCATGCCGGAAAGAGGCCGTCCCCGCACCTTCGATCGAACCGCCGCCTTGCGGCAGGCGATGGAGCTGTTCTGGGCCAAAGGCTATGAAGGCACCTCGATGGCTGACCTGACCGCGGCGATGGGGATCAGCTCACCCAGCCTCTATGCCGCCTTCGGCAGCAAGGAGGCGCTGTTTCTCGAAGCGACCGACTATTACACCCGCACCGAAGGCACCGAGATCTGGACCGCGCTGGACGAAGCACCGACGGCATGCCAGGCGATCGAGAACTTCCTGCGCCAGACAGCCAGGGCCTATTCGCAGAACGACCGACCGCAGGGCTGTCTGATCGCGCTTGGCGCGTTGCACAAGGACTCAAGCAGCGGCGCGATCTGCGATGATCTGCGCCGCCGGCGCGCCGAAAACCACACCCTCTTGCTGAGACGACTGGAACGCGGCGTGGCGGAAGGCGAATTGCCGAAGGGCTTCGACAGCGACGCGGCTGCGACCTTCTATGCGACGGTGCAGCATGGCATGTCGATCCAGGCGCGCGACGGCGCCTCGTGTGACGCGCTGATGGCTACCGTGGCCGGAGCAATGGCGGCGTGGCAGGGGCTCGCCGGAACGGCGTGACAAAAAGCTGGCGTTGTGCTGGAAATCCGGTGAGCGGCGAAAACGCGCCGGGAGGGATTGTTCGTGAAAAAAGGCTATCGCGAGCTGCTTGACGAGGCCAATGCCGAGATCGAGGTGGTGTCGCCTGAGGAAGCGGCCGGGCTGCTCGACGACGAGGACACTATCTTCGTCGATTTGCGCGACCCCAGGGAAGTGGAGCGGGACGGCCAAATTCCCGGCGCCAAGCATGTCACCCGCGGCATGCTGGAATTCTGGATCGATCCCGAAAGCCCCTACCACAAGCCGTTCTTTGCATCGGGCAAGAGCTTTGTCTTCTTCTGCGCCGGCGGCTGGCGCTCGGCGCTGGCCACCAAGACGGCGCAGGACATGGGGCTGTCGCCGGTCAAGCACATACTCGGCGGCTACACCGCCTGGAAGGCGGCCGGGCTGCCGGTCGAACCAGGTGGCAAGAAGAAATAACCGTCAGGTCAGTGCAGCGATACTGTGTCCTGGTGACCGGTCACAAAGCCGACTGCGCGCGCGACAACGCCCTTGTCGGCAAGAATGCGGCGGTGGCCGAGCCCGTCGGCCCAGTGCAGCCGCACATGACTGCCGGCGCCGGCGTAGCGCCTGGCATGGTCGGCAGGAACCTCGCGGTCATCGGGCGCGTGGATGACCAGCGTTGGCACCGGCGCTTCGGCCAGTTGGCGGTCGCCGGTGAATTCGTTGAGCGGTCGGCCCGACAGTCGTTTCACCTGATCGGCCATGGAAACCTGCGAACGCGGGCCGACATTGAGCATGCGGCTGAAGTCGGCAAAGATCGCCGGCAGGGAACTCGGTGCTGCGATCAGCACCAGCTGTTCGGCCGCCACCGGCTGGATCCCTTTGATGGAACCGGCAATGGCGTTGGCGGCAACGGCGCCGCCGAACGAATGGCCGATGATCGCCTTGAACGGTCCGAACCAGTCAGCCGCCACCCTGGTTGCCTCGACCGCATTGACCATGTTGAGACGACGGCCCAGCGACTGGCCGTGGCCCGGCAGGTCGAGCGACGCGACCCGGTAGCCGGCATTGCGAAACCCTTCGATCAGCGCACGCATATATTCGGTGCGCGAGCGCCAGCCATGGATGACCAGCACAGTGCCGGCGGACGCCCTGCCCGGCTCCGGCCGGAATTCGTGCACCATGACGCAGCCGTTCTTGGTCTTCAGCCGGTGATGACGCGCCTCGGCCATGAAGCCGGCGGCGCGGTCGACCGCGCGCCGTTCGCCGTCGCTCAGCGCCTTCACGCTCGGCGTGCGGCAGAACAGTTCAAAGGCGGCGCGGCCGCTCAGGCGCGGCGCCACATGCTCGGCGGCGCCGAACACGCCCCGGATGACCTTCAGTCCAAATGATGCCATAGTGGCGATCCATCCATTCCGTTCAAGCATGAACATAATAGTTCAAACATGAACATTAAACAAGAGCTGCCCTGGGACAACCCGCGCTTTCGCAACTGGGTCGCGGTGGCGCGCGCCTGCCATGTGCTTGAGCGTACGCTGGCGGTGAAGCTGGCGCCGCTGGACCTGAAGCCGGCGCAACTCGACGTGCTGATGAACCTCTATCGCCATCCCGGCATGTCGCAGCACGATCTCGCCCGCAAACTGCTGGTCGGCCGCTCCAACATCACCATGCTGTTGCCGCAACTCGAGGCGCGCGGCCTGCTCGTCCGTGAAGGCGACGAGAAGGACAAGCGCGTGCTGCGGCTGACGCTTACCGAGGCCGGCACGGAGCTGCTTATGAAAGCGCTTAAGGTGCATATGGCGCTGATCGAGAAGGCGATGAGCCAGTCGACACCGGAACAATGCGACATGATCGGCGAACAGATGCGCAAGATCTACGATGTGCTGAAGGATATCTGAGCAGTCAGGGCATGATCTCCGGGAAAGATCATGCTCTTGCGTGTCGTCTGAGGGGCCGACCTACCCTGCGCAATTTTTCCGCGGCTTTGCTTGGCATCGTTGTGCCTCTGTGCGGGCCGCCGCCGCACAGGATTACGCTTGATATTGCGCAGGCAAGCAAAGGATGGGTAGGAGACGTTGCGACATTGGACCCAGATTCTTCACGGCCATTGGGTTTCCCTCCTGCAGGAAGGGCGCCGTCGACCAGACCTATCCCCGATTGTCGCGGCCATGAGAACAAGGACCGCTACCTTTTCGGGGTGGCGGTCCCGTTCATGCTCGCTGATTTGCCCTTGATCGAGGTCGGTTCAATTGGCATCGCGCAACTGGCGACGGTACGGTTCGTCAAGTTGGGGCCGCCTCTAGAAGCGACCAACTCACCACATCGTCTTCTTCGCCCGCTCCGGCCATTCCTTGTCGTAGGTTTCCGCGTCGATATTTTTGCGGCTGGTGACTTCCAGTATTTTTCCCGGCGTCGGCAGTGATTTCGGATCGACGTGTTTCGCCGGGTTCCACAGCTCGGAGCGGACGATGGCGCGGGCGCACTGGAAATAGACCGAATCGACGTCGACCACGGTGACTGAGCGCGCCGGCTTGCCTTCGACGGTGAAGGAGGCGCACAGCGCGGCATCGGTGGTGATGCGGGCGCGGCCATTGACACGCAAAGTCGTGCCCGAGCCCGGCACCAGGAACAGCAGCCCGACGCGCGGATCCCGGATGATGTTCTTCAGCGAATCGGCGCGGTTATTGCCGCGCCGGTCCGGCATCATCAGGGTCTTCGGATCATGGATGCGCACGAAGCCGGCGAGATCGCCACGCGGCGAGCAGTCCAGCCCTTCCGGCCCGCTGGTTGCCAAAGCGACGAAGGGCGAGGCCTCGATGAAGGCGGCATATTCGGGGATGACATGATCGAGTTCCTTGACCGTCGACGCTTCGCCGGGCAGGCCATAGAGCGCTTCGAGCTGTTCGACCGTGGTGATGTCAGACATTTTCCCGTCTCCGAAACGTTGTCGGCGTTACCCCAATTCCATGACGTCCTTGCGACGCGCCACAGCGTGACAATCAGGAAACGGGTGTCATGGAACTTCTCGAAAACATGTTCGACGTCGAAATGCGATTCCTGCAATCGGGGTCGGGCAACATCGAGATGCTGACCGGCGCCTTCCACAGGGATGTCGTCGTGCATGAACCGGACTCTCTGCCCTATGCCGGCGACTGGAGCGGCCTTGAAGGCATCGCAGCCCTTTTCCACAAGATGCAGGAAAGCTGGAGCAATGTGGCGGTGGAGAACCTTCAGGCAGCGCAAAACGATGACATTGTCTTCATGAGCTGCACGCTTTCGCTGACGGCGCGAGCCAATGGCGTGACGATCAGGCAGCCGTTTGCCGAAGTCCTGCGCTTCAGGGATGGTCGGCTGATTGAAGGCACACCCTTCTACTACGACACCAGCGAGATCCTGGCGGCCCTGGCCAAGCCGAAAGATGCGGACAGGACGACCTAGCGATCGCGGCTCAGCCCCTTCTCCTGGAGCTCCGCGAGATATGCGTTCCAGCGCGCCTCCTTCTCATGGCCGAGCGTGTGCAGATAGTTCCAGGTGAAGATGCCGGTGTCGTGGAAATCGTCGAAGGTGATGCGCACGGCGTAGTTGCCGACCGGCTCGATCTTGAGGATGGCGACGTTGCGCTTGCCTGGCACCGTCACCCGCTGCTCAGGCGAGTGGCCCTGCACTTCGGCCGAGGGCGAGGCGACGCGCAGCAATTCGGCCGGCAGTTCGAACGGTTGGTGATCGGGAAAGGTGACGGACAGCAGTTTTCTGTCCTTCGAGACCCTGAGTTCCTTCGGCGCCGTCATTGTCGTCCACCCTGCATCAATCCACCCTTCCCTACGCTGCTTCGCTCAGCCGGAAAAGGTCATTTAGACCCCGCCGACATCGGATGTCGGCCAGGGAATGTTACCAAAGATCAAGAGCGGCTATCTTGAATGGCGGGTTGGTTCGTATCACATAGCTGTATATAACGGCGCCACTAGCAGCCATTGGAAACGCTTGACGCATGGACATGATCGATCCTTTCGGTCGCACGATCAGCTACTTGCGCGTGTCGGTCACCGACCGCTGCGATTTCCGCTGCACCTATTGCATGGCCGAGGACATGGCTTTCCTCCCCAAGAAGGACCTGCTGTCGCTCGAGGAACTTGACCGGCTCTGCACCGTCTTCATCGAAAAGGGTGTGCGCAAACTGCGCCTCACCGGCGGCGAACCGTTGGTGCGCAAGAACATCATGCATCTGGTGCGCCAGCTGTCGCGGCATTTGAAGAGCGGCGCGCTGGAAGAACTGACGCTGACCACCAATGGTTCGCAGCTGTCGCGCTTTGCCGCCGAGCTCGCCGATTGCGGTGTCAAGCGCATCAATGTCTCGCTGGACACGCTCGACGCCGACAAGTTCCACGCCATCACCCGCTGGGGCCATCTCGACAAGGTTATGCAAGGCATCGGCGCCGCGCAGGCGGCAGGTCTGAAGGTCAAGCTCAACGCGGTGGCGCTGAAGGATTTCAACGACGCCGAGATTCCTGAGATGCTGCGCTGGGCGCATGGCCGCGGCATGGACCTCACCGTCATCGAAACCATGCCGATGGGCGAGATCGACGCCGACCGCACCGACCAGTATCTGCCGCTGTCGCTGCTGCGCGCTTCATTGGAGCGTCAGTTCACGCTAAGCGACATCCCCTACAAAACCGGCGGCCCGGCGCGCTATGTCCATGTCGCCGAGACCGGCGGCCGGCTCGGTTTCATAACGCCGATGACGCATAATTTCTGCGAAAGCTGCAACCGGGTGCGGCTGACCTGCACCGGCACGCTCTATATGTGCCTGGGCCAGGAGGATGCAGCCGACCTGCGCGCGCCATTGCGTGCGTCCGAAGGCAACGAACTGGTCGCCACCGCAATCGACGAAGCGATCGGCCGCAAGCCCAAGGGTCATGATTTCATTATCGACCGCCGCACCAGCCGCCCCTCGGTATCGAGGCATATGAGCGTCACCGGCGGCTGATTTTTCCGCGTTCTCGTGCAATGGATGACTCCACTTTTTGATCGGAGGCATGGCATGAAGCGTTTTTTCTCAGGTTTGGTATCGGCAGCATTGATCGCGGCAAGCAGCGCCGCTGCCGCGCCGTTCACCTACACCAATGCGCGCTTCGGCACCGTCTGCACCTTTCCCGACGAAATCTTCACAGACCGCCAGCCCGATCCGGACAATGGTGACGGACAGCAATGGCTCAGCGCCGACGGCGCCAGCCTGATCTGTTCTGGCATCCTCAACGTCAGTAATGACACGCCCAAAAGCTTTGTCACTGATGAGAAAGCAAGCAAGGAGGCGGGCTACGAGATTACCTACAGCAAGACCGGCAAGAACTGGGCGGTCCTGTCGGGGCTGAAGGATGGAAAGATCTTTTACGAGCGGCGCCTGTTCGGCAAGGAAGGCGTCATTCACACCATATGGATCGACTATCCGCCGGCGGTGAAAGCGAAATACGATCCGCTGGTCGGCGCCATCGCCGGCAGCCTCAAAGCCCGTTGAGCATTTTCGGACACATCCCAGAAAAGTCTTCTGCGCAAAACACCGGCGGATTTACCGCAAGCGCGATCAGGCCTAGCTTCCCGCCCTGTAGCGGTTCTTTGCTCACTGGGGGAATACGACATGCGCAAACTCTTACTTTCACTTGCAGTGGTTGGGCTTGCAGCCGCGCCGGCAGCAGCACAATCGATCGGCGGGAAGTACACCGTCGCCGGCACCAATTTCGACGGCTCGAAATATGGCGGCGAAGCAACCATCACGCTGACCAGCGAGACCACCTGCACCATCCACTGGGAAACCGGCGGCTCGTCCTCGGACGGCATCTGCATGCGCAACGACAATGCCTTCTCCGCGGGCTATGTCATGGGCGAAGAGATCGGCCTCGTCGTCTACAAGGTGGAGGATGATGGCTCGCTGCACGGCCTCTGGACGATCGCCGGCAAGAACGGCAGCGGCACCGAGGTGCTAACGCCGAAATGAGGCTCCCGATCATCTGATCGGCCCTCGCTGGGATTTTACAGGCCACGGGTGAAAGTCCTTGGCCTATTTCTTTGACGTTGCTGTCTTGCCGCCGACTGCTACAGGCTTGATTTAGTGCAAAACCGGTAACGCCCTTGCCTCTTTCCCCAAATCTTCGCGGTGCGCTGTTCATGATGGTGGCCATGATCGGCTTCACCCTCAATGACGCCATCACCAAGTTCTCGTCGGAATCGATGAACATGGCGCAAGTCATGCTGGTGCGCGGCGCCTTTGCGTCGGTGCTCGTCGGCCTGCTCGCCTGGCAGCAAGGCGCCCTCGCACGACCGGGCTCGATGCTGCAGCCGCTGGTGGCGTTGCGCGTCGTCGGCGAGGCGGGCGCTACCGTCGCCTTCCTTGTCGCGTTGGCGCATTTGCCGATCGCCAATGTGTCGGCGGTGCTGCAGGCACTGCCGCTGGCGGTGACGATGGGCGCGGCCCTTGTGTTTGGCGAAGGCGTCGGCTGGCGGCGTTGGCTGGCGATCGCCGTCGGTTTCGGCGGCGTGCTGATCATCGTGCGGCCAGGTTTTGAAGGATTCAGCGTCTATTCGCTATACGCACTCGTCTGCGTCGCCTGTTGCGCGGTGCGTGATCTCGCCACCAAACGTATCCCGCAGGCTATTCCGACATTGCTGGTGTCGACAGCAACCGCGATCGCCATGACCATTGTCGGCGCCGTGCTGCTGTCGCCGATGGGCGGCTGGACGCCGATGTCGGGCAAGGGAACCGCGCTGCTGGCGCTGGCGGCTGTGCTGGTGCTGATCGGCTACCAGTTTATCATCATGGCGATGCGGGCTGGCGACATCTCCTTCATCGCGCCATTCCGCTACACCGCGCTGTTATGGTCGATGCTGCTTGGCCTCAGCATCTTCGGCGATGTCCCAGACCTGCCGATGATCGCCGGCTCCGCCATCATCATCGGCTCCGGTCTTTACGCGCTCTATCGCGAGCGGGTCGTCGGACGGCAGAAGCCCGCGGCCGAAAGCGCTGGACCCGACATGGCGCCGGACGGCATATAGGGCAATGAGCCGAGACATTGCAGGGATCATCCTAGCCGGAGGCCTGTCGCGGCGCATGGGCGGCGGCGACAAGACCTTGCTCGCCCTTAGCGGGCGTCCGCTTCTCGGCCATGTCGTTGCCCGTTTGGCGCCACAGGTCGGATCGCTGGCGCTGAGCGCCAATGGCGATCCGGCACGTTTTGCGGCGTCCGGACTTTCGGTTCTCGCCGATACGGTCGAAGGCCATGCCGGACCGCTGGCCGGGATCCTCACCGGCCTCGAATGGGCGGCGACAAACACCGCCTGCAAATCCTTGGTGACCGCCGCCGGCGACACGCCGTTCCTGCCGGTCGATCTGGTCGCAATGCTGGCCTCCGCCGCAGCCGGTCGGCCAGGCTCGATCGCTGTCGCCAGTTCCAGCGGCAGGCGGCATCCGACCTTCGCGCTATGGCCGCTCGGGCTGCGTCAGGCCTTGCGCCATTTCCTGGTCGATGAGGACAATAGGCGCGTCTCGGCCTTCGTCGAGCACCATGATTTTGTCGAGGTGGAGTTTCCCTTGTCCGCTCTTGGCGGCAATGAGATCGACCCGTTCTTCAACATCAACACGCCAGACGATCTTGCGGTGGCGGAGCGTCTGTTGCAGAGCATCGGGCCATGAACATCTTCGGCATCACCGGCTGGAAGAATTCCGGCAAAACCACACTGACCGAGAAGCTGGTCACCGAGCTCGTCCGGCGCGGCTGGACGGTGTCGACGGTCAAACACGCCCATCATGAGTTCGACATCGACAAGCCGGGAGCCGACTCCTTCCGCCATCGCCAGGCGGGGGCCACCGAGGTCGCGATTGTGTCGGGCGTGCGCTGGGCGCTGATGCATGAATTGCGCGCAGAGAACGAGCCGACGCTGGAGACGATCCTGTCGCGGCTGGCACCGTGCGACATCGTGCTGGTCGAAGGCTACAAGCGCGAGGCGCACAAAAAGATCGAGACCAGGCGACTGGAGGCCAAGGATCGCTCGCCGCTCTCGGCAAATGACGCGCATATCGTGGCGATCGCCGCCGACTTCGCGGTCACCGGCGAAAGCCTGCCGGTGTTCGACCTCGACGACACCGGATCGATAGCCGACTTCATCGAGCGCGCCACCGGCCTAAAACCGTGAGGCCCCTGCCCGAACCCGGTTCAGCCGCTCTCTTCAGCTGTTTCATTGTCTGACCCGGCGTCAGCATTGGCTGGACGCGCAAATCCCGCAAGCAACGGTTTTACAGTTGCTTTTCTCCCGAAAACAGTGGGAGTATCCTGCCAGCGGGCGGTCAAAAGCACCGCCCCACAGAGCCGTTCCGGAACGACGGCCGGGAGCAATAAAGAGAGGACTATCATGCGTATTGCACTGCGTATCGCGCTCGCCGCATCGGCTGCGCTGCTGACGCTCGGCGTCGCCCAGGCTCAGGAAACCCTGAGGATCGGCACCGAAGGCGCCTACCCACCCTTCAACAATTTGACCTCCGATGGCCAGCTCGTCGGCTTCGACATCGACATCGCCAAGGCGCTCTGCGACGAGATGAAGGTCAAGTGCACCTTCGTCGCCCAGGATTGGGACGGCATCATCCCGGCGCTGCAGGCCGGCAAGTTCGACGCCATCGTGGCCTCGATGTCGATCACGCCGGAGCGTCTGGAAAAGGTCGACTTCACCCACAAATACTACAACACCCCCTCGGCGATCGCCGTGCCGAAGGACTCGACCCTCAAGGGCGTGACCAAGGAAGATTTGGCCGGCAAGACCATCGGCGTGGCAACGACGACGACGCATTTCAACTATGCCTCGAAGACTTATACGGACAGCACCATCAAGGGTTATCCGAGCAGCCCCGAAGAGCAGGCCGATCTCGCCAATGGCCGTCTCGACGCGATCGAGGATGACATCGTCGTATTGCAGCAATTCCTGGATTCGCCTGATGGCGCCTGCTGCAAGATTCTCGGCCAGCCCTCGCCGCAGCCAGTCGAGATCTTTGGGCCGGGCGCCGGCATCGCCGTGCGCAAGGGCGAGACGGATCTGGTCAACAAGTTGAACAGCGCCATCGACGCCATCCGCGCCAACGGAAAGTACAAGGAAATCAACGACAAGTACTTCAAGTTCGACGTCTTCGGCGCCGAGTCCTGATTATCTGAAACAAGGCGGCAGGGGAAATTTCTCCTGCCGCCTTGGCCTGACAGAAGTGGAGACAAGATCCGTCAATGCCAAGCCAGAACATATGGATACTTCTCACTTGGGGACCCGATGGCTGGATTGACGATATTGCCTATGGCGCACTGGTCACCATCGCGCTTGCGCTGGCGACACTGCCCATCGGCCTGACGATCGGCTTTTTCGTCGCCTGGGCCAAACAATCCGAAGAACCGTCGCTGCGGCTGGCAGCCAACATCTACACCACCGTCTTCCGCGGCTTGCCGGAACTGGTGACGCTGTTTCTGTTTTTCTTCGGCGTACCAATCCTGTTGCAGCACCTCGTGCGATATTTCCGACCAGACGCGACCATCGACGTCAACAGCTTCGTCGCCGGCATGATCGTGCTGTCGCTGATCTTTTCATCCTATGCCAGCGAGGTGTTTCTTTCAGCCTTTCGAGCCATACCGAAAGGTCAGTATGAGGGCGGCTATGCCATCGGCCTGTCGAACTGGCTGACCATGCGCAAGGTGATCTTGCCGCAACTCCTTCGCATCGCGTTTCCCGGACTTGAGAACTGCTGGCTTAGCCTGCTCAAGGATACGTCGCTCGTATCGGTCGTCGGCCTCGCCGAGACGCTGCGCAATGCCTACACGGCTGCCCGCGTTACCAAGCACGCTTTCCTGTTTTATGGCGTTGCGGCCATGGTGTTCCTTGGTCTGGCCGTCGTTTCATCTTTTGCCACCAGCGCGATCCTGCGCTCGCTCGGCCGGCGGGAGGCGCAACGATGAGCGTCACAGCCGCCTTGGTCGAACGACCGCCACCCCGGGCGCGCGGCTGGCCGCGCAGCCGTGTCATCGGCTATGCGATGGTCGGTTTCTGGATCCTGTTCGGCCTTGGCATCGTCAGTTATCTGATCTTTGCCTGGAACGCCGATTTCTTCGCCAAATATGCCCCGGCCTATCTGAAGGGCCTGCAAACCACGCTGTTACTGGTCTGCATATCGATGGTGCTCGGAGCGATCCTGTCGGTGCCGGTCGCTTATGGGCGCATGTCCGCCAACCGGCTCCTGTCCGGCCTCGCCTATTGCTATGTCTATTTCTTCCGCGGCACGCCGCTGCTGGTCCAGACCTATCTGGTCTACTACGGACTGGGATCGTTCAGGGCTGAGCTTCAAACGGTCGGCCTCTGGGATTTTTTCAAGGACGCTTTCAATTGCGGTGTGTTTGCCTTCGCACTCAACACCGCCGCCTATCAGGCCGAGATCCTGCGCGGCGCCATCGAAAGCGTGCCAAGAGGCCAGTGGGAGGGTGCTGCTTCGCTTGGGCTGCACAAGCTGCAGACGCTCCGCAAGATCATCCTGCCGCAAGCGCTGATCGTCGCCTTGCGTCCCTATGGCAATGAGTTGATCCTGATGGTCAAGGCCTCGGCCATCGTCGCCATCATCACCGTCTACGATTTGATGGGTCAGGCCAAGCTTGCCTTTGCCAATTCGTTCGACATCCAGGCCTATATCTGGGTCGCCCTCGTCTATCTGGTGATGGTCGAGATCTTGCGCCATGGCGTTGAATGGATCGAACGCCGGATCACCATACATCTGAAGCGTTGACTGGTTCCATGTGCCTGTGCCAGTCGATCGGCCCACGCGCGTCTTGACGAATTGAGTGCAGGGCCTAGAGAGCTTTCCCAACAATTCCGTTTCCATCTGAAGGGCAAACCTATGGCATCTGTGGCATTTCTCGGTCTTGGCGTGATGGGGTATCCCATGGCCGGGCACCTCAGGAACAAAGGCGGCCACGAGGTCACCGTCTACAACCGCACCGCGGCGAAGGCCGAGCAATGGGTGGCCCAGCATGGCGGCAAGCTTGCCCTGACGCCGGCCGAGGCAGCCGAGGGCCAGGATTTCGTCTTCTCCTGCGTCGGCAATGACGACGATCTGCGCTCGGTGACGACCGGAGCCAACGGCGCCTTCGCCGCGATGAAGAAAGGTTCGGTGTTCATCGACAACACCACCGCATCTGCAGAGGTGGCGCGAGAACTGGCCGACGCCGCGAAAAAGGCCGGCTTTTCCTTCCTTGACGCGCCGGTTTCCGGCGGCCAGGCGGGCGCGGAAAACGGCGTGCTGACCGTCATGGTCGGCGGTGAGCAGGACGCCTACGACAAGGCCAAACCGGTCATCGACGCTTTTGCCCGCATGGTCGGGCTGATGGGGTCGTCGGGCGCCGGCCAGCTCACCAAGATGATCAACCAGATCTGCATCGCCGGGCTGGTTCAGGGCCTGTCCGAAGGCATTCATTTCGGCAAGAAGGCCGGGCTCGACATCGAGAAGGTGATCGAGGTGCTCTCCAAGGGTGCTGCCGGTTCCTGGCAGATGGAGAACCGCCACAAGACGATGAATGCCGGCAAATATGATTTCGGCTTTGCCGTCGACTGGATGCGCAAGGACCTCGGCATCTGCCTCGACGAAGCCGACCGCAATGGCGCCAAACTGCCGGTGACGGCGCTTGTCGACCAGTTCTACAAGGATGTGCAGGCGATGGGCGGCAAGCGCTGGGATACGTCTTCGCTGCTGGCACGCCTGGAAAAATAGGCGGGATGGTCGACCTTTCGCCCCAATCCAGCGCCGACGAGATCGTCGCGCATTTGCGGTCGATCGGCTCGGAGGACAATCGCCGCGGCATGCTGCGCTATGGCATCAAGATCGAACGGGCGCTCGGCATTTCGCATGGCATGCAGCGGCAGATTGCCAAAAAGATCAAGCGCAACCACGAACGCGCCTTCGAGCTTTGGCAGACCGGCATCATGGAGGCGCAGTTCATCGCCTCCGTCACGGCCGACCCGAAGCGGATTTCCGCTGCGGATGCAAGGCAATGGGCGGCGTCCTTCGATTCCTGGGATATCGTTGACGGCGTCTCCGATCTCTTCGTCGACACGGACGCTTGGAAGGAACTGATCGAGGAGTTCGCGGCGGACGAGCGGGAATTCGTTCGACGCACGGCTTTTGCCATGATGGCCTGGTCTGTCGTGCACCGGAAGCAAGAGCCAGCAGCGACGTTCCTCGGCTTCCTGCCGATCATTGAAGCGCATGCCACCGACAGCCGCAATTTCGTGAAGAAGGCTGTAAACTGGGCGCTTCGTTCGATCGGCAAGCGATCGGTGGAGATGCACGGCGCTGCCCTTGCCGTGGCCGAACGCCTGGCGCAGTCGACGGACAAGACGGCACGCTGGAATGGCAAGGACGCAGTCAGGGAGCTGACCAATGCCAAGACGCTCGAGCGGATCGCCGCCAGAAAAGCCTGACCTGGGCAAACTCCGGTTCACTGAGGTGACGCGGAAAACCCGCGCCGATTTCGAAAACCTGTTCGAGGCGCCGGGCGGACCCAAATATTGTTGGTGCATGGCCTGGCGCCATTCCAGCCGCGAGCATGTCGAGAATGATGAGAAGAAGCGCATGATGATGGCGTCTATCGAGGCCGGCACGCCGGTCGGTATTCTGGCCGAGCTTGATGGCAAGACCGTCGGCTGGTGCTCGATCGCGCCGCGCCAGACCTACCGCAAACTGTCGCCGCAACAGGACGATGCCGAGACGGATATCTGGTCGATCGTCTGCTTCTATGTGCCGAGAGTGCTGCGCGGCGGCGGGCTGGCGGCTGCCCTGCTCGACGCTGCCGTCGACCATGCCTTTGCCAAGGGTGCGCGCACCGTCGAGGCCTATCCGGTCGACCAGGCATCGCCGAGCTATACCTTCATGGGTTTTCGCGACATGTTCGCCGCTCGCGGGTTCCACGAGATCGGCATGGCGGCTCTCGCAGACATGTGATGCAGCTCGAGCGTTGACGCAATCGGCCACGGCGTCTTTACTCCCAGCACAAAGGAAGCGGCCGATGAGCAGACATCTCAAACCGACCATGGCGCTTGCAGCCGCGCTGCTGGCATCCACTACCTTTGATGCCTCGGCACAGACCGCGCACATCTTCTGGAAGGATCTGCGGCCGGCAACGCAGGCGGTTGCCGAAGATGCCGGCCTGCCGATGATCGCGGCAAAACTGCCCGATCATGGCGAGACGCTGTCGCTCAACCTCCAGGACAAGACCGTTCAATTAGCCGGCTATGCATTGCCTGTCGACCGCGATGGCGACCTCGTCTACCAGTTCCTGCTGGTGCCGTGGACAGGCGCCTGCAGCCACATGCCAACGCCGCCGCCGAACCAGATCGTGCTGGTCACGCCGGCCCATCCCTACAAGATGTCGAAGGCCTATGAGTCGGTTGCCGTCACCGGCGCTTTGCAGCCCGGCATGGAGAAGAGCCAGCTGTTCATTCTCGACGGCGTCAGCATCATCCAGTCGGGTTACACCGTGCGCAAAGCCGAGGTGGTGGCTGTCGACAACGTGCCGGATACGATCACGCTGCCGGTCAACTCGCCCTGGACTTTTCTCAACAAAAAGAAGAACTAGCGGGTTTAGCCTTAAGCCGCGTTGGCCCCGGATTCCTTGTCCAGCACCATGTAGTCGAGCGGCATTTCGGTCGTGTACTTGATCTGCTCCATAGCGAAGGACGACGACACGTCGCGGATCTCGATCTTGGCAATCAGCCGCTTGTAGAAGGCATCATAGGCGGCGATGTCGGGCACAACCACGCGCAGGAGATAATCGACGTCGCCGCTCATGCGGTAGAATTCGACCACTTCGGGAAATTCCTGGATGACTTCGGAGAAGCGCCGCAGCCATTCATGGCTGTGCGAATTGGTGCGGATCGACACGAAGACGGTGACGCGCACATTGACCTTTTCGTGGTCGAGAATGGCGACGCGCCGCTTGATGACGCCCTCTTCCTCGAGCTTCTGGATGCGGCGCCAGCACGGCGTCGTCGACAGGCCGACCTTCTTGGCGACATCGGCAACCGCGAGCGTCGCGTCCTCCTGCAGGAGGCGGAGAATTTTTCTGTCGAGGCGATCCATTGAGATGCTCCCTGGTGCAGGCCGCGTTCCCTGGGGCGCGACGCGCTTTGGGAATAGATTGGCTATACTCCCTCTTATTTCGGCCTTTCACAAGAAAGAAATTCTGCCGAATGGCATAAAAGCGAGTGATATCTTGCTTAAAGCTTAAGCAATGCGATAGCGGATTTCCGATCTCAGGAAGGGCAGCAAATCCATTTCAAACCATGGATTCTGCTTCAGCCAGCCGGAGTTGCGCCACGATGGATGCGGCAGCGGCAGCACTTTCGGGCTGGCCGGCGCGTCCCAGATGGCGCGCCAGTCCATCACGGTTTCGGTCAGCGACGGCCGCCTTGCTTCACCCATATGCCAGGACTGCGCGTAGGAGCCGATGGTCAGAACAAGATCGATCTGCGGCATCAGCGCCATCAGTTGCGCGCGCCAGGCCGGCGCGCATTCGCGGCGCGGCGGCAGGTCGCTGCCCTTGGCGTCCTGGCCGGGAAAGCAGAAGCCCATCGGCACGATGGCGAATTTCTCGGTGTCGTAGAATTCGTCGGCGCTAACCGCCAACCAGCTTCGCAAGCGGTCGCCGGACGCGTCGGTGAACGGCATGCCGGACACATGCACCTTGGTGCCCGGCGCCTGGCCGGCGAGCAGGATGCGGGCGCTGGACGACGGCAGCAGCACCGGGCGCGGCTCGTGCGGCAGCGGCCGTCCCACAGGATTGTCGATGCAGATGCGGCAGGCGCGGACCGTTGCCGTCAGGCGTTCGAGCTCTGCCTCCATCTCAGGCGGATGCGCTCGGCCGGCTGGTGACGGCGCCGTACCAGCGCAGCACGTTGGCACACTCGTCCGGCACCTTGATGCGCGCCGGTTTCATGAAATCGATGGCGATCATCCCGGTGATGTCGGCGATCGAATAGACATCGCCGGCGGCGAATTCCCGCTTCACCAGTTCGGCGTCGAGCAGGTGCAGGAATTCGAGCGCTTTCGCCTTGTTGGCCTCGCCCCATTCGGGGATCTGCGGAATTTCCCATTCCTTCATCGCCGGATGGATGTGGCGAAAGGCCTGGGCGACGCAGCTGAGCAGGTTCAACTCCATGCGCCGTTGCCACATCTCGACCTGCGCCTTGCCAAGCGCACCTCGTCCGAACAGCGCCGGCTCGGGGTGCAATTCCTCGAAATAACGGCAGATGGCGACGGATTCGGTGAGGATGGTGCCGTCGTCGAGCTCGAGCACCGGCAGCCGCTGCAGCGGGTTGCGTGAGCTGACCGGCTCCTGTTTGTGCCCCATGGCACCCATGTCGACCGGCACCAGCGGCACCTCGATGCCTTTCTCGGCGAGGAAGACCCGCACACGCCGCGGATTGGGGGCGCGGCCACCGTCGAACAGTTTCATCTCAATCCTCCCGGTCTGGTCCTTCAAACTATAATGCGCGTGCCCAGAAGCGAAACATCTCGCGCAAGGCGTCACCGAGCGAAGCCAGCGTGCCGTGCCGTCTTTCGACCGGGCCTTCGTGGTGGCTTTCGCGCCAGTCCTGCGGCTGGTCGAATGTGCCGGCCCAGATGCCGGCCTTGCCGGCGCGGGCAACGGCCTGCTCGGTTTCGTAGTCGCCATAGGCGATGGCCCAGCCGGCCTCGACCTGGGCCCGGTTCAAATCCTCGCCGCCGGCCTTGCAGTCGCCGAGCAGGCGGCCGTAACGATCGCGCTGCCAGCCGCTGCAGGTCACCGGATTGCCCGATATCAGCCGCACCAGCGCCTGCCGCGCCAGCCTGCCGCAGGCATAGTCGGCGCCGTCCTTGCGGCAGATCTGCTGGTATTCGGGAGCATCGATGCCGCGCATACGGATGCGTTCAGTGCCAAGGGTCAGTGAATCCCCGTCATTGACGATCGCGCTCCCTTCAGCCTTGCGCGTTTCGAACCGGTCGAGCCGCGCGGCGAGCAGGATCAATAGGCCCAGCAGGATGATCGTCAGCCCATAATCCAGCAGCTTGCGCCACCGGCTTCGCGGTGGCGGCGGATAGTATCGCCGGCGCGGCCTTGGCGACCACGAACGGCTCATATGGCAAACAGTCTCTTAATCATTCGAACGTAGCTTAACGAATTGAGATCGCTGCGCGCATAAATTGAAGTTTCCATGCCTCTGCTACGCTCGAACACAGCGGATAAATTCATTGTGGACCGCAGGAAACCGCACCGCAACAGCGATGTGGCGCGCGCGGTGCGCAGGACACGCGACCGTCTTTCGCAACAGGTCGGCAATCTCGACTTCGATCGCGAGCTGCTGAGGCTGCATGCCCGCGCCATGGTGGGGGGTGCGACCGTCATTCCGCTGTTGGTGCTGGCGATCGCGGCGACCGGGCTTCTGGCCGGCATGGACAAGCAGATCAGCATCTGGGCGCTGTTCACGCTGATCTGCTATTCGATCGTTGCCTTCATGGCGCGGCGCGTCGAGCGCACCGAAGCCGCCGAACTCGACCCTTTTCGGGCACGCCGCGATTTCCTGATCGGCCATTCGCTATGCGGTCTCGGCTGGGCCTGGTTCGCCTGGCTCGGCTGCGCCTCCTGCCAGATCGATTATTTCCCGGTGATCAAGGCGATGGTGCTGCTGCTGGCGATGGCAGCGACCGCCATTACCGCGTCGTCCTTGCGCAGCGCGCTGCTCGCCACCTTCGTCATTCCGGTGGCGGTCTATGCCTATGCCGAATCAAAACTGTGGATGTCGGTCGAGACGATGATGGCCGCACTGCTGGTCGCGGCTCTGCCGTTCTTCGCCTACTTCGCGCGTCATCTCAACCAATCGTCGCTGATGTTGTTGTCGTTTCGCTCCGAAAAGGATGCGTTGCTCGCCGAAGTAGAGACGGCAAAATCGATGTCGGACGAAGCCCGTCGGCGGGCCGAAGACGCCAACCTGGCGAAGTCGCGCTTTCTCGCCTCGATGAGCCATGAGCTGAGAACACCGCTCAACGCCATTCTCGGTTTTTCCGAGGTGATGGCCAATGAGGTGCTGGGGCCGATGAGCAACCCAACCTATCGCGACTACGCCCGCGACGTGCACGATTCCGGCCAGCACCTGCTCGACCTGATCAACGAGATTCTCGACCTGTCGCGCATCGAGGCCGGCCGCTACCAGCTCAACGAGGAGCCGGTGATGCTGCTCAACATCGCTGAGGATTGCTGCCACATGATGGAGTTGAAGGCGCGCAACAAGGACATTCGCATCGTCCAGGATTTTGAAAGCGCGCTTCCGCGCCTGTTCGCCGACGAGCGCGCGGTGCGGCAGATCATCCTCAACCTTTTGTCCAACGCCATAAAATTCACCGCCACCGGCGGCGAAGTTCGTGTGCGCGTCGGCTGGACGGCGGGCGGCGGCCAATACATCTCGGTCAAGGACAACGGGCCGGGCATTCCGGAGGACGAAATCCCGATCGTGCTGTCCGCCTTCGGTCAGGGCTCGATCGCCATCAAGAGCGCCGAACAGGGCACGGGGCTCGGGCTGCCGATCGTGCAGGGCCTGCTCGCCATGCATGGCGGCGAATTCGAACTTCTTTCCAAATTGCGCGAAGGCACCGAGGCGATCGCCATCTTCCCGCTCAGCCGGGTGATGGAGGAATTGCCGGCGCTGCCGACCAAGGCGGTCGCGGCGCGGCGGCGCTAGCGGCCTGTTTCTAGGCTTTGACCGCGGCAGCCATGCCCGAACTGGTGAGCGCCGCGGCCTTGACCAGGCCGGCGGCAAGGGCCGCCCCTACCCCCTCGCCGTGACCGACACTGAGGTCAAGCAGCGGCCTGAGGCCGAGCCGCTCGGCGGCAAGCCTCTGGCCAGGCTCCGGCGACAGGCTGGCCAGCAAGCAATGGTCGAGTGCCGCGGGATTGGCGGCGTGCAGGACGGCAGCACTGGCGGTCGCGGCAAAGCCGTCGAGCAGCACCGGGATCTTCTGCATCCGGGCAGCGATGATGGCGCCGGCAATGGCGGCGAATTCGCGGCCACCGACCCGGCGCAGTGCCTCCAGCGGATCCCTGAGAGCAGCACCATGGAAGGCAAGGGCGGCGTCGACCACGTCAGCCTTGCGCGCCTGCATGGCCGCGTCTGCACCCGATCCCGGACCGACCCAGTCGGCGCCGCTGCCGCCGAACAAGGCCGCGCACAAGGCGGCCGCAACGGTGGAATTGCCGACGCCGAGATCGCCGAGGCAAATCAGATCGGCGCCGCCGGCAATCGCTTCCATGCCGAAGGCCATGGTGGCGGCGCAGCCGCGCTCGTCGAGGGCCGCGTCCTCGGTGATATCGGCGGTCGCAATGTGCAGCGCCAGGTCGAATACCTTGAGGCCGAGATCGTTGGCGATGCAGACCTGGTTGATCGAAGCACCGCCGGCAGCGCAAAGCTCGACGGCGTTGGCGGTCGCCGCAACAGTGCGCGGCGAAATGCCGTGACGAGTGACGCCGTGGTTGCCGGCGAAAATCGCCACCAGGGGCCGGTTCACCGCCGGCGGCGCGCGGCCGCTCCAGGCGGCAAGCCAGGCCGCGATGTCCTCGATGCGGCCGAGCGAACCTGCCGGCTTGTCGGCCCTGGCAAACAGCGTGCGCACGCGCGCCTCGGCCGCCTCGTCGGCCGGCGGCAGGTTCGCCAGCAGATCACGGAAATCGTCGAAAGGCAGTGCGCTGGTCATGACGTCGGTGCTCGTCTCCAAGATTGCCAAGCGGCATAGCCGCCTTGCCCGGCCGGCACAACCGTCAAGCCGCAATACCGGGCCGTGCCGCAAAAGCGGCTGCCGGCGGCGAAATCCGAAGGGCTTGCATTGGCTTTGCCGTTGCACCATGTGGAAGCGGGACAAGGGATTCCGCGGACGGGATCCTCGAGAGAACATCATGACGGCCATCGAATCTCCGTGCATCCTGGTCTGTTCGATCGACATGAAAACCGGCTTCTGCTTCGGTTGCGGCCGCACGCGCGATGAAATCGGCGCCTGGATGGGTATGACGCCGGAAACCCGCCGCGACGTCATGGCCGAATTGCCGGCCCGGCTGGAGACGGTCGAACGCCGGCCGCGCCGGGAAACACGCCGCAGCCGCATGGCGCGCGAGCGCGACGTCCTCTCGTGAAACGGCAGGTCCAATGAACCGACTGTTCTGGATCGTGATGGCGGCAATCGGCGTCGGGCTGGTGCTGCTGATGATCAACAACGACGCCGGCAGCACGTTCGGCATCGAGAATTACGATTTCAGCCGGCTGGTCTGGCTGGGCGCGATCGGCTTGCTGGTCAGCGCCGGCCTGATTCGATCCGGCAGGCCGCTCGGCGCCATGGCCCGCAATCTCGGCACCTGGGCCGCGATCGTGCTGGCGCTCGTCGCCGGCTACCAGTATCGCTACGAGTTGCAGGATTTCGCCAGCCGGGTGACGGCGGGCCTCGTTCCCGGCAGCCCGTTGGCGCTGGGCGTCGAAGACGGCCATGCCACGGTGACCCTGGACAAGGCCGACAGCGGCCATTTCGAAGCCCGCATCACGATCAACGGCGCGCCCATCCGCACCGTGGTCGATACCGGCGCGACCAGCACGGTGCTCACCGCCGAAGACGCGCAGGCGGCAGGCTTCAATCCTGCGGCACTGAGCTTCACCATCGCGGTCTCGACTGCCAACGGCATGGCGCGCGCTGCTTCGGTGCGAACCGACGAACTGGCGATCGGCGGCATCGTGCGCAAGAACATGCAGGTCATGGTCGCCGCACCGGGCGCGCTCAGCCAGAGCCTGCTCGGTATGAATTTTATCGGGTCGCTATCGGGTTTCGACGTGCGCGGCGATCGAATGATTTTGCGCGACTGAACCGCCTAGGCGGCCTGTTCGGCGCGGTCGAAATCAACAGCAGCAAACGCTGCCTTGAGCACATCCGGCCCCGCGCCAGGCCTCGTCGCATCGGTCGACAAAATCTGCCGAAAGCGGCGCGCGCCAGGCAGACCGTGGAACAGGCCGACCATGTGGCGGGTGACGTGGCCGAGCCGCCCACCCTGCTCGATATGGCGCGCGGCGTATTCCGCCATCGTGTCGATCAGCGAGGCAAAATCGAAAGCGCCGGGTTCATCCCCATAAAACGCAGCATCGACGCCGGCCAGAATGCCCGGCGTGTGGTAGGCGGCGCGGCCAAGCATCGCGCCATCAACATGGTCGAGGTGGCGAGCAGCCTCGTCGAGCGATTGAATGCCGCCATTGATGCCAATGAATTTGTTGTATTTTCCGACCTTCAGGCGATAGACCCTGTCATAGTCGAGGGGCGGGATGTCGCGATTTTCCTTCGGGCTCAACCCCTCCAGCCAGGCTTTGCGCGCATGCACCCAAAGCGCATCGGCGCCGGCCGTGAAGACGCCGTCGGCCAGCGCGTTGAGCGCAGGCTCGGGGTCCTGCTCGTCGACACCGATGCGGCATTTTACAGTAACCGGGATCTTCACCGCCACCTTCATCGCTGCCACACTATCGGCGACGAGGTGCGGCACCTTCATCAGGCAAGCGCCGAACGTGCCGGACTGGACGCGGTCCGACGGGCAGCCGACATTGAGGTTGATCTCGTCATAGCCGAATGCCTCGCCGATGCGCGCCGCCTCGGCCAGCTTCTGCGGATCGGAGCCGCCGAGCTGGAGCGCCACCGGATGTTCGGTTTCGTCAAAGCCAAGCAGCCGTTCGCGCGCGCCATGGATGACGGCATCCGCCACCACCATCTCGGTGTAGAGCAGTGCACGGCGCGTCAGCTGGCGATGGAAGAACCGGCAATGCCGGTCGGTCCAGTCCATCATGGGTGCGACCGAAATCCGGACGCTTTTGTAGTTGCTATCTTGCATTCGTGGTGACTTCGCCGCTGCTACTTGCCGGTCACATAGGCGATTTCGTGGTGTTTTCCTACCCTCAACGCCGCGTCCGCCTCAGGCAGGTTAAGGCCCGGATTAGCGCGAGCTTTGTCGAGGTAGCTGTAGACGCCGACGGCGACCGCACACCACGCAACGGTTAGATAGGCGACCGCGGGAGGTCCGCAGGGGTCAAGCTTGCGCCGTGCCTCGCTCCAATCAGATCCGTGGATGGTGTACTGTGACGAGACGTCGGGACCGAGGATCAGCAGATATGGACAAGGAGGGCTTGGCCGAGATCTCAGCTCGATATGTTCACTTCGCCGATACGGAAGCTCGCGGCCGCTCGCCGCTCTACGAAGCGTTGGCTCGTGCGGTCGCTGAGGACTGGGAGACGCTCGACTTCCTGTCGACCCTCCCGGACCTAAAGCGGCAACCGAACCTTCTGCTTGCCGCGGTGCGTCACCTGTTCGGCACTCCGACAGGGTGGGCCGAATTTCGGCAGGCGCTCCTGGCGCATCTCCACGCTGTCCGCTCTCTCATGCTGGAGCGCTCGACCCAGACCAATGAGCCGGGAAGGTGCGCCACGCTGCTCCCCGTCCTGTCGCGTTTGCCGCAGCCGCTGGCTCTCATCGAGGTCGGCACCTCCGCAGGGCTCTGCCTCATGCCCGACCTCTATGGCTATGACTACGGACGCAAGGCGATCCGCGCACCCACGATGGCCTCGGAGCCACCTGTCTTCCGATGCTTGGCCAGCGAGACGACGCCATTGCCGGCGGCCTTGCCGCAAGTCGTTTGGCGAGCGGGATTGGACCTGAACCCGATCGATGCTTCGGACGATATGCAAGTCGCATGGCTTGAGACACTGGTCTGGCCGGAACAGACAGCACGGCTCGCCAATCTGCGGGCGGCGCTAAAGATTGCCGCCACAGTCAAACCTCGAGTGGTGAAGGGCGACCTGCGCGGGAGCGACCTCGTGCAACTCTGCAGCGAAGCGCCAAAGGACGCTACGCTCGTCATCTTTCACACAGCCGTCCTCGACTATGTCTCCGACCCTGGTGACAGAGAAGCTTTCGCCGAGCAGGCGATGCGTCTCGCTCCTTATTGGGTATCGAACGAGTTCCCACGCGTATTCCCGTCCATCGCCACACGCGCCGGTACAAGCCGGCCACCAGGCCGCTTTCTCCTATCTGCGAACGGCTCCCCTGTAGCTTGGACCGATCCGCATGGCGCCTCGCTCGAGTGGATCACGGACGAGGTGTAGGCGGCTGATCGGGACCGGCTGCTACAAGCGGCCGGCAGCTGAGGGTCACGTTCTTGCCGACAACGCCTTCGACAGCATAGCAATCAAAAGACCGAATGTTTCGCGCTCATCGGGCGCGTGATCGGGATTGACTTCGGTCACCGTCAGCGCGCGCCAGTTCGGAGCCGCGACCAACGGTGCAAGCACCGTTGAAAGCGCGTCGAAGCTCAAGCCGTCGCAGCGTCGAACATTCTCCGCGATCGGCAAATCGGTGAAGCTCAACACATCGACGTCGAGATGGATGAGAAGCCGGTCGTAGCGCACGCACCTTCAAGCGCCGGCGCCTACGCGCCGGGGCAGGAGAAGGCCCCAGCTACCTTCCGGCGGCATGGGCTGGTCCCGGCATTGACGCGATCAGGCCGGCGCGTGGATGACCGTGGAGACATACCAGGCTTCCGCTGGCGGCTGGACCCGCAACGGCCCAAGGCCATGAATGTCGACGCTGTCCGTCGGGTGGCAGCCGCCAATGAGGCAGAGGTTGCGAACCATCATCACAACTCCTGTGTTCAATGACGGTGTGCCTTATTCTACGAGATATGGCGCAATCAGTTCTCGGGACAAGCTTGCCCGTCAGCCCCAGCTCCGAGCCTGCGTACAAGAGCAAATAGGCGCCTGCTGGACCTTATTCGAGAACGCCTCGACGGTAGCCCAGCGGATTCGCTGCGTCGCAGCGAAATTCATGAACGTCCGGTTACGCCGTGGGACAGACTTGATCATGGAGGCGTCCGCTCACGATCGGGGGTTCGAGTCGGAAGAGGGATACCGCCAATCAGACAGACGGGAACGGCTCAATTCGAGCGTCTGTCGACATAGGTGTAGACGCCGGCCCCGATAGCGACCGCGCCGACCGTGATCACGATCGATGGTGCGCCCATCAAACTGGCGAGGACCGCCCAGACAAGGGCGATGACGATAGCGCCGAGTGTTCCCAGGATCAGTCTCGGCAACGTCTGCCCCCACGTGCGGACCGTCCGCGGATTGGACATCAACCACCGGTCACGCGCAGCATGAAAGCACAGTATAGCCCGTGAAGTGAAGGGCCGGGGCGGGAATAGGCTGGTGCGAGAAACGGCGGCCCGAGCCACTACGGCGCAGGCGTTCAATCACAAAATGACCGGACCCTAACGTCTCAGCGCGTGGACTTCGGCCATGCTTTCGCCGCCCATTGGCAGCGCCATGTCGTCGTCGAGCAGGCGGGTGATACGGGCAAAACCGGTGAAGGCCTTCCTTGCCTCCTCAGGTGACATCCGGCCCGACAGGGCGGCGGAGCAGCAATTCAGGGCACATTGATACACAGGCCCACGCCGACCCGCCGGCCATTTCTGCAGAAAGACCATCGCTTCGGCAACGCTATCGACTTCCTCGACGGGGTGTCCCTGCCCGCGCGCAATGCGCACCGGCGTAAAGAAACGCAAGCGGTCCATTTTTGTTCTCTCCCTGGTCGGCCGCAGTGCGAACCAACCCTAATGAATTCGCGAACAGCGAGTTGGTTCCCGCTTCTTGCAAAAAAACTTGCGCGGATTGACTTGGGATTGTTGGCGGCCGGATTTTATCCGGAACGTTACGCCCGCTGGCGCATTTCGCTCCCGTGTTCGCCTTTGAGGGACAGTCCAAATCATGCGCATAGCCCACGTCGCCCCCCTGCACGAATCCGTGCCGCCCAGGCTCTATGGCGGCACCGAGCGGATCGTTTCCTATCTCACCGAAGGGCTGGTCGAACTCGGCCATGAAGTGACCTTGTTCGCCAGCGGCGACAGCCACACATCCGCCAGGCTGGTTCCGGGCCGCGAACGCGCGCTGCGCCTCGATCCGCGCCCGCTCAAGTCGGACACCGCGGCGCATATCGCGATGCTGGCAGATGTGAGGAACCGAGCTCAGAACTTTGATATCATTCATTTTCACCTCAGCCACTTCCTGCATTTTTCGTTCTTCGAGCATATGCCGGACAAAACGGTGACGACGCCACACGGCCGGCTCGACTATGTCGATCTGGCGCCGGCCTATGAGCGCTTCCCACGCTTTCCCCTGATTTCGATCTCGCGCAGCCAGAGAAGCGGGCTTGCCAACGCCAATTGGCTGGCGACCATCCATCACGGACTGCCGATCGGCCTCTACCAGCCGACCTTCGAGCCGGCGGCCGACGAACCATATCTTGCCTTTCTCGGCCGGCTGTCGCGCGATAAGCGGCCGGACCGGGCGATCGACATCGCCTTGCGCTCGGGCATGAAGCTCAAGCTGGCGGCCAAGATCGGCGATGACGACCGCGCCTATTTCCACGAGACGATCGAACCGCTGATCGACGGCGACCGCATCGATTATGTCGGTGAGATCGCCGAGGACGAAAAGGCTGAATTCCTCGGCAATGCCGCCGGGCTCCTGTTTCCGATCGACTGGCCCGAGCCGTTCGGCCTTGCCGCGATCGAGGCGATGGCCTGCGGTACGCCAACCATCGGTTGGAACTGCGGTGCATTGCCGGAAGTCATCGACCATGGCGTTACCGGCTTTATCGTCGATTCACTCGACGGCGCGGTCGCCGCGGTGCCGGCCTTGCTGCAGCTCGACCGGCGAAAGGTGCGCGCCGTTTTCGAAAAGCGGTTCTCCGCCAACAGGATGGCCCGTGACTATCTCTCTGCCTATGCGCGCCTGATCGGCAATTCAGCTGAAAAGAGAGCGTCTTGAACGACGGCGGACGCTCCGAGCCCGAAAACAGAGATTTGTGATTGATGACTGAACTTGACGAGCGCAAGCTCGACCCTGCCGTGGCCCTCGCCTCCCTCGACGAAACCGCGCCGCGCGAGCCGCACCGGCTGTTCGCCCTCAAACAAGGCGACTGTTTTGTGGTGGCCGATGCCTATGGCGACATCCGGGGCGCCGGCGACGGCTTCTTTCGCGACGACACGCGTGTGCTGTCGGAGTTTCGGCTGACCGTCGGCGGCCGGCAGACATCGCTCCTCGGCGCCTCGCTCAGTCAGGACAATGTGCTGTTCTCCAGCAATTTGACCAACCTGCCGATGCAAAGCGTCGGCGGCCGCGACATCCCGCAAGGCGCGATCCACATCGAACGCGTCAGATTGCTTTGGCAGGACCGGCTGTTCGAACGCATCACCCTGTCCAACTACAGCCAGGAGCATTCGGCAATCCGCATCTCGCTGCACTTCGCCGCCGATTTCCGCGACATGTTCGAGGTGCGCGGTTCAACCAGGCCAAAGCGCGGCACGTCGCATGCGGCCGAAATCGACGCGACATCCGTGCTCCTGCGTTACGACGGACTGGATGGTTTGGCGCGGCAGTCAGCGATCTCGTTTTCGCAGGCGCCGGACCAGCTCAGCGCCGAGCGTGCGGATTTCCTGATCGCGGTGACCAAGCGCAGCAGCAAGGTGTTCTATGTCGAGGTCGGCCCGGAACTGGCCGAGCCGCCTGACCGCGACCGTTTTCGCGCCGCGGCCGCTCGTGCCCGCTTCGGCATGCGGGCCAAGCGCCGTCATGGCGCGACGGTGCACAGTTCAGGCCGCGTCTTCAACGACTGGGTCGAACGCGCCCGCGCCGATGTGGCCTTGCTGACCACCGAGCTTTCGACCGGCCCCTACCCTTATGCAGGCATTCCCTGGTTCTCGACTGCATTCGGCCGCGACGGCGTTATCTCGGCGCTGCAGATGCTGTGGCTCAACCCCGGCCTGGCGCGCGGCGTGCTTTCCTTCCTCGCTCAGCATCAGGCGACCGAGACCTCGCCGTTTAGCGACTCGCAGCCCGGCAAGATCATGCACGAGACGCGCAAGGGCGAGATGGTGGCGCTGCAAGAGCTGCCCTTCGGCCGCTACTATGGCGGCGTCGACACGACGCCGCTCTACATCCACCTCGCCTGCGCCTACGCCGAGCGCACCGGCGACATGGACTTCATCGCCAGCCTGTGGCCGTCGCTTACCGCTGCCGCCGAATGGGTTGAGGAAGCGAGCCGCGCGACAGGCTTCGTCACCTATCAGCGCGCCGCCGAATCCGGCCTTGCCAACCAGGGCTGGAAGGACAGTTTCGACTCTGTGTTCCACGCCGACGGGCGCATCCCCAAAGGACCGATCGCGCTGGTCGAGGTGCAGGGCTATGTCTTTGCCGCCTTCAGGGGGCTGGCGGCTCTCGCACGTCGACGCGGCGAGTTCGCGCAAGCCGAGCATTGGGAAAACCGCGCCGAAGAGATGCGGATCGCCGTCGAGCGCGATTTCTGGCTCGACGATCTCGGCTTCTATGCGCTCGCCATCGATGGCGCCGGCGAACCCTGCATGGTGCGCACCTCCAATGCCGGTCACCTGCTCTATGTCGGGCTGCCCGAGCCGGCGCGGGCGCAGATGGTCGCCGACCAGCTGCTATCAGCGTCCTTCCAGTCGGGCTGGGGGGTGAGGACGCTTGCCGACGATGCGGTGTTGTTCAATCCGATGTCGTATCACAACGGTTCGATCTGGCCGCACGACACGGCGATTTGCGGCGCCGGCCTGGCGCGCTTCGGCGAGCGCGACAATGTGGTGCGGCTGATGAGCGGCACGTTCGAATCGGCCGTGCATTTCAACATGCGGTTGCCGGAATTGTTCTGCGGCTTTACCCGCTCGGTCGGCGAAGCGCCGATCGCCTATCCCGTCGCCTGCCTGCCGCAGGCTTGGTCGGCGGGTTCGGCCTTCATGCTGATGCAGGCTTGCCTCGGTCTGGAAATCGACGGCTGGAATGGCGAAATCCACGTCACGCGGCCGAGGTTGCCGATCGGCATCGACACGCTGACGCTCAGGCATCTGGGTGTCGGCGAAAAGAAGGTCGATCTCACCTTCCAGCGCGTCGGCGACCGTGTCGTCGCCTTTCTCGCCGACCGCCATGAAGGGTTGGTTCCGCTGATCGTGCGAAGCTGAGCTGGGTCATTTTCGCGGGAACCGATCGCAGTTTTGTGCGTTGCAAAATGACAGCTGCCGGCGGCAAGCCGCCAGCGACGTGTTTAAATTCAACGAAGAAGAATGACCGCCGAAGGCGGAGATTGGCACTTCAATGACAAATTATGGCGTCGAGATGCTCTGGATCGTGATCCTGGCAAGCCTCGGCCTATCCGCCCTCGCTGTCCTGTTTTCGATATCCCGGCGCCGCGACAGCCACGCACCGGCCGTTGCCCGCGTCGCTGGCGAGGATGTGGCGGCGGAAGCGGCGCGCAAGGTCATGCGCGAGTTCGAAAAGAACGGCCAGTCCGCCGATGCCGCACTGGTGACATGGTCACCCGAAACCTTGCGCAAGATCCTCGCCGACGACCTCCCGGACGCCCAGGTCATCGTCGTCTCCAACCGCGAACCTTACATCCACAACGTCAAGGACAATGGCGTCGAGCTTGTCGTGCCTGCCAGCGGGCTGGTGTCGGCGCTGGAGCCGATCACGCGCGCCTGCGGCGGCACTTGGATCGCCTATGGCGGCGGTAGCGCGGACCGCCTCACTGTGGACAACAACGATCGGGTGCCGGTGCCGCCGGACAAGCCGTCCTACACGCTGCGCCGCGTATGGCTGAGCGAGGAGGAATATCAAGGTTATTATCTCGGCTTTGCCAATGAAGGCCTGTGGCCGCTCTGCCATATCGCCTTCACCCGACCGATCTTTCGCGCCTCGGACTGGGAAGCCTATGAAGCCGTCAACCGCAAATTCGCCGATACGGTTGTAGCAGAGGCGCGCAACGAGCGGCCGATCGTGCTGGTCCAGGACTACCATTTCGCGCTGCTGCCACGCATGATCCGCGAGCGCCTGCCGGAGGCGATCGTCATCGCCTTCTGGCACATCCCCTGGCCGAATTCGGAAGTTTTCAGCATCTGCCCGTGGCGGGAGCGCATCCTGGAGGGGCTGCTCGGCAGCTCGATCATCGGCTTCCACACCCAGTTCCATGCCAACAATTTTACCGAAAGCGTCGACCGCTTCCTGGAAAGTCGTATCGAGCGCGCCGATGCGGCGATCTCCTATGGTGGCCAGACGACGCTGGTGCACGCCTATCCCATCTCCATCGAATGGCCGGCCGAGTTGCTGGAAAAGCTGCCCACAGTCGAGGAATGCCGGACCCGCCTGCGCGACAGGTTCGGCCTCAAGGCCGACGTCAAGCTCTGCATCGGCGTCGAGCGACTGGACTACACCAAGGGCATTCTCGACCGCTTTCAGGCTTTGGACGAATTGTTCACGCGCCATCCCGAATGGATCGGCAGACTGGTCTTCCTGCAGATCGCGGCGCCCAGCCGCGGCACGCTGCCGGCCTACCAGCAACTGCATGACGAATGCATGCGCTATGCCGACGAGCTCAATCAGCGCTATGGCAGCAGCGACGGCTACAAGCCGGTCATCATGGTGGCCGAACATCACTCGCAGGAGCAGGTCTACGAGATCTACCGCGGTGCCGACATCTGCATGGTCACCAGCCTGCATGATGGCATGAACCTCGTCGCCAAGGAATTCGTCGCTGCACGCGACGACGAACAGGGCGTGCTGCTGCTCAGCACATTTGCCGGTGCGTCGCGCGAACTGCTCGAGGCGCTGATCGTCAATCCCTACGATGCGGCGATGATGAGCGATGCGCTGCTGCAGGCGCTGACCATGTCGGCGGACGAACAGCGCGAGCGCATGCACCCGATGCGCGAAATGGTGCGCGACAACAATGTCTATCGCTGGGCCGGCAGCATGCTGCTGGACGCGGCGCGGCTGCGCAAACGCAGCGACCTCGACCGGGCGACAGGTGTCACCGAGCGGCCTGCAAACACCGACAGCAACATCGTCTCGCTTTTCGATCGCATGCGGAGGGCGGCGTCATGAATAGTCTACCGAAGGCATCGGGCCTGCCAGCCGCACCCGACCTGCCGGAAGGGCAATGGGCGCTCTTTCTCGACATTGACGGCACCTTGCTCGAACACGCCGCACACCCTGACGCAGTGTCCGTCAGCGACGAGTTGCGCAGTCTGCTCGGCGCCATCGAACAACGGCTGGGCGGCGCAGTCGCCTTCATCACCGGCCGCTCGGTGGAAGTCGCCGACCGCCTGTTTCATCCGCTGAAGCTGCGCGTTGCCGGTCTCTATGGGCTTGAACACCGACTGACGCCGGACGGCCCTGTCGTTGCCGCGGATGCTCCCGCCGATATGGCCGCCCTTGCCGACGCCATTGAAGCCGAATTGGATGACGGCCAGGTTCATATCGAGCGCAAGGGTCCGATCCTCGCCATTCATACGCGTGCGGCGCCGCATCTGCTGGCCAGAGCCACCCAGCTTGTCGAGCAGGCATTGGCCGAGCTCCCCAAGGGCTACCGCGTCATTCCGGGAAATGCCGGCGTTGAACTCATGCCGCTCGAAGCAGCCAAGGGCGCTGCCGTGCGGCGCTTCATGGCGATCCCGCCCTTTGCCGGAAGGCGGCCGGTTTTCCTCGGTGACGACACCGCTGATGAAAACGGTTTCGAGGCGATCAACGAAGCCGGCGGCATCTCGATCCGGGTCAGGCCGCGCGGGCCTACCGTGGCTCAGTACCAGCTCGATGACGTCACCCGTGCGATAGACTGGCTTGCCGCCAATTTCGAAGCGTCAGCGGTGTATGACCGCAAAGCATCCTGATAGCGGTCGCCAGCGAATCGAATCCAAGACGCACCGGTTGCGACCGTCTCCGACAAACGCCGATCGATAAGCGCGAATCTCGTTGAATATCTTTAAGGCCAAAGCCGGCAAATGGATTGCTTGCCGGTTCCCCTGCGTCAGGCCTAACCTGCGCAGCCAACGCATGGAGGTGCGTTCGGTAAAAGGGGAGGATTACACCGTGACAATACAAGGCGCATCGCCTGGCCTTTACAATGAGGACCTCGCTCCGGCAAAGGTACGGAACTGGGGGCCATTTTCGATCTTCAACGTGTGGACATCAGACGTTCACAGCCTGTGGGGCTATTATCTCGCTGCCAGCCTGTTCTTGTTTTGCGGCGGCTTCGTCAATTTCATCATCGCCATCGGCATCGGTTCGCTGATCATCTACGCGCTGATGAACATGGTCGGCTATGCCGGCGTGAAGACCGGCGTGCCCTACCCCGTGCTGGCGCGCGCCTCCTTCGGCATCTGGGGCGCCAACACCCCGGCCCTCGTGCGCGCCATCGTCGCCTGCTTCTGGTACGGCGCGCAGACTGCCGCCGCTTCCGGCGCCATCGTGGCGCTTCTGATCCGCTCGCAATGGTTCGCCGATTTCAACGCCAACACGCATTTCCTTGGTCATAGCGGCCTGGAAGTGATCTGCTTCGTCGTCATCTGGGCGCTGCAGCTTTTAATCATCCAGCGCGGCATGGACACGGTGCGCCGCTTCCAGGATTGGGCTGGACCCGCCGTGTGGGTGATGATGCTGATCCTGGCGATCTATCTCTGCGTCAAAGCCGGGACCTTCGCCTTCACCAGCGACATTCCGATGGACGTGCTGCTCGAAAAGACCAAGGACGCCGGCGTGCCGGGCACGCCCGGTTCGTGGACGGCGCTGTTTGCTGTGGCGGCGATCTGGGTCACCTACTTCTCGGCGCTCTATCTCAACTTCTGCGATTTCGCCCGTTACGCGCCGGACCAGGCGTCCCTGCGCAAGGGCAACATCTGGGGCCTGCCGGTCAATTTGATCCTGTTCTCGCTGGTTGCCGGCGTCACCACCATTGCCGCCTATGACGTCTATCACGAAGTCCTGCTGCACCCCGACCAGATCTCGGCCAAGTTCGACAGCTGGTTCCTGGCCGCACTTGCCGCACTGACCTTCGCAGTGGCGACGCTCGGCATCAATGTGGTGGCGAACTTCGTCTCCCCGGCCTTCGACTTCTCCAACGTCTTTCCCCGGCAGATCGACTTCAAGAAGGGCGGCTACATCGCAGCCTTGATCGCGCTGGTGCTCTACCCCTTCGCGCCGTGGGAAGGCAGTGCCGCCTCCTTCGTCAACATCATCGGCGCGACGATGGGACCGATCTTCGGGGTGATGATGGTCGACTATTACCTGATCCGCAAAGGCGAGGTCGACGTCGAAGCGCTCTACCGCGAGGACGGCGAGTTCCGCTTCCAGGGCGGCTGGCATGTCAACGCCTTCATCGCCGCCGGCATCGGCGCCATCTTCTCGTCGATCCTGCCCAACTTCACCAACTGGCTGCCGGCCTGGTGGGGCGTCTATGGCTGGTTCTTCGGCGTGGCGATTGCCGGCGCCATCTACTACGTGCTGCGCACGATGGCACTGGGTGCTGGAGCGAAGACGGCGAAGGCATGAAATGAAGGGAATAAGGCAGTAGGGCAGTAAGGGAGTAGGGAAATAGGAGCCCTACTGCCCTACTGCCCTACTGCCCTACTGCCCTACTGCCCTACTGCCCTACTGCCCTAACATTTCTGCGAGCCGACGCACTGTGTTCCAGTTGCGCGACGTGCCGATGCCCATGCGCTTGTGGTTCATCGCCGCAAGCAGGCGCGAGCTTGGCCGCTCGCGCGAAAAGACGACCCAGATGTCGCCGTCGACCGAAGCCACCTTCTCATCCTCGGCGGCATAGGCCTGGAGCGCTGCGACCCCATCGGCGGGCGCAGGCTCGCGCATCACCCGCACCGCCACCTGATCGCCAGTTTCGGCCGACTCGACCGGGAACGGATTGCCGGCGGCGAGCTTCAGCCAGTCCTCGGCCGTGCGCACGATGATGACGACATGGCGGCCGAAGGTTTTTTCGAAGGCCGTTTCCAGCCGCTGTTCCAGCTTGGCGATATCCGTCGCCCGCGCCTCGAAGACCAGATTGCCGGTCGCCACCAAGGTGCGAGGATTCTTCAACCCGAGGCCTTCGGCCATCGCCTTGAGGTCGGACATGACGACCCGGCGGCCTTCGCCGAGGATGATGCTGTAGAGCAGCGCGACATAGGTTTGCATTAGCTGCTAAACCCGCAGGCAGCTAGACCAGCCGCGACTGGTCCACCGCAGCCGAGATGAAGCTGGCAAACAGCGGATGCGGCTCAAGCGGCCGGCTCTTCAGTTCCGGGTGATATTGCACACCGATGAACCAGGGATGGTCGGGGTATTCGACCGTCTCCGGCAGCACGCCGTCGGGCGACATGCCGGCAAACACCAGGCCGCAATCTTCCAGCCGCTCCTTGTAGTCGACATTGACCTCGTAGCGGTGGCGGTGGCGCTCGGAAATCTGGGTATCGCCGTAGATCTCAGCGATCTTCGAACCCTTGGTGAGCTCTGCCTGATAGGCGCCGAGCCGCATGGTGCCGCCGAGATCGCCGGTTTCGCGACGCTTTTCCAGCATGTTGCCCTTCAGCCATTCGGTCATCAGGCCGACGACCGGCTCGTCGGTCGGGCCGAATTCGGTCGACGAGGCATGCTCGACGCCGGCCAGCGACCGCGCCGCCTCGATGCAGGCCATTTGCATGCCGAAGCAGATGCCGAAATACGGCACCTTGCGCTCGCGGGCGAATTTCGCCGCCAGGATCTTGCCTTCCGAGCCGCGCTCGCCGAAGCCGCCGGGGACCAGGATGCCATGCACCTTTTCCAGCCACGGCGTCGGGTCTTCCTTCTCGAAGATCTCGCTTTCGATCCAGTCCAGCTTGACCTTGACGCGGTTGGCCATGCCGCCATGCGACAGCGCCTCGATCAGCGATTTGTAGGCGTCCTTGAGGCCGGTATATTTGCCGACGACAGCAATGGTGACCTCGCCTTCCGGATTGTGGATGCGGTTGGACACCGCCTGCCAGGGCTCCATGCGCGGCTTGGGCGCCGGGTCGATGCCGAAGGCGGCCAGCACTTCCGAATCAAGCCCCTCCTTGTGATAGGCCATCGGCACGTCGTAAATGTGCGGCACGTCGAGCGCCTGGATGACGGCGCTTTCCCTGACGTTGCAGAACAGCGACAGCTTTCTGCGCTCTTCCTTGGGGATGGCGCGGTCGGCTCGGACCAGCAGGATGTCGGGCGCAATGCCGATGCCGCGCAGTTCCTTGACCGAATGCTGGGTCGGCTTGGTTTTCAGTTCGCCGGCCGTCGGGATGTAGGGCATCAAGGTCAGATGGACATAGACGGCGTTGTTGCGCGGCAGGTCGTTGCCGAGCTGGCGGATCGCCTCCAGGAAAGGCATTGCCTCGATATCGCCGACCGTGCCGCCGATCTCGCACAGCACGAAATCATAGTCGTCATTGCCGTCGAGGACGAAATGCTTGATCTCGTCGGTGACGTGCGGAATGACCTGCACAGTCGCGCCGAGATAGTCGCCGCGCCGCTCGCGCTCGATGATGTTCTTGTAGATGCGGCCGGTGGTGATGTTGTCCTGCTGGTTGGCCGAGCGGCCGGTGAAGCGCTCGTAATGGCCAAGATCGAGGTCGGTCTCGGCACCGTCATCGGTGACGAAGACCTCGCCATGCTGGTAAGGCGACATCGTGCCGGGATCGACATTGAGATAGGGATCGAGCTTTTTGATGCGTGCGCGATAGCCTCGCGCCTGCAAGAGAGCCCCAAGGGCCGCTGCGGCAATGCCTTTTCCAAGTGAGGAAACCACGCCGCCTGTGATGAATACATATCGCGCCATGGGAGTCATCGCTTAACGCGGCCGAATTGATTCCGCCAGAGAAAAAACCGCCGCTGAGGCTTTTTCCAGAGAAGGCGCGATAGTCCCGAGGTTCGAGACTGTAGTTCTTGGTCAAAACAAAAGGGCCGGCAGAAGCCGGCCCTTTCGGCAGAATTGGGAGAACGTCAGATGATGACGACCTTGGTGCCGACCCGGACGCGGCTGTAGAGGTCCATGACGTGCTCGTTGATCATGCGGAAGCAGCCATTGGAGGCGCTGGTTCCGATCGACTGCGGCGCGATGGTGCCGTGGATGCGCAGATGCGTGTCCTTCTTGCCGTCATAGAGATAGATGGCGCGGGCGCCGAGCGGGTTCTGACCGCCGCCGGGCATGCCGTCCTTGTACTGGCCATAGTGCTTGGGCTCGCGCTTCTGCATGTCCAGCGTCGGGATCCAGCGCGGCCATTCCTGCTTGTCGCCAACCGCAACCGTACCCTTGAACTGCAGGCCTTCGCGGCCGACCGCAATGGCATAGCGGCGGGCGGTGAAAGCCGATTCGACGAGGTAGAGGCGGCGGGCGCTGGTATCGATGACGATGGTGCCCGGCTCATAACCGGTGAATTCGACGTCCTGCGGCACGAATTCCGGCTTCACCTTGAACTGCTTCTTGGCCTCGCGCTTGGCGAGAGCCTGGTCGAGAGCGCGCGTCTCGGGAAGATAGGCAATCGAGGAGGCAGACGATGTGCCGCCGAACAGGCCGGCGAAGAGCCCACTGCTCCTCGGCTTCTGGCCCGGGGCCTCGCTACGCAATTCGCCATTGTTGCCGGTCAGCGCGACGTTCATCGCCTCGGCCGGAAGCGGCTCGGCCGACTGGATCGGCTCGATCGGCGCAATCGGGTCAACTGGCGTAATGATCTTGGTGATCTTCTTGCCCGGCTTGGCGTCGGCGACCACGATCGGCTTGCCCTTACTGGCCAGGAAGGCCTGGCGCTGGGCGTCGGCCTTGGCTTTCGCCGCCTCGCGCATGGCCAGCTTGCGGGCTTCGAGCGCCTTGGCGCCGGCTGCCGCCTTGTCGGCGGCGATCTTGTCTTCGAGCTTGCTGATCTGAGCCAGATCATCCGAGCTCGGGTTTTTCTTCTTTTTGAGAAGCTTCAGCTGCGCCGCATCGCTCTTGGCGGCGACGTTGATGACAGCGGTTTTGCCAACCGCCTGCGGTGAGGTCATTGCCGGAGTGCCGGCGAAGGCCGCGGAGCTCATGCCGAATACGGCACAAAACCCCATGAAAATGAAGCTGCGAAGCTGCATAGCGAAGATCCGATCGTTCAGTGCTTGTTGCCCACGGCGTCGCCCGGCGCCCCCCAAGGGCGCAGAAAGTGCCGCGCGCAATCTATAATCGAAGTGCCGGAGCGGCCTCAAGCGGAACGCATGGTCGAATCTTCGTGATCAAGTGCATTTGCCGCGACTGTGTTGAAACAACAACAGATCGCGGCACTTGACCCCATCCAACTACTGGTTTGGAACCTGCGGCGTGACCGGCAAGGTGACGCCGTTGGCAGCCGGCGGCGTGGCCGAATCGGTCGCAGGAGCTGGGGCCGGAGCCGTCGCCGGGGCTGTAGCAGGAGCCGTCGTGGCGGCGCCATTGCCCGAAGGCGCAGCCGGTGCGGTGGTGCCGGCAGGTGGCGTCGGCGCCGTCGTGCCGGGCAACTGGTTGAGCACGCCGTTGCCGCTGTCGGCCGGCACGCGGTCGAGAATGTCGATCGGCTTTTCGCCATAGCGGGCAACGATCGAGAGTGTCAGCGACGTCACGAAGAAAGCCGCGGCCAGGATCGCCGTCGCCCGCGTCAGTGCATTGGCCGCACCGCGCGCGGTCATGAAACCGGAACCGCCGCCAATGCCGAGACCACCGCCTTCGGAGCGCTGCAGCAGCACCACGCCGACAAGGGCGAGCACGACCATGAGGTGGATGACGATCAGTACGGTTTCCATATTTTATCCTGGCAAGCCCTGCCGCTCCCTGGCGATCAGGGCCGGTGATTTGGAGGCGGCTCCATACAATGCTTTAACGGCATTTCCAAGCCCGTGGCCGGAATATGGGAAGCAATGCGCCCTTTACAACGATTTCGGCCGCGGCGCGGCGTTTCATAAGTCGGCGACGGAACTGGTCTGCAACGAAATTTCGGGGCCTACGCGATATTCTGGTAGGCTTCGGCGATGGCGAGAAAATCCGCCGCCTTCAGGCTTGCGCCGCCGACGAGCGCGCCGTCGACGTTTTTGACGCCGAGCAGCTCGACCGCATTGGACGGCTTGACCGAGCCGCCATAGAGGATGCGGATCTTGCCGGCCGCTGAGGCGCCGAGTCCCTCCGACAGTTTTTCGCGGATATGCGCATGCGCCTCGGCCACGTCGTCGGCGGTCGGCGTCAGGCCGGTGCCGATCGCCCATACCGGTTCGTAGGCGATGACGGTGTTGGCCGGCGTTGCGCTAGGCGGCACCGAGCCGGCGACCTGGCGCGCCAAGACGTCGAGCGCGGCGCCCGCTTCGCGCTCGGCCTTGGTCTCGCCGATGCAGATGATGGCCACAAGCCCGGCGCGCCATGCGGCAGACGCCTTGGCCTGGACAGTCGCATCGTCCTCGCCGCGCTGTTCGCGGCATTCGGAATGGCCGACAATGACGTGGCTGGCGCCGGCATCCTTCAGCATCTCGGCCGAGACACAGCCGGTGAAAGCGCCGCTCTCCTTAATGTGGCAATCCTCGCCACCGGCCCGCACCGGCGTGCGCGACAGGATTTCGGCCGCGCGCGACAGCAAGGTCGCCGGCACGCAGACCAATGCTTCGGTCTCGGCATCGAGCCCGCTCATGAAGCCGTTGCCGATCATCCTGAGCTCGTTCAGCGAGGCGCTGGTGCCGTTCATTTTCCAGTTGCCGGCAACAAGCGGTCGAATTCCTGGCGTCATGGGATCTGGTTCTCCGGGCGACATTGGGGTCTCGCCCTCCCTACCAAAATCAGGCCACAAAGCAATCGACAGTGAGCCGGAAGGGCGCTATTGCGCTTGTTTCAGACTCGGGCGCACGCAAAACTGCGCAAAAATCGGAAGTAACAATGCTTGGTATATTGAGAAGCGCGGCAGGGACCTGGGTCGCGAAAGCGCTGCTGTCACTGCTGGTGTTGAGTTTCCTTGCCTGGGGTGTCACCACCCGCATGGCGGGCGGCTTCCTGGCCGGACATCACGCTGTCATCACCGCCGGCAGCACCACCGTGTCGATCACCGAATACCGCCTCGCCTACGATCGCCAGATCAACATGCTGCAACAGCAGATCGGCCAGCGCATCAGCCGCGAGCAGGCCAGGGCCTATGGCATCGACAACCAGGTGCTGGCGCAGCTGGTGTCGGGCGCCGTCCTCGACGAACAGGCGCGCAAGCTCGGACTTGGCTTCTCCAAGGACAGGCTGGCCGAACTGACGCGCCAGGAACCTGCCTTCCAGGGCCCGAATGGCCAGTTCGACCGCCGGCTGTTCGAATCCCGGCTGCGCGAACTCGGCATGCGGCCGGAGGACTATCTGAAGAACCGGGCTCAGGTGGCGGTGCGCCAGCAGATCGTCGAGGCGGTTTCGGACGGCCTCAAGGCGCCGGACACCTTCTTCAAGGCGGTCGCGCTCTATCGCGGCGAAGACCGCACCATCGACTATTTGACCTTGCCGAAGGCGCTGGTCGAGCCGATCCAGGCTCCATCCGACAGCGTGCTTCAGGCCTATTTCGAGACCAACAAGAAAACCTACGCGGCGCCGGAATACCGCAAATTCTCCTACGTCCGGCTCGAGCCTGAAGACATCATGGATATCAGCGCCGTGACCGACCAGCAGGTCAGCGACGACTACAACAAGAACAAGGGGCGCTACACCACGCCGGAAATGCGCACCATCGAACAGCTGGTGTTTCCGACGCTGGACGCCGCCAAGGCCGCGTCCGATTCGCTGAAGACGGGCGCTACCTTCGACAAGATCGTCACCGCGCAAGGAAAGACCCAGGCCGATACGCTGCTTGGCACGCTCTCCAAGGACAAGATCAGCGACAAGGCGGTCGCCGATGCCGCATTCGCGCTTGCCGTCAACGAAGTCAGCCCGGTCGTCCAGGGCACGTTCGGTCCGGTGCTTTTGCGCGTCACCGAGATCAAGCCGGAAGTGGTGAAGCCGCTGGCCGAAGTGTCTGACCAGATCCGCAAGGATCTGGCGCTGGGCGAAGCAAGCCGCATCCTGCTCGACGTGCACGACAACTACGAAGACACCCGCGCCGCCGGCAGCACGCTCGCCGAAGCCGCCGCCAAACTGAAGCTCAAGGACGTCACCGTCGAGGCCATCGACCGCACCGGCCTCAAGCCGGACGGGACCATCATCAAGGACCTGCCGGCATCGCCTGACCTGATCAAGGCGGTGTTCGAGGCTGAGCCCAACACCGAGAATGAAGCCCTGACCACGACCAACAATGGCTTCGTGTTCTACGAGCTGACATCGATTACGCCGGCTCGCGACCGCACGCTCGACGAGGTTCGCCAGAGGGTGGTGGCCGACTGGACGACCGAGGAAACGACCAAGCGGCTGACCGCGAAGGCAGACGAACTCGACAAACGCCTCAAGGCCGGCACCACGCTCGACGTCATCGCCGGCGAACTGAAGCTCGAAAAGCAGACCAAGCGCGGCGTGAAGCGCGAGGCCGACGACGTCGATTTCGGCAAGGACGGCGCTGCAGCGATGTTCGGCGTCGGCGAAGGCGGCACCGGGCTGATCCCCTCGCCCACCGGCGAAGGCCAGATTCTGTTCAAGGTGGCCGAAGTGTTCGAGCCGGCCGGAGCCGACGCCAGTTCGGTGCCCGACGACGCCCAGAAATCCTTCACGCAAGGCATGTCCGACGATCTGCTCGACCAGTTGGTGGCGCAATTGCAGACGCAATACGCCGTCAGCATCGACCAGGCCGCCGTTGCCCAAGCCGTAGCCCAATGAACGTTTTGGCCCGATGAGCGCCCTCAAGATCCATATCGCCAAGGTCGCTAGCGGGACCGCGCTTACCTTCGACGAAGCGCGCGAAGCCTTCGACATCATCATGTCGGGCGACGCGACGCCGGGCCAGATCGGCGGCTTCCTGATGGCGCTGCGCGTGCGTGGCGAGACGGTGAGCGAGATCTCCGGCGCCGTTGCCACCATGCGCGCCAAGATGCTGCGCGTCGAAGCCCCTGAAGGCGCCATCGACATCGTCGGCACCGGCGGCGACAACTCCCATTCGGTCAACATCTCGACGGCTTCGGCCTTCGTCGTCGCCGGTTGCGGCGTGCCGGTGGCCAAGCATGGCAATCGCGGCCTGTCGTCGCTGACGGGCGCCGCCGACGTGCTGGTCGCCCTCGGCGTCAAGATCGATATCCCGCCGGAGACGATCGGCCGCTGCATCCATGAGGCGGGCGTCGGCTTCATGTTCGCGCCGGCGCATCATCCGGCGATGAAGCATGTCGGCCCGACGCGCGTGGAGCTCGGCACCCGCACAATCTTCAACCTGCTCGGACCGCTGTCCAATCCGGCCGGCGTAAGCCGCCAGATGGTCGGCGTGTTCCTGCCGGAATGGATCGTGCCGGTGGCCGAGACGTTGAAGGCGCTGGGTACAGAGCATGCATGGGTCGTCCATGGCGACGGCTATGACGAGATCACCACCACCGGCGAAACGCAGGTTGCCGAACTGGCCGGTGGCGAGATCCGCCACTTTACGCTGACCCCGGAAGCAGTCGGTTTGCAGCGCCACACCAAGGACGAGTTGCGCGGCGGAGACGCCGCGTACAACGCCCAGGCTTTGCGCGACATGCTGGGCGGCGCCGCCGGCGCCTATCGCGACACGGTGCTGATGAATGCCGGTGCCGGCATGGTGGTGGCGGGCAAGGCAACAACGCTTGCCGACGGCATGGCGGCGGCGGCACAAGCCATCGACAGCGGCCGGGCGCTAGGCGTGCTCGACAGGCTGGTCGAGATTTCGAACGGATAGGCCCGTGGCTGACATTCTGCGCAAGATCGAGGCCTACAAGCGCGACGAGATCGCGGCGGCAAAGGCGCTGATACCGCTGGCCGAGATCAAGGCACGGGCCAAGGACGCCGACGCGCCGCGCGGCTTTCTCGCGGCGCTCGAGGCGAAGCGCCGATCCGGCAACTTTGCCCTGATCGCCGAAATCAAGAAGGCGAGCCCTTCCAAAGGGTTGATCCGTGCCGATTTCGACCCGCCAGCGCTGGCGCAGGCCTATGAGAAAGGCGGCGCTGCCTGTCTTTCGGTGCTGACCGATGCGCCGTCTTTCCAGGGCGCGCCGGAATTTCTAACCAACGCCCGCAAGGCGGTGTCGCTGCCCGCGCTGCGCAAGGATTTCCTGTTTGACCCCTACCAGGTCTACGAGGCCCGCGCCTGGGGCGCCGACGCCATCCTGATCATCATGGCCAGCGTCGACGATGCCTTGGCGAGCGAATTGGAAGCGACCGCATTCGAACTCGGCATGGATGCGCTGATCGAGGTGCATGACGAAGCCGAGACCGAGCGCGCGGTAAAACTCTCGTCGCGGCTGATCGGCATCAATAACCGCAATCTTAGAACGTTCGAAACCAGCCTGGAAACCTCCGAGCGGCTGGCGTCGATGGTGCCGGGCGACCGCTTGCTGGTCAGCGAGAGCGGTATTTTCACGCATGACGATTGCCTCAGGATGCAAAAGGCCGGCATCGAAACCTTCCTTGTCGGCGAAAGCCTGATGCGGCAAGAGGATGTGGCGGCGGCAACGCGCCTGCTTCTGACGGGCAAGACGCCGGCAGAGGCCGTCTGAGGATGCCAGCCGCCCTCACCCATCTCGGCGCCAAGGGCGAGGCCAACATGGTCGATGTCGGCGACAAGGCGGAGACGACGCGCACGGCGATTGCCGAGGGTTTTGTCTCGATGCGGCCGGAAACCCTGAAAATGATCCTCGACGGTGACGCCAAGAAGGGCGACGTGCTGGGCACAGCACGCATCGCCGGCATCATGGCGGCCAAGAAGACGCATGAGCTGATCCCGCTCTGCCATCCTCTGCTGTTGACCAAGGTGTCGGTCGACATCGAGCCGGACGCGGCGCTGCCTGGCCTCAGGGTCACGGCACTGGCCCGCGTCACCGGCAAGACCGGGGTCGAAATGGAGGCGCTGACCGCTGCCTCGGTGGCATGCCTGACCATTTACGACATGGCCAAGGCGGCCGATCGCGCCATGGTGATTTCCGGCATAAGGCTGGTGGAAAAGACCGGCGGCAAGTCCGGCGACTACAAGGCGGGCGCCTGATGGCGCTGGTTCCCGTGGCCGAGGCGCTGAAGCGCCTGCTGGAAGGCGCTGTGCCGCTGCCGGGTGAAAGCATCGCGCTGGCGGATGCTGCCGGCCGGGTGCTGGCGGAGCCTGTCGTGGCGCTACGCACCCAGCCGCCTTTCAACGCCTCCGCCATGGACGGCTATGCCGCGCGGGCGCAGGATGTGGCGTCCGCCCCGGCGCGGCTTTCGGTGATCGGCATGGCGCCCGCAGGGCGCGGCTTTGACGGCTCGGTCGGCAGGGCGGAGGCTGTCCGCATTTTCACCGGCGCGCCGGTGCCCGAAGGTGCCGACACGATCGTCATCCAGGAGAATGTCCGCGACCTTGGCAATGGCCATATCGAGGTCACCGAGCCGACCGCGAAAGACCGTAACATCCGCCGCCGTGGACTGGATTTCTCGCAAGGCGACCTGCTCCTGCAAAAAGGTCGCGTGCTCGATCCGGCCGCATTGTCGCTTGCGGCGTCGGCCAATCATCCGATGCTCAACGTCGTGCGCCGACCTCTGGTCGCGATCATCGCCACCGGCGACGAATTGCTGCCGCCGGGGCGTGACCCCGGTCCGGATCAGATTATCTCCTCCAACGCTTACGGTGTTGTGGCCGCCGCGCAGTCTGTCGGCGCCAAAGCGCTTGATCTCGGCATCGCGGCAGATCGCAAGGCCGACATAGCGGCGCTGGTGCGCAAGGCTGTCGCGGCAAAGGCCGACGTCATCGTCACGCTCGGTGGCGCTTCGGTCGGCGACCACGACCTCGTGCATGACGTGCTGACCGGCGAAGGCATGAAGCTCGATTTCTGGAAACTCGCCATGCGCCCCGGCAAGCCGCTGATGTTCGGGCGGCTCGGCGACATCAGGTGCATCGGCCTGCCCGGCAATCCGGTGGCGAGCCTGGTCTGTTCGCAGCTGTTTTTGAAGCCGCTTTTGGCGCAGCTCGGCGGCCGCGTCCATCGGCAGGATATCCGTCCGGCGCAACTTGGCGCCGCGATGCCGGCCAATGATCTGAGGCAGGACTATGTGCGCGCCGTGGTGAGCGAAGAAACCGGCGCACGGGTGGCGACGCCGTTCGGCATCCAGGATTCCTCGATGTTGAGAATGCTGGCCGACGCCAACGGCTTGATCGTGCGCGAGCCCTTCGCTCCTGCCGCCGCCGCGGGTGCCGCCTGCAGCGTCCTGATGTTACGCTGAACAAAACGTCAACACATTCATTAAACTTTAAAAGGTTGCGGAACACAACTGGAACAGATAGTGTTTGTTCTGGGTTTGTTTTTTCCGATTCTGGTTTCAGAACCCGTGGGGGCCGCGATGCTGACGCGCAAACAACATGAACTCCTGATGTTCATCCATGAACGCCTGAAGGAGAGCGGAATCCCGCCGTCTTTCGACGAGATGAAGGAGGCGCTCGACCTTGCCTCGAAGTCCGGTATCCATCGCCTGATCACGGCGCTGGAGGAGCGCGGCTTCATTCGCCGGCTGCCGAACCGGGCTCGAGCATTGGAAGTGCTGCGGCTGCCCGACTCGATCGCGCCCGGCCTCAACGCGGCGAAGAAGTTTTCGCCGAGCGTCATCCAGGGCAGTCTCGGTCAAGGTGGTCAGGGGCAAGGCGGTCTCGGCCGCCAGATCAAACCGGCCTCCTCTTCTCGTTCGATGTCGGCCGGCAATGACGACGCGGTTTCCGCGGTGTCGATCCCGGTGATGGGCCGCATCGCCGCCGGTGTGCCGATCGACGCCATCCAACACCAGACCCATTCGATCTCGGTGCCGCCGGACATGATCATGGGCGGCGAACACTACGCGCTCGAGGTCAAGGGTGACTCGATGATCGAGGCCGGCATTTTCGACGGCGACACGGTGATCATTCGCAATGCCGATACGGCGAGCCCCGGCGAGATCGTGGTGGCGCTGGTCGATGAAGAGGAAGCGACGCTGAAGCGCTTCCGCCGCAAGGGCGCCTCGATCGCGCTGGAAGCCGCCAACCCGGCCTACGAAACCCGCATCTTCGGGCCGGACAGGGTCAAGGTGCAGGGCAAGCTGGTTGGGCTGATCAGGCGCTACTGAGCCGGTTTAGGTTTGTACTTCTCGGGCTGCTTGTAAGGCGGCATTCCACGCGCTTCGCGTGAGAAGCGGCGTTGCTCGTGCCAGGGACGATAGGGCTTGTCGACGGCGAAGCGGATGGTTGGCGCTGTCGCGGCCGATTGTGGGTCGAAGAAGACGGCGGCACTACCATCGCGGGCAAGTTGCTTCTTGGTCAGGACCAGCACCAGCGGGTCGCGGCACGGATTGTAGGCGGTGGCGTCGTCGATGACGATCAGGCTCGCGAAAGCGCAGGCTGGCCGCGCTGTGTTGCGGTCTTTTGCCAGCGCGATGATGGCTCCGGCGGGGTGCCGGGCAATGCAGAGATTGCCTGTGCAATAGAAGGGCGAGCCTGGCGGCAGGTCGAGCGGGTCTAGATCGAACCGCGTGTCCGTTGCCTCGAAAATCTCAGGCGGGATAATGGTTTCGGCTCTCAATGCCCGTTTCCAATTATCGGTGGTGAATTCGTTCGAGCGTTCCCGGTTGAGCGCGAGTTCGCCGCCGCCGATCGGCAATGCCACCAGATGCGCATCCTCCGAGATAAGCACATCGGGCGTGCGCACCTGCGGCACAGTCAACAGGCCGGCCAGCGCGAAAGGAACGGCCGCCAGCCTCAGCCAGGTGGTGGCCATGGTGGCGATGACGAGGGCGACCGCTACCAGCAGCACCGAGCGGATGGAGATCAGCCCGACGGCATCGACCGGCGAGCGCTGAGAAATCCAGGCGGAGATGGCGATCATCGTCGTCAGCCCCTTGCCCATGACATAGAGGAACGGCCCATCGGCGCCGAACGGCATGGCCAGCGCGCTGAGCACCGCAAACGGCATGACGACCAGCGAGACGATCGGCATCACCGCCAGATTGGCGAGCAGACTGAGCGGCGACACACGCTGGAAATGCCAGATGGCAAACAGCAAAGTGGCGCTGCCTGCGATGATCGATGTCATGGCGAGACCGCCCATGGCCAGCACGAATTTTCGCGACAGGAAGCCGACGAACGAGCGCCTTGCGGGCGGCGTTCTCACCTTGTCGGCGCGGTAGTCAGCCCAGCCGGCATAGGCGCCGACTAGGGCGGCGGTGGCGGCGAACGACATCTGGAAACTCGGGCCGACAACCTCATGCGGCGACACCAAGATGACGGCGATGGCCGAGATCGCCAGATTGCGCATGGTGAGCGCTGCACGATCGAACAGCACCGCGACCAGCATGACCGCCAGCATGATGAAGCTGCGCTCGGCAGCGACAACAATGCCTGAGATGACGAGATAGGCGGCAATGGAGACAAGCGCTGCCGCCGCCGCATATTTCTTCACCGGCCGGCGCGAGGAGAAATCCGGAAACAGCGCAAAGGCGCCACGCAGCAATGCCATGATGGTGCCGGCGACCAGCGCCATGTGCAGGCCGGAAATGGAGATGATGTGGTAGATGCCGGTGCGCCGCATCGCCTCGTTGACCTCGTCCGGAATGCCGGCGCGCACACCGACCATGAGCGCCGCGGCAATCTCGCCTTCGGCGCCGCCGATCTTGCCCCTGATATGGTCGGCAATGTTTTCGCGCGCATTCTCGATTGCCGACGAGAGCCGTGCGGTCAGCGGCGGCAGGCCCTGCGAAGCAATGGTTTTCGGATTACCGAGAAAGAAGCCGCTGCCGCCGATCCCGGTGAAATAGCTGTCGAAGGAGAAATCGTAGCTCTCCGGCCGCACCGGACCGGTCGGCGGCAACAGCCTGGCATAGCCGGTGATCAGGGAGCCGGCGGTCATATCGGCGGGAACGGTGCGCGCCGAGAGCCTGACCCGCTCTGGCGCGTAGCGCAGCTTTGGGTGAGCGGTGGAAATAACGTCGAGCGTCAGCCTGACGCGGCCGTTCTCCATCTGCTCGAGACTGACGACGCGTCCGGTCAGTCGTGTCTGGATCTCGGAGCCGAGCATCTGCGTTCCGGCGCGCCAGGTTTCGACTTTGGCGGCGACCACGCCGAGCGCACACAGCATCGCTGCCATGCAGAGCAGATGCGTCTTCGGCCAGGACCGGGCGACGGCTGCGCAACAGGCCGTTAGCAGCACAATCGCGATTGGCTGGGCAAAGCCTGGCTCGCTGGCCAGCGAGAAATAAATGATGACGCCGGCCGCCAGGAAAACCGGCACCAGCAGAAAGGCAACGCCACGGTCGAGTTCGGTGACGGCGGCCATGGCAACGCTGCGGCGGATTGCTGGCCATGTCGATCGGCGTAGCAGCCTGCGCAGACGAATGGCGGACCCGGGCACGGCGTCGACCGACGCCGACGCAGTGTCACCCGGAGACAAAGGTCGGAGACCAGGTCGCGTCTCGGGCAGCGCGACGGGCATCGGCTCGGCATAGGGACTGTCGGCAAATAGGGAGCGTTCGTTGACGCTTGTCGCAGCGCCCTCGCCTTGATCCTCGCCCCGGCCACGTCCAGCCATCGGGTCTGCCCCTTGCGCCCTAGACCCCCTATGCTACATGAACGCGCAAAGCGCGAAAGTCCGCGCGATCACGCCCCCTTTTTCTAGCCTTGCCCGAGAATTGCCATGTCCAGCAAAATTGCCATGTCCAACAGGGTGGTCACCCGTTTTGCCCCCTCGCCCACCGGCTACCTGCATATCGGTGGCGCGCGCACCGCGCTGTTCAACTGGCTGTATGCCAAGCACACTGACGGCACGATGCTGCTGCGTATCGAGGACACCGACCGCGAACGTTCCACGGAAGCGGCAACCCAGGCCATTCTCGATGGGCTGACCTGGCTCGGCCTGTCCTGGGACGGCGAGGCCGTCTCGCAGTTCGAGCGTGCGCCGCGCCACCGCGAGGTGGCCGAGGAGTTGGTGCGCCTGGGCAAGGCCTACTACGCCTACGAGACTCCCGCCGAGCTCGAGGCGATGCGCGAGGCGGCACGCGCCAAGAGCCTGCCGCCACGCTACAATGGTGCTTGGCGCGACCGCGACCCCTCCGAGGCGCCTGCCGGCGTCAAGGGCGCTATCCGCATCAAGGCGCCGACCGAGGGCGAGACTGTGGTGCATGACCGCGTGCAGGGCGAGGTGCGCTTTCCCAACAAGGATCTCGACGATTTCATCATCCTGCGTTCGGATGGTGTCCCGACCTACATGCATGCCGTCGTCGTCGACGACCACGACATGGGCGTCACCCACATCATTCGTGGCGACGACCATCTGACCAATGCCGCGCGCCAGACAGTGATTTACAACGCCATGGGCTGGGAGGTGCCGTCCATGTCGCACATCCCGCTGATCCACGGCGCCGACGGCGCCAAGCTGTCGAAGCGGCATGGCGCGCTCGGCGTCGAGGCCTACCGCGCCATGGGTTATCTGCCCGAGGCGCTGCTCAATTATCTCGCCCGCCTCGGCTGGAGCCATGGCGACGACGAGGTGATGTCGATCAAGGACATGATCTCATGGTTCGACATCGGCGACGTCAACAAGGGTGCGGCGCGCTTCGACTTCGCCAAGCTCGACGCGCTGAACGGCGTGCATATGCGCAAGATGGATGATCAGGCACTTCTCGACATCTTCGTCGCCACTCTTCCCTATCTCGAAGGCGGCCCGGCGCTGGCCGCCCGCCTCGACGACACCAGGAAGGCGCAACTGCTGGCCGCCCTGCCCGGTCTGAAGGAGCGCGCCAAGACACTGGTCGAGCTGGCCGATGGCGCCGGCTTCCTGTTCGTCGAGCGGCCGCTGCCGATCGACGAGAAGGCGGCCGCACTGCTCAATGCCGACGCGCGGGCGATCCTGCGTGGCGCACACGCGGCTTTGCAGACGGTTTCGGGCGAATGGACGGCCGCTGCTGCGGAAGCCGCGGTGCGCGAGTTCGCGACGGCTGGCGGCCACAAGCTTGGCGCCGTGGCCCAGCCACTGAGAGCAGCCCTTACCGGCCGCAGCACCTCGCCCGGCGTTTTCGACGTGCTTGCCGTGCTCGGCCGCGAGGAAAGCCTGGCGCGGATTGGCGATCAAATCGATTAGGAGCGAACTGGCCCAAGAAGATTGGCATTGAAAGGCGCGTTTCGCAGTGCAACATTAGGCCCTGGCCCAATCTGGCACGCACCTCCCAAAATGCGGTGGCGAGTTCGCGCATTCCGGTGATTTCGACGTGTCGTTAGCAGGAATTGCCTTGCCGGCATGAGGAACATGAAGGAGTTTGAGAATGAGCGAAGCTGCGACAAAACTGGAAACCGGCAGCAAGACGACGCACCCGTCGACTGCCACGCTCGAACTGGCCGGCAAGACGCACGAATTCAAGGTGCGAAGCGGCTCGGTCGGGCCTGACGTCATCGACATCGGTGCGCTCTACAACACCACCGGCGCCTTTACCTACGACCCCGGCTTCACCTCGACGGCGAGCTGCGAGTCGGCGATCACCTTCATCGACGGCGATGCTGGCATCCTGCTGCACCGCGGCTATCCGATCGACCAGCTGGCCGAGCATGGCGACTTCCTCGAAGTCTGCTACCTGCTGCTCTACGGTGAACTGCCGACCAAGGCGCAGAAGGACGACTTCGACTACCGGGTGACGCGCCACACCATGGTGCATGAGCAGATGTCGCGCTTCTTCACCGGCTTCCGCCGCGATGCGCATCCGATGGCTGTGATGTGCGGCGTGGTCGGCGCGCTGTCGGCCTTCTATCACGACTCCACCGACATTTCGGACCCGTATCAGCGCATGGTCGCCTCGATGCGGCTGATCGCCAAGATGCCGACCATCGCGGCCATGGCCTACAAATACCATATCGGCCAGCCCTTCATTTACCCGAAGAACGAGCTGAACTTCGCCGCCAACTTCCTGCACATGTGCTTCGCCGTGCCGTGCGAGGAATACAAGATCAACCCGGTGCTGGCGCGCGCCATGGAGCGTATCTTCATCCTGCATGCCGACCACGAGCAGAACGCCTCGACCTCGACGGTGCGTCTCGCCGGTTCGTCGGGCGCCAACCCGTTCGCCTGCATTGCCGCCGGCATTGCTTGCCTGTGGGGCCCGGCGCATGGCGGCGCCAACGAGGCGGCGCTCAACATGCTGGGCGAGATCGGCCATGTCGACCACATCCCGGAATTCATCGCCCGCGCCAAGGACAAGAACGATCCGTTCCGGCTGATGGGCTTTGGCCACCGCGTCTACAAGAACTACGATCCTCGTGCGAAAATCATGCAGAAGACGGCGCATGAAGTCTTGGGCGAACTTGGCATCAAGGACGATCCGCTGCTCGACATCGCCATGGAGCTGGAAAAGATCGCGCTGACCGATTCCTACTTCATCGAGAAGAAGCTCTATCCGAACGTCGACTTCTACTCCGGCATCACGCTGAAGGCGCTGGGCTTCCCCACCACCATGTTCACCGTGCTGTTCGCGGTCGCCCGCACCGTCGGCTGGATCGCGCAGTGGAAGGAAATGATCGAGGATCCGCACCAGAAGATCGGCCGCCCGCGCCAACTCTACACCGGCGCGCCGGAACGCGACTACGTGCCGATCGCAAAGCGGTAATCGAAGCCGCATGCGGCTTCGCCATGACACTGCAAAGAGCGCCCGCAAGGGCGCTTTTTAGTTGGAGTGACGAAGCTTGATGTGACGGAGAACGACTTCCGCCGCGATATCGCCGGAGGGCTTGTCAGTGGCCATGCGCCTGGCAACCTCGGCAAAACCGTCCTTTTGCCAGGTGCGATAGGCTGTGTCTGAAAACAGAGCCTCGAGCTGCCGCGCCAGATAGCGCGCTCGCACATATTGGTTGTAGTGCTCCGGCACGATCGCCTGGTCGGCGATCAGATTGGGCAAGGTGGCGCTCCACACCGTGACCAGCCCCTGGACCATGCGCATCACCGGATCGAGCCGGTAGCATGAGATCATCGGCACACCAGACAGCGCCAGTTCGAGCGATACCGTTCCCGAAGCAATCAGCGCCGCATCGGCCTTGCCGAAGGCCTGCCATTTGCGCTCGGCATCGAGGATGATCTCTGGCTTTTCATCCCAGCGCGCGACCGATGTTTTGACCAGGTCAGCGACATGCGGCACCGTGGGCAACAGCAGGCGCAGGCGGTGTCCGCGCGCGCGCAGCGCCGAGATCGTCTGGCCGAAGGGATCGATAAGCCGGCTTACCTCGCCGCGCCGCGATCCGGGCAGCACAAGCAGTGTCTTGACGCGGTCCCCTGAGAAATCGCGCGGCTGGCCTTGCGCCCTTGCCGCGCTGAGCACACCCGGATCATGCGTGAGGCGGTGTCCGACATAGGTTCCGGGCGGACCGCCGAGGCGGCTGAGCTCCTTCACCTCGAAAGGCAGGATGCACAGTATGTGGTCGACATAGGGCTTCATCGCCACCGCTCTGCCCGGCCGCCACGCCCAGACACTCGGGCAGACATAGTGGACGATCAGGATGGAAGGATCGGCAGCGCGGACCTTTTTGGCCACGCGCAAAGAAAAGTCAGGGCTGTCGATGGTGATCAGACAGTCGGGTTTCTCAGCAGCGACGGCATTAGCCGTCTGGCCGATGCGCCGCATCAGGCGCGGCAGGTCGCGTAGAATGGCGCTGAGCCCCATCAGCGCGATCTCGGCCCCGTCGAACAGCGGCACCAGCCCGAGCGCCTGCAGATGCCGCCCGCCAATGCCGACCAGTCTGATATCGCGCCCGGTCATGCGCTTCAGCGACTGGACGATGTCGGCGCCCAACAAGTCACCGGACTCTTCGCCGGCGACGATGGCGATCTTCAGCGGCTTCTCAGCTGCCATGGCCAGGCTCCACGGCCGGCAGGCCATACACGAACAGGCCAAGTGCATTGGCGCGCGCGAGAACGACGGGACCTTCGAGGATCAGCGAACGGCCGGCCTCGACGGCAATGCCGGCAAGCCCGGCGGCGTGTGCTGCCTCGACCGTCTGCGGACCGATAGACGGCAGATCTGCGCGCAGTTCCTGGCCGGGCTTTGCACATTTGACCAGGACACCGCGCGTCTTGCCGGCGAGCCTGCCATGGCCGCGCAGCTGCTGCGTCCGCTCGAGCAGTCCGTGAGTACCCTCGACGCCTTCCAGGGCAATAGTGCGACCACCGATGGCGATGGCAGCCTGACCGATGTCGAGCGCGCCGATAGCCTTTGCCGCCGCATGTGCCGCCTCGATATCTCGCCAGTCAGATTTTCGCGGCACGGCCTTGGTCAGCGGCCCTTCGGTCGCGACAAGCCGGGGCACGACCTCATGCGCGCCGACAACCTTGATGCCGCGCGCCTCCAGGCCGCGGGTCAATATCTTCAACAGGCCGTCATCGCCGCGCGCAAGCGCCATGGCGACCGAGGGTATCAGCGCGAGTAGCCCAAGGCTCGGCCGCATGTCGACCAGCCGCGGCCTGCGTCTGATCTCGCCGGCAAGCACAAGATGGGTGATCCGTCGTCGCCTCAGCAACGCAACCAGCGAGCCAATGTCTTCCAGGGCGAGGCTTTCATGCTCATAGACGGTGAGCTCGGACTGACGGTCGGCCTGGCCTTCGACCAGGATAATGACCGGCGGATGTCCGGCCTCTGCCAGGCCGGCGGCAACTTCGACCGGCAGGCTGCCGCCGCCGGCAATGATGCCGACCCTGGCGTCCGGCGCGAGATCGAGGCCCGTTGAGCTGGCCTCAGTCTTCGTCATCGGCATCGTCGCCGGCGCCACCTTTAAGCGACGGGACGGCATAGTGCCGCTTGCCGCGACTGGTGATGAAATCGATGATTTTCATTGCGGTCGGCGACGAGGCGAACTCGGCCTTGGCGAATTCGATGTTTTCACCGACGGTGCGGGAGCGGTCGAAGATCGTCTTGTAAGTCTTGCGCAGCACCTGGATTTCAGCGCGCGACAGGCCTGAGCGCTTCAGGCCGATGATGTTGAGGCCGCGCAGGCTGGCGCGGTTGCCGACGGCAATGGCGTAGGGGATGACATCGCCAACGATTGCCGAGCAGCCGCCGAGAAAGGCGTTGTCGCCGATACGGACAAACTGATGAACGGCCGTCAGGCCACCGATATAGACATTGTTGCCGACCTCGCAATGGCCGCCCAGCGTGGCCCCATTGGCGAAGGTAGCGTTGTTGCCCACGACGCAGTCATGAGCAATGTGGGCATAGGCAAGGAAATTGCCGTTGTCCCCCACGGTCGTCTCGCCACGGCTGGAATCGGTGCCGAGATGCATGGTCGCGCCTTCGCGGATCGTGCAGTTCTGGCCGATAACCAATGTGGTGCGGCCGCCTTTGTGCTTGGTGTTTTGTGGCGGCCCGCCCAGTGTCGCCATCGGATAGACCTTGGTCCCGGCGCCGATGGTGGTCGCACCCAGCACCGAGACATGGCTGACCAGTTCGACCCGGTCACCGATCACGGCGTCAGCGCCGACAAAGCAGAAAGGTCCGATGGAGGCGCCTTCGCCAATTTGGGCACCGGCCTCGATAACGGCCGAGGGATGGATTGAAGTCTGTATTTTCATGAGCATGTCGAACCGTCAGCCGGTAACCATCATTGCCGAGATCTCGGCTTCGGCGGCCTTTGCGCCTTCCACCATGGCCTCGCAGGCGAATTTGAGCAGGTTGCCGCGCATTTTGATTTTCTTGACGTGGATCTTCAGCTGGTCGCCCGGAACGACCGGTTTGCGGAATTTCGCGTTGTCGATGGTCAGGAAATAGACCAGTGACGGCTTTTCTGTGTTGAGGCTGCGAATGCAGATCGCGCCGGCCGTCTGTGCCATGGCCTCGACGATCAGCACGCCCGGCATCACCGGCTGGTCCGGGAAATGGCCCTGGAAATGCGGCTCATTGATGGTCACGTTCTTGATGCCGATGGCCGAGTCGTTGCCATCGATCTCGACAATGCGGTCGATCATCAGGAAGGGATAGCGATGCGGCAAAAGCTTCATCAACCCCAATATATCGACCGCTTCGAGCGTCGCCGGCACCATCTCAGCTACTTCCCCCCTCGCCCTGCTTGCGCGTCCTGGCGAGCTTGCGCAGCATGGCGATCTCGCGCATGGCTTCCGCCATCGGCTGCGCCGGATAGCCTCCCCAGATCTCGCCCGCCGGCACGTTGCTCATGAACCCGCTTCTCGCCGCAAGCTTGGCCCCCGATCCTATGGTCAAATGATCGGCAAGGCCAACGCCGCCGCCCATGGTGACACCATCGCCGACGACGACGGAGCCGGAGATACCCGAAAGCCCGGCTATAATGCAATTGCGGCCGATGCGAACGTTATGGGCGATCTGCACCAGATTGTCGATCTTGGTGCCCTGGCCGATGACTGTATCCGACATGGCGCCGCGATCGACTGTCGTGTTCGAGCCGATTTCGACATCGTCCTGGATGATGACGCGGCCGATCTGCGGCACACGCTCCGGCCCTTTGGCACCGCCGACGAAGCCAAACCCGTCCTGGCCAATGCGGGCGCCACCGTGGATGATGACGCGGTTGCCGATGAGGGCATACTGGACGCTCACGCCTGGACCAATATAGCCATCGCGGCCGATCTGGCAGGAGGGGCCGATAACGGCGTGGGGCGCAATGACCGTTCCGCTGCCGATGGAAGCGCGTGGGCCGATGACCGCTCCGGCTTCGATGATCGCGCCGGCCTCGATATGCGCCGAGGCATCGACATGAGCCTGCGGCGAGACCCCGGTTTCGCTGGTCATCGGTCCCGGAGTGGCCGCCATCGGGAACAGCAGCCGGCCGATCATGGCGAAAGCCTGTTGCGGTCGAGGATGGACCAGAACCGCGATGCCGGCCGGCGCCTTGGCGGCGAATTCGGTGGGACACAGCACGGCCGCCGCCTTCAGCGACTGCATCAGCGTGAAATTGCGCTTGCCGTCGACGAAAACGAGCGCACCCTCGGCGCCTTCACTGGCTGGCGCCAAGGCGTCGATCGATATGTGGGCAAGGTCGGAATCGACTAGCGCCGCGCCGGTCAGATTCGCGACTTCGCCGGCCGTATACCGGCGTGATGGCGCGAAGAACACCGGATCGGTCATTCCAGAAGCAATATCCAGCTAGGTCGGATCAGTTTCTTCCGGACCCCAACGGCCCGGAAGCATCGTTACCCGAACGTCAGAAGCGGCTCGACATGCCGAAGTTGAATTCCTGCACGTCGTCGGTCGACTCTTTCTTGACCGGGATCGCATAGTCGATGCGGATCGGGCCGAAAGGCGACGACCACAACAAGCCGACACCAACCGAGGCGCGCAGCTTCATGTCAGTTGAGGTTTGGGTGACACCAGGGGTGTCAATCGCGCTGCCATATAGTGTGGCGGCATCTGCAAACACAGCGCCACGCAGGCCGAAACTTTCCGGGATGACTGGCACAGGGAACTGGGCTTCCGCCGAGGCATTGAAATAAGTAGTGCCGCCTAGGTGGTCATCTGTATTAATGTCCGCAGGGCCAATACCACCATACTCGAAGCCGCGGATCATGCGGTCGTTGCTCTGGAACTGATCGAAGATACGCAGGCCGTTATCGCCATAGCCCGCAATATGGCCAGCGCCGCCTGAGATCAGGCCGACCAGATCCAGTTGTTCGGACAAGGTCTGGTAGACAGTGCCACGACCGGTAACCTTGACGAATTTAGCATCACCACCAAGGCCAGCCACTTCCACCGTCGTGGTGGCGTAGATACCTTCATGCGGGCTCTTCATGTCGTCGATGGTGTTGTAGACCAGCCCAAGGCTAACCGATGACTTGATCCACGGGCTTTCGTCAATTCCCTCGACGATCGCAGGAGATATATCGCAGTCGGCGTCGGGAACGCCATCGTGAGGCGTGTCATCGCAACCGTCGTCGAGCTTGTACTTCTCCTGGGTGATATTGTACGCCAGCTGGGTCGAGATATTGTCGGTGATCGGCAAACCGAACCGAACTGTCGCGCCCAGCGTCTCGCTGTCGTATTTGCTGAAATTCCGGGTCTGCTGGAAGATATCGAAGCCAGCTGCGATACGGCGTCCGAGGAAATAGGGCTCGGTGAAGGAGAGGCTGTAGTCGCGCGAATTCTTGCCGCCGCCGGCCGAGACCTTGATGTACTGGCCGCGACCGAGGAAGTTGCGCTCCGCGATCGATCCTTCGACGGACGGGCCTGCAGTCTCGCCACCGGTCGAATAGCCGGCACCGACCGAGAACTCGCCGGTCGATTTCTCGACCACGTCGACCACCAGCACGACCTGATCAGGTTCGGAGCCCGGAACAGTCGAAATGTCGACTTTTTCAAAATAATCCAGCGCTTCCAGCCGCTTCTTCGCGCGCTGGATCAAAACCTGGTTGAAGGCGTCACCTTCGCTGACGTCGAATTCACGGCGAATGACATAGTCGCGCGTGCGATCGTTGCCGCGTATTTCGATGCGCTCGATATATGCCTTTGTGCCCTGGTCGATCGTATAGACGACCGAAATGGTGTGGTTCTCGAAGTTGCGGTCGCCGCGCGGCGTCACCTGGGCGAAGGCATAGCCCGAACCCGCGACTTTCTCGGTCAGCGCGATGATCGTGTCCTCGACATCCTTGGCGTTGTAGACATCGCCCTTGTGGGTCTGGACCACCGATTCCAGCGACTTCGAATCGACTTCCGGAATGGTGCTCTCGACGCTGACATCGCCGAACGTGTAGCGGTCGCCTTCCTGCACGGTGATGGTGACGGTGTACTGATTGGTGGTGTCGTCGAGTTCACCGACTGCGGAGACCACCTGGAAGTCGGCATAGCCGTGATTGTAGTAGAAGCGACGCAGCGTCTCCTGGTCGGCGCGCAGCTTGTCCTCGTCATAGACGTCGTCGCGCAGCACAAAGGACAGGATGCTCGAGCGCTTGGTGGCGATGACGTCGGACAGGCGACGGCTCGAATAGGCGCTGTTGCCGACGAAATTGACTGCGGCGATCTTGGTGCGGCCACCTTCGTTGATGTTGAAGACGACGTTCACGCGGTTGTCGCCGAGATCCATGATCTGCGTGGTCACGGCGGCATCGTCACGACCGATGCGCCTGTAGGCGGCCTTTACCGCCTCGACGTCGGAATCCAGCGTTGCCTGTGAGAACGTGCTGCGCGGCTTCAACTGCACCGCAATTGCCAGCGCGTTGTCCTTGAGCTTCTTGTTGCCCTGGAACAGGACCTGGTTGACCACCTGATATTCAGACACCTTGACGACCAGCGCCGAGCCGACCTGGTTGATCTGGACGTCCGAGAACAGCCCGGTGCCGAACAGCGCCTTGACCGCATCGTCGATATCGGCGCTGGAAAACGCCTTGCCGGGCTTGATCGAGATGTAATTGCGGATGGTGTCGGCGTCGACACGCTGGTTGCCGCTGACCTCGACTCTCGAAACAACGGCCGCCTGCGCAGCAGATGTGGCAACGAACTGCACGGCAAGAGCGCCTGGCACAACCAGAGCGGCGGACATAGCCACCGCGGACGCGGCGCTCAAAAACTTGGATGCTGCCTTCATCGGGCTTTTGTACCTTTTCTCGAAGTCCCCACGGCGAGAAAACCGGACGTGCGGTAATTTCCCCTACCGTATTAACCGGATTTTCCCTACACGCAAGGCTTCTGGTTAATTTGTAATTACTTAACCCTGATGCGTGGCTTTCGCGTCACGCATACCCCCGTGCATGGTAAACGGCGTCTCAACATTGCCGGTGCCGAAGCCGAATTTCTTCATGATTTCAGCACCCAAACAGATCGTTCCAGAAAACGAAGCCCATAAATCCCAGCACCAGAAAGAGGCCGGCCCGGTACCCCATTTCCATCATCCGCTCCGATACCGGACGTCGGAAAACGGCTTCGATGGCGTAGAACAGGAGATGGCCGCCGTCGAGGGGGGGAATCGGCAAAAGGTTCAGAATTCCGATCCCGACTGACAGCAATGCAACAAGTTGCACCAGCCATTCGAAGCCGAGTTTGGCCGCCTGGCCCGACATCTTGGCGATCTTGATCGGACCGCCCAGCTGGCATTTGTCCTCGCGGCCGACAACGAAACGCTGCAGGAAGTGGCCAGTGCCCTGAATGGCCTGCCCCGTCTGCTCAACCGCCGCTCCGAGCGCGGCAATCGGACTGTAGGTGATCACCCTCGGCTGGCCGAGCTCCTTGTTGTTGACCACGCCGATGACGGCCACCTTGGTCTTGTTGCCCAGCGCGTCCTGCTGTTCCATCAACTCCGGCGTCGCGGTGACGGTGATCTCCTTGCCATCGCGCAGCATGGTGAAGGTGAGCGAGTCGCCGGCGCGACCCTGCACAAGGCGCTGGACGTCGGCGAAGGTCTCAACCTTGCTGCCGTTGACGGCGACGAATCGATCGCCGGGCAAAATGCCGGCCTTTTCCGCCGGGCTACCGGCGGTGACTTGAGCCACCATCGGCTCCAGCACAGGGCGGCCATAGAGAGAAAACATCACGGTGAAGACGGCGATGGTCAAAAGGAAGTTGAACAGCGGCCCGGCAACCACCGTGGCCGCGCGCTTCCAGATCGGCCGTGTGTGGAAGGCAACTTCGCGTTCGGCATCGGTCAGCTTCTCCAGCTCTTCCGTGCCGGGCTGGCTCGACGTGGCGCTCATGTCGCCGACGAATTTGACATAGCCGCCAAGCGGTATGGCGCAAAGCTTCCAGCGCGTGCCGTGGCTGTCGTTGAAGCCGAAAAGCTCGGGGCCGAAGCCGATCGAGAAGGCTTTTACGCCGATGCCGCACCAGCGGCCGACGAGGTAGTGGCCCATTTCGTGAACGAAGACGACGACGGTCAGCACGAACAGAAACGGCACCAGCGTGCCGAGGACAAAGCCTTGCGTGCTGAAAAACGCGTGAAGTATCTCGTTCAAGTCGTGCCCTCAAATTCACCCACGGCGAAAAGGTGACGCCGCGACTGTGACATCAATCCAGGCGAATCCGTGGCACGCGCCATTTCTTCGCCGTCAAATGCCGCTCAAGCCGGAAAAAGCCCCTGCGCCGGATGATCGGCGCCCGCCGAAATCCAACCGATGACGTATAGGGCAAAAGCCGCCGCGACAAGCCCATCCACCCTGTCCATGACGCCGCCGTGTCCTGGTATCAACGCGCTGGAATCCTTGCGGCCGTGCCGGCGCTTGACCCAGGATTCGAAGAGGTCGCCAGCCTGGGCGACAATAGACAACACCAACGCGACCAAAGCGAGGACGCCAAGATTGCCGGCCCCGGCGGCGGCAGCCAGAAGCACGCCGGCGACCACGCCGCCGACAGCACCGCCAAGCGCGCCGCTCTGCGTCTTGCCGGGTGAAATCGATGGCGCAAGCTTAGGCCCGCCGACGGCGCGGCCGACGAAATACGCAAAGATGTCGGTCGCCCAGACCACGGCGAACAAAAACAGGATCGCGACCAGGCCGGAACGGTCGCCGTCGCGCAATAGCGCCAGCGACAGGCCGGACAGCGCTGCGTAGGCGAGGCCGGCGGCATCCCATTGCGCGGCTCCGCGCATACGTGCGCCGACCGCCGCGACGACAACCATGGCCAGGACAAGAGACAGCAGCCACGACGCCGGCACGCCGGCGATCAGGGCGCCGACGAAAACCAGAAGCAACGCCTCTGGAACGAATCCGAGGGCCGCACCGGCCGCAGGGCGCGACATGCGCGCCCATTCATAGAAGATGACTGCCGCCATGCCGGCGCAAAGCAAGCGGAACCACAGCCCGCCCAACCAGGTCAGGCCAAGTGCTATTGCAGCCAGCACCAGCGCCGAGACGATGCGAAGCTGAAGATTGTTCATCCCGCCGCCGGTCACGAGGCGGCGACATCTTGGGCGGCGAGCCCGCCGAAGCGGCGCTCGCGGCCGGCGAAGTCGCGCAGTGCGTCGGCCAGGTGTTCGCGGCTGAAATCGGGCCAGTAGCAAGGCAGGAAGACCAGTTCGCTGTAGGCTGCCTGCCACAAAAGGAAGTTCGACAGCCGAAGCTCGCCGCTGGTGCGGATGACCAGCTCCGGGTCGGGAATGCCCGCGGTATCGAGGGCGCCGGCAAAAGATTCCGCCGTGATCGCCTCTGCGTCGATCTCGCCGCGCGCTACAGCGGCTGCGAGCTTGCGCGCCGTGCGCACGATCTCGTCGCGCCCGCCATAGTTGAAGGCGATGATAAGCGTCAGCGCTTCATTGCGGGCGGTCAGCGATTCGGCCTCTTCGAGCAGGCCTCTAATGTCCGGCTGCAGCCCTGCCCTGTCGCCGATGATTCTGACGCGCACGCCGCTCTGGTGCAGTTCGGCCAGATCGCGGCGGATGAACAGCTTCAACAGCCCCATCAGGTCGCTGACTTCGGATTTGGGCCGCGACCAGTTTTCCGACGAAAAGGCATAGACGGTCAGGAAGGAAATGCCGAGACCGGGCGCTGCGCGCACCGTCTTGCGCAGCGCCTCGACGCCGGCGCGATGGCCAGCAAGCCGCGGCAAGCCGCGCGCCTTGGCCCAGCGTCCGTTTCCATCCATGATGATCGCGACATGCGCGGGCGTTGCCATGGTCTCGCTTTCGAGCCGGTGTGGGCCGACCCTAAACCTGCATGATTTCAGCTTCCTTATCGGAAAGCAGGTGATCGATCGTACTGATCGTTTCGTCGGTCAGCTTCTGGACCTGATCGGAGCGCTTGCGCTGATCGTCCTCGCTGATATCGCCGTCCTTTTCCGCCTTCTTCAAGAAGTCCATGCCGTCGCGGCGGACATGGCGCGCCGCAACGCGGGCGTTCTCGGCGTAGCCGTGCGAAATCTTGACCAGTTCCTTGCGGCGCTGCTCGTTGAGCTCGGGCAGCGGAATCCTGAGATTGGTGCCATCGACGATCGGATTGAAGCCGAGATTGGATTCTCTAATAGCGCGGTCGACGGCGCCGACCATCGACTTATCCCAGACTGAGACCGAAATCATGCGCGGCTCCGGCACCGACACGTTCGCCACCTGGTTGATCGGCATGGTGGTGCCATAGGCCTGGACCTGGATGGCGTCGAGCAGATTGCTGGAGGCGCGGCCGGTGCGCAGCGAAGCCAGGTCGTGCTTGAAGGCTGCGATCGCGCCATCCATGCGCCGCTTGAGGTCGTCGAACTCACCACTCATCTTAGTCTCCTCGACCCGTTTGACCCGGGTTCACTGCTTAGGGCCGAATAGCCCGCTTTCAAAAAACTGATCCCCTTTCCGGAGAGTATACTCCGGATCACTCGTCGGCGACGATCGTGCAACGGCCGCCGCCCCTCAGAATATCGCCGAAACCACCTTTTTCGTGGATCGAATAGACGATTATCGGGATGTTGTTTTCGCGCGCAAGTGCAATTGCGGCGGTATCCATGATCGAAAGGCCCTTGTTGATGACTTCGGCGTGGCTGATGCGCTCGAAGCGGGTCGCATTCGGATCCTTCTTGGGATCGGCTGAATAAACACCGTCGACCTGGGTGCCCTTGAACAGAGCGTCGGCGCCGATCTCGGCGGCGCGCAAGGCTGCGGCCGAATCGGTGGTGAAAAACGGATTGCCGGTACCGCCGGCGAAAATGACGACCTTGCCCTGGTTCATATAGGCGGTGGCCTGGCGCTGGGAAAAACTCTCGCACAGTTCTGGCATGGCGATCGCCGACAGTACGACGGCATCGACGCCGATCTTGTTCAGCGAGGTGCGCAGCGCCAGCGAGTTGATGACCGTGGCAAGCATGCCCATATGGTCGCCGGTAACGCGGTCGCCACCCTTGGACGCCACCGCCACGCCGCGAAAGATATTGCCGCCACCGATGACGACGCCGACCTCGATGCCGAGCGCGCGGGCTTCGGCGATATCGGCGGCGATGCGGTCGACGACCGAGACATCGATGCCGAAATGTTGCTCGCCCATCAACGCTTCGCCCGATGCTTTCAGCAAGACACGTCGATAGAGGGGCTTTGCCGTCATCTGGACCTCGTCATTATTGCGTGTGGCGCGCCTGGGCAGGCCGCCCTCGCGCGGGCGCCGCCGCCGCTGGCGCGATGCGAGTTCCGATACACGAAGGGCGCCGCGATGTCACGCGGCGCCCCTCGCCCAATTCGCGTCCCCGTCGCGGCCTGTCAGTTGCTGGTGATGCTGACGGCGTCGCCTTGGACAAGCAGCGACGGCGCATAGAAGGGCGGCTTGTCGCCGGTCACGGCGCCACCGGTAACCCGAGCCTGGATCTCGGAACCGAAATAGGAGTACGGGAATGGCGGCGGTGTCTTGCTGACCGTATCCAGCCGCGCGCGAAACTCGGTGGGGATCGTGAAATCCAGCGCCGCCAGATTGTCCTGCAACTGGGCCAGCTTCGTGGCGCCAAGGATCACCGTGGCGATGCCCGGCTGCGTTGCCACCCAGTTGACCGCGACCTGGGCCATGCTGCGCCCGAGCTCGGCGGCGACCTTTTCGAGCTCCGCCACGATCGCCCAGTTGCGCTCGGTGAACTTCTGAAATCCCGGATGGGTGGTGTTGCGAAAGCCGTCGAGCCGGCCGGCATTACCATCCTGCGTCGGCCGGTATTTGCCGCTGAGCAGGCCGCTGGCCAGCGGGCTCCACACCATGATGCCGGCGCCATGGCGGGTGCCGAAGGGCACGAACTCATTTTCAATCGAGCGTTCGGCCAGCGAATATTCGAGCTGCAGGGCCGACACCGGTTCATAGCCGCGCAATTCGGCGATCGTTTGCGCGCGGGCAGCATACCAGGCCGGCACGTCGGACAGGCCGACATGGCGAATTTTGCCTGCACGCACGAGATCGTCCATCGTGCGCATGACCTCTTCGGCTGGCGTCAGCTGATCCCAGACATGGAGGAGGTAGAGGTCGATGTAATCGGTGCCTAACCGCTTCAGCGAAGCATCGACGGCGCGCAAGATGTTCTTGCGCCCATTGCCGCCGGCGTTGGGATTGCCAGGGTCCGCGTTGAAGGTGAATTTGGTGGCGATCACCGCCTTGTCGCGCAAGCCGCGCTCGGCGATGAATTCGCCGAGCCAGGTCTCGCTCGTGCCGCCGGTGTAGAGATCGGCAGTGTCGAAGAAATTGCCGCCGGCCTCGACATAGGCGTCGACCATGGCGCGCGCCGTTTCCCTGTCCGCCCCCCAGCCCCATTCCGTGCCGAAGGTCATGGTGCCCAGCGCCAGCCGGCTGACGCGCAGGCCGCTGTTGCCGAGCGTGTAATAGGTCATGGTCATGATGTTTCTTCCGATGCTGATCTGAATGATGCCGACTTACTGGCCGGGGGTTGCCTTGACCCAGGGATTGCCGCGCTCATGCGTGGCGCGGAAAATGAAGCCGTCGACTTTCCAGCCGGCGCCGGAGCGGACCAGATGATGCTCATAGGTGCCCCAGACTTCCCACAGCGGTTCGCCATTGCCTTCCATCCGGTTCCAGGCATAGCCGTTGGAAGAGACAGTGGCCGCATCCGCCTCGAGAACCCCCTGGTGGTTGGTGCGCAGATGCAGGCTGGTCTCGCTGCCGCGGAGGTTGCCGGCCCAGGTACCTATCAGATCGTCGGAGGGGATGGTGGCCGCGGGCTGTCCCGACAGGCTGCTGAAGTCGACAGTGACACGGTCGGCGAAATAGGAACGGGCAAGCTTCCAGTCCTGCGCATCGACGGCACGGTCAATGGCGTCGGCAATGCGGATGACGGCGCGTTCGTCGGCGAGCGCGCGCCAGCCGGACGGCTCGGCGCCGCCGGCATCGGCCGGCGCCAAAGCAAGGCCTGCTGCGAAGGTAACGTGTTTCAAGGCGTTCATGTTCTTCTCCTCGGTGCATCCGCCCGCCGCCGATGTGTTGGCGACAATATGGCCCACCACGCTGGCCCCGATAAGGTTGCATGATCTGCATGTACTATGCGATATCGTGCATGAATGGATCGGGATCTGCTCAGCCATCTGCCTGTGATCATTGCCGTTGCCCGGCGCGGCGGCTTCGCGCTTGCCGCGGCCGAACTCGGCATGAGCCCGTCCGCCGTCAGCCACGCCGTGCGCCTCGTCGAGGAGCGCATCGGCCAGCCGCTGTTCGCGCGCACGACGCGCAGCGTCTCATTGACGGAAGCCGGCAAGGCGCTGGTGGAGACGGCGGCCCCTGCGCTTCAGGACATTGCCGAGCGGATGGATCGCATCCGCGCCATCAAGGGCCGGCCCTCGGGTCTGCTCAGGCTCAACGTCCCCAACATCGCTGTTCCACTGGCCGTCACGCCTGTGGTCGCGGCGATGGCGGAGCGCTATCCGGATGTGACTGTTGAATTGCTCACCGACCAGGGACTCATCGACATTGTCGGCGAAGGTTTCGATGCCGGCATCCGGCTGGGCGAGATGATCGCGCAAGACATGGTGACGGTCCGGCTGACGCCACCATTCAAGGCTGTCATCGTCGCCTCTCCCGCCTATGTCGGCCGGCATGGCCGTCCGCGCAGCGTGGCCGATCTGGCCATTCACAACTGCATCGGCTACCGGCTTGTCCGCTCCGGCGCGCTCTATCGCTGGGATCTGACCGAGGACGGCAAGGATGTCGTGGTCGAGACGAAGGGCACTGTCATCGTTACGGATTCGCTGGCCGCAATCGACCTTGCGCTTGCCGGCGTCGGGCTGACCTATGTGTTCGAGCCGCTGGTGCGCGCGGATCTTGCCGCCGGCCGCCTGGTTCAGATCCTGCCGCAAACGGCGATCGAAGAGCCCGGCCTCTTCCTTTACTTCCCGCGCCGCGCGTCGATGGCGCCGAAGCTCAGGGCCTTCATCGATACCGCACAAGAAATCGGCCGGGCATCCTTGCGGATACCCGACCGAGTTGCCTGAGCTGAGAAGCCCCTTTTCAGGGGCTATTTCCAAGGATTATTTCTTCACCGCAGCCGCGACTTCCGCCGCGAAATCGGTCTCCTCCTTTTCGATGCCTTCGCCCAACGCAAAGCGCAGATAGGCGGAGATCTTGGCCGGAGCGCCGATTTCCTTCTCGGCATCCTTGAGCGCCTTCTCGACAGTGATGTCGGGATTGAGCACGAAGGCCTGCTTCAGCAGCACGACTTCCTCGTAGAACTTGCGCAGGCGGCCCTCGACCATCTTTTCGATGATCGCTTCCGGCTTGCCAGACTGGCGTGCCTGGTCCGAGAAGATCGCCTTTTCGCGTTCCACCGCAGCCGGATCGATCTGCTCGGCCGTCAGCGCCATTGGGTTGGTGGCGGCGACATGCATGGCGACTTGGCGGCCAAAGGCGTTGGCGGCATGCTCATTGCCCGTGGTTTCGATCGCGACCAGCACGCCGAGCTTGCCAAGGCCGTCGGCAACCGCGTTGTGGACGTAGGTCGCGACAGCGCCGTGCGGAACGGTCAGCTTGGCCGAGCGGCGGAAGCCCATGTTCTCGCCGATCGTGCCGACAGCGTCCTTGATGGTGTCAGCAACCGACTTGTCCGAACCCGGGTACTTTGCGGCAGCCACGGCTTCGGTCGTGCCATAGGCGAGTGCAACCTTGGCGACGTTGGCGACGATTTCCTGGAAAGCAGCGTTGCGGGCGACGAAGTCGGTTTCGGAATTGACTTCGACGACAGCAGCCTCGCGCACGCCATTGTCGACACCGATCAGGCCCTCTGCCGCGGTGCGGCCGGCCTTCTTGTCGGCCTTCGAGATGCCCTTCTTGCGCAGCCAGTCGACGGCCTCTTCCATGTTGCCGTTGGTCTCGGTCAACGCCGCCTTGCAGTCCATCATGCCCGCGCCCGTCAAGTCGCGGAGTTCTTTGACCTGTGCAGCCGAAATGCTCATTGTCGCCTCTTTGTTTTAAATGCACCGACGCACCACCGGTACTCGGTGATGCGTCCGTTTAGCGTGCCAGAATATTAGAAAGATGAAGGCCGGGACCGGCCTTCGACTATCAGGCTTCCGGGGTCTCGGCCGCCGGGGTCGGATCCAGCGCCGGTTCGACCGGAGCTTCGACCGAGGCGCCGATGTCGACGCCGAGCGCGCCCTGCTGGCGAGCGATGCCGTCGATGGCAGCCTTGGCGATCAGGTCGCAATAGAGCTGGATGGCGCGCGCCGCGTCGTCATTGCCGGGGATCGGGAAGTCGATCTTGTCCGGATCGCAGTTCGAATCGATGATGGCGACGACCGGGATGCCGAGGCGCTTGGCCTCGAGGATGGCGATCGCTTCCTTGTTGGTGTCGATGACGAACATCAGGTCGGGCGTCGAGCCCATGTCCTTGATGCCGCCGAGCGCCTTGTCGAGCTTCTCGCGCTCGCGGTCGAGGTTCAGACGTTCCTTCTTGGTCAGGCCCTGGGCCTCACCTGCCAACATCTCGTCGAGCTTGCGCAGGCGCTGGATCGAATTCGAGATCGTCTTCCAGTTGGTCAGCATACCGCCGAGCCAACGCGAGTTGACGTAGTACTGAGCCGAACGCTGCGCCGCGTCAGCGACGATGTCCGACGCCTGGCGCTTGGTGCCGACGAACAGCACGCGGCCGCCCTTGGCGACGGTGTCCGAAACCTGCTTCAGCGCCTGGTGCAGCAAAGGCACCGTCTGCGAGAGGTCGATGATGTGGATGTTGTTGCGGGCGCCGTAGATGTAGGGCGCCATCTTCGGGTTCCAGCGGTGGGTCTGGTGGCCGAAGTGAATGCCAGCTTCCAAAAGCTGGCGCATGCTGAAATCAGGCAGTGCCATTCAAAGTTCCTTTCCGGTTAGCCTCCACGGACACAGGCATTTTTGGACTTTGTCCTCGAACGCCACCGGAGGTTTCAGCCGGATTTCTCCCGGGCAGACACCAAAGTCCGTGTGTGGAATGAGCGCGCATATAGAGGGGAAGTGCTACAAACGCAAGCGGTGAGGCACTTTACCGCTCAGCGTGCGGCAATCAGCGCTCCGGTGCCGATCATGGCGCTACCGGCGAACCGGTTCATCAGCCGCATGCGTTTGGGCGTCCTGAACCAGCCGGATGCCCTGCCCGCCAGCGCGGCGTAGGTGCCCATGGTGAGGATGTTGACGCTGACGACGACGGCCACCACCAGCAGGCCATCGGCAAATGTCATGGTGTCGAGGTTGAGGATCAGCGGCATGATCGAAGCATGGAACAAAATCGCCTTCGGGTTGCCGAGCGCCACGGACGCGCCAAGCAGGAACGACCGCGACAATCTGGTTTGAGGCAGGCCCTGTACGGTCGATTGCGCGGCCGCGGCCCGCCACATCTTGAGGCCGAGAAAGATCAGGTAGGCCGCACCGGCGTATTTCAAGGCTAGAAACACCCATTCGAAAGTCTGGGCCAGCGCCACCAGTCCGAGCAGGGCCAGGGTGACCAACACCGCGTCCCCGGCAGCGATGCCAACGCCGGCGACGAAGGCTCGCAGGAAGCCACGCGACACGCCATTGGTGATAACCGTGAACATCGCCGGACCCGGCGTCGCAGCGGCAAGCGTGATGGCAAGGCAGTAGGCCAGGAATGCCGTTAAAGTCACGATCGGCCCTTTCCGTTGGGTACCCGCACGCGCCGGAAGATCGCGACGATCTCCTCGCGGCTGCATTCGATGGCGCCGAGCCGCACCGCGCGGTCGCGCTCGAAGCCGGTTATGTCATAGTGCGGCGCCGATGTCTTGGGCGGACCCTGGTAGGACGAACGCTTGACGCCAAGCACGGCGGCGAAACGATGCAGCTCGTCGGTATCGTCGGCCATCAGGTGGCACCAGCGATGACCGGCCCACTTCCAGATCGCCGCATCGACATAGACTGCCATTGGCACCGCCATCAAGCCTGCCGTTGCCAACTCCGCATTGTTGTTATTTCGAGACCGGGCAAGGCTTTGTCTGGGAGAACAGCGACAGGTTGACCAGCTTGCCGGTCATCGAGAACTCGCCATAGTCCATGGTGAGGTCGCGGGTGATGCCGTTCTCATGCAGCTTGAAGCTGATGCGGTATTCCGGCACCTCTTCGCCGGATTTGTCGGTCTCGTCGAAATAGGCGATGTCGACCGGCCAGTATTTGTCGCCGGCAAGCTTGGCCAGCGCCGGCGCTTCGGGATCGGCCTTGTCGCCCTCGGTCTTCTTGCCGACGATGACGGTGGTGGTCATCACCTTGTTGGCATCCTCCGAACCGTCGAACAGGCTGGTTTCGTAGAAATTCTCGCCCTTCTCGGCCTTGCCGATCAGTTCGACCAGATGCTGGGTCGGGAACTGGGTGGCGGCGAGTTCGAGGCTGCTCTTCTCGGGCTTGTCGATGTCGACCTTGAGGCCCTTGGTCTCTTTCGTGGCGGTGCCCTTGACCTCCTTGTCGAGATTCTGGTCGACGAAGGATTTGGTCACGAACGAGAAAGTCTTGCCTTCCGCGTCCTCGAACGTGGTCGTCTGCTGATCGGTCAGCCTGGTGTTGTCGCCGGTGACGATCTGGGTGACGAAACGGAATTTTACCGTATAGCCCTCGCAGGGCGAGCCATTGAACTCATAGACCATGCGGCCGGAGATGCCGGTGATCCCCGAACGATCCGACGCCTTGCTGAGCGTAAGATCGTAGACGGCGCGATGCGCCTGCAATGCCGGCACGGCAAAGGCGGGAGCCATCGAGAACAGCGCCGGGACAAGAACGGCGTGGAAGGCAAGGCGCGTTGCGCGCATAGGGGGCTCCGATCGTCGCGGCTGGTGGCAGGCCGCAGGGAAAGATGGTCCAGCTTAAAAAAAGTCGTGGCGGAAGCGAGGCAAAAATAGCAATTTCGGCCCGGCCAGCGCGGCGTCTCCAAGCAATAGGGAAATACGATGAGTGAAACAATCGAAAAGCGGCTAAGCGATCTCGGCGTGACGTTACCGGCCGCCGCTGCACCCGCCGCGAACTATGTGCCCTATTGCAGGTCTGGCAATCTCTTGTTCACCGCCGGGCAGTTGCCACTCAAGGACGGCAAGCTGCAGGCAAGGGGCCTGCTCGGCCGCGACGTCGACACGGCAGCCGGCAAGGAAGGTGCAAAATACTGCGCAATCAACATTTTGGCGCAGGCCAAGGCGGCGCTTGGCGATCTCGAAAAGATCCAGCGTCTGGTCAAGATCACCGTCTTCGTCGCATCAATGCCGGATTTCGTCGAGCAGCATCTGGTCGCCAACGGCGCGTCCGATTTCCTGGTCGCCGTCCTTGGCGAACGCGGCAAGCATGCCCGCTCTGCCGTCGGCACCGCCTCGCTGCCGCTTAATGCCGCAGTGGAAATCGAAGCCGTCTTCGAAGTCGCATGAGCAGGACTGAGCTATGACCGACCTTTCCTGGCTGACCGCCCGCCCCGTCGCGCATCGCGGCCTCCACGACATGAACAAGACGCGCTGGGAGAACACGCTGTCGGCCTTCGCGGCGGCCGCCGAGCGCGGTTATGCGATCGAATGCGACGTGCACCTGTCGTCCGACCGCGTTCCGGTCATCATGCATGACGGCGACCTCAAGCGGCTGACCGGTCAGGACGGCTTCGTCTGGCAACGCACGGGGGCGGAACTGGCCGCACTCAGGATCGGCGGCACCAAGGACCATGTGCCGACGTTGCAGGAAGTGCTCGACCTTGTCGACGGCCGCGTGCCGCTGGTCGTCGAACTGAAGGGCGTGCCCGGCTATGACGAGGGACTGGTGGCCAGCGTCGGCAAGATGCTCAAGCGCTACAGGGGCAAGGCGGCAATCATGTCGTTCGATCATTGGCTGGTCCGCGACTTCCCCAAAGATGCGCCTGGCATTCCGGGTGGGCTTACGGCCTATGGCAGGGACAACCAGCTGATCGAGGCGCATTTCGCCATGCTGGCGCACGACCTCGCCTTCACCTCCTATGCCGCGGGCGATTTGCCGAACCCGTTCGTCAGCTTCGTGCGTGAGAAGCTGAAAATGCCTGTCATCACCTGGACGGTGCATGACCAGCCGGCAGTCGATCTCACCTTCAAATACGCCGACCAGATGACGTTCGAAGGGTTCGAACCCGATCTGGTCAAAGTCGCTTGAGCCAAGTGCCTCAAACGTGACTTGTAGCGGCCCGCACAGAGCTTAAATAAGTCTCATGGATCAGGGTGACGAAGGCGATGGACAAACGGCGAATGCGGAGTTTTCCATCCGCATCGCCGCCGGAATTAATGCCTTCACCTGCGATGAGTGGAACGGATTTGCCGGCACCACGCGCGGTTGCATAGAAAACGGCTATAACCCTCTGATTTCATACGCTTTTCTGGGCGCGCTTGAGGATTCCGGCTGCGCCGTGCGGCGCACCGGTTGGCAGGGCCATCACCTCAGGCTGGAAAATGCGCAAGGCAGATTGCTGGGCGCGATGCCTTGCTATCTCAAATCGCACAGCCAGGGCGAATATGTCTTCGACCATGGCTGGTCGGATGCATTCGAGCGCGCCGGCGGCCGCTACTATCCAAAATTGCAGTGCGCCGTGCCGTTCTCCCCTGTCACCGGCCCTCGCCTGCTGGTCAGCAGGGGCGAGGATAGCGCGACTGTGAAGGCCGGTCTCGCGGCGGGCCTGAAGGCGGTGACGGAAAAGCTCGGTGTGTCCTCAGCGCACGTCACCTTCGCGCAGGAAAGCGACGTCGCCATCCTCGAAGCATCCGGTTTCCTGCATCGCACCGACCAGCAGTTCCATTTCTTCAACGAGGGCTTTTCGACCTATGATGATTTCCTTGCCACGCTGGCATCGCGCAAGCGCAAGGCGATGAAGAAGGAGCGCCGCGAAGCGCTCGCCAACGACATCTCGATCGACTGGCTGACCGGCAAGGACCTGACCGAAAAGGCCTGGGACGATTTCTTTGCCTTCTACATGGACACCGGCAGCCGCAAATGGGGCCGGCCCTATCTCAACCGCAAGTTCTTCTCGCTGATCGGCGAGCGGATGGCCGATGACATCCTGCTGGTGATGGCCAAACGCAATGGCCGCTATATCGCCGGCGCCATCAACTTCATCGGCTCCGATGCGCTCTACGGGCGCAATTGGGGCTGCATCGAGGACCACCCCTTCCTGCATTTCGAGGTCTGCTACCATCAGGCCATCGACTTCGCCATTGAGCGCAAGCTGAAGGTGGTTGAGGCGGGTGCACAGGGTGAGCACAAGCTGGCCCGCGGCTACCGTCCCGTGACCATGCATTCGGCGCATTACATTGCGCATCCCGGCCTGCGCAACGCGGTGGCAGATTATCTCCGCCGTGAGCGGCGCGAGGTCGAGCGAATGGGCGAAATTCTGGAAGAGCACACGCCTTTCCGCAAGGATCTGGAAGAGTAGCGGTCTGTCGTCCCGGGTGCCATTCGATCCGGTCTCGCCGATCTCACCTGACTGACTTGCCGGTTTGGGGAGGCTTCGCTACACCGGGAGGCACAATTCCGGAGCACCGCCATGGCTGAAGCCAGCTACGACCCCAGCAATATCTTCGCAAAGATCCTGCGCGGCGAAATCCCCTCGCACCGCGTCTACGAGGATGACGCGGTGGTTGCCTTCATGGATGTGATGCCGCAGGGGCTCGGGCACACGCTGGTTGTGCCGAAGGCGCCGTCGCGCAATCTGCTCGATGCCGATCCGTCCACGCTCGGCCCGCTGTTCACGGTCGTTAAGCAGGTGGCGCTGGCGGTCAAAAAAGCATTCGGCGCCGACGGCGTCACCGTCCTGCAGTTCAACGAACCGGCCTCTGGCCAGACCGTCTATCACCTGCATGTCCATGTCATCCCGCGGTTCGAAGGCATCGCGCTCAAGCCGCATACGGGACAGATGGAGAAGCCCGAAGTGCTGGCTGAGAACGCGGCCAAGATCCGGGCAGTGCTGAACGGTTGAGGCTTGGTTGCATCAAGACGATGCGCTTAGGCAAATTCCACCGCGTCGGTTAGGAAAGTATCAAACCACGCCGTGGTAACTTGCCGTACCGTGGTGCGTTTGGGTTTTCAAAAATCGTGGGAAATTCGGTTGCGACATCAGAACCGTTGGCAAAAGCAGGTGCCGGGCGGGTCTTTCTGAGCATCTTGGCGGACGCATACCGGCGACACCGGCTGCTGCATGTGATGGCCATCGCTGCCTTGCTCTTGGCAGCCGCGGTCGGCCTGCGCACCGGAAACATGCCGGATTTCAGCGCGCTGGAAGACTACGCCCTATACCTTCTCTTCGCTTTCTGGATAGGCGGCTGTGCCTTCGCGCTCGGCAGTTTTTTTCACCTTGCGCTCATCAAGCGGGATACTGAACCGCTCGGCACTTTTCTGAGATCGATGGGTGGCTTCTTCGGCGACGCCGAGCGCAACGCCAACAGCCTCAATGGTCTGGCTGCGAGCATTGCGCTCATATCCGCTTTCGGTGTGTTGAAAGGCGCGGTCGCGATCCTTTCGCCATTCGCATGGGACCACGCATTGGCTCAGGCCGACCGGGCGCTGCATTTCGGTCGAGCTCCCCATGAATGGCTGTGGTTTATCGTCCAGTCGCCGCTCGCCGTAAGACTGTTCAACCTGGCTTACAATTCCTGGTTCGTCGTCCTTATCGCCTCGGTCTTCATCGCTTGCATCACGCGCAAGGACACGAAGCTGCGCCACCAGTTCCTGATGAGCTTCATGCTCGTATGGATACTTGGGGGGTTCTTCCTGGCGATGGGCCTGTCTTCGGCAGGGCCGTGCTTTTACGAGCGACTGGGGCTGGGCAGCGACTACCATCCCCTGGTGCAAGCGCTCGCTGCTGCCGATCGCATCTATCCGATCTGGGCGCTGAGCACGCAGGACATGTTGTGGAGCGGCTACATCGGCGCGACCCCAGGCAGTATCGGCATATCCGCCTTTCCGTCCATGCATGTGGCGATGGCGGTGCTTTTCGCTCTTTACGCAGCACGCCGCTCACCGTTGGTTGGCCTGTTGATGTGGGCATTCGCCGCAATCATCATGGTCGGCTCGGTTGTCCTTGGCTGGCACTATGCTGTCGACGGCTATGCGAGCGTGCTGATCTCGATTGCCATCTGGAAGGCGTGCGGTCATTTCCTGGCCCGCTTCGCAGCCGACGGCGTCGCCGCCTGACCTGACAGCATCCGACCTGAACGCAGGGGCGCTGTTTCGGCAAACGGCCAGCCATGAAAAAAGGCCCCGTCACCGGGGCCTTTTCATCGGCGAACTTTTTAGCCCTTGCGTGGCAGTTGCGGCACCAGGCTGCGCTTGCCGCCGTCCTTGCCCTTAGGCTCAGGCTCGTCCTTGCCCTTGGGCTTTTGCGCCACCGCCTTCTTGGCGACGGGCTTCTTGGCCACCGCCTTGCGGGCTTTCGGCGCCTCTTCCGGCTCCTGCTTCGGTTTCACCGGGGCTTCGTCGGCCAGCGATTCGAGCTTCAGGCCGGTTTCGCCGGTTTCCTTCTTCTCGACGGTGACGCGCACCGTGCCGCCCTTCTTGAGCTTGCCGAACAGCACCTCGTCGGCCAACGGCTTCTTGATGTGCTCCTGGATGACCCGGCCGAGCGGCCGCGCACCCATGCGCTCGTCGTAACCCTTGTCGGCGAGCCAGGCGATCGCGTCCGGCGACAGGTCGAAGGTGACACCACGCTCGGAGAGCTGGGCCTCGAGCTGCATGACGAACTTCTGCACCACCTGATGGATGACCGGCACCGGCAGCGAGCCGAACGGGATGATCGCATCGAGACGGTTGCGGAATTCCGGCGTGAACAGCCGGTTGATCGCCTCGACATCGTCGCCTTCGCGCTTGGTCGACCCGAAACCGATCGCCGCGCGCTGCGCATCGGATGCGCCCGCATTGGTGGTCATGATCAGGATGACGTTGCGGAAGTCGATCTGCTTGCCGTTGTGGTCGGTCAGCTTGCCGTGGTCCATTACCTGCAACAGGATGTTGAACAGGTCGGGATGCGCCTTCTCCACCTCGTCGAGCAGCAGCACGCAGTGCGGATGCTGGTCGACGCCGTCGGTCAACAGGCCGCCTTGGTCGAAGCCGACATAGCCGGGAGGCGCGCCGATCAGCCGCGAAACGGTGTGGCGTTCCATATATTCCGACATGTCGAAGCGGATCAGTTCGACGCCGAGCGAGGCAGCCAACTGCTTGGCCACTTCGGTCTTGCCGACGCCGGTCGGACCCGAGAACAGGTAAGAGCCGATCGGCTTTTCCGGTTCGCGCAGGCCGGCACGCGCCAACTTGATCGCCGAGGTCAGCGCGGTGATCGCGGTATCCTGACCGTAGACGACGCGCTTCAGCTCGATATCGAGACCCTGCAGCACCTTCTCGTCGTCGGCCGAAACCGTCTTCGGCGGGATGCGGGCCATGGTGGCGATCGTGGCTTCGATCTCCTTGATGCCGATCGTCTTTTTGCGCTTGGCCTCCGGCACCAGCATCTGCGAGGCGCCGGTCTCGTCGATCACGTCGATCGCCTTGTCCGGCAGCTTGCGGTCATTGATGTAGCGCGCCGACAGTTCCACCGAGGCCTTGATCGCCTCGTTGGTGAACTTCACCTTGTGGAACTCCTCATAATAGGGCTTGAGGCCCTTCATGATCTCGATGGCGTCCTCGATGGTCGGCTCGTTGACGTCGATCTTCTGGAAGCGCCGCACCAGAGCGCGGTCCTTCTCGAAGAACTGGCGGAACTCCTTGTAGGTGGTCGAGCCGATGCAACGGATCGCACCAGAAGACAGCGCCGGCTTCAACAGGTTCGACGCATCCATGGCGCCGCCCGAGGTAGCGCCGGCACCGATCACGGTGTGGATCTCGTCGATGAACAGCACGGCGCCCGGATAATCCTCGAGCTCCTTGACGACCTGCTTCAGCCGCTCTTCGAAATCGCCGCGATAGCGGGTGCCGGCCAAAAGCGTGCCCATGTCGAGCGCGAAGATGGTGGCGTCCTGCAGCACTTCCGGCACATCGCCTTCGACGATGCGCTTGGCCAGACCTTCGGCGATTGCCGTCTTGCCGACGCCGGGGTCGCCGACATAGAGCGGGTTGTTCTTGGAGCGGCGGCACAGCACCTGGATGGTGCGGTTGATCTCGGTCTCGCGGCCGATCAGCGGATCGATCTTGCCGGCCTTGGCCTTGTTGTTGAGGTTGACGCAATAAGCGGTCAGCGCATCCTGCTGCTGCTTCTTCTTGCCGCCTTCCTCCTGCGGCTCGGCGCCGTTCTGGCCGCCCTGCTCGTCATCGGCGCCGCGCGGCGAGCGCGTCTCCGAAGCGCCGGGGCGCTTGGCGATGCCATGCGAGATGTAATTGACCGCGTCGTAGCGGGTCATCTGCTGTTCCTGCAGGAAATAGGCGGCATGGCTCTCGCGCTCGGCAAAGATGGCGACGAGCACGTTGGCGCCGGACACTTCCTCGCGGCCGGATGACTGCACATGGATCACGGCGCGCTGGATGACGCGCTGGAAGCCGGCGGTCGGCTTGGAATCCTCATCGTAACCGGTGACGAGGTTGTCGAGCTCGGTGTCGATATAGGTGAGGACAGTGTGCTTCAGCTCGTCGAGATCGACGTTGCAGGCGCGCATGACGGCGGCCGCCTCGGTGTCGTCGATGAGCGCGAGCAGCAGATGTTCAAGGGTTGCATATTCATGGTGCCGCTCATTGGCGAGCGTCAGCGCCTGGTGAAGCGCCTTTTCCAGGCCTTGGGAGAAAGCCGGCATGTTACCTCACTTCTTCTCCATCACGCATTGCAGCGGATGCTGATTCTGTCGGGCGAAATCCATGACCTGGGACACTTTGGTCTCGGCCACCTCGAATGTATAGACCCCGCACTCGCCCACTCCATGATTGTGAACATGAAGCATGATGCGTGTGGCGGCTTCGCGGTCCTTTTGGAAAAAACGCTCCAGGACGTGAACCACGAACTCCATGGGCGTGTAGTCGTCGTTGAGGATAAGGACCCGATAAAGGCTGGGCTTCTTGGTCTTGGTTTTCGTGCGCGTAATGACGGCCGTGCCGCGACCGGCCTCATTGCCGTCGCCGTCACTTTGCATCCGCACCACGCTTGCCGTGGCAGTCAAACCGATCGTCACGTAATCCTGCCTCTTTCGAATCCCCATGCGAGTTCGACATGTAGGTGTTCGATGGACGATTTTAAGCCCTTCTTGTTAGCTGACAATATGGCTAGGTGGGCAAACCGAGGCGATTTTCAAAATCGTGAACCGCCAAAGCCCCGGAATTGAAACCGGCATGAAAAAACCCGGCCGCGCATCCGCGACCGGGTCTGTTTTGCAAGCCCGAAAGGCCGTGCCTGGTATTTTGGAGCGAATTACTTCGCTTTGGCGACAATCGATTCGAAGGGCTTGTAGGCCTCCTTGGCGAGCTCGGCATAGAGATCGCCGAACTTGGTCGCCTCGGCAATAAAGCTCTCATAGCTCTGCTTGGCGAAGTCGGACTGGATCTCGATCGCCTTTTCCAGCGACTTGGCGGAGATCAGCTTTTCGACAGCGGCGCTGCCGGCTTCGAAGCTCTTCTTGGTGTACTCGCCAGCTTCGGTGGCGATCGCATGAGCGCCCTTGGAGAGCGAAGCGAAGCTCTTCAATCCGGTGTCGGCAAACTCTTTGCCGTATTTCGAGAAGTCCTCATAGGTCTGGGTCATTTCACGTTTCCCTTGGCGTTTTTAAAGCGCCCCTGCCTGAGCGCGGTTGTGCAATGCAGGAGAGTATATTGTGCGCTGCACAAAAGTCAAGATTTCCGCGGCGTCGGGGCCGCGCTGCGTCGGCAACGACTAAAATTCGAATAAAGAAAGCCTCAAGCCCGAGGAAAATGGTGAACGCGCCGGTTACCATAAACGGATTGGTAACGCAGGCCGCGATAGTTTGACGGCAAGTGAGGTCGGATCCCTTTGCCGCCTCCAGGGCAATGAGTTTCAAAGGAACTATCAGTGCGTCAGGCGTTGTCGGTCTTCGGTTCAAAATCCGCATCTTCCCTCAAAACGATCATGATCCTCGCCTTGGCGATGTCATTTGTCGTTGCGGATGCCGCATCGTCGATGGCCGCCAGGTCGTCGGCGATCGTCGTCGACGCCAAGACCGGCAAGGTGCTCTATTCGTCCGATGCCAATGGCCGGCGCTACCCGGCGTCGCTAACCAAGATGATGACGCTCTATCTGACCTTCGAAGCCATGGCGAAGGGTCGAATCAGCAAGAACACGCCGGTGCCGTTTTCGGCAAAAGCGGCGGCCGAGCCCCCGACCAAGCTCGGCGTCAAGGCCGGCGGAGCGGTATCGGTCGAGACCGCCATCCTGTCGATGGTGACCAAGTCGGCCAATGATTCGGCGACCGCGCTCGGCGAACTGCTCGGCGGCAGCGAGAGCAATTTCGCCCGCATGATGACGGCCAAGGCGCGGCAGCTCGGCATGGACGGCACCGTGTTTCGCAATGCCAACGGCCTGCCCGATCCCGGCCAGTTCACCACCGCCCACGACATGGCGATGCTCGGCATCGCGCTCCGGGAACATTACCCGCAGTATTACGGCTATTTCTCGCAGCGCTCTTTTCTGTATGGGCGGCAGCGCATCAACGGCCACAACCGCCTGCTCGGCCGCATCAAGGGCGTCGACGGCATCAAGACCGGCTATACCCGCGCCTCCGGCTTCAACCTCGTCTCGTCGGTTTCGGACGGCAACCGCCGCCTCGTTGCAGTCGTCATGGGCGGGACCTCGGGCCGCAGCCGCGACAACCAAATGGCCGGGCTGATCAACGCCTACATGCCGCGGGCATCGACCCGCGGCGGCGGCGCCCTGATCGCCAAGGCCGGTGGCGACAATCCGATCAAGGCGCTGGCCAAGGCTTTCTTGCCCAAGCATGACGCGCCGACGCCCGACGACAAGCCGATGGTGGAAGACGATGCCGTGGCGTCCAATGACGATCCGACATCTGCTGACGAGCAGTCTGCCGACGAACAGACGGTAGCCGCGGTCGAAGAACCCGCTCCCGTCGTCAAGACCAGGAAGGTCAAGACCGTCATCGTGACGGCGCCCAAGGTCGAAACGGCACAAATGGTCGCGGCCTACGCCGAGCCCACGCCAGCATCGCCTCCGGCGGTCGATCCGGTCAACACCGCCTCGGTGCCGTCCGGTTGGGCGGTTCAGGTGGCGTCTTCGCCCAAACAGTCCGAAGCCCAGGCTTTCCTCGACAAGACCGCCAAGCAGGCGCCGAAGATCCTTGCATCTGCCTCCGGTTTTACGGTCGCTTTCGACAAGGATGGCGAGACCTATTACCGCGCCCGCTTCGGCGGTTTCGGTTCGAAGGATGCGGCCTGGAATGCCTGCAATGCTTTGAAGAAGAAGAAAATTACCTGCTACGCCGTCCAACAGTAGGCGGCGTCGAGGACCATCTCCCGGAAATTTACTGCGTCGAAGGAGACTAGTTGTGATTGGAGAGCAAGACGTCCTTGGCTTCGTTGATCCGCGCCGCCAGGAAAGACGTGCCGCCGATGTCGGGGTGCAGGCGCTGCATCAGGCGGCGGTGCGCCTTGCGGACATCCGCCGCGGCGGCCCCCGCTTCAAGACCAAGGACCTTGTAGGCCTCCTCCTTAGTCATGGCGCCCGCACCTGGCGCAACACCCAGCCCTTCGCCACCGTTCGTCTCAGCGTCTTTGCGCCAGACGGGAAAACGGCCGTCAAGATACGTCTCTAGCAACTGACGGCTCTCCGGATCGCCGGGGAGCTCGCGGTAAAGCTGCTGCAGTTCGGGCAGGCCCATCGCGCCCAACATCTTGCCTTCATGGCGGCCCGCCAGAACCAGGCCTTCAAGCCCGCCCGTATCGTGATCAAGTTCCATCTCCAGCGCCGCTGTGCGCACCGTTGAGCGCTTGCCGGGCGCCGGCCTGACCGTGGGCCGCTTCATCCGCACCGAACCATACCAGGCAAGGGCCGCGGCCAGGATGAGGCCGGCAATGCCTTCGCGGCCGACAACCAGCACGGCGAGGCCAAACAGCGCCAGAAGGATCGGGCCGAGCGTGCGCATGCCGCTAGCCAGTTTTTGCGCATCGGCGCGGACGAAGATCGTCGCCGCGCCAAGCAGCACCAGAAACAGTGCAACAAGTGCAATGATTGCGCCCATCAATTCCCGCCGCCCCGCAGATGCTCGATCAACAGCCGGTCTCCCGGCCGGTCCCTTGCCTCGAGCGCCTTCAATCCGCCGGTCGCATAGACGGCGACGGCTGAAAGCAGTCCGGCCAGGGTCGCGGCAGCCCGCCGGTCGAACCGGAACCAGGCCCCTTTGGACAGCCGCGCGATCTCCTTGAACGCCTTTTCTGCGCCGGAATCATGACCCTCCTGGAAGACGAAGACGGGAACGCCGTGCAGGCCTAGGCTGCCGGCCTTCTGCGCTAGGTCGTCGATATTCTCTTCCATGGCGTCGCCGATATAGACCAGCGCATTGACCTTCGCCTTCGCCGTCTCCTTCAGCGCATGGGTGAGGACCTTGCCGATTTGGGTGGTGCCGCTGCGGCACACGATGCGCGTCATCAACGTCTTCAAGGCATCGGTGTCGGCAACGAAGGCCGATGACCGGCATTCGCCCAGCCCGCGAAAATAGGCAAGTTGGACGCTGAGGGTTCCGGCCTTGCCGACGGCATCGAACATTTCGCCTTGCAGCTTGGTGGCGAGATCCCAGGTCGGCTGGCGGCTCATCGTCGCGTCGAGCGCCAGGATCAGCCGCCCGGAGCCGGTCGCGGACGCGGCAAGCGACCGCGACCGGCGGATAAAGGCGTCGATCTCGCCGGCATTGGATTGAGGCTTGACCGGCGCAGAACTGGCCTTTGCGGGCACTGGCTGCTTCTTGTCGCTCATAAGAAGCAAGATGTGGCGTTGCCGGGCTGCTTGCAAGTCCAGTCTCGGACAAGATAAAGGGCCAGCGATGGCACCGCGCGGCCCCAGGCGCTAGAGCAGACCGAGATCGGCGAGCTCGCGCTTCAATTTCGGCGGCATCTCGACCATTCCGGCCTTGCCCTTGCCGATGTCGGCCGGCGCATCCGACGGTTTCAGGTAGCGCCAGCCCTGGAAGGCGCGGCGCGGCTGCCAGTCGGTGCGCACGACCTCCAGGTCGAGCATCAAACGGCAACGGCCGATGCCTTCATCGTCGGTGAAGGGCCTGATATCAGTGATCAGCTGGCGGCACTGGACGCTACCCTTGATCACCCAATAGAGCGAGCCGCCATCGGTGACCTCGGCGCCACGTGTCGGCACCATGCGGGTCGTGTGCCAGTGTTCGGCCGGTTCGCCGGCGCGGCGCCGCTCATCGAGACGGAAGGCGATCCACTCTTCGAGATCCTCGACGCTGTCGCAACCGACGCAGAGTTTTAGGAGATTGAGTGCCATCGCTTAAGGTTTAGTCCGGCGTGCGGCTGCGTCAACGGCTCTGCCCGACTTCTCCACAGTGCCAGCGGCGTTGAGTGTTCAACATTCCACGACATTGACGGCGAGGCCGCCAAGGCTGGTTTCCTTGTACTTCTCGTTCATGTCGAGGCCGGTCTGGCGCATGGTTTCGATCGCGGCGTCGAGGGGCACGAAATGGACGCCGTCGCCCTTGATGGCGAGCGAGGCGGCGGTCACTGCCTTGACGGCGCCGAGCGCATTGCGCTCGATGCAAGGCACCTGAACCAGGCCGCCGACGGGATCGCAGGTCATGCCGAGATGGTGTTCGAGCGCGATCTCGGCGGCATTCTCGACCTGCTCGGGCGTGCCGCCCATGACCGCACAGAGGCCTGCAGCCGCCATCGCCGAGGCCGAGCCGACCTCGCCCTGGCAGCCGACCTCGGCGCCGGAGATCGAGGCGTTGGTCTTGATGATGCCGCCGACGGCGGCGGCGGTCAGCAGGAAGTCGCGGATGCTCGGCTGATCGGCCTCGGGGTGGAAATGCAGCCAGTAGCGCAGTACGGCCGGCAGCGTGCCCGCCGCGCCATTGGTCGGTGCGGTGACGACGCGACCGCCCGCGGCGTTTTCTTCGTTCACCGCCATGGCGTAGATCGACAGCCAGTCATTGGCGAGCAACGGGTTTGGCTTGTTCTGCTGCCACTGCTCCTGCAGCTTGTCGTGCAGCATGCGGGCGCGGCGGCGCACCTTCAGCCCGCCGGGCATGATGCCGTCCTGCGACAGGCCACGGTCGATGCAGCCCTTCATGGCGCCCCAGATGGCGTCGAGGCCGCTGTCGAGCTCCTCGCGCGACATATGCGCCTCTTCGTTGACGCGCTTCATGTCGGCAATCGACAGGCCGCTCTTGCCGGCCATCTTCAGCATCTCGACGGCATTCTTGAAGGGATAAGGCACCTTTTTGCCCTCGGTCGTCACCGAGCCCTTCACCTTCATCCGCTGCAGCTCTTCTTCCGAGACCACGAAGCCGCCGCCAATCGAATAATAAATGCGCTTGAGCAGCAGCCGGTCGCCGGCATCGTAGGCGTAAAACACCATGCCATTGGCGTGGCCGGTGAGCGGCGTCTTCCTGTCGAGCACCAGATCCGTCGCCGGATCGAAGCGATAAGAGGGATGGCCGGGCGGCGAAATCCGCTTCTCGGCGGCGATGCGCGTGGCGATGGTATCGGCCTGATCGGGGTCGACTGTCTGCGGTATCAGGCCGGCAAGGCCGAGAACAACAGCGCGGTCCGAGCCATGGCCGATGCCGGTATAGGCGAGCGAGCCGTGCAGGCTGGCGCCGATCCGATCGACCTTGACGCCGGCCGGGCGTGGCCAGTCATCGCCGGCGATCTCGTCGAGAAACCGCCGCGCCGCCGTCATCGGCCCCATCGTGTGCGAACTCGACGGCCCGATGCCGATCTTGAACAGGTCGAAAACCGAAAGGAACACGCTGCGCCGTCTCCGGGAATGGGATCAAGACCTACATATAGGACTTTCCATGATGTTTGTGCTGTTTTGACAAACGCAGCGCTGCGCCCGCCGACCTTGTTTGCTCCGGCAGCGACATTGATTGCTCGACCATGACGGCGCGGCTATTCTGAACATCGCGCCCCGAGGTGCGCCCGCAGCGTTTGTTTCTCGTCTGCCGAGGGAGAGAACCGTGCTTACGTTGAATGCCAGGCCGCAGCCGGTGCGCATCGCACCTGTCGAGACCGCCGTCGTCGTGGTGGACATGCAGAATGCCTTTGCCTCGACAGGCGGCATGTTCGACCTCGCCGGCTTCGACATATCCGGCGCCGCACCGGCAATCGACGCCAACAGGCGCCTGCTCAAGGCGGCACGCGAGGCCGGCGTCAGCGTTATTTACCTGCAGATGTCGTACAAGTCCGATCTCAGCGATGCGGGAGACCCATCGTCCCCCAACCATCACAAGGAGCTGGTCATGATGCGCGAGCGTCCCGAGCTTGCCGGCAGACTGTTGATCGATAACAGCTGGGATTGGCAGATCGTCGACGCGTTGACGCCCGAGTCGGGCGACCAAATCATCCGCAAATCGCGCTACAGCGGCTTTTGCAACACCGGCCTGGAATCGTATCTGCGCGCCCGCAAGATCCGAAATCTGCTGTTCACCGGCGTCGCCACCAACGTCTGCGTCGATGCCACCGCGCGCGACGCCTACATGCTGGAATTCTGGCCGATCCTGGTCGAGGACGCGATGAACCATTCGGGTCCCGACTTCAACCGCCAGTCGACGCTGTGGAACTTCGAACACGCTTTCGGATGGATCACCAGGACTGACAGCGTCATCGAGGCGTTGCACATGGCTGCGCCTTTGCCGGCCTGAGCCAGCCGTCGAAACGGGCGCCTTGCCTGTGGTAAAAGGGCTGCATGGGCGATTCCTTTCATCTGTCGACGGCTGATCTCGCGGCGCTGGCTTTCTTCCTCCTTGCATGGGTGCTGCATACGCTGGCGTCCGACGGGAAGCTTGTCAGCCGGGTGTCGCTGACGATGGCGATGAATGTCCAGCGCGAGGCCTGGATGCGGACCATGGCCGAGCGCGAGATCCGCATCGTCGACACCGCCATCATGAGCGGCCTGCAGCAAGGCACCGCCTTTTTTGCCTCCAGTTCGCTGATTGCGCTCGGCGGCTGCTTTGCGCTGCTCGGCGCCTCCGACCGGGTGCTTGACGTGCTGAACGACCTGCCGCTGAACGCGACCTCGTCGCGCGCGGCGTTCCAGATGAAGGTCTTCGGCCTGGTGCTGATCCTGGCCTTCGCCTTCTTCAAATTCGGCTGGGCCTACCGGCTCTTCAATTACTGCACGATCCTGATCGGCGCGGTGCCGATCCCGCATGGAGAGGCCTCGCGCAACCCGGTCAGCGAAACGGCTGTGTGGCGCGCGGCGCGCATGAACATGTTGGCCGGCAAGCATTTCAACTCAGGCCTGCGCGCCGTGTTCTTTTCCATCGGCTATCTCGGCTGGTTCGTCGACCCGGTCGTGTTCGTTTTGTCAACGCTGCTGCTTCTGGCGGTGCTGGTGCGCCGCCAGTTCTTCTCGGCCGCCAGGCAAGCGGTGATTGGTCAACCGCCCGGGCCCGGGAAAAGCTGGTCGATCCGCCCCGACAGCCAATAGGCGGCTAGACCGATCCATTCGCGGATCGCCGTGGTGGTGGTCTGCAGCGAATCCGGCGCGTTATCGCGGAACAGGCCAAAGCCTTCCTTTCCCGAGGTGCGATAGTCGACAGGCCACGGAATCGTCGGAAAGCCGGCCTTGTCGAACAGCGCCTTGGAGCGCGGCATGTGGAAGGCGGAGGTCACCAGCAGCCAGGTCTCGCCCGGCTTCGGCGTCACCAATGCCTTGCTGAAGACTGCATTCTCATAGGTGTTGCGGGATTTGTTCTCCAGCATCAGGCGATCGGCGCTCACGCCGAGCGCGCCGAGCAGGCGCGGCGCGGTGGCCGCATCGCCCTCTCCCTCGATGAACATTTCACCGGTGCCGCCCGAGATAACCACCTTCGCGTCCGGAAAGCGCCGGGCAAGGATTGCGGTCTCAACCATGCGGTCGCCGCCGGAATTCAGTTCATAGCCGCCGCGCACCAGATTGATGGCGCCTTCGAAACCGCCGCCGAGGACGACGATGCCATCGACCTTCTGCGGCAGCGGTGGCCTTGCGAAGCGCTCCTCCAGCGGATTGAGCATCATGGCGCCGAGCGACGTCCATGCCGACAGCGCGAGAATCAGGAAGGCAAGCACACTGCCTGTCGCCGCCAGCCGCCGCCGGCCGATCAGCGCGGCGAGCAAGCCAGCCAGCAACAGGAAGATCGCCAGGTTGAGCGGCTGGACGAAAAACCAGAAAATCTTGGAAAGATAGAAGAACAGGTCCAACGCCCTTTCTTTTCAACCGCGGCGAAAGAAATACCAACCGTCGCCAAGGGAGCGAACAACGATGTATCCGTCTTGTGATATGGGTGGCACGTCCGCCGGGCGCGTCACGTGAAGGTACCCGATTTCATAGTGAGGTGCGTCAAGCATCACGATGAGTGCGAAGCAATCTTTAACGCTGCAGCTCCCTTTCGAATTGCCGGTGGTTTGATTTTTTAGATCAATGTAGTCGATCAAAGTATCGTCGAGAAACTCCTTGTAGCGAGGCCATCCGTGGTCGATGGTCGGGTACTGATTGGCGTCGTCAAAGCGAACCCGGTTGCGGATTTCTTCGAAGGATTTTCTCTTGTCGTGAAAATTGGCAATCAGGACATCGTCGGTGGATGCCGCAAGCAGCATGTGCGCGTGGATCCATTCAGCTCTCTCAAGTGTCATCGACGAACTGCTCGCCATTTCGGCGGCTGATTGAGACAGGCCGTACTTGACGTTCATGCGCATCGTTTTCGGCATCGCGTTCGCCGATCCGGAAATCGCCCAGCCATTCCCTTCCTTGACCAGGTAGACGTACAGATTCATCCTTTGAGCAGGCAGCCTGTCATCAAAATACTTCACCTCTGGAGCGATTGCGGTGAGGCTGACGACGGCGATGCTGTCCTCATTGCTGATCAGCTCGTAGTCTCGTGGCTCGATCAAACTTGGCGCCAGCTCGCGCTGAACAAATCCTACGGGACCGTCGGCCGCCGCCGCAGCTATCGGCGCCATTGCGGCGACGAACAAAGCGATCAGAGCTTTTGCATGCATCGGATTGCCCCATACTCGCCAAGTCGAAATCAGACCGATGCGGTCGCAACCGAAGATGGCACAAATCGCTATTGAAAATCTTCTTATAGTTTAGTTCGAACCGATACTGGACGTCAGACAGCTACCACCACTTTTCCGGCTTAAATGTGCCCGCCGCCTGCTCGATTGCGGCAGCGGTCTGGAAAAGGCTTTCCTCGTCGAAGGGACGGCCGATCAGCTTGGAGAGATAGAAGAACATTACCTACCTATCGCCAGCATGAATTTTTGACGGCCGATGAAATCCTGGATCGCATTCGCCACAACCTCCGCCTCCTCACCGCTCAACTCCCTGCCGAAAACAAGGGTGCCGTTCGCGTTGGTCAAACGGATGACTTCCAACAGCCCGACTTCGTCCGTCGGATAGGTATGATCGAGGATTTCGACGTTAAGGTGCCCTTTCAAAGGCAATGAAGAATGATTTCCTGGAGACCCCCTGATGTCGCGTACAGCGGCGGCGGCGGTCAGCCGCAGGGTTTCCTTGCCGAAGACCAGCCAGATGAAATCCTTGCCGAGGAAATAGGTGAACAGGGCAATGATCGCCACGAACGACAGCAGGCCGAGAGTGCCGCTGGTGAGCGTTGCGGGCGACGTGTCTCTCAATCCCATATAGCCGGTGTAGGCTACGATCGCGGCCCCGATCAGGACAAAGCCTGTCCTGAAATCCGAGGTGCGTGGTGGGTTTGTGATCAGCAGTTCGTCTCCCGTCTCGACGATGGAAATGCGAGACGGGGGCGGCATGCTACCACCACTTCTCCGGCTGGAAGGTTCCCGCCGCCTGCTCGATGACGGCAGCCGTCTGGAACAGGGTTTCCTCATCGAAGGGACGGCCGATCAGCTGCAAGCCGAGCGGCAGGCCCTTGGCGTCGAGGCCGGCTGGAACCGCGATGCCCGGCAGGCCGGCCATGTTCACGGTCACCGTGAAAATGTCGTTGAGATACATCTTCACCGGATCGGCGGCCATGTCCTCGTCTGCGATGCCAAAGGCGGCGGACGGCGTTGCCGGCGTCAGGATGACGTCGACGCCGGCGGCAAAGACGGTCTCGAAGTCGCGCTTGATCAGATTGCGCACCTTCTGTGCCTGCAGATAATAGGCGTCGTAATAGCCGGCCGACAGCACATAGGTACCGATCATGATGCGCCGTTTGACCTCGCGGCCGAAACCGGCGGCGCGGGTCTTTTCATACATGTCGACGATGTCCTTGCCCGGCACGCGCAGGCCGTAGCGGACACCGTCGTAGCGGGCGAGGTTGGATGACGCTTCGGCCGGCGCAACGATATAATAAGCCGGCAAAGCATATTTGGTGTGCGGCAGTGAAATGTCGACGATCTCGGCGCCGGCTTCCTTCAGCCAGGCAATGCCCTTCTGCCACAGCGCCTCGATCTCTTCCGGCATGCCGTCGACGCGGTATTCCCTGGGAATGCCGACCTTCATGCCCTTGATCGGCTTGCCGATCGCCGCCTCGTAATCCGGCACCGGACGGTCGACCGAAGTGGTATCCTTGGCATCGACCGAGGCCATCGACTTCAACAGGATCGCGGCGTCGCGCACGTCGCGGGCGATCGGGCCGGCCTGGTCGAGCGACGAGGCGAAAGCGACGATGCCCCAGCGCGAGCAGCGGCCATAGGTCGGCTTGATGCCGACGGTGCCGGTGAAGGCCGCGGGCTGGCGGATCGAGCCGCCGGTGTCGGTGGCGGTGGCGCCGGCGCACAGGAAAGCCGAGACGGCCGAAGCCGAGCCGCCCGACGAGCCGCCGGGCACCAGCTGGGCATTGTCCAGCGTGCGCGCGGTCTTGGTGCCGCCGGCCGAGACAAAACCGCCATCGCCCTGATGCGTGGTCGGCATCACCACCGTGTCGAGGCGCGAGCGCCGCCACGGATTGACGACCGGACCGTAATAGGAGGTCTCGTTGGACGAGCCCATGGCGAACTCATCCATGTTGAGCTTGCCGAGCATGACGGCGCCGTCGGCCCACAGATTGGCGGTGACGGTCGATTCATAGCGCGGCTTGAAGCCGTCCAGCACATGGCTGCAGGCCTGGGTGTGGACCCCCTCGGTGCCGAACAGGTCCTTGATGCCGAGCGGGATGCCTTCCAGCGCGCCGCCCTCGCCCTTGGCCAGCCTGGCGTCTGAGGCCTTGGCCATATCGCGCGCCTTGTCGCCGGTGACGACGATGTAGGCGTTGAGCACCGGATTGGCGCGCTCGATGGCCGAGAGATAGGCCTCGGTGATCTCGGCGGCGGAAATCTCCTTGCCGCGCAGCTTGGCGCGGGCCTGCGAAATCGTCAGATGGGTCAGTTCGCTCATCAAAGGCTCTTTTCGTAAAACACCGACCACTCGGAATCGGGATAATCCAGCACCGGCCCGCAGCGCGAGAAGCCGGCGCGTTCGTAGACGGTCCATGCCGCGGGATGGCGGTCGCCGGTTTCCAGCACCAGGCGCTTCAATCCTTCTTGACGCGCCAGCGTCTCGACCCGCTCGACGATTTTGGCGCCGATCTTCCTGCCGCGATGCGAGGGCCGCGTGTACATGCGCTTCACCTCGCCGACGGTCGCATCATGGCGCTTCAGCGCGCCACAGCCGATGGCCTGCCCGTCGTCGCGGGCGATGAAGACGGTGGTGTCTGCGCCGGCCATCTGCTCGACCGTCAGGTGATAACAGTGCTCCGGCGGCGTCAGTTCGAGCAGCGTCGCGTTGAGCTCCTCGACCAAAGCGCGGACATCGTCCTGCAGCGGCGTTTCGATGGCGATCTCGATTGCCATCGGCCGCCTACTCCACGACCTTCGGCACGAGGAAGAAATTCTCTTCGGTGGCCGGCGCGTTGGCGACGATATCGGCAGCCTTGTTGCCGTCGGTGACGATATCCTCGCGCTTCTTCATCTCCATCGGCGTCACCGAGGTCATCGGCTCGACGCCGGAGACATCGACCTCGTTCAGCTGCTCGACGAAGCCCAGAATGGCGTTCAACTCGCCGGTCATGCGCTCGGCATCCTCCTCGCTCACCGCAATGCGGGCGAGACGCGCAACGCGCTTCACTGTCTGCAGATCAACGGACATGTCTTTAGCCTTTGGGAAAACCAGATGGCGCTATAGCGGCGCGGCGCGTGCCGCGCAACATCGATCGTGCTCAAGGCTGCGCAGCGGTGCCGGTCCGGGGCTTCGGCAGGCGCAGCGGAAGCGGCAATTCAAACTGCCGCTCATTGGCCGGGCACATGCCGCACGCGGCTTCGTCCTCGAGGGCGGCAAAGTCTTTCAGCTCGGCGTTGGAGCAATCCGGTTCGAGCGGGCGATAGGCGAGATAGCCATCCCATTTGTCGGAAAGCCGGTATTTTGCCTTCTGCATCGGCAGATAGGCCAAGGGAGCGCATTTCCAGATGCGCCCATCGAGAAGCTGCTTGCAGTGACGAGCCGGACAGGCCTCCCAGCTGGCGCGCGGGTCGCCATCCTCGAACGGCAGCATAGTGTCGCCAAAACCTTCGTAGCGCCGGGTCCAGTTCTTGTACGCTGGACGCACCCTGGCGACGAAACCGTGTTCCTGGCGCCATTGTTCCAGCAAAGCCAAGACCGGTTTCAGCCGGTCACGGTACTCTTCGGAATCATGATGCACGGAGATGACAACGCGGGCGTCCGGGTCAGCCGCAAGGACGACCGGCAGCGTCGGGTGGCGGTGCAGGAAGAAGCCGTTTGAGACGATCTCGATCTGCGTGCGCGGCCAATGCCGCCGCACCAGGCCGACAAATTGCGGCAATTGCGGATGGATGGTGGGTTCGCCGCCAAGCAAAGAAAAGCGGGTGACCGAGACGCGCCGGCTCCACAGCCCCATCCAGCGGTCGGCATCCTCGAGCGACACCGTGCCGGAATGGGCATGGTTGGAATAGTGCGAGCAGCTTTCGCAGGCCAGGTTGCAGCCATGCGCGACATGCAGTTCGAGCTTCCTGAACACCGGCCGCTCTCCCTGCAGTAGCAGTCCCATCCGTTTCAGCATCCCCATAGGGTCACGCTAGCATGCGGATGTGTGCGGAGCATCATCTCGCCGGCGGCAAATTTCAGCTCTTTGTTTTACGCAATTCCCGAGGGAAAACCGCTCCACACTTTTCCTGGAATTGCTCTAAGGCAGGGACACGCCATCGCACAGGTAATAGCTGCCGCCATTGCCGGCCTGCTCGCCTTCGTCGGCGGTCGGGCGTACCGAGACGATGTCGATTTGCGTCGCGTTCATCTGCGTGATCGAAAGCACATCGGGAAAAAGAAAGCCCGGCTCCTGGCAGATGGCGGTGACCGCCCAGCTCGGCGAGCGCGTCGCCTTGGTGACCTGGACGAACTCGCAATTGTACTCGACGCTTTGCAGGCCGTCCGCCGACAAGATGACATTGCCGGCGTCGATCAGCGTCTGCAGCGTATCCTTTTTGCTTGCGCACAAAGCTCCTGGGTTTGGAGATAGACGCCCTTGATGAAGTCCTCGGCGGCCGATGCGGGTGACGCCGCAACCAGCATCGAAACGCAAAGAGTCCTTCTCAAGCCCATGGTTTCATTCCCTTTTGCGCAAGGGATCGTCCAAGCGATCACTCTATAGTGTGATCGTTTGGCCGATTGCTGGCAAGGCCACCTTGACATCGGACCCTTCCAGCCCGGCGACGAACTTTTCCGCTGTCGGGTCGATGATCGGGAAGGTGCCAAAGTGACAGGGCACGACCGTGTCGAAGTGGAAGAAGCGCCGGCAGGCCAGGGCCGCCACCGCGCCGCCCATGGTGAAGCGGTCGCCGACCGGCACGATGCCGATCTTCGGCTCATGTAATTCGTTGATCAGCGCCATGTCGGAGAAGATGTCGGTGTCGCCCATGTGGTAGAGCGTCTTGTCCTCTGGAAAATGCAGGACCAGCCCGCCGGGATTGCCGAGATAGACATTCTGGCCGCCATCGAGGCCAAAGGACGAGGAATGCAGCGCCTGGACGAAGGTGGTGGTGAAGGCGCCGCAATCGACGGTGCCACCGAGATTGCCGGGGTTGATCTTGTTGCCATCGACACCCCGGCCGACCAGGTACATGCAGATCTCGTAGTTGGCGACCAATTGAGCGCCGCTCTTCTTCAGCACCTCCGCCGCGCCGCTGACATGGTCACTGTGGCCGTGGGTCAAAAGCACATGGGTGACGCCCTCCGCGGGCCCCTCCCAGCCGCCCGTCCATGACGGATTGCCGATGAGATAGGGGTCGATCAGGATAGTCGCGCCCGATGTCTCGATGCGAAAGGCCGAATGTCCGTACCAGGTCAATTTCATCAATCGTTTTCCTCGATTTTGGTTGCGCCGGAAGATAGAACGCCGGCAGCAAAATTAAAGTGACATAGTATGCTCGCGGTTCAAAAGAACGTGTCACGCGCTTTGTCACGGTAAAACTGGTTTTTGGGGAAAGCCGTTGGGCATCATAGCAATCGAGGATCTGCCGGCACGCCTGGAAGGCGGCAGGACGCTGGCCGGACTCGACCTCGGCGACAAGACGATCGGCGTCGCCGTTTCCGATCGCGGACTTTCCTTCGCCCATCCGCGCCCGGTGATCCTGCGCAAGAAGTTTTCGCTGGATGCGGCAGCGCTGCTTGCCCAGTTGCAGAAGGACAATGTCGGCGCGCTCGTGCTCGGCCTTCCCATCAACATGGACGGGTCGGAAGGTCCGCGGGCGCAAAAATCGCGCGCCTTCGTGCGCAACATGGCAGGCATAACCGACCTGCCCTTCGTGCTGTGGGACGAGCGGCTGTCGACGGTCGCCGCCGAGCGGACGTTGATCGAAATGGATTTCTCGCGCGCCAAGCGCGCCGGCAAGATCGATTCGGCGGCGGCCGCCTTTATTCTGCAGGGAGCTTTAGATCGACTCCAGTCGCTTGGCTCATCCGATCGGACGGAACCGGACTTCCCGTCTGGCGCCTGATCCATGCGGCGATGTTGCGGCGGCGCCGGAACGCCCACAATGCCGTCAACAGGAATCCGTCAAAGACGCAGGCTCTTGCCACCATGCCCGGAATGATCGCCGGGTCGATGCCCAGCATCTGGCCGTAGAGCTGGAACACGACGTCGTGCAGCTGCCGGCTGAGCATGACGTAGCCGAAATTGATGTCGTTGAGCGACAGGAAGAACCAGCCCCAGAACAGAGCGAGTGGGGCGGCCCACAATGCGAACAGCGTGCGCATCAGTGACCGTCCCTGCGGCTGGAGCCGCCTCTATGGCCACCATCTCTGTGACCGCCATCCCTGGGACCAATGTCCGGCCGGCCGGAAATGCGCGACAGCAAGGAGCCGTGCGCGGCGCCTTGTGCCATGGCATGCGCAGTGGCGCGGCTCTCGGCCTCGCGCGAAACTGCGACGGCCAAAACCGACCTCCGCTCGGTATGCATGGCGACGTAAGAGGCCAGAAGTGCCGCCAGTTGCACGGCCACAACCATGAACAGGCCGTTGATGCCTTGCGCGGCGCCGCCGATCAGGATTAGCGACAGGACGGCGGATGCGGAAATAAAGGCAGTCCGCGCCACGCTGTCGGCCCCGTCGGGGCTCGCTGCGGCGTTAACCAAACTCTCGACGAAGACCCAGCAAAACAACACCGCGACGACCAGCAAGGCGATGGCCAGCGGCGCCACGACTGCAGCGTTGTCGAGATCGACCAGACGGGTGTTTTCCACGACGACGCCGAGCACCCCCAGAGCGCCCGCAACGCCGCGGTTTCCATCCATACAGATGAACGCCAGCAGGGCGAAAACCACTGCCCAGTGCAAGGCCAGAAAAGAGGTCAAAACGGCACGCATGGCATTCCTGCTTTGGTGACAAAGACAGTGGGCTTTGCGGCCCGCCGCTGCAATGGAAACCATTTGTTAAGGTTAACGTCCATCCACAGGCCGCGGTAAATTCGCGGTGATAGGCTGTGCAGCCGGCCTCAGTTGACCGGCGGATAGAGCGTGTCGATGATCATGCGCGCGTCATGGCGTGAATCGAGCATGCCGTAGGTGTTGCGCCACTGGCCGGCGAGACGCGTCTCGACGAAGGCATCGGCAATCCGCCCTGCCCCCAGCCGGCGCAATTCGGCCGCCGCCGCCGACAGCGCCAGCTGTTCGGTGAGCAGGCGGGCCGACCCCTCATCCGTGCCGGCGACCTGCATGGCCGCCTTCAACACGCCGATGGTGCCGCGCCCGCCGGCGCCGAGATCGCGATCGATGCCGGCCAGCACCTCCTCGAACAGGCCGGGCGCGCGGCCAAGCACGCGCAGCACGTCGAGCGCCATGACATTGCCGGAGCCCTCCCAGATCGCGTTGACCGGGGCTTCGCGATAGTAGCGGGCGAGCGGCGCTTCCTCGACATAGCCATTGCCGCCGAGGCATTCCATCGCCTCGTAGAGCAGCGGCGGCGCGATCTTGCAGACCCAGTATTTGACCACCGGCGTCATGGCGCGGGCAAAGGCCGCCTCGCCGCGGTCGCTGGCCGCCTCGTCGAAAGAACGCGCCAGCCGGAACGAGAGCGCTGTCGCGGCGGCAACATCGAGCGCCATGTCGGCCAGCACACGCTGCATCAGCGGCTGTTCGATCAGCGTCGAGCCGAACACCTGTCGGTGGCGGGTGTGATGGACGGCTTCGGCCAAGCCGGCGCGCATGATCGCCGACGAGGCGACGGCGCAGTCGAGCCGGGTCAAGGTGACCATGTCCATGATCGTCTTCACGCCGGCGCCGGGCTCGCCGACCATCTCGCCGATGGCATTGACGAACTCCACTTCCGAGGAGGCGTTGGAGCGATTGCCGAGCTTGTCCTTCAGCCGCTGGAAGCGGAAGCCGTTGCCGGAACCGTCGCCGAGGATGCGCGGGACGAGAAAGCAGGAAAGCCCTTCCGGCGCCTGTCCAAGCACGAGAAAAGCGTCCGACATGGGCGCCGACATGAACCATTTGTGGCCGGTGAGGCGATAAAAGCCGCTGCCGGCGCGTTCGGCTCGTGTGGTGTTGGCGCGCACGTCGGTGCCGCCCTGCTTTTCGGTCATGCCCATGCCGAGCGTCAGCCCGGTCTTTTCGACCGGCGGCTTCTGGCTCTGGTCGTATTTGCGCGTCGTCACGCGCGGCGCCCATTCGCGAAACAGCTTTGGGCTGGCCATCAACGCGGCGAGCGAAGCGCTGGTCATGGTGATGGGGCACAGATGCCCGGTCTCGAGCTCGGCGGTCAGATAGAAACGCGCGGCGCGCACCTGATGGCGGCGGCCGATTTCGTTGTCGCCGTTTTCCCAGATCGAGGAATGCAGGCCGCCGGCGACCGAACGGCGCATCAGCGCATGATAGGCCGGATGGAACTCGACCTGGTCGATGCGCCGGCCCTGGCGGTCATGGGTGCGGAGCTTTGGTGTCTCGACATTGGCAAGACGCGCCAGCTCTTGCGCTTCCTGCGTCAGGACGAAGCGGCCAAGCCCGTCGAGATCCTTGCGCACTGGATCGGAAAAGCGCTCGGCGAGCTGGATCAGCAACGGATCGCCCCGCCAGGCGTTGCCGCCCGTCAGCGGCGGCGGCTGGTTGGTCACGTCGTCGGTCACGCACTGTCCTTATGTTACGAAGGCTTCGAATCCGAAGCCATCGGCTAGATATAGCCCAAGCTTGCCGGAGCGCGCGACGAAAATACCGGGGAGAAAGGCCGCAATCCCAAGCTGGCGCTTGCGGCAAGGAATTCTCCCCCCTATAGCAGCGCCTTGAGATGACCGACGCTTCGTCCCTGCCGCTCTACCCCCACCGCCATCTTCTGGGCATCCGCGATCTTTCCCCCGCCGATATCGAGCTTCTGCTCGACCGGGCCGATCGCGCCGTCGCCATTTCGCGGCAATCCGAGAAAAAGACCTCGACGCTGCGCGGCCGTACCCAGATCAACCTCTTTTACGAAGCCTCGACCCGCACGCAATCGTCGTTCGAGCTGGCCGGCAAACGGCTTGGCGCCGACGTCATGAACATGTCGGTGGCAAGTTCTTCGGTGAAGAAGGGCGAAACGCTGATCGACACGGCGATGACGCTGAACGCCATGCGCCCTGACATCCTCATCATCCGCCACCAGTCGGCGGGCGCCGCCGCGCTTCTGGCACAGAAAGTCGGCTGCTCGGTGGTCAATGCGGGCGACGGCGCACATGAGCACCCGACGCAGGCGCTGCTCGATGCGCTGACCATCCGCCGCGCCAAGGGGCAGCTGTCGAAGCTGATCGTGGCGATCTGCGGCGACATCCTGCATTCGCGCGTGGCGCGCTCCAACATCATGCTCTTGAACGCGCTCGGCGCGCAGGTGCGGGTCGTCGCGCCGTCCACGCTGTTGCCGTCCGGCATCGAGAAAATGGGTGTCATCGTCTCGCGCTCGATGGCTGAAGGGCTGAAAGGCGCCGACGTGGTGATGATGCTGCGCCTGCAGCGTGAGCGCATGGAAGGCGCCTTCGTGCCGTCGGTGCGCGAATATTTCCGCTATTTCGGCCTCGATGCGGAAAAGCTGAAGGCGGCCAAGGATGGCGCACTGGTCATGCATCCCGGACCGATGAACCGCGGCGTCGAGATCGCGTCCGAAATCGCTGACGGCCCGCAAAGTGTCATCCAGGAACAGGTCGAAATGGGTGTCGCCGTGCGCATGGCGGTGATGGAAGCGCTGCTTGATCCCCGCCGCAACGCAGAGGGCCGTGGCGCATGAGCACGACGGTCTTTGAGCGCGCCCGGATCGTCGACCCGTCGCGGGGCATCGATGAAGTCGGCACCGTCATCGTCGAGGGCCGCAAGATCGTTGCCGCCGGGAAAGCCGCCCTGAACCAGGGGGTGCCAGCGGGAGCCACCGTCGTCGACTGCGCCGGCAAGACGATTATCCCCGGCCTGATCGATGCGCGCGTCTTCATCGGCGAGCCCGGTGGCGAACACCGCGAGACGATTGCATCGGCAAGCGTTGCGGCGGCGGCCGGCGGCGTCACCTCCGTCGTCATGATGCCCGACACCGACCCGGTGATCGACAATGTCGCGCTGGTCGAATTCGTGCTGCGCACCGCCAGGGACACCGCAATCGTCAATATCTTCCCGGCTGCGGCGATCACCAAGGGCCTTGCCGGTCGCGAAATGACCGAGTTCGGCCTGCTGCGCGAGGCCGGCGCGGTTGCCTTCACCGACGGCCGCCACACCATACCCAGCGCGCTGGTGATGCGCCGGGCGCTCACCTATGCCCGCGACTTCGGCGGCGTCATCGCGCATGAGACGCAGGATGGCGATCTCGCCTCGGCAGGCGTGATGAATGAAGGCCTCTATGCCAGCTGGCTCGGCCTAGCCGGCATTCCACGCGAGGCCGAGTCCATCCCGCTGGAGCGCGACCTGGCGCTGGCGCGGTTGACACGCGGCGCCTACCACGCGGCAAAGATCTCGACGGAAATGGCTGCGCAGGCCGTGAGGCGGGCGAAAGCCGACCATGCCAATGTCACGGCAGGCGTCGCGATCCACAATCTGTCACTCAACGAGAACGATGTCGGGGAATACCGCACCTTCTTCAGGCTGACGCCGCCGCTGCGCGCCGAGGAGGACCGGCTGGCGATGATCGAAGCGGTCAAGGACGGTACGATCGACATCATCGTCTCCTCGCACGACCCGCAGGATGTCGACACCAAGCGCCTGCCCTTCGCCGATGCCGCTGCCGGCGCGATCGGGCTGGAGACGCTGCTGGGCGCGGCACTGCGGCTCTACCACAATGGCGATGTGCAGTTGCTCAGGCTGGTCGAGACGCTGTCCACGGCACCGGCCAAACTGTTTGGCCTGCCGGGCGGCACGCTGAAGCCGGGCGCTCCGGCTGATCTTGCAGTCGTCGATCTGGAAGAACCCTGGATCGTCAGCGAAAGCGGTATCCGCTCGCGCTCGAAAAACACCTGTTTCGAAGGTGCGCGGCTGCAAGGCATGGTCTTGCAAACACTCGTGGCGGGCCGCACAGTGTTTTCAGCCTAGAGTGATCGCGGCCCATCGCACGTCGATTTGCTGCCAGGGAAATGCGGGGGGAAACAATGAGTTACAACGTCATCCTGGCATTGCTGTTCGGCTATCTCCTCGGCTCGATTCCCTTTGGCCTGCTGATTACCCGCGCCGCCGGCCTCGGCGATGTCCGCAAGATCGGTTCCGGCAATATCGGCGCCACCAATGTGCTGCGCACCGGCAACAAGGGCCTGGCCGCCGCGACGCTGGTGCTCGACGCGCTGAAGGGCACGGCGGCGGTTATGATCGCGCGCCATTACGGGCACGACTTCGGACCGTGGGCCGGCCTTGGACTCTGGGCAGGCCTTGGTGCCTTCCTTGGCCATCTGTTTCCGGTCTGGCTTGGCTTCAAGGGCGGCAAGGGCGTGGCGACCTATCTCGGCGTGCTGATCGCGCTCGGCTGGCATGTGGCGTTGATCTTCATCGTCGTCTGGCTGGTGATGGCTTTCGTCTTCCGCTACTCGTCGCTGGCGGCGCTGACGGCAGCGGTCATCGTGCCGATTGCGCTGTATTTCCTGAGCACGCCTGAGGTCGCCGGGCTGTTCGTGGTGATGAGCCTGATCGTCATTGTAAAACACCGCGCCAACATTTCGCGCCTGCTTGCCGGCACTGAAGGCAAGATCGGAGCCAAGGGGTGAGCAAGCCTGCCGCCGGGCCGCGCCTCAGCGACCGGCAGCGGCTGAGCTGGCTGCGGCTGATCCGCACGCAAAATGTCGGCCCGGCCTCGTTTCGCGAATTGATCAACCGCTTCGGCTCGGCCGAGGCTGCGCTTGAGATACTGCCCGAGCTGATGATTTCGGGTGGCGCCAGAAAGATCGTTCGCATTCCCTCCATCGCCGAGGCGGAAGCAGAACTGGAAGCAGCCAGCGGGAACGGCGCCCGCTTCGTCGGCATCGGCGAGGCCGACTACCCGCCGATGCTGAAAAACATGGACAACCCGCCGCCGCTGATCGCCATGAAGGGCGAAGCCGCGGTGTTCCGGCTGCCGGCGGTCGCCATTGTCGGCGCCCGTAACGCGTCGCTCGCCGGCATCAAGATGGCGCGCATGCTGGCGGCGGATCTGGGCCGCGACGGCTACGCCATCGTCTCCGGCCTGGCGCGCGGCATCGACACGGCGGCCCACCAAGGCAGTCTCTCGACAGGCACGATTGGGGTGCTGGCCGGCGGGCTCGATGTCCCCTACCCGCCCGAAAATATCGGCCTATGCAACGACATCGCCGAACGTGGCGGCGCCGTCATTTCGGAGATGCCGTTCGGCTGGCAGCCGCGGGCGCAGGATTTTCCGCGCCGCAACCGGCTCGTCGCGGGCGCGGCGCTCGGGCTGGTGGTGATCGAAGCGGCGCAACGCTCCGGCTCGCTGATCAGCGCGCGCCTGGCCGGCGAAATGGGCCGGCTGGTCTTTGCCGTGCCGGGTTCACCGCTCGATCCGCGCTGCGCCGGCTCAAACGGCCTGCTCAAGGACGGCGCCACTCTGGTCACCGAGGCATCCGATGTTTCCGGTGCGATCGCGCCCTTGGCCGGCACGCGGCCGCCCAGGGCGGCGTCCTCGGAAAAGGCGCCCGACTTTTCGGCAACGCCGCCGCCCGGCGAAGACGAGCGCAGCGGCGTGCTCGAAGTGCTCGGACCAACGCCGGTGGCGGTGGACGAGATCATCCGCCACACCGGCCTTAATGCCGCGCAGGTGTCGATGGTGCTTTTGGAACTCGACCTCGCCGGCCGCATCGAGCGCCACGCCGGCGGCAACGTCTCGCTGGTGTTCGGCGGCTCCTGACGGCTAGCGGAACAGATACCGCGACACCTCCGGATTGCCACGGCGCCACATCACATTGTCCAGAAAATAATGATGCACGTTGATGAAGATCAGCACGATGAAGAAGAACAGCGATGATCCCAGGACTTGCCTGTCATAGGGGATCAAAGCCGTCAGCGCAGACGGGATCAGCCAGAAACCGAGATAGCCAAGGGCGGTGCCGCCGACGATAAAGCCGAGAAGCCGAAACCTGTAGAGGGGGCCGAGAAAGGACAGGACCTTCGGCTGCGGATCGCTTTCGGCATCGGAGCTGTCACGCTCGACATTGGTCTGGTAGCGCCAAACCACGGCGAGATACTGCAGCGAGTGGAGCGCAGGCACGATCAGCAGCCAGAGCGGGTTTATTCTGGCAATCAGGATCCAGAGATAGAGCGACGCGACATAGGCCACCAGCCCGTTATAGGGCAGACCGCCGCCGTTCTTTCGCCAGCGATTGACCAACATCAAAAGTGTGGCCGCGGTCGACGCAACGGCCGCCAGCAGGGCAATATCGGCAATCCAGGAAGGGGCGGCGAATGTGTAATAGTCCAGGCCGTAATATTTGCCCTGGGTAACCGCCGTATTCGTCTGTAGCCACGCGAGGATCCACACGGCGTAGGAGTTGACCAGCAACACCTTCTTGTCGCGGTCGTCGAAGAATTTACGCTTGAGCACCGCATCCACCATCAGCATGCCGTAGCCCTGCTTGACGTAGTGCCAGCCGACGAAAAAGAACATGGCGTTGGTTGCGTAGCCGAGCAGCCGCGTGTTCGCCGCCGCTGCGCCATAGGCAAAGAACCCGGTCATGGCCAGAGGCACGACAATGCCCGCAAAGATGTAGCGGAGTTGCAGGCTCCGGTCGTAGCCGTTGCCGGATACCTTGCGCCCGAAATTGCGATAGAAAAGCTGGTAGGAGTGGGCGAAGTGGGGATAGTTCACGAGATAGGCCACGAAAACCATCGTTGCGGCTACCGGACCCTCATACTCGAGCGGAACGAGAAACAGCACCGGCAGGATGAGAAAAGCGCTGCCGCCCAGCATGAGGAAATCGGCGACCGGGCCGAAGAGATATTTCTGAGGTGTCGCCGCCTTAGGAGCTACAGCATCCGCCGAAAGCTGAAGTGCCATGTTCGAACCCTCCCCTGGGAAGGTCCAGTTTAGCCAGCGGCGCGTGTGGCGACAAGGTTGGAGCTGCGCTCTGGGCCGATGCAGGCGCGAGGTTCGTCTTGTCATTTTGCGAGTAGAAATGGCGAGCGTGAGGGAGGTTCGAACCCATGACCTGCTGAATAAAAGTCAGGGCCTCAACACCAAAACGAATGCAAGCACTACGACTTCGACGCCGCGAGCGGCAAGGCGATCACTCGCCTGCCATGGGCCAATGCCGACGACGAGATCCGGGAGCCAAAGGCAGAGCTCAGGTGGCTCGCAGCAGACGGGAAGGACGCTGCGACACATTCAGGCGGGTTGAAGGTATCCGACCGAATGCTCGCGCATCCTCAACACCAGCAGGCGCGTGGCTGCGAATGGCGCCATAGCGATAAACGCCATCGTGACACTGACGAAAACCGACAGAAGACAGATCCCGTCGGGGACGGAGCAAACTGTTTCCATGAACTACCCCTTTCCACCGTTATCCTGCGGCCTCCTCCGCCCGTCTGCAAGCATGCTCCCGCTTCAAGAGAAATACAAGCATGCGCTAATGGATGCAGACTGGAGGGGCGTAATTGCCCGAGGTCTGCCACTGGCCGTGAGGCACAGCAGCAGGCTGAGATGCAAAAGCGCTGTCTGCAGGCCACAGCAAGTTGCCAGGAGTCGCGCAGGCCTCACGCGGTGCGAACCGCGGCCAGCGGTAGCGCGCTCTGGCAGGCCACAGGAAACCAAATCAAAACTCAATCGTTGAACTGGGGTATGGCGCCAATCGGGAGTGCGCATGAACCCTCGTGAGAACTCTGTTTCTCCGTTTGAGGAGGAACAAGACCAGGCCCGACTCGCGAAGAACGCACGCCTGCGAGAGCTTCGATCTCATGCGTCTTGGTTGGCTTTCGATCCTCATGCCCAGTTTCATGATGAGATAGATCTCTCAGTCATTTTCGAGGAGAGGCCGTTGCACAACCGCTTTTAGAGCGGGCCAAGTCCCACGGACTTCAGTCGTAATTGAGTAAATTCTAATCTGCCTATAACTTAGGCAGTGCGGGGGACCCCGAAATCCAAGCCCGCAATGGCCGGTGCGCCTCGCTTGCCCAAGCAACCCCCCGCACCGGCCATTTCTACTTTCTGGGACCCTATGGCTGACGAGAAGACGTAGGGAAAGTGCGAGGCCACCGCTCCCTGAAAATATGCTGTGATTGGAGTAGATGAGAGCCGCATTCCCCCACCTGCGGCCTTGACTGTCCCGCCAATGGGGCGTTGGCCAAGCCGTCCCTAAAAAGGGGGACTTTTTCATTTTCCAGCGCCAAGGCTCACGCGGCCCGCTAGTCCTCAACAACGATAACCGCGACGATGGCCAAATCGATCTGGAGAAGTGCTGGTGATACTCACCTAACGGCTCGTCTCAAGCGATTTTGGGAGGGCCTTTTTGGAGAGGAGCCCGTGCGCTATATCTTCATGGACGAGGCAGGGACGTCCGCTAAAGAACCAGTGACCGTGGTGGTTGGGATTATCGCTAGTGCCGATGATCACGTGTTGTCGGCTGAGGCGCTCGCCCATGAAATGCTGGGTGCTGTTCCGGTGGGGCTAAGGCCTGGTTTCAAATTCCATGCGACACAGATTTACGGGGATAAGAATTATCAAGACGCAGGCTGGTCCTTAACCGACCGACTAGAGCTCTTGTTCAATATGATGAGCGTGCCCAAACGGATTGGGATGGCAATTTCGTTGGCGGCGCAATGGCGCGGCGCTGTGGACTTTTCAGGGGCATAGCCGTGCTCTCACTTCAAACAACTCAATCAACTTCCGCGGTGAGAATCTTCTGCCGGGCGTGGCCTTCTTGAACGGAGCTGGTTCGTAGCATGAGTACGCGCAGTCTGGGGAGTTACGGTGGCTGGGGTACACCGACATCGGCACCAACCGTCCCGCAAGTGCCAGAGGTGCAGACCACACTGCCGACGTCGGCATATGGCCAGACGATCCCTGTTGTGTGGGGCAAGTGCCGTCTTCCCGCCGCCTACATTTGGGTGCCGCCAATCCTGACTGTCACGTCAACCCATGTTGAGTACTGGGACACGATCACGTCGACCACGGCCAAGATGTCGGCTCGCCTGCGCTTCGCGCGACCGCTCGTTCCGGACTCGACCTGGACGATGCGCAAGCTCTATGCCAACGGCAAGGCTATTTACGACGCGACATCTGGCTATCGCGCAAAGGGCTTGAAATTCCGCGCTTATGACGGCCGCAGCACGCAGCTACGCGACCCCACAATGGTGAGGGAAGAGGGGGAAACGAACGTCTCCGCCCACAGGGGTTACCTCGATATCGTGGTCACGGATTTCGACATCGCCGGGCTTGGCGCCCCACCAGTTTTTGAAGCCGAGTGGATTCAGGACGGAGCAGCAACGCACGATTACGATGCGTTCACAACCTTTAGCGGTTCGATCGCGTTCGGGCAGATAGTTCCTGTGTGGGACCAGGGGAAGCTTTATGGCTTCGACAACGCGGATGCCTATCTCTATTCGATTTTCACCGCTCGCCAGTATTTTAGCCTAGACCTCCCCGCCGACGCCCTGAACTACTACGCTCTGTTTCGCTACAGCCGGACGCTTGATCGCCTGATTTACCTGGGCAGTTTCACTGGTTTCGGCGCATGGAAGGCCGTTCTCCTCGATGGCTCGACGGGTGCGGCGGTCGATACGGTCAACGACGTTGTGTCATCGTCTGGCATTGGGGGCGATCCCGGTTGCCTGATCGATTTCTCCTCATCCGCGATACTGGTTGGCGTCAGTTCTGATGTCGGCCTGTTTTCGGTGCACATGACCAGTGCGGCCGTGACCCTGGCGTATTCGTCTGCCGAAGGCTGGGGCGGCTATACCTCTGTCCAGTGCGTGACGCCAGGCGAGAACCGGGGCGGCGAGGTCGACGTCTGGCTTTGTGCCGATGCCGATCTGGTGAAGGTGACATTCACGTCTAGCGGCACCGTGAAGGGCACCAGCGTCCTGGCGACCCTTCCGGATAATCTCAGATATGCCGTTTACGATGATGACGGCGACCTCGTCGTTTGGACTGATGCCGCCACGGTCAGCCGCATCAATGGCTCGACGGGCGCGGTCGAATTTACGAAGACCGTGCCATATCAGATTCAACTCATCGGGCTCCGCGATCTTTGCGCGCCCGACCTCCAGCGGCTGACCGAGGATTTCTATTTCGCGATCGGCGGTACGAGCTATCTCACCGACCTAAAGACCGGTGTCACTCGCTCATTAACTGGCGCCAACGCCACCGTCACAGGGTTTGCCTATGACGGCGAAACCGAAACCGCGGTTGTCGTTATTTCCGGTCAGCCTCGCCGCCTTCGCATTATTGCTGGTGACGGAACACAGAGGCAACTGTCTGACTTTCTTGTTGCTCTTATGGAGGCTGGTGGCTTCGATAGCTCCGAAGTCGACACGATCAATATCGATGACATTATCGATGGTGCAGTCGTGGATGTAACGGCTGGCGTTCGTGAAATTGCTCGCTCTGTTTGCGAGCCGTATTCAATCGCCATGTTTGAGCGGTCGGGGCAAATCATCTTCAAGCGAGCCTTCACCGATGGAGCGTTTGTTATTGATGCGACCATTTCGTCAGCCGGAGACGTCGTTGATAAATAGAAACCCCGGCGCTGACTTGCCCCGGAAAGGAAAACCCACGCCATGATGATACTCAACCCATTTATCTTTACGCCACCAGCGCCGCCGATGGTATACAGCTTCGAGGGCTATACGCTCGATAACTCCAACCTCACCACATACACCTTCACAGCCAAGAACATAGGTGCGGCTGGCGCGGGCCGCGTCATTGCCTTGGCGATTCAGACGCGCCCCTCAGGCATCGGGACACCCAGGACCATTTCGAGCGTCACGGCCAACGGCAACGCCATGACGGCGGGGCCTACTCTTACCAGCGGGTCCAATGGTGGGGCCACCATCGGCATTTACTATCTCACGATAACGACGGGGACTACCGCTGACTTCGTCGTAACCTTCAACGCTGGCACCCAGAATTGCGCGATTGCGACCTACCGCCTGTTCCCCGTCAGCAGCACGCCAGTCGATACTGCCACGGCGGGAGGCACCACGCCTCAAACTCTGGCCGACTTGGAGGTGAAGACGTCGGGCCTGGCCCTGATCATGGTCGACACTGGACGAACAGCATTCCCCCAACTCGACTCGTACTCTTGGAGCGGTGTGGACACGCCCGTCCGTGACCTGACAGACCAGATAAACGACCAGAACGGGTGCTTGAACCTCTTCTCAATCGCGACGACGGAAAACGACACCACCCGAGATTTCACGGCAGCGGCTTCCGGCGACACCGTGTTTATCGCGGGTATCTCATTCCAGTGAGATCAGCCGGCGATTTGCCATCCATGCGCGCCAGCGAACTTGGCTGAAGCGCGACCCGGCCGCGGTTGGACACGATGGCCGGTCCCTACCGATCAATGCTGATGAATCGAGAGCAGCCATTTACCGCATACCTTGGCGTAGTGAATGTCCCTGTTCCGGTGAAGTAATGATACACGTGCCGTTCAGTTGCTTTCTCTTTGCGGTAGAGAATGCCGCTCGACGTCGCGAGTCAGCGCGCCAACGACCGCGGTGATAGAGATCGCAATCGCCAACAGGGTCAACGCGCAAATCTCGATCGCTCTATGTGACCCGCCTAGCGCTTGACGTTGACCCAGATAGGTCTCTGGCTCTGTATCGCTTGCGTTGCCCAGACCGCCCAGCACGAAACGGCGCCGATCGCCGCGCCTGCGATAACGTCGATGAGATGGTGGCCGCCCTCGGGCAAGGTCGAAACGAGCATTACAGCGTTGAGGACGCCAACCGGCCAGGCGAAGAGCGGTTTGTTCCGAAGCGCGTATGTGACGATAATGCCGAGTGCAGTGTGGTAGGAGGGAAAGGTCACAAGACCTACAGCCCGCGTAACCAGAAGGCTCATGGGCTCGCCGCCTCTGATTTTCATGAGCTCGTTCAGGTGACCGAATCCGGCATGCGTAAAGTTGGTGAAGTCAGCAACCGGTGGCTGGAAATAGGCATAGGCCCCAGCCGCAGGCACGAAGGTCATGCCGATCCCGGTCAGCGCCGATGACACGGCAAGCGTGGCCATGAACTCCGTCAGGCGCAGCCGGTCTACGAGGCCTAGCACGATAAACAGCAACGGGACCTGTGTTCCGAGAGCGTTGTAGGCAAAGACCAGAGACTTAGCCATCGCCGGATGGGCGTTTGTCAGAGCCAGAAACGAGAGCCACCCGAAACCCATCATTCCGTCGAGATGAGCGAGCGTCGCATCCATCAGCGGCTTATCTATAGCTGCTACCAAGTACATGAAATAGACAGAGGCGAAGCCGAGAGGAATGAATAAGGCGGCGTTGATGGTCATCCAGCGCAGGCTTTCCGCTGCATAACTGATCGCTCTGCCAGGTTTTGATTTATCGGAGATGAGGCGGCGCTCGATCGCCTTCATACCGAAGAACAGAACGCACAGTAGCGCCATGATCTTGGCTAACTCAATCCAGCTTTGCGGGTCGAGGGAGATCTTCGAGGTCTGTGACCACCATATATCGACCGCTGCAAAGCCGATGGTGATGACGGCGACCAGTGTGGACAGTCTGAATTCACTGCTTAGGTGCATGCAAATCCCCCCGGACGAGCGCGCAGACTATTGTCGACGGCCGCTGGAAAAGCAAGTTCAGCCGATTGAAAGCGTTAAGCCTCCCGCAAGAAATACCGCTTAAACTTGAGCGGGCCATAGAGGGGACGTCATGACGCGCAAGCCGATACTGCTCTTTGCCTTCCCGGCATTGATGCTCCTGCTGCTGGCGGCCGAGCGCACGGCTTCATTCCTTCTCGGGTCCTTTCCGGCTAGCCCGGCCATGTGGCGCATTTGGTTAGAGCTGCGCCCCTTCTCGACGATGTTCTGGCAACAGGTGGGCTTCTATCTCGGCGGGTCGATATTACTCGAGGCTCTCATCATCGCCGCCGCGGCGGTGGGCTGCTGGACGGCCTGCCGGATGAAGAGGTCCGGCGCCGGCTTCTTCCTCGCAAATCACGTCGCCTTGCTTTTCACTGCGAAAATGCTCTCCGCGAGCAGCAATGTGGAAACGGCGAGCACCATTGCCGATTTTAGGGTGTCGGACGGCTTGTGGCTTTCGCTGATGATCGACTTCACTTGGAAAAACAGCCTTGTCCTGGGCCTCGGCTTGGCGGCCTGCGCCTATTGCCATGTCGCCTTCCTGCGCGAGGCCAGGCAGCGCGCCGATGCCCGCTCTTACCGCATGCTGGCTTTGCGCGATTTCTAAGACCCAGCCTGGGCACGCATCCCTGTTAGAGGCTTCCCAAAGGGTGGCGAGCATCGCACTGGTCGACCAGAATGCGGGAAGGCGTAGGAAGGGATGGTCACGCTGATGCGATCGGGTGTCACCCGACCTCGCACAACGGCGGTGACGGCGACCTGGTCACCTACTTTGATATTACCCCGAGCCATGCCGATGATTCTGGTGCGGCCGGCGCCTTAGTCAAGAGGTTGCTAATGTATCAAACGGAGGGCGTGTGGCCACGTCTTCTGATGATGGCTCCTGCGGCCGCACCGGCCCTGTCATGTTCGGCTGGATGAACGGCGCTCTCTTGCCGGTGATGGTCTCGATCGACTTCAACAGCGGCCCGTGGACCTCGCGAAGCGCTTGGTAGTGCTCGCTGTGGTACGCCAGGAGGGGGCCGACGATGCTTTTGTGCAGCGCCTCTGCTGCCACGAGGGAGCGGTCAATCTCGTCCTGCGAAAGCTGTTTAGAAGGTTTGGTTCTGGCCATTGGCGATCTCCGTTGAAGGGGTTCGCAACGAGGATAATATTCCTACATGGCCGTGCGGATGGCAAGGGCGGGGATGAGATTTTTATTTTGTGCCGGCCAGGGCTGCTTGAGCAGTCGCCATGGATTTAGCGATAGTCGCGCGGCCGTCGGCATTGTTGGTAATATCCGTCTGTTGCTCGAATCCGCTGCCCGGATTGGTCACTATGAACAGCCGAGCGTTGACGCTCGTCGGGTTGTCGCCAAGGAAAGTCAGCATCACCCTAGCGTTGGGCACCCCATTGAACTTAGATCCAAAAAGCAGTTGTGCGCCGAAATTGTCGTTGACTGGGCGGTCCATCACCAACTGCAAGTCACTGTCTCTGACAATCTGATAGTTCCTTGGAAGAAACGCGGCGACGATTGCTTCCTTGGTTTTTGCTCGCGGGGCGTTGAAAGTGAAGTCGTTTGGCGCGAGGGGGCCACTTGGCGTGGTCTGGCAGGCTGTTACAATCAGGCACAATAAAGCACCTGCTACTATACGCTGTATTTTCATAGAATCCCCCGTGTCCCGCAGCATCCTGCTCACAGCTATTGATGGGAGTCCAGCGCAAGCGCAACGTTGGTGATCGTCCTCGGCTCGGGGATCATTTCGCCGACCGCTTACTTTTCTTGCGCGTCAGTTCCATGAGGCTCCGCAGTTGCTGATAGTGCGATGACGTATCCGCCCGTCGAGCAGCTCGCAGCGGTAGCGTCGGGGCCGGCCGTAGCGTGTCCTTGATGCCCTCGATATCGGCGTCGCTGAAGAGCAAGGCTCGGCCGGTGACCATGCACAGGCCATGGCGGCGAGCTATCTTGGCGACGCCACGGTTTGTCAGGCGGAGGTGGATTGCGGCTTCCGAGAGTGTGTAGACGCGTTCGGACATCACTCAGCCCGCCATGGCGCGGCCGACAGCAATCCCAATTCCAATCGCCAAGCCGGTAGCGAGCTTGCCGCCGAGTTCAAGGGCAAGGGCGCTGACTGTGCCGCGCCAATCCCTGCGTGGCAGCGCCAGCGCTTTTGAAAGTTCATCGAAGGTATGGTCGTGCTTCATAGACGCACCCTGTATCGCTCAGATGTGTATGGATTCCACAAAATAACGGTGGAGTCCATATGGACTCTTATAAGTACTCTTAGGCGTTTTCGCCTACCGGATATCGGCACTTCAAGGCGATTCCGCCTTGGCGCGAAGTTGTGTAAACGCCATGTTTCTTGTTCAAAAAATGTGAAAACGCCTAGTTGCTTGGGCGAAAACGCCTTATAGAGTAGATAGCGAAAATAAATATTGTATGGGTTCTTGCAAGCCGCCCGATTCTCGGCCATGCTTAAGGCAAGGGTAAGGGGTTTCCTACACATAATCGAACGGCAGCATGCCGAGTCATTGGCCGGGGTGGCATAGCTATGTCCAGGGCCGAAGCCTAAAGGCTTGCCGGCGATCCAAGGGTCGCCTCTCACCCCCGGCTGCCGGTGCGCTTTCCGGCGCTGGCCTGAGAGGCCTTACCTTGGAGTGATGGAAATGAACGCTCACGCTATTGTCGCCGAACCACCGCCTCCTGAGACTTGGCAATTCGAACTCGGTGCATGGATTACCCACAAAGACCAGCCTATGCCGTCGCTAGTTATGGGACGGGTTAGAACGACCAAAGGACGCGAGATTTACGGCGTACGCTCATTCATGCGGGTGGATCCATGTCGCGATAGAATGATCCTGGCGGAGAGCCTGGTCCCGATGTCAGACGATCATCCAGACTGGTCTGATTGCCTACTGGCCGAAACGCCGCTTGATCCGCGTGTCGCCGCCTGACCACCACCGCACCTCAATAACGACAAGACCCCGCTTCGGCGGGGTTTTCTATTTGCTGAAATTCGTTTGACCGGACGCCAAGCTCCGGGCCGCTTCCTCGATCGCCTCGCGATCGTTGCCTAGCCTATCAATTAGGTCTTGGGCTTGGTCGCCCGTAATGCCGGTACGCATTGCCAGCGCCTCCACCGTCAGGACGTCCGAACTGGCCTCAGCGCGCCGCGGCTTTCGCGTCTTGGCCGATAGCACCGTCGCTCCGACGGCGCTTGGTTCGGTAAATGCCTGTTCGGTTTCCAATCGATCCTCGCCATCGATTTCTGCCTCAGCCTGGTGCCAATGCTTCTCTGGGTCGCCATGCACTCCGCCTTCGCGCTCCCAAATTTCATATGCTCGTTGCTGAATTCTTTGGTGCCGATCGTCGCCCATGATGAATCCTCCCGTGATGGTTTTGCTCAACGCGGAGGGCGCCGAAATGATCCAGTACGGAATGATGATTTGGATGGATGAGGTGTGACGGCGAATTAGGGTTACGAGGCCCGGCATCGCTGTTGAGGGACAAACAAATGCTCCGCCGCCACACCGAGTAAACATTAATTAAAAGGGATGGTTCCGGGCTGCTTGAACGACTGTTCCGGGAATCGCCTCGCGCGGGCTTTTTGCTGTGGGGGGGGGCGTGCGCCATCTGTGCGCCAACGAATCCCGGCTAATCCCCGGAAACGCTGGGAAAAGCCCAGAAATGTTGGTAATTCTGGTAAACGACAATGGCGCATGAAATGTCGTCGGATTTAGCGCTAAGTGCTTGAAATCGTTGGTGAGCGCGTCGGGGTTCGAACCCGAGACCTACTGATTAAAAGTCAGTTGCTCTACCGGCTGAGCTACGCGCTCCCGCGGGCTCTAAAGGCCGCCCTCGAAATTGCGCGGAACATAGGGAGAGTGCCGCGACCGGTCAACCGGAAAAAGAAGGCTCTTTCACCGAGGTTTCTGCCATCGGCTTAGGCCCCGCAAATTGCCTTGGCAGGACGCCCGGTGAGCCGCTCCCGCAATGAGGTCGCCGCTTCAAAATCTGCGGGCGCGCGAGATGGGTCCTTTCTTCTCGGGTTGACCTGAGAAACATTGCAAATCAGCAACTTAATGTTCTGGCGGGGAACCTTCGCACCGCCGGGCCGTTCTCTCCCCACAAGGGACGTCAACCACCCTTTTTAAGGAGAAGATCGTGAACAAGATCGTATCGGGTATGCTGGCGGCCACATTGTCAGCCTCTTTCGCAGTATCCGCGGCCATGCCGGCCGGCGCCACGCAAATGATTGCGCCGCAGGCCCCGTCGGCTTCGTCCGATGTACAGGCGGTCGACTACAGGCCGTGGATGAAAAACCGCAACTTCAACGGCGACCGCAGCCGCAATTTCTCGCGCAGCAACAATGACGGCGCCTACTGGAACGGCCATCGCGGCTCGCGCCATTACCGCCACGGCTATCGCCGTCACGGCGATTTCTGGTTCCCGGCTGGTGCATTCATTGCCGGCGCGCTGATCACCGGCGCGATCGTCAACAACAACCAGAACCGCGTGTACCGGGGCGGCGATTCGCATGTGCAGTGGTGCTATGACCGCTACCGGTCGTATCGCGCGTCGGACAACACCTACCAGCCGAACTACGGTCCTCGGCGGCAGTGCAATTCGCCCTATTGATCCAAGGGTGAGTTCCAGTAGCTGACGAGTATGAGTAAAAACCCGCGCCGAGTCGGCGCGGGTTTTCTGTATGGCTTGTCACAGGGGACGGCGGTTCAGTTCAACTCGCCCAACCAATGCTCTTCAAGACCAGATAGAGACCACCGCCTTCTCCGCGTGGAGACCGGTAAGCTCCAAGAGCGTCGCAAATCCGAACCATGGTCGCGGACAATTCCCAACCGAGCACTTCCAGATTGTCTTGAGCATCCGTCACATAGGCCTGCGCCAGCTCGTCAATGCCGTTCTTCTCTCCGAACGATCTAACCAGCTTTGCGTCGACAAGCAGTTCTCTAGGCAGATTTGAGTTCGACCAGGCCCAAAGCCAGTTGCTGGCCTTCGCGCTGGTGCTACCTGCAATCTGGATTTCGGCGACAACTCTGACGATGTTCTGGTCTGAAAAGAGAAGCTTTCCGGTTGTCAGATCGTAGTCGTAGCGGGACCAGCTACCCAGGTGGAAGTCGCCCTCGAGCCGCTTGTTCTTCGCGTTCAGCTGGTCGATAGCCTCGTCGCGCCAAGCAGGATACCAATCTGGACTTCTCATGCTCCCTCGCTCAGCAAAGCCCAATCATTTCGCGGTCCGTCGATCTATTGCGCGCTTAGCGTCCTGCGCACCGCATCGCGCCAGCCCGCCAGTTTTGCCGAGCGCAGCGTCGCATCCATGTCCGGCTTGAAGCGGCGCTCGAGCGCCCAGCTCCTGGCAAAGTCCCTCGCCTTCGGCCACACACCCGCCTTCGAGCCGGCGAGCCATGCGGCGCCCAGCGCCGTCGTCTCCAGAATGGTCGGACGGTCGACCGGCGCGTCGAGGATGTCGGCCAGCCTCTGCATGGTCCAGTCGGAGGCCACCATGCCGCCATCGACGCGGAGCACGGTTTTCGCCGAAGCCCCTTTCCAGTCCTTACGCATGGCGTCGAGCAGGTCGCGCGTCTGGTAGGCGACGGATTCGAGTGCGGCGCGGGCAAACTCCGCCGGGCCTGAATTACGGGTCAGGCCGAAGATCGCGCCACGCGCCTCGGCGTCCCAGTGCGGCGCGCCCAGGCCGACGAAAGCCGGCACCAGATAGACATTCTGCGTGGGATCTGCCTCGGCAGCCAGCACGCCGCTGTGCTCGGCCTTGCCGATCACCTTGATGCCGTCGCGCAGCCATTGCACGGCCGCACCGGCGATGAAGATCGAGCCCTCCAGCGCATAGGTGGTCTTGCCGTTCAGCCGGTAGGCGATGGTGGTCAAAAGCCGGTTCTTCGAACGCACCAGATCGGCCCCGGTGTTGAGCAACGCGAAGCAGCCGGTGCCGTAAGTCGATTTCATCATGCCCGGCTCGAAACAGGCCTGGCCGATGGTCGCCGCGTGCTGGTCGCCCGCCACGCCGAGGATCTTTATCTCGGCGCCAAACAGGCTTTTCTCCGTCACGCCGTAGTCGTCGGCGCAATCCTTGACCTGCGGCAGCATCGCGACGGGGATGCGCAGGATGGCGAGCAGCTCGTCGTCCCAGACATTTTTCTCGATGTTATAGACCAGCGTGCGCGAGGCGTTGGTGGCGTCGGTTGCGTGAACCTTCCCGCCGGTCAGCCGCCAGATCAAAAAACTGTCGATGGTGCCGGCGAGCAATTCGCCCTTTTCGGCGCGTTTTCTCGCGCCCTTCACCTTGTCCAGCATCCAGGCGATCTTGGTGCCGGAGAAATAGGGATCGAGCAGCAGGCCGGTCTTTTTGGTGAACTTTTTCTCCAGCCCCTGCTTCTTCAGCTTCTGGCAGAGCGGCGCGGTGCGCCTGTCCTGCCAGACGATGGCATTGTGGATTGGCTTCCCGGTCGCCTTGTCCCAGATGACGACGGTTTCGCGCTGGTTGGTGATGCCGATCGCCGCCACATCGGACGCCTCGCGGCCGGCGGCCTTCAGCGCGCCTTTGACCGTGGCGACGACGGTTCCCCAGATGTCCTCCGGGTCGTGCTCGACCCAGCCGGAGGCCGGGTAATGCTGGGTGAATTCCTGCTGCTTGCTGCCGGCAACTTTCATCTCACCGTCGAACAGGATCCCCCTGGTCGATGTCGTGCCCTGGTCGATCGCAAGGATGTATCCGGTCATTAGTCCTCCCGGTAGCTCGCTTATACAAACAGGGGAGACGGCACGATGCCGCCTCCCCGTTCACTATGATCCTGGCGCGTACGCCAAGACTACTTCTGCCAGCTCTTCACCAGTTCGTCGTAGTTGATGGTGATCGGCTTTTCCTTCTCGTTCTCGATCTTCAGCTGAGGCGCGAGATTGCCCTTCTTGACCGCATCGGCGTTCCAGTAGGCGAGGTCATGCTCCTCGGCCATCTTCGGGCCGATATCGCCCTGGACGCCCGACTTCTCGATGCGGCTCATGACTTTTTCCTGCTCGGCGCAGAGCGAGTCCATGGCTTCCTGCGCCGTCTTGGCGCCGGACGAGGCATCGCCGATCGCCTGCCACCAGAGCTGTGCCAGCTTCGGATAGTCAGGCACGTTGGTGCCGGTCGGCGACCACTGGACGCGGGCCGGCGAGCGGTAGAACTCGATCAGGCCGCCGAGCTTCGGAGCACGTTCGGTGAAGCTCTTGTCGTGGATCGTGCTCTCGCGGATGAAGGTCAGGCCAACATGGCTCTTCTTCACGTCGACGGTCTTCGACGTCACGAACTGCGCGTAGAGCCAGGCGGCCTTGGCGCGGTCGGTCGGCGTCGACTTCATCAGCGTCCAGGAACCGACGTCCTGATAGCCGAGCTTCATGCCGTCCTTCCAGTAGACGCCGTGCGGCGACGGGGCCATGCGCCACTTCGGCGTGCCGTCGTCATTCATCACCGCCTTGGCGCCGGCGTCGACCATCGAAGCGGTGAAGGCGGTGTACCAGAAGATCTGCTGCGCAACCGCGCCCTGCGCCGGAACCGGGCCGGATTCGGAGAAGGTCATGCCCTGTGCCTCGGCCGGAGCATAGGCCTTCAGCCAGTCGAGGTACTTCTGGATCGAGTAGACGGCAGCCGGGCCATTGGTGTCGCCGCCGCGCGCCGTGCAGGAGCCGACAGGACGCGAATTCTCGTCGACCTTGATGCCCCATTCGTCGACCGGCAGACCGTTCGGGATGCCCTTGTCGCCATTGCCGGCCATCGACAGCCAGGCGTCGGTGAACCGCCAGCCGAGCGACGGGTCCTTCTTGCCGTAGTCCATGTGGCCATAGACCTTCTTGCCGTCGATCTCGCGGCCGGTGAAGAACTCAGCGATGTCTTCATAGGCCGACCAGTTGACGGGAACGCCGAGGTCGTAGCCGTACTTGGCCTTGAAGTCGGCCTTGTTCTTCTCGTCGTTGAACCAGTCGTAGCGGAACCAGTAGAGGTTGGCGAACTGCTGGTCGGGCAGCTGATAGAGCTTCTTGTCCGGCGCGGTGGTAAAGGAGGTGCCGATGAAATCCTTCAGGTCGAGGTTCGGGTTGGTGACATCCTTGCCGTCGCCCGCCATCCAGTCGGTCAAATTGCGAACCTGCTGGTAGCGCCAGTGCGTGCCGATCAGGTCGGAATCGTTGACCCAGGCGTCATAAAGGTTCTGACCTGTCTGCATCTGGGTCTGGATCTTCTCGACGACGTCGCCTTCCTGGATGGTGTCGTGCGTCACCTTGATGCCGGTGATCGCCGAAAAGGCCGGCGCCAGCACCTGCGATTCATAGGAATGGGTGGCGATGGTTTCGGAGACGACCTTGATGTCCATGCCGGCGAAAGGCTTCGCGGCATCGATGAACCACTGCATTTCGGCTTCCTGTCCGGCGCGATCAAGCGTCGACAGCGGGCCGATTTCCTTGTCCAGGAACGCCTTGGCCTCGTCCATTCCGGCATAGGCGTTGCCTGCCCCGAGCAACAGGACAAGCGCGGTCGTAGATGTTAAAAATTGCCGTCGCATAGGTTTCCTCCACATTTAGGTTTCAAGTGCGATCTGGAGCGGCCGCCGGCACGCGGTCGCTCCAACAGTTTCCCCCTCTATACGTAGCGGAACACGCCGACGGCGTAGACCACGGAGAGAGCGAGAGCCCACCACAGGTTGGTTCCGACAAGACCCAGCCAAGCGAGATGGATGAAGGCGCTGCCAAGCAGCGAAAGAAAAAGGCGATCGCCGCGCGTCGTCTCGAAGCGCAGCACGCCGACACGGGGATTGCCGCCCGGCGAGACGAATTCCCAGGCCGCCATGCCGCACAGCAGGAAAAGAATGGTGCCGAAGAACGCCGCCGTTGGCCACGTCCACGCCATCCAGGTGAGGTCGAGATTCATGGTCACACCCTCCCCAGGGCGAAGCCCTTGGCGATGTAGTTGCGGACGAACCAGATGACCAGCGCGCCTGGGATCAGCGTCAGCACGCCGGCAGCGGCGAGCAGGCCCCAGTCCATGCCGGCGGCAGAGACCGTGCGGGTCATCGTAGCGGCGATCGGCTTTGCATCGGTGGTGGTCAGCGTGCGCGCGATCAACAGTTCCACCCATGAGAACATGAAGCAGAAGAAGCAGGCGACGCCGATGCCGCTGGCGATCAGCGGCATGAATATCTTCACGAAGAAACGCGGGAAGGAATAGCCGTCAATATAGGCGGTCTCGTCGATTTCCTTCGGCACGCCCGACATGAAGCCTTCGAGGATCCACACCGCCAGCGGCACGTTGAACAGGCAGTGCGCCAACGCCACCGCAATATGGGTGTCGATCAGGCCGAAGGCGGAATAGAGCTGGAAGAAGGGCAGCGCGAACACCGCCGGCGGCGCCATGCGGTTGGTCAGCAGCCAGAAGAACAGATGCTTGTCGCCGAGGAAACGGTAGCGCGAAAAGGCGTAGGCCGCCGGCAGCGCGGCCGCCACCGAAATCACCATGTTCATCACCACATAGGTGATCGAGTTGATGTAGCCCGAATACCAGGAGGCGTCGGTGAAGATGGTGACGTAGTTGGCGATCGTTGGCGCATGCGGATAGAGCGTCAGCGAAGAGACGATCTCGGCATTGGTCTTGAAGCTCATATTGATGAGCCAGTAGATCGGCAGCAAAAGCACGATGATGTAGACCGTCGGCACGATCCACCACCAGCGCGATTCCTCGCCGCGCTTGCGCATCAGCCGGGCGACCTGGTCCTGCGAGAGCGTGCTCGCCAGTTTGCCCTCGGCTGTCGTCTCGCTCACTCGGTCAGCTCTCTCGTTGGCGCCGCTCATCTCAGCGCTCCGCGTCGTAATTGGTCATCACGGTGTAGAACACCCACGACAACAACAGGATGATCAGGAAGTAGACCAGCGACATCGCCGCCGCCGGACCCAGGTCGAACTGGCCGAGCGCGGTCTTGACGAGGTCGATCGACAGGAAGGTCGTCGAATTGCCAGGCCCGCCGCCGGTGACGACGAAGGGCTCGGTGTAGATCATGAATGAGTCCATGAAGCGCAACAGCACGGCGATGAGCAGCACGCGCTGCATCTTCGGCAGCTGTATGTAGCGGAACACCGCCCAGCGCGAGGCGCCGTCGATCTTGGCCGCCTGGTAGAAGGCGTCTGGAATCGAGACCAGGCCGGCGTAGCAAAGCAGCACGACAAGGCTGGTCCAGTGCCAGACATCCATGATGATGATGGTGACCCAGGCGTCGTACGGGTCCTGGACGTAATTGTAGTCGATGCCAAGCGCATTGACGTAATAGCCGAGCAGACCGATGTCGTTGCGGCCGAACACCTGCCAGATGGTGCCGACCACGTTCCACGGGATCAAGAGCGGCAGTGCCATCAGCACCAGGCAGACCGGAACGCCCCAACCCTTCTTCGGCATGTTGAGCGCAATGAAGATGCCGAGCGGCACTTCGATGGCCAGGATGATGAAGGAGAAGATCAGGTTGCGCACCATCGCTTCCCAGAAGCGGTCGGATGACAGCAGCTCCTCGAACCATTCGGTGCCGGCCCAGAAGAACTGATTGTTGCCGAACGTGTCCTGCACCGAATAGTTGACGACCGTCATCAGCGGGATGACGGCCGAGAACGCCACCAGCACCAGCACCGGCAGCACCAGGAACCAGGCTTTGTTGTTCCAGGTCTTTTCCATCTATGCCCCCATCTCGACACGCCAGGAATCGGCATAGATGTTGATGCCGGCCGGGTCGAAGCGCACCTTCGGCTCGGCCGGCACGCTCTCGTCCTCGCCGATGACGGCTGCGATCTCGCGGCCCTCGAGGCTGGCGCGCACCACCTTGTGGCGGCCGAGATCCTCGACCTTGCTGATTTTCACCGCCATGCCGTCGCGGCCGAGCCTGACATATTCGGGACGGATGCCGAGTTCGATGGCGCCAGTATTCCCAGCGGCAGTCTTGGGCGCGCCGGGCAGTTCGATGCGCTGGCTGCCGATGGTCGCGGTCTTGCCCTCGATCGCCACCGGCATGACGTTCATGCCGGGCGAGCCGATGAAATAACCAACAAAAGTGTGGCGCGGGCGCTCGAACAATTCGGCCGGCGTGCCAATCTGGACGATGCCGCCATCATACATGACGACCACCTGGTCGGCGAAGGTCAGCGCCTCGGTCTGGTCATGGGTGACATAGACCATGGTATAGCCGAAGCGGCGGTGCAGCTGCTTCAACTGCGAGCGCAGCACCCACTTCATATGCGGGTCGATGACGGTCAGCGGCTCGTCGAACAGGATGGCGTTGACATCGGAGCGCACCAGGCCGCGGCCGAGCGAAATCTTCTGCTTCTGGTCGGCGGTCAGGCCCCTCGCCTTCTTCTTCGCCCATGACGCCAGATCGATCATCTCCAGCGTCTCGCGCACCTTGCGGTCGACGTCGGCTTCCGGCACGCCGCGGTTGCGCAGCGGGAACGCCAGATTGTCGTAGACGGTCATGGTGTCGTAGATGACCGGGAACTGGAACACCTGCGCGATGTTGCGCTCCTGCGTCGACAGATTGGTGACGTCCTTGCCGTTGAACAGCAGCTTTCCGTGCGAAGGATGCAGCAGGCCTGAAATGATGTTGAGCAGCGTGGTCTTGCCGCAGCCGGACGGCCCGAGCAGCGCATAGGCGCCGCCATCCTCGAAAGTGTGGTGCACTTCCCTGAGAGCGAAATCGGCATCCTTCTGCGGGTTGGGCAGGTAGGAGTGCCGGACATGGTTGACGTCGATGCGCGCCATCTCTTCCCCCTCAAGCCGCCAGCTTCGATGCGGCGACGGCGCTGCCGTTGCTGTCGAAGACCATGATGTGGCGCGGATCGATGAACACCTCGATCTCTGCGTCGGGCTCGAAATCGCGGATGCCATGGGTCAGCATGACCCAGCGCGCGTCAGCGAAATCGAGATGGATAAAGCTTTCCGAACCGGTGATCTCGGTGATCGTCACCTTGGCGCGCACCGGCACGGCGGCAGCGTTGGGCCGCTCGAGCGAGAGATGATGCGGCTGGAAACCGATCGTATAGTTGGCGTCGGCGATGCCGGAAAGCTCGGCCGGCACCGGCAGCTTGACGCCGCCCTCGAGCAGGAAATCCGGGCCCTTCTTGGCCAGCACGATGGTGTTGAGCGGCGGATCGGCAAAGGTCCTTGCCGTCACCAGGTCGATCGGCTTGCGGAAGACGTCGATGGTCGGGCCGAACTGGGTGATGCGTCCCTCGGACAGCGTCGCCGTGTTGCCGCCGAGCAGCAGCGCTTCGTGCGGCTCAGTCGTGGCATAGACGAAAATGGTGCCGGCGGCAGCGAAGATCTTCGGCAGCTCGGCGCGCAATTCCTCGCGCAATTTGTAATCGAGATTGGCGAGCGGCTCGTCGAGCAGGACCAGGCTTGCGTTCTTGACGATGGCGCGCGCAAGCGCCGTGCGTTGCTGCTGGCCGCCGGACAGGCTGAGCGGCGTGCGATCGAGATAGGGCGTCAGCTTCAGAAGCGCTGCCGCGTTGCGGACTTCCTTGTCGATCTTGGCCTGATCGGTGCCGGCGACGCGCAACGGCGAAGCGATGTTCTCATAGACCGTCATCGCGGGGTAATTGATGAACTGCTGGTAGACCATGGCGATCTTGCGCTGCTGCACCGGCATACCGGTGACATTCTGGCCGTCGAACCAGACCGAGCCGGAGGTCGGCACGTCGAGCCCGGCCATCAGCCGCATCAGGCTGGTCTTGCCCGACAGCGTTGGCCCGAGCAGGACGTTGAGCGAGCCGTGTTGAAGCGTCAGCGAGACGTCGCGGATGTGCTCCGCGGCACCGACCGTCTTCGTCACGTTTCTCAGTTCCAGCATGATGCCTCCTCCCAGGCTTTGTGCATCAATCGCCTTCCCTATTCCGCTGCAACGACATGGCGCTGGCTGATGCCGCGCATGAATTCGTCAAGGGCCGAGACCTGCTCGCGGCTGAAATGCAGGCCGCGCTTGGTGCGACGCCACAATACATCTTCGGCGGTCAGCGCCCATTCATTTTCGCAGAGGTAGCGCACCTCGGCCTCGTAGAGATCGGCGCCGAAATTGCGGCCGAGATCGGCATTCGACTTGGCAAGGCCGAGCAGCACTTGCGCGCGCGTGCCGTAAAGCCTGGTCAGCCGGCGCGCCAGGCGCTGGTCGAGGAAAGGATAGGAGCTCTTCAGCTTCGCCACCTGCGCGTCGAAACCGGTGGCCGGGAAATCGCCGCCGGGCAAGGACGCGTTCGCCGTCCATGGCTTGCCGCGCTTGCCGAGAAACCCTTCGATCTTTTCCAGCATCGATTCCGACAGCCGGCGATAGGTGGTGATCTTGCCGCCGAAAGCATTGACGATCGGCGCCTTGCCCTCGCCGCTATCGGCCTTCAGCACATAGTCGCGGGTCGCTTCCTGCGCCTTCGAGGCGCCGTCATCATAGAGCGGGCGCACCGCCGAATAGGTCCAGACGATGTCCGGGCGCGTCACGGGCTTGGCAAAATATTCGCTCGCCGCCGCGCAGAGATAGTCGATCTCGGTGTCGCTGATCTTCACGTCATGCGGATCGCCGGGATAGTCGCGATCGGTGGTGCCGATCAGCGTGAACTCTTCCTCATAGGGAATGGCGAAGATGATGCGCCCATCCTTGTTCTGGAAGAAGTACGCGCGCGGATCGTCAAACTTCTTCTTGATGACGATGTGACTGCCCTGCACCAGGCGGACATTGTGCACGTCGTTCTGGCCCACAGTGGTCGACAGCACGTGGTCGACCCACGGGCCGGCGGCATTGACCAGCAGCCGGGCCTTTACCTCCTCGGTCGTTCCGGTCGCCAGATCCTCCAGGCGGATTGCCCAGATATCGCCTTCGCGCCTTGCTGCGACGACTTTCGTGCGGGTGCGGATGGTGGCGCCGCGGTCGGCGGCGTCACGCGCGTTCAACGCCACCAGGCGGGCATCGTTGACCCAGCCGTCCGAATACTCGAACGCCTTGTGAAACAGCGGCTTCAGCGGTTTGCCGGCCGGATCCTTGGCCATGTCGAGCGTGCGGGTCGCCGGCAGCAATTTGCGGCCGCCAATGTGGTCGTAGAGAAAGAGGCCGAGCCGGATCAGCCAGGCCGGGCGCAGGCCCTTGGCATAGGGCAGCACGAAGCGCATCGGCCAGATGATGTGCGGCGCGTTCTTCCACAGAACTTCGCGCTCCATCAGCGCCTCGCGCACCAGCCGGAATTCGTAGAATTCGAGGTAGCGCAGGCCGCCATGGATCAGCTTGGTCGAACCGGAGGAGGTCCCGCTGGCCAGGTCGTTCATCTCGGCGAGAAACACCGAGAAGCCGCGGCCAACTGCATCGCGGGCAATGCCGCAGCCGTTGATACCGCCGCCAATGACAAAGATGTCATGGATCGGAGATGCGTCCAAGAATTCCTCCAGCGATTTCGCATTGCAGCATTTTTGGTGTTTTGCGAAACCGTGGCGGAATTATTTCGAAATGATAACGAATGTCAAACGAAATATCACGGCCACGTAATAGGGGCCCCGAAAGCCGCTAGCCGAGCGACGTTTCGATCAATTGAACCTCCGCTTCCTCGCAGATCTTGCGCACCGACGGGATGTCGCAACGGTCGGTGATGAAGGTGTTGACCTGGGACAGATGGCCGATGCGCACCGGCGCGGTGCGCTCGAACTTGGTCTGATCGGAAACCAGGATGACATGCCTGGCATTGGCGATGATGGCTTGCGCCACTTTCACTTCGCGAAAGTCGAAATCGAGCAACGCGCCGTCGTGGTCGATGGCCGAGGCGCCGATGACGGCATAGTCGACCTTGAACTGCCTGATGAAATCGACCGCCGCCTCGCCGACCACACCGCCGTCGGAGCCGCGCACGACGCCGCCGGCGATCACCACCTCGATCGAAGGATAAATGCGCATCCTGTTGGCAACATTGATATTATTGGTGATGACCATGAGCCCGGTATGGTCGAGCAGCGCCTTGCTGACCGACTCGGTCGTGGTGCCGATATTGATGAACAACGAGGCGTGGTCGGGAATCAGCCTGGCCGCCGCGCGGCCGATCGCCTCCTTCTCGTCGGCCGCGATCTTGCGGCGCGCCTCATACTCCATGTTCTCGATGCCGGACGGGAACAACGCCCCGCCATGGATGCGCGACAGCAGCCGCTGGTCGCAGAGATCGTTGAGGTCCTTGCGGATGGTCTGCGGCGTCACGTTGAAATGCGTGGCCAGATCGTCGACCAGCACGCGGCCATGGTCTTTGGCCATCTGGATGATTTCGGCATGGCGCGGCGACAGATACACTGAGAACCTCCCGTTTTCGTTTTTCTTGTTTGTAGCTCAAAACGAAAGCAATGAAAAGGGATAAGCCGGCTAATGAAATATCGGTGATTGCAAAGGCGAACCAGGCAGATACAGCTCAGACCCGCTCCGCCACCTTGCGGGCGACGGCAGCGACTTTGCCCGGCGAGCGGATCATCAGGAATTTGCCGGACCAGTTTCCCAGGATGCGCCAGGTGCCCTCTATCTCTGTGCCATCGCCGTTCAGAATGCCGCTGTAGTGGATTGGATCCACGTTCGGTCCGGCATTGTCGTATGTTTTGACGAAGGAGACGGCGTTGCCGTCGCGCTGCCCCTGCAGGGTTGCGTATCTCACTGTGCCGGTCGCCGGGCCGGCCGGTTCGTGGGTCGCCCCCGTCAACCGGGTTGCCGTCTCGATCAGCGTCGCGACAAACGAGACCGGCGCCAGCTCGCGCGGATAGAAATAGCGCCCGTTCCAGACGCCCGTCAGATTCCGGCTCGCCTCTTCGCCCTGCCCGGCCATATGCTTGCTCGCAATTCCTTGCTGGCTACCCCGCGGCGGCAACCGCCCGGACAATCCCTGTCAATCGCTCAGCGACCTTGCACAGTCGCAAATAACGGTGAAGGCGGTATCGACGTCTTCTGCAGTCGTCTCGAACTGTCCGACCTGGAAACGAATGGCGACCCGTCCGTCGACCCGCGTCTGCGTCAGATAAAGGCGGCCGTCGTCGTTGATGGCATTGACCAGGCGCAGATTGTGGTCGTCGGCGTCGCCGGTGGCCTTATGGTGGAATGAAAACAGCGATAGCATTGGCTCGGTGACGATCTCGAAATCCGGCTCGTTCGCCAGCCGCGCCGCAAAGCCCTCGCTCCAGGCGACGTGGTTGCGGATCATGGTGCGCAGCGCTTCCAGTCCGTGCGCGCGCAGCAGGAACCACAGTTTCAAAGCGCGGAAGCGGCGGCCAAGCGGCACCGACCATTCGGAATAATTGATGATGCCGTCGCGGCCATGCGTCTTCAGGAATTCGGGTTTGATCGCCAAAGTGCGGACTAGATCCTCGGGCTGGCGGATGAACTGCATCGAGCAGTCAAATTGCGCGCCAAGCCACTTATGCGGGTTGAAGACGATGGAATCGGCGAGCTCTGCGCCGGCCCAGAAATGGCGGAATTCCGGGCAGATCATTGCCGATCCGGCCCAGGCGGCATCGACATGCAGATAGAGCCCATGGCGCCTAGCCACCGCGGCAACGGCGGCGACATTGTCGGTGCCACCGGTGTTGGTGCCGCCGACGCTGGCGATGATGCCGGCGGGCAGCATGCCGGCCTCACGGTCGGCGACGATTGCCGCCTCGAGCGCCGCCGTATCCATGGCGCGAAAGCGCCCGGTGACCGGAATGCGGACCAGATTGTCCTCGCCGATACCCGACACCCAGATCGCGCGATCGATCGAGGTGTGGACCTGATCGGAGGAATAGATGCGCGGCCGCTTCTGCCCGGCCAGGCCCTGTTTGTTGCCCTGCCAATCGAGCGCCCGCTCGCGCATGGTCAGCACGGCGGCCAGTGTCGCCGACGAGGCCGAATCCTGGATGACGCCGGAAAATCCTTCGGGCAGGCCGAGCGCCTGGCGCATCCAGTCGACAATGCGTGTCTCGAGTTCGGTCGCGGCCGGCGAGGTCTGCCACAGCATGCATTGCGCGGCCATCGCCGAGACAAGATATTCGGCCACCACCGAGACAGGTGCGGCATTGGCCGGGAAATAGGCAAAGAAGCGCGGATGCTGCCAGTGCGTCATCCCGGGCACGATCTTGTCTTCGAAATCGGCGAAAATCCGCTCCATCGGCTCAGCCGCTTCCGGTGGCGACGCCTCTATGCTGCGAAAGATTTCGCCGGGTTCGACCAGCGGCCGCACCGGTCTTTCCCTCAGCGAGGAACGGTAATCGACGCCCCAGTCGGCGGCGTGCCTCGACCATTGCCGGAAATCGTCGTTGTTCATTCTGGTCTCCAGACTTGGGCCAAGCAGCGTCGATCGCCGCGGCTAGCGCCACGCAAAGCGCCAGCAAGGCAATCTAACCCGGGAAATCAGGCAGGCTGGCAAAGGCCGTTTTCAGCGCGTTCGACCAGCCGTCCGAGATGGTGCGATAATACTGGTCGTCCTGGCCTATCCGCTTCTTCAGCCCGACCTTGAAAGCATCCTTCTCGAGGAACAGCAGGTCGAGCGGCAAGCCGACGGACAGGTTCGACTTCAGTGTCGAATCGAAGGAGACCAGAAGCAGCTTCACCGTTTCGGCCAGGCTCATCGTCCTTTCATAGGCGCGGATGATGATCGGCTTGCCGTATTTGGTCTCGCCGATCTGGAAGAACGGCGTGTCATCGGTCGATTCGATAAAATTGCCCTCGGGGTAGATCATGAACAGTCGCGGCGCGCTGCCCTTGATCTGGCCGCCGAGGATGAAGGAGGCGTTGAAATAGGAATCCGCCTTTTCACCGGCCGGTGACGACTGGGCGATGACTTCCTTGACGGTGTCGCCGACCAGCCGCACCGTCTGGTACATGGACGGGGTTTCGAGCAGCGTCGCATGGCGTTCGCCGATCGCCTTGTTGCGCTCGTCGAGCAGGCTGATGACAGCCTGCGTCGTCGCCAGATTGCCGGCCGACATCAGCACGATGACGCGCTCGCCCGGCTCTTCCCAGACATGCATCTTCTTGAAGGTCGAGATCGAATCCATGCCGGCATTGGTGCGCGTGTCCGACATGAACACGAGCCCACGATCGATCTTGAGGCCGACGCAATAAGTCATGGAATCTCTTCAGGCAGCAATCTTGCCGAGAACTACTGCTCTACCGTGACGGTGACCGCAAGCTGTTCCTCCGCCTGTCCCAGTCGAATTCCCGACACCGGCGAGGCATCGCGATAATCGCGGCCGGTGGCCACCCTGACATAGCGCTCGTCAGGGGAAATGCCATTGGCGGCGTCGAAGGCGACCCAGCCGAGACCCTGGACATGGACTTCGGCCCAGGCATGGCTTGCCGCCTGTTCGATGGCCGCATCCATCATAAGATAGCCGCTGACATAACGGGCCGGAAAGCCCATGGCGCGGGCCGCGGCGACAAAGATATGGCTGTGGTCCTGGCAGACGCCGGTCTTCAGCGCCAACGCTTCTTCGGCCGGCGTCGTCACGCTGGTGGTGCCCGGCGTGTAGGCGACGCGCTCGACGATCAGCGCCATCAAGCGATGCAGCCTCTCTATGTCGGTGCCTTTGCCGACCGCCGCGGCAAGCTCGCGGATGCCGTCGCCGGGGATGGTCAAAGCGGTCTCCTGGCTGAACAGCCAGAGCGGCGCATAGCCGTGATGCGGGCCGGAAACACCCGCTGTGTCACGCGTGACAACCTCGCCGGAGGCCTCGACGGTGATGAAGTCGCGCTCGCCCTCCACGCTCAACAGCCTGTTATCGTTGCCGAAATGGTCGCTGAAGCGCACTTCTTCGCGCGCACCTTCGATCTTCAGCGCCCAGGACAGCACGGTCTGCGTCGGGCCGCTGACCGGCAACAGCCGCAGCCGCTGCAGCAGATAGTGTACCGGCGCGTCGTAGCGGTATTCCGTCCGGTGGGTGATCTTCAATCTCATAACTTGTCTTCCGTTTTGAGCATGACCTTATCCGAAAACCGGGTCCCACTTTTCGCTAACGCGGTCCTCCGGTTCGGGGTCATGCTCAATTGAACCGGTAATCCTGGGCGATCTCGTCACCGAGCTTGGTGTTGTCCTGGATGAACCTGGCCAGGAATTCGTGCAGGCCGGCGTCGAATATGTCCTTGATCGACCCTGCCCGCAGCATCGCCTGGGTCCTGTCGACCGTCGCGTGGCAGGCATGGCGTTCGCCATAATCGTCGCCGAGGAATTTCAGGTGCTCGGCGAGAAAACGATAGCAGAAGGTCAGCGAGCGCGGCATGCGGACGTTGAGGATCAGATAGTCGGCAATGTTGGTCGGCTTGTAGTCGGCCTCATAGACCCAGCGGTAGGAACGGTGCGCCGACACCGAGCGCAGGATCGACTCCCACTGGTAATTGTCCAGCGTCGAGCCAACCCAGGAGATCGACGGCAACAACACGTAGTATTTCACGTCGAGGATGCGCGCCGTGTTGTCGGCGCGTTCGACATAGGTGCCGAGCTGCGAGAAGTCGAAGATCTCGTTGCGCAGCATGGTGCCGTAAAAACAGCCGCGGATAAGCGCCGTCTCGCGCTTGATGGCGTCGAGCACGCTCGGCAGGTCGCGCTCGTCGATCGGCTTTGCCAGCATCCGCTTCAACGCCATCCAGGCCTCGTTGATGCTTTCCCAGGTTTCGCGTGTCAGCGCGGTACGCACCATGCGGGCATTGTTGCGTGCGGTCTCGATCGCCGACATCGTGCTCGACGGGTTCGAGGTGTCGCGCAGAAGGAAGTCGGCGACATTGGCGGCGGTATAGTCTTGGTACTTCTGCGTGAAGGTGACGTCGGAGCCGGCGCTGAGCAGCACCGAATTCCACTCTTCCGAAGCGCTCTGGGTACGCGTCAGCGCCATGCGCAGGCCGGCATCGACCAGACGCGCCATGTTTTCCGCCCGCTCGATATAGCGGTTCATCCAGTAGAGCCCGTTGGCGGTGCGGCCCAAAAGCATATCAGCGTGCCCCGATGTCGAGCGAATAGCGAATAGCGAGTAGCGAATAGGGAAGAATGCTTTTCATGATTGCTGCGTCCCCCTGCCCAGCTCAGTCATCGAGTACCCACGTATCCTTGGTGCCGCCGCCCTGCGAGGAGTTGACCACCAGCGACCCTTCTTTGAGCGCCACCCGCGTCAAGCCGCCGGGCACGATCTGGATGCGGTCGGAGACCAGCACGTAGGGGCGCAAGTCGACATGGCGCGGCGACAAGCCTTTTTCTGTCAGGATCGGACAGGTCGACAGCGCCAGCGTCGGCTGGGCGATGTAGTTGGAAGGTTTGGCCTGCAGCTTCTTGGCGAAGTCCTGGCATTCCTTCTTGGTCGCCGCCGGGCCGACCAGCATGCCGTAGCCGCCGGAGCCGTGCACTTCCTTGATGACCAACTCGTGGATGTGTTCGAGTACGTATTTCAGGCTGTCGGGTTCCGAGCAGCGCCAGGTCGGGATGTTGCCGAGGATGGCTTTGCGGCCGGTGTAGAACTCGACGATCTCGGGCATATAGGAATAGATCGCCTTGTCGTCGGCAATGCCGGTGCCCGGCGCATTGGCGATGGTGATGTTGCCGGCGCGGTAGACATCCATGATGCCGGGCACGCCAAGGGCCGAGTCCGGCCGGAAAGTCAGCGGGTCGAGGAACGAATCGTCTACACGCCGGTAGAGCACGTCGATCTGCTTGTAGCCCTCGGTGGTGCGCATGGCGACATGGCCGTCGACAACGCGCAAATCCTGGCCTTCGACCAGCTGCACGCCCATCTGGTCGGCAAGGAAGGCGTGCTCGAAATAGGCGGAGTTGAAGCTGCCCGGCGTCAGCACGGCGATGGTCGGCGCGCCCTTGGTGCTTTGCGGCCGGACCGCGGCCAGCGACTGGCGCAGCAGTTGCGGATAGTTCTCGACCGGCCGCACCTTGATCTGCTGGAACAGCTCGGGGAAGAGCTGCATCATCGTCTCGCGGTTCTCCAGCATGTAGGAGACGCCCGACGGCGTGCGCGCATTGTCCTCCAGCACGTAGAACTCGTTCTCAGAGATGCGGACGATATCGACGCCGATAATGTGGGTGTAGACGCCGGCCGGCGGCCGCACGCCAATCATTTCCGGCAGGAAGGCCTCGTTCCTGGCGATCAGTTCCCTCGGCACGCGGCCGGCGCGCAGGATTTCCTGGCGATGGTAGATGTCGTCGAGGAAGGCGTTCAGCGCCTGCACGCGCTGCTCGATGCCTTGCGTGAGGCGCCGCCATTCATTGCCGGAGATGATGCGCGGAACGATATCGAAGGGGATCAGCCGCTCGGAAGCTTCCTGCTCGCCATAGACGGCGAAGGTGATGCCGGTCTTGCGGAAGACCCGCTCGGCGTCCTGCATCTTTTCGGTAAGCCTGGCCGGGTCCTGCTCCTTCAGCCAGCGGTCGTAAGCCGTATACGGTTTTCTCAATCCGGAAACTTCCGGAAGCATTTCATCGAACGCTGCCAATCGCATACTCCCCTGTGAGGCCATTTCACTGGCGTCGCGGGAGAAAATCAAGCGCAATCGATGATTTGGAGGATACGGGTGATCAGTATGTTACGACTGCCCAAAATTAGGGCAGTCGAAACAGGGGCGTAATCAGGCTTTGCCTCCTCGCCGGGCAAGTGCCTGATGCGGCTTTAGAAAGCGCGGAAGGTGACGACCGTGAAGGTGTCCTTGATTCCGGGAAGATGCTGTACCTTCTCGTTGACGAAGTGGCCGACATCTTCCTCGTCGTCGACGTAGAATTTGGCGAGCAGATCGTAATTGCCGGCGGTCGAGTAGATTTCCGATGCGATCTCGGCGTCGGCGAGCGCGCTGGCGACCTCATAGGACTTGCCCAGGTCGCACTTTATCTGCACGAAAAACGTCTTCATTGCCGGTCCCGATCAAGCTTCAGCAAACAAGCGGCCCTTGTGGCAGACTGCCGCCCGGCTTTCAAGCATCAGGCCGAACGCGCCTTGGCAACAGCCTGCCTGAGCTCGGACACCGGCATACCGCGCCGGTAGAGACTGCCGCCGATGACCAGAGCCGGCGTGCCGCGCAGCTTGAAGGCCATCGCCTGGCTGTCGGTGCGCAAAAGGGCAGCGTCGATGCCGGGTTCACGGATGGCGAGACCGGCACGCACCATCGCCACATCGACGCCGACGGAATCCAGGATGTCGTTGGTGCGGCGTTCCGAGAGGCCACGCTGGTTGGTCATCAGCGCATCGACCGCGGCGGCATAGTGTTCGCCGGTCAGCAGAGCCACACGCGCCGCATCGCGCGAGACGTCGCCGAAGATCGGCCAGTCCTTCATCACCAGGCGGATGCCGCTGTCCTCTGCCATCAGTTTCTTCAGTTCGACGAAGACGAGCTTGCAGATCGGGCACTGATAGTCGACGAATTCAGCGATGGTGACGTCGCCGTCCGGATTGCCGAGTGCTGGAATGGCCGGATCGAAGGCGATTTCGGTGACGGTCGGCCCGGTGGCTGCCCAAGCGGGCAAGGGAGCCAGAACTGCAAAGCTAGCCGCGCCCTTCAGCAAAAGGCGCCGGTCAATCGGCTGCTTAGACATGGTCGGTCCCTGGTTGCGCGAACGGGTCCCACCCGTCCCCCTACGATGCGCGCCCCGCCTTAAAGGATGCTTAAGCATGATCTTGTGGCACTTGCGTGGCGAATTACTGCGGTTGCTGAAACCGGGAGGCAGCGCCAAGCGTATGGTATGATGTGTCTTCAGACAGCGATTTGTCAGGAGACAATGGAGACAGGCCATGCGCCGTATCGCATTCGCAGTCGTTTCATTGCTGTTCGCGTCTTCCCTGTTCATCTCGGCAGCCCTTGCCGGCGATGCCGAAATCAAGGCCGGCCAGGCCGTCATCGATGGTCAGCTGAAGGCGCTCATCGCAAACGATGGCGCGAAGGCCTACAGCTACGCTGCTCCAAACGTGAAGCAGATTTTCCCGACCGTCGACGCCTTCATGAACATGGTGACCAACGGCTACGCGCCGGTGCGTCAGCCACAAAGCTACTCCTTCGGCAAGGTCGAGCAGACCGGCCCAGGCTCGATCATCCAGCAGGTGCTGATCGTCGGTCCCGACGGCAAGGACTACGAGGCGGTCTATACGCTGCAGCAGCAGCCCGACGGCAGTTTCCAGATCACCGGCTGCAGCCTGCGGGCGTCGAATTCACTGAGCACCTGACGCACAAAGCCTCAGTAGCGTGCCCTGCCGCCCGACATGTCGAACACGGCTCCGGTGTTGAATGCGCTGGCGTCGGAACAAAGCCAAAGCACCAGTGCCGCCACTTCATCGACCGAGCCAAGGCGCTTGAGCGGGCTGGCATTTATCATGTCGTCTACGACATCGTTTCCAAGGCGCCTGATCAACTCGGTATCGATCGGCCCCGGTGCCACGCAATTCACCCGAATGTCCGTATCGCAGGTCTCCCGCGACAAGGCTTTCGTAAAGGCAATGACGCCTGCACTCGCCGCTGAATAGGCGGCCAGATTCGGCAACCCCTCCTTGCCTGCCAGGGATCCCATATTGCTGATCCGGCCCCTACCAGCCTTGCGCATGATCGGCAGAACCTGATGCGTAACCTCGAAAACGCCGATCAGGTTGACACCGATGATGCGTTGCCACTCGATCGGATCGAATGCCTCGAACCCACGATAGTCGCCTAAATAGCCTGCATTGTTGATTAGAATGTCAATCCGGCTACTGTCTGCGACGACCTCAGCCAGGGCGTCTTTGATCTGGTGAGCCTTTGTCACATCGACCGTCTGGCAATGCGCGCCGTCCACAGGTGTCGGATCAGCATCCCATATCCAGACTTCGGCCCCGGAGTTCAACAACTGCACCGCAATGGCCTTGCCGATGCCTCGTGCGCCGCCAGTCACGATCGCAGTCTTGCCGCCAAGTTCATATGTGACAGTCATGGCCTGACCCCAACCGGAATCTGCGCCCGGACAATGGATCCGTCAATCATCGTCAGGTGGCGTTGATTTGTTCAACGGGTAGGAATATCGCCCCTCGCCCAGCCCTCGGAAATCTCCGCCGTGCGCGCCTCGAAGGCGCCGGCCTCGATCGCGCCGCGAATCTCCTGCATCAGCTTCTGATAGTAGGACAGGTTGTTCCACGTCAGCAGCATCGCCCCCAGCGCCTCCTGCGAGCGCACGAGATGATGCAGATAGGCGCGTGAATAATCCCGAGCGGCCGGGCAGTCGCTTTCCTCGTCCAGCGGGCGCGGATCGTCGGCATGGCGCGCATTTCTCAGATTGACCTTGCCGCGCCTGGTGTAGGCCAGGCCGTGGCGGCCGGCCCGGGTCGGCATGACGCAATCGAACATGTCGATGCCGCGCGCCACCGATTTCACGATGTCGTCCGGCGTGCCGACGCCCATGAGATATCTGGGCTTGTTATCAGGCAGTTCCGGACAGGTGATGTCGAGCATCTCCAGCATCACTGCTTGCGGCTCGCCGACGGCGAGGCCGCCGACAGCGTAGCCCTTCAGCTCCATAGTGCTCAGCGCCTGCGCCGAGCGCAGCCTGAGCGCTGCGTTGTCGCCGCCTTGTACAATGCCGAACATCGCCTTGCCCGGCTGGTCGCCGAACGCCGTCTTGCAGCGCTCCGCCCAGCGCAGCGACAATTCCATCGCGCGCTCGATCTCCTTGAGGTCGGCCGGAAGTGCTGTGCATTCGTCGAGCTGCATCTGGATGTCGGAATCGAGCAGCCCCTGGATCTCGATCGAACGCTCCGGCGACATCTCGTAAGGCGCGCCGTCAATATGCGAGCGGAAGGTGACGCCCTTCTCGGTCAGTTTCCTGAGCTTTGACAGCGACATCACCTGAAAGCCGCCGCTGTCGGTCAGGATGGGATGCGGCCAGCGGGCGAACTCATGCAGGCCGCCGAGGCGCGCCACGCGCTCGGCGCCGGGCCGCAGCATCAGATGGTAGGTGTTGCCCAGGATGATGTCGGCGCCGACGCCGCGCACCTGGTCCATATACATGGCCTTGACCGTGCCGCCGGTGCCGACCGGCATAAAGGCCGGCGTGCGGATTTCGCCGCGCGGCATGTCGATGATACCGCGCCGCGCCTTGCCGTCTGTGGCCAGGACCTTGAAGGTAAACGTCTTAGCCATTGAATTCCTTGTCATGGACAGGGGCGTCCGGCGCCTGCCTGTCGAGCGACTGGCGATACTGGATGCAGCCGCGCATGAATTTTGGCCAGGGCGGCACCGCGATCGCCGGCTCGGTCTTTTCCGGCAGCAGATCCCACAGATCGGGATGATGCCAGCAGAGATCATGGCCCGTCGTATCGCGGTGCGCACGAATGCCGGCGCGCAGTTTTTTCACCTCCGCGATCAGGCTTTCGCGGTCAAGGGCTTGCAGATCATCGTCCATCGCTCATCTCCGCTCGGTAAAGCAGGCTTGCGTCTCCGTAGGAGTAGAATCTGTAGCTGGTGTCGATGGCATGCGCATAGGCGGCCCGCATTGTGTCGAGGCCACTAAAGGCCGAAACCAGCATGAACAGCGTCGAGCGCGGCAGATGGAAGTTCGTCATCAGCAGGTCGGCGGTCTTGAACCGGTAGCCGGGTGTGATGAAAATGTCGGTCGGGCCGGACCATGCGGCGAGCGTACCGTCGCGCTTTGCCGCGCTCTCCAGCAGGCGCAACGAGGTGGTGCCGACGGCGATGATGCGCCCGCCCCTCGCCTTGGCGGCGTTGAGCGCCTCGGCCGTTGCTTCACTCACTGAGCCGGTCTCGGCATGCATCTTGTGGTCGGCGGTATCGTCGGCCTTGACCGGCAGGAAGGTGCCGGCGCCGACATGCAAGGTGACGAAGCGGCGTTCGATGCCTTTGGCGTCTAGCGCGGCAAACAGCTCCGGCGTGAAATGCAGGCCGGCGGTGGGCGCTGCGACCGCGCCCTCCTCCCTGGCATAGATGGTCTGATAGTCCGTCAGGTCGCGCGCGTCATCGTCACGCTTGGAGGCGATGTAGGGCGGCAGCGGGATGTGGCCGACGGCGCGCAGCGCCTCGTCGAGAAACGGGCCGGACAGGTCGAAGCCGAGCAGCGCCTCGCCAGCCTCGCCCTTCTCGATCACCGTGGCGTCGAGCTGGCCGAGGAAGCAGGAATTGCCTTCATGGCCGAAATGGATGCGGTCGCCGGCAGCGATGCGCTTGCCCGGCCGCATGAAGGCCAGCCAGCGGTCCGGCGCCATGCGCATGTGCAGCGTCGCCTCGACCTGCGCCTGCGCTTCGCCGCGCCGCCTGATGCCTCTCAATTGGGCCGGAATGACCTTGGTGTCGTTGAAGACCAGCACGTCACCGGCCCCGAGCAGGGACGGCAGGTCGCGCACCGTGCGGTCCGAAAGCCCCTCACCTGGCTTGACCACCAGCATCTTGGCGCTGTCGCGCGGCTCGGCCGGGCGCAGCGCAATGCGTTCCTCAGGCAGGTCGAAGTCGAAGAGGTCGACGCGCATCAGTAAAGCCGGACGAGCAGCGCTCCGGCCAAGAGCAGCACCGCGCCGGCGACGCGGCCGAGCGAAATCTCGCGCACCGCGACGCCGAGAAAGCCGATGCGGTCAATCAGCATGCCGGCCAGCAACTGGCCGGCGACCAGGAACGCCATCAGGGCGGCAGCACCAATGCGCGGCGTCAGAATGGTCGACAGCGTGACATAGAAGCCGCCGAGCATGCCGCCGGCGATGAACAGCCACGGCGCCGGCGCCTTCCAGTCGAGTGAGATGTCGTTCAACTTCACCACCACCACTGAGATGATGCCGAGCACGATCGCGCCGGACAGGAACGAAAACGCCGCCGCCGCGACCGGGAGACCCAGGCCGCGCGCCAGCTGCGAATTGATCGGCGCCTGAATGGCGATGAAGGCGCCGGACAGGATGCCGAGCAGCGACCAGACGACGCCCATCATCGATATCAGTCCTTACTTGACGTCGGCCGCGACCTTCAGCGACACGATCTTGTCGGGATCGACCACCGGCTCGCCGCGCTTGATCTTGTCGACATTGTCCATGCCTTCGATGACCTGGCCCCAGACCGTATACTGGCGGTTGAGGAAGGCGGCATCGTCGAAGCAGATGAAGAACTGCGAATTGGCCGAGTTCGGGTTCTGCGAACGCGCCATCGAGCAGGTGCCGCGACCGTGGTTGGCGTTGGAAAACTCGGCCTTCAGGTCGGGCTTTTCCGAGCCGCCCATGCCGGCGCGGGAGGGAGCAAAAGTCGGCTTCGACGAATTGCCGAACTTGACGTCGCCGGTCTGCGCCATGAAACCTTCGATGACGCGGTGGAAGACGACGCCGTCATAGGCACCCTCGCGCGCCAGTTCCTTGATGCGGGCGACATGGCCGGGGGCCAGATCGGGGAACAGTTCGATGACGACCTTACCCTTGGTCGTTTCCATGATGAGCGCGTTTTCGCGGTCCTTGATCTCAGCCATGTCGGATATCCTTTATCTCAGAAAAACAGATTGATTTGATAGACTACTTGTCTGCGGCGATGCGCACTTTGATCATGCGGTCGGGGTTGCTGACGGTGCCATTGTCGGCCTCGTCGCCCTTCTTGATGTGATCGACCAATTCCATGCCGCTGACGACATTGCCGACGATGGTGTACTGGCCGTCGAGGTTCGGCGCCGGCGCGAACATGATGAAGAACTGCGAATTGGCGGAGTTCGGATCCTGCGAGCGGGCCATGCCGAGCGTGCCACGCTTGTAATGTTCGCTCTGCGAGAATTCGGCCGGCAAGTCGGGCAGGTCGGAGCCGCCGGTGCCGACGGCCTCGGGGCTGAACCCCTTCTTCATATTGCCGAACTTGACGTCGCCGGTCTGCGCCATGAAGCCATCGATGACGCGGTGGAAAGCGACATTGTCATAGGCGCCTTCGCGCACCAGCTTCTTGATCTGCGCGACATGCTTGGGCGCCAGGTCGGGCCGCAGCGCGATGGTGACGTCGCCATCCTTCAGCGTGATGATCATGGTGTTCTCCGCATCGGCAGCCAAGGCCGAAACGGATGCGGTCACGAGACCGGCAAGCACGACGAGGAACGAGGCGAGCTTCTTCAGCTGCATAGGGATCTCCGAGGAATTATTTCTTGAATTTTGCGGTGAGCGCGCCGGCAACCGCGGCCGGCACGAAGGGACGGATGTCGCCGCCCATCGAAGCTATCTGGCGCACAAGTGTGGCGGTAATGGTTCTGACTGACGGACTTGCCGGCAGAAAAACCGTCTGCAGCTCCGGCGCCATGGTCTCGTTCATGCCGGCCATCTGCATCTCGTAGTCGAGATCGGTGCCGTCGCGCAGGCCGCGGATCATGATCGAGGCGCCGTGCTTGCGGGCCGCGTCGATGACCAGCCCGTCGAACGCGACAACCTTGATGCGGCCGCCGTCACTGCCGAATTCGGCCTTGGTCGCCGCCTCGATCAGCTTCACCCGTTCCTCGAAGGAAAACAGCGGCGTCTTGCCGGGATGGGTGCCGATCGCCGCATAAATCGTGTCGGCGACAGCCAGCGATGCCTTCAGGACATCGAGATGTCCGTTGGTCAGCGGGTCGAAGGAGCCGGCATAAAGGGCGGTGCGTTCGGTCATGGCAGGGATAGGGCTTTGAGCATGATCTTGTCCGAAAACCGGATTCCACTTTTCGGGATCATGCTCTAGCGGGCGAGCGGACGGAAGGCAAATGCGATTGGGAACATCTGCGTGAACCTTTTCGCAGACATGAACGACAGATGAATGCCTTGATCACGAAGACTTCACGCAGCGTTCACTAGTTTGCACTTCAGAAGATGAAACCAAAACCCCATCTAACCGTTGTAAGGCGCAGGAGAACACGCAAATGCTGATCTACATGCTCGCCACCGCAATGACCGTCGCCATGCTGATTGCTACCGCATTCGGGCTGCATCAGGAAGCAGAGCGTGTCCGTGTCCGGACCAAGCGCTTCGAAGGCTTCGGCGCTCGCTGGCCCCACCGCCACCACTAATCTTACCGGCTAAGTCTTTGATCGCGCCGGCCCATCGGGCCGGCGTTGTTGTGTCTGAGCCTATTCGGCGCTGTCGGGTGCGGCATCCGCAGCATCCGGGCCACCCTCGGCCGCACCCTCGCCGCTCTCTTCGACATCCTCGTCAGACTGCGGTTCCGATATCCGCTCGACCGAAACCACCTTCTCGCCTTCGGCGGTATTGAAGATGGTCACGCCCTTGGTGGCGCGGCTTGCGAAACGGATGCCGTTGACCGGCACCCGGATGACCGTGCCGCCGTCCGAAACCAGCATGATCTGGTCGTCATTGCCGACAGGGAAGGTCGCAACCAGCTGGCCGATCTCTGCCGTTTTCGACACGTCGGTGGCGCGGATGCCCTTGCCGCCGCGCCCAGTCAAGCGGAAATCATAGGACGACGAGCGCTTGCCGTAGCCATATTCGGTTACCGTCAGCACATACTGCTCATGCGCCTTGAGGAACTCGTAGCGGTCGTCGGACAGCTCCGCCTCCTCGCCGATCTCCTCATTGGTCAGCGCGATCTCTTCTTCCTCGCCGGCCGTCTCGAGCCGCCGCTCCGCCGCCGCCCGCTTGAGGTAAGCGGCGCGCTCCGCCGGTGAGGCATCGACATGCTCGATCACCGACATCGAGATGATGCGGTCGGTCTCGGCCATGCTTATGCCGCGCACGCCGACCGAATTGCGGCTCTGGAACACGCGCACGTCGCCGACCGAGAAGCGGATGCACTGGCCGGAGTTCGCCGTCAAAAGCACGTCGTCATTGTCGGTGCAGGTCTCGACGCCGAGGATCTCGTCGCCTTCCTCCTCCAGCTTCATGGCGATCTTGCCGTTGCGGTTGACCTGGACGAAGTCGGACAGCTTGTTGCGCCGCACCGTGCCGCGCGTGGTGGCGAACATCACGTCGAGCTCGCCCCAGCTGGTCTCGTCCTCGGGCAGCGGCATGATGGTGGTGATGCGCTCGCCCTGCTCCAGCGGCAGCATGTTGATCAGCGCCTTGCCGCGCGACTGCGGGTTGCCGATCGGCAGCCGCCAGACCTTTTCCTTGTAGACGATGCCGCGCGAGGAGAAGAACAGCACCGGCGTATGGGTGTTGGCAACGAACAGCCGGGTGACGAAATCCTCTTCCTTGGTCGACATGCCGGAGCGGCCCTTGCCGCCGCGGCGCTGTGCCCGGTAGAGCGACAGCGGCACGCGCTTGATGTAGCCGGAATGACTGACGGTGACGACCATGTCCTCGCGCTGGATCAGGTCCTCGTCTTCCATGTCGGCGCCGCCGTCGGTGAGCTCGGTGCGGCGCGGCGTGCCGAACTCGTCGCGCACGGCGGCAAGCTCGTCCTTGACGATCTGCTGGATGCGCGCGCGGGACGACAAAATATCAAGGTAATCAACGATTTCGGCGCCGATCGTGTTCAACTCGTCGGCGATCTCGTCGCGGCCGAGCGCGGTCAGGCGCTGCAGGCGCAGTTCGAGGATGGCGCGCGCCTGTTCCTCGGACAGATTGTAAGTGCCGTCCTCGTTGATGCGATGGCGCGGATCGTCGATCAAAAGGATCAGCGACTCGACATCGCCGGAGGGCCAGCGCCGCTCCATCAACTGCTCGCGCGCCGTCTGCGGGTCGGGCGCGGTCCGGATCAGCTTGATCACTTCGTCGATGTTGGCGACGGCAATGGCGAGACCGACCAGGACATGGGCGCGGTCGCGCGCCTTGCGCAGCAGGAACTTCGTTCGCCGGCTAATCACCTCTTCGCGGAAGCCGACAAATGCCTTCAGCATGTCGGTCAGCGTCATCACTTCCGGCTTGCCGCCGTTCAGCGCCACCATATTGGCGCCGAAGGAGGTCTGCAGCGGCGTGAAGCGGTAAAGCTGGTTGAGGATGACGTCGGCGACAGCGTCGCGTTTCAGTTCGATGACGACGCGGTAGCCCTGGCGGTCGCTCTCGTCGCGGATGTCGGAAATGCCCTCGATGCGCTTGTCGCGCACCAGCTCGGCCATTTTCTCGATCATCGAGGCCTTGTTCACCTGGTACGGGACTTCGGTGATGATGATCGATTCACGGTCGTTGCCGCGCTGTTCGACATTGACCTTGCCGCGCATGACGATGGAGCCGCGACCGGTCGCGTAGGCGCTGTAGATGCCGGAACGGCCAAGCACGATGCCGCCGGTCGGGAAATCGGGCCCTGGAATGATCTCCATCAGTGCCGGCAGGTCGATCGCCGGATTGTCGATGATGGCGATGGCGCCGTTGCAGACTTCGGCCAGATTGTGCGGGGGAATGTTGGTGGCCATGCCGACGGCAATGCCGCCGGAACCGTTGACCAGAAGGTTGGGGAAGCGAGCCGGCAACACCTTCGGCTCGGTGTCGGAGGCATCATAGGTCTCCTGGAAATCGACGGTTTCCTTGTCGATGTCCTCAAGCAGTTCATGCGCGACCTTGGTCAGGCGCGATTCGGTGTAGCGCATCGCCGCCGGCGGATCGCCGTCGATGGAGCCGAAATTGCCTTGGCCGTCGATCAGCGGCACGCGCAGCGACCAGTCCTGCGCCATGCGCACCAAGGCGTCATAGATCGAGGCATCACCATGCGGATGGTATTTACCCATCACGTCGGCGACCGGGCGGGCCGACTTCACATATTTGCGGTTCCAGTGGTAGCCGCTCTCATGCGCGGCATAGAGAATGCGCCGATGCACCGGCTTCAGGCCGTCGCGAACGTCCGGCAGCGCACGGCTGACGATCACGCTCATGGCGTAGGAGAGGTAGGAGCTCTGCATCTCCTCGATGATGGAGATCGGCTCGATGCCGGTGGGGCCGCCGTCGGCGCCGCGCGGTGTCTTTTGGTCGGTCAAATTGGATCACAATCTAATCAGGAATCACTGACCGCTTATATAGGAAGCCCGCTCGAAACTCCAATGTTCCCAGCACTTTTCCAAAGACAATTTCGGTGGTAATTTCAAATGGATACCGCTGATTGCGACGATTTGGCAAAAGCGTATTTCGCCGCCGCCAGAGCAAAAGCCTGCGGTGGACCGTTTTCCCCGGCCGGGAGCCTCGATCACGATGAACTGGACCCGGTGGCTGCCTTTGCGAGCGCTGAGCGGTTGGCGGCCCGGGGATCTCAATGGCGATCTGGCCGCAGGGCTGACGCTGGCGGCAATCGCCATTCCCGAACAGATGGCGACGGCGCGGCTTGGCGGCTTTGCGCCCGAGATCGGCTTCTTCGCCTTTGTCGCGGGATCGCTGGGCTTTGCCCTGTTCGGCGACAACCGCCATCTGTCGACCGGCGCGGATTCGACCATCACACCGCTTTTTGCCGGCGGCCTCGCACTCATCGCCGTTGCCGGCTCGGCGCATTATCTGGCGCTGGCGGCGATGCTGGCGCTGATGGTCGGTTTGCTGGTGGGTTTGAGCGGCATACTCCGGCTCGGCTGGATCGCCGACCTTCTGTCGGTGCCGGTCACCACCGGTTTTCTGGCCGGCATTTCGGTCCATATCATCGTTTCGCAACTGCCCGGACTGCTCGGCCTGCCGCCCGAAAGCGGTGAAACGCTGCGCCGCGTCGGTGAGATCGCCGCCAACCTGCATCTGACCAACCCGTGGAGCCTGACGCTCGGCCTTGGCGTCTTTGCCATTGTGTTCGCCGCCGAACGCATCAGCGCCCGCATCCCCGGCGCCTTGATCGGCATGGTGCTGGCGACGCTGGCGGTTGCTGTCTTCGATCTGAAGGCACGCGGCGTCGAGGTGCTTGGCGCCTTGCCCAACGGCCTGCCGCAGGCGGGCCTGCCGACGGTCAGCCTTCGCGATGCCCAGGCGCTGCTGCCGCTGGCGCTGCTGATCGCCATCGTCGTCATGGTGCAGACGGCGGCCACCAGCCGCTCCTTTACCGGCGACGACGTCAACCGCGATTTTGTCGGTGTCGGCGCCGGCAGCATCCTGTCCGGCCTGTTCGGCACCTTCGCGGTCAATGCCAGCCCGCCGCGCACCGCAATCGCCGCCCAGTCCGGCGGCCGTTCGCAGTTTTCAGGCCTGATTGCCGCGGCAATCGTGCTGGCGCTGGGCGCCTTTGGCGGCGGCCTGCTTGCCGATGTCCCGCAGGCCGCCCTTGCCGGCGTGCTGATGTTCGTTGCCCAGCACATTTTGCGCTGGAAGGTGTTTGCCAGTGTCTACCGGCAGGCGCCGGTCGAATTCCTGCTGATCCTGGTCACCATGACGGCGATCGTCCTGTTGCCGATCGAAACCGGCGTCGCGATCGGCATCGGCCTGTCGCTGCTGCATGGTCTCTGGAGCGCGACACGCACGCAGGCGATCGAGCTGGAACAGGTGCCCGGCACCTCGGTGTGGTGGCCGCCGAGCACGCCGTCGGCCGGCGAGCAGCTCCCCGGCGTGCTGGTCGCGGCTTTCCAGGCGCCGCTGTCCTTCGTCGATGCCGAAAGCTTCAAGCGCGGCGTCTGCAAACTGATCGACGCCCGGGGCGACGGTGTGGAACTGGTCGTACTCGAAGCCAGCAACATCGCCGAGATCGACTATACCGCCGCACAGGCGCTGATCGAAACCGTTGACCACTGCCGCAAGGCCGGTGCTGTCTTTGCCATCGCACGGCTGGAATCGCTGCGTGCCCAGGCGGCACTGGCGCGTTTCGGTATCGCCGACATCGTCGGCCCGCACAGAATCTTCCACAGCGTCGACGACGCCATCAAGGCGCTATCGTCGGACAAGAAACTTGTAGGACAACAGGACGAGGCACCATGACGACCGAGCGCGAGCCTTTGCTGAAGCCTGTCGCCGTGGAGGAGCTGCGGCCCACGATGAAGCAAGCGCTGATCCTGGCTAAGAGCAAGGACGCGGACTATCTGCCGGGCTGGTGCGGGCCGACCTCGGACTGAGGTCAGAAGGCTGCGAACGCTGACGGTGACGGCGAGGCGCTGCGTGACCGGCGCGCGCGATAGTCTCCCGGCGTCTCGCCCATGACGCGCCGGAAACGGCGATTGAATGTGGACAGGTCGTTGAAGCCGGCCTCGAAGGCGATTGCCGAGATAGGCTCATCCGACATGCGCAGCCGCACCGCCGCGCGGTGCAGCCTGGTTCTGAGCAGGAACTGATAAGGCGTCATGCCGGCGACCTGCCGGAAGGTGCGCAGGAAGTGATAGGGGCTGGTCGCCGTCGAGCCGGCAAGCTCGGAAAGCGAGACCGGCCGGTTGGCATTGAGTTCGATCTGCCGGACCGCTTCAGCAACCCGTTTCTGGTCACGGCGGCTCGGTGGGCGAGCGGCAGGCGCGGCCTCGCTGGCGACAGTAAGGGCTGCGCCGGCTATGCGCAGGCCAAGCTCCTCGAAGGCGTCGGTATCGGCCGTCTCGCGCGCCGCTTCGGCCTCGGCCAGCAGCGACGCCAGCGCCGGCAAGGGCGGCAGATGCGACACCCCGAACGTCAGCTTCTTGGCGCCAGCCACGTCGTTGGCAATCCGGTCGAGATAGGCGGGAGCGAAGTGGAAGGACAGGCAGCGGTCGCCGACGCCGTGCTCGTGCCCGCATTCATAGCAGGCGCCGACATTGCCGAGCAGGACGGCACCTGGCGCCAGCATGGCGGTGCCCTGGCTGGTGCGGTAGCGGAAGCTGCCGCTGGTGACTGCGGCAATGCAGACACCGCGGTGCTCTTCCTCGAACGGGCGATCGCCGGCGCCTGCGGTGCACACCACGTCGGACACATACCAGTCCGGCCCCGACGCCAGTTTTTGTTCGCTCGTCGTCATGGCTTGAAAGATAGCAATTTTTCCCAAGCGCAACACCCTGCCCCGGCCTATCGCTTGCAGCCTCCTGACACCACGAAGGCAGCAACATGACCAATTCATATTCTTTCAGCCAAGCGCTGCACAGCGATGGCCCTAATCGCGATCTGGCTGAGAAGCTCGACCTCTACGGCCGTTTCGTGGGCGCCTGGACATTCGATGCCACGCGCCACCTCGAGGACGGCACGGTTTTGACCGGGCGCGGCGAGGTGCATTTCGGCTGGGTGCTGGAAGGCAAGGCGATCCAGGATGTGTGGATCCTGCCCGCGCGGGATGCCGGGCCGACGCCCTCGCTCGGCAAATGGACCTTTTATGGCACAACGCTGCGGGCCTATGATCCCGGCGCGGATGCCTGGCACATCTTCTGGAGCGATCCGCGCAACCAATATTACAGCCGTCAGCTTGGTCGCGCCGAAGGCGACACGATTGTGCAGGTCGGCGCCGATGGAACCGGTTCCTCGGTCCGCTGGAGTTTTTCGCGGATCACCAAGAACAGTTTCCGCTGGCTCGGCGAGCGTTCGCACGACGATGGCAAGACGTGGCGGCTCGAAGTCGAGTTCCTGGCGCGCCGCGTCGCCCAGGGCTGATGGCGCAACACACCTGCAACAAGGAGAAAACCATGCTTGACCACGTTTCGATCGGTGTCCGCGACACCGCCGTGTCAAAGCCTTTCTACGATGCTGCGCTGAAGCCGCTCGGCTATTCCTGCCTCAGCCAGTCGCCGGGCTCGCTGGGCTATGGCGCGCAGGCGGCGGCATTTTGGGTGAACGACGCGGCGCGGCCGGTGCCGGCTGACGAAAAATCCGGCCTGCATTTCTGCTTTGCCGCACCGACGAGGGCGAGCGTCGACGCCTTTCACGCCGGCGCCTTGCGTGCAGGCGGCAACAGCAATGGTGCGCCGGGCCTGCGTGCCGACTATGGCGAAAACTACTACGCCGCCTTCGTCATCGATCCCGACGGCTATCGGCTGGAGGCCTATTGCAGCGCTGTCGGCTAACACCGCCGGCGTCTCCCGTATCGCCATCTCAGACGGTTCCCACCAGCCGGGCTTTGCTCTACCAATAGGTGGTGCGGGGCTCGGCCCGGCGGGAGGGGTCAGCGATGCCGAGTTTCGACAGCCTGTTCAATGCTTTCGTCACCATCCTGGTGACCATCGACCCGCCCGGTCTCGCGCCGCTCTTCCTGGCGGTGACACGCGGCATGAACCGCGAGGAGCGTCAGCAGGTTTCGGTGCGCGCCTCGATCATCGGCTTCCTGGTGATGGCGCTGTTTGCGGTTGCCGGCGCCTCGATCCTATCGGTGTTCGGCATCACGCTGCCGGCCTTCCGCGTCGCCGGCGGGTTCCTGCTGTTCTTCATCGCCTTCGAAATGGTGTTCGAGCGCCGCCAGGACCGCAAGGAGAAGATCGGCGACGTCGCCATCACCAAGGACATGATCCACAACATCGCCGCCTTCCCGCTGGCGATCCCGCTTATCGCCGGCCCCGGTGCGATTTCGGCGACCGTGCTTTTGTCCGGCTCGTTCCAGGGTTTTACCGCACAGGCGGCGCTGGTCGGCATCATCTTCGTTTGCCTTGCCATCACCTATCTGGTGTTCGTGCTCTCCGAACGCATCGACCGCATCCTCGGCCAGACCGGTCGCTCGATCCTGACCCGCCTGCTCGGCGTCATTCTGGCAGCGCTTGCGGTGCAGTTCGTGGCCGATGGCATCAAGGCGCTGATGGCGGGGTGAACGGCAGCGCCTACTGCCCTACTGCCCTACTGCCCTACTGCCCAGCCGTATCAATAACCTCGAAATCGTGGGTGATCACAGCTGTCTTCGCCATCATGGCGGAGGCCGAGCAGTATTTTTCGATCGACAGGTTAATCGCGCGCTGGACCTTGTCGTGCGACAGCGCGCGGCCCGTGACGGTGAAATGCATGTGGATGCGGGTGAAAACTTTTGGATCGGTTTCGGCCCGGTCGGCGTCGAGTTCGACGGTGCAATCCTCGATCGCTTCGCGGCCTTTTTCCAGAATGTGGACGACATCATAGGCCGAGCAGCCGCCGGTGCCGATCAGCACCAGTTCCATCGGGCTCGGGCCTGGCGTGTTGCCTTCAGGACCGGAGGCGGTTCCCAGCACGAGTTTGTGGCCACTGCCGGACTCGCCGACGAAAGTGCGCTCTTCGACCCATTTGATCCGTGCTTTCACGGCAATCATCCTCCTGGAAAGACATCCCTAGCCGAACACGACCGCATGCATGATGCGGGCGGGCAGCAGTGTGAACACGCCGGCGCCGATCAGCGCGAAAACATAGAGCGAAATCATGACCCTGCGATGTTTGGCTACGCGATGCCTACGCGCGTGCCAGACCGCAAGCGGAACGGTGATCAACACTATGATCGACAAGATATGGATCGGGCTGAACGGGCCGATGAGGCGGATCTGCTGGATCCAGAGGCTGGAGGCGGCGATGACCAGCATCAGCGCCGCCCAGGCATAGCCCATCACGCGGTGGCGCGTCGTGCCTTTCGGCAGCGCCAGCTGGGCGCCGCCCAAGGCAAGCGCGGCTAGGGCCGCGAAGGCGTGCCATGGAATGGGAGGGGGCGCCGATAGAAGCGGTCCGAGCGACATCGCGCCCTCTCCTCAAATCCCCTTCACGTGGCCTTGATACTCAGAACGGGATTTCGTCGTCCAGTTCGCGCGACGAACCACCACCGCCGCCGCCACCCTTGGAACCGCCGCCACCGCCACGGTTGAAGCTTTCATTGGGACTCGACTGGCCGAAATCCGAGCCACGGCTCGCACCGCCGCCACCGGCATAATTGCCGACCTGGCCGCCGCCCTCGCCGCGTGAATCGAGCATCTGCAGCTCGCCACGGAATTTCTGCAGCACGACTTCCGTCGTGTATTTGTCGGCGCCGGTCTGGTCCTGCCATTTGCGTGTCTGCAGTTGGCCTTCGACGTAAACCTTCATGCCCTTCTTCAGATATTGCTCGGCGACCTTGGCGATCTGGTCATTGAAAATGACGACGTTGTGCCACTCGGTCTTTTCCTTGCGCTCGCCGGAATTCTTGTCGCGCCAGCTTTCCGACGTGGCGATGCGGATGTTGACGACCGGGTCGCCGGAATTCAGGCGGCGGATTTCAGGGTCCGCGCCGAGGTTTCCGACCAGAATGACCTTGTTGACGCTACCCGCCATGACACTTCTCCGCGCTCATCCGAAACAAATTTTAAGTCGCTCACCTTACAGGCAGCGGCCAATGTCCGCCTGCTGTGGCTGCCTTTACCCACAAGGTTTTTGTTCTTTTTTTGTTCTATTCTTGTCTGCCCCGGCTGTCAAGAATGTCAGCAAGAGGTAGGGTGTGCGTCTGAAACTGCGACTATGCCGGGATCGAAAGGCGGAGGCGAATGAAAGTCATTGCGCATCTGGACCAGCCGCGAGAGCAATGGCGAGCGGGCGTGGAAACCCGCATGCAAGTTTCCGCCGGCAACGGAGCGAGCCAGCTTTGCCTGTTCGAACAGTGGGTTCAGCCCGGCGTCGGGGCTCCGACGCACCAACACCCAGTCGAGGAAGTGCTGACCGTCATCGCCGGGATCGCTGAAATGTGGATCGACGAAGGACGTCTGACACTGATTGCCGGACAATCGCTTCTCATCCCTGCCCAACGAAAACATGGGTTTAGAAACGTTGGCACCGAAACGCTTCACATCCAGGCCGTGCTGGCGTCGCCGATCTTCGAGGCGACTTTCGAAGGGGCCGCCGAGCCGGTGAGGCGCTGGCTTCCGGCGGCGCCATAAAAGACCGCTTGCCAAATCAATAAGTATCGACTTATGCTTTTGTCATGATCGAAGCAGAGATTTTTCGCGCCCTGGCCGACCCGACGCGCCGTGCCGTCTACGAGCGGCTTGCCGCCGGCGAGATGAGCGTATCGGAGTTGCGCAGCGGCATGAGCGTATCGCAGCCGGCCGTTTCCCAACATCTGGCGGTACTGCGCAGCGCCGGTCTGGTCAGCGAAAGGCGGTCCGGCCGCAACGCCTATTACCGCGCCGATCCACAAGGGCTCGATCCGCTGCTCGGCTGGATCGAACGCTACCGCGCATTCTGGCCGGAACGCATCGAAAGACTAAAGGCCGTTTTGAAGGACATGGACCAATGAGCGATGAAAAGCAGGCTCCGGCCGCCAAAGATGCCCTCGCCTTCGAATGCGACCTCCCGGACGCACCAGAAAAGGTGTGGCGGGCGCTGACCGTGCCGGAACTTTTGGCGGCGTGGATGATGCCAAACGACATCAAGCCGGAAACCGGCAACCGCTTTGCCTTTGCCGGGCCGGACGCGCCGATCGAGTGCGAAGTGCTCGATGCCGAACCGGGGCGACTGCTGCGCTATTCCTGGCGCGAGCGGTCCGACACCGGCGATGCCAATGGGTTGGACAGCATCGTCACCTTCACGCTCGCCCGCACCGTTTCAGGCGGTACGCATCTGCGCATCGTCCATGATGGGTTTGTGCAGGCGGCAACGCCTGCGGTGGCGATGGCGAGCGCCGGTTGCCAGCTTTCGCTCGGTGCTTACAAGCTCAAACCGCCCATGGCCGCGAATACGCCACGCCTGTTGCTGCGCGCCGCCTGAGCCCAAGAAAACAAACGGAGACAATGAGATGAGCGGCTTTGCCAATCTGGTGCCGATGGTGATCGAGCAATCGAGCCGCGGCGAACGCGCCTTCGACATTTTCTCGCGGCTGCTGCGCGAGCGCATCATCTTCATCAATGGCGAGATCAATGACGGCATGTCGGCACTGGTCTGCGCCCAGCTTCTGTCACTGGAATCGGACAATCCCGACAAGGAGATCTCGCTCTACATCAACTCGCCGGGCGGCGTGGTGACCAGCGGCTTCGCCATCTACGACACGATGCAATATGTCAGCTGCCCGGTGTCGACGGTGTGCATGGGCTTTGCCGCCTCGATGGCTTCGTTCCTGCTGATGGCAGGAACGCCGGGCCGGCGCATCGCGCTGCCCAACGCCAGCATCGTGCTGCATCAGCCCCTGGGCGGCTTCCAGGGCCAGGCCTCCGACATCCAGCGCCATGCCGAAGGCATTTTGCGCACCAAGCGGAACATGACCGAGCTCTATGCGCAGCATTGCGGACGCACCTACGAAGAAGTCGAGCGCACGCTTGACCGCGATTTCTTCATGACCGCGAAGGAAGCCAAGGACTGGGGCTTGGTCGACCATGTTTTTGATACCCGCAAGCAGGCGGCGGCCTAGATCGCGGATTGAACGCGCGCCGGCGTCGCGTCAATTTCGACGCCGCCGGTCTGGCCTCGCATGGAGCGCGACACTATAGTCCAGCCATGCGCTACCGCCTGAACAGACTGATGACAGCCACTGCGATCACCGCCGTGACCGCGAGCGCGGCTCTTGCCGGGGACAGCACGTCCCAGTCGCCGAAAGGCGCCTTGCCCGGCGTGACCAGCGACTATCGCATCGCCCAGCCGGCGCCGCAGCCCGAGCCGGACGACGCGCTGCCCGCCGGCGAGAACGGGACATTCAAGATCGGCAATACCGATGTCCGGATTTCCGGCAGCATCACCGTCGATATGGCTACAGGCGGGATCAAGCCGCCGCGCCGGTAGGATTAAGGCTCCATTTCATAACTGAGCCCCTCGCGGCCGGCCGCACAAAAGAGCAGCCCCGCCGTTGCTTCCGCAAACGGTCGGGGCTTTTTTTGGATTCCAGATCCAACTTGCCGGTAGTGTTATACCGACTTTTGTCTCGGATGCTTCGCGGCATTCAGCCGACGATCCGACTAGCAGTCTCTGATTTTCATGGGATATGGCAGGTCACGGTTTGTCGGGTGGCGAAAACGCTAAACCCAGGCACTTATGCCCGCCGCGGCTCCAACGAGATGTGGAGCCTCAAGGGACTATCCGGTGGCGTCATGCTCCGCTCCTATGTCCGTTGCTACTGTTGTCGTCCGAAGCGCAAATCGCAAAAGCCCGCGGCGTCTCGCAGGCCACCTGTTGGCGGCGAGGCCATCGAAAGACGGCCGGCTTCGTTGACCTCCCGAGACTGCGCCCCTGAGTCGGCGGCGTCAACCTTTGAATAGCCGGTTACCGAAAAATGTGATCGCTGGGAGCTTACGTCAGGGTCAGTTCTTGAAACCCCGTTGTCAGGTTTCTGCACAGCTTTGTCAGGAGCGTGTTCGGCCTTTGTTCTTTCCGCTTGCCCCTTCGCGCGAAAGACGGTTAAACGACTTTGGTCGAGAAGTGTGGCGTCTCTCGACGTGGCGGCAAAAATACCTACATAGGGGATGGCCGGGAAAAACCCGCCGATCCCACTGATAGCAGAACTGAGGCGGCGACCGGCGATGGCCGACCATAAATATCTTTCCATTCGCGGTGCACGCGAACACAATCTGAAGAATGTCGATCTCGACCTGCCGCGTGACAGCCTGATCGTCATGACCGGCCTGTCGGGCTCCGGCAAATCGTCGCTTGCCTTCGACACAATCTATGCCGAGGGCCAGCGCCGCTATGTCGAGAGCCTGTCGGCCTACGCGCGCCAGTTCCTCGAAATGATGCAGAAGCCGGACGTCGACCAGATCGACGGCCTGTCGCCTGCGATCTCCATCGAACAGAAGACGACGTCGAAGAACCCGCGCTCGACGGTCGGCACCGTCACCGAGATCTACGACTATATGCGCTTGCTGTTTGCGCGCGTCGGCATTCCCTATTCGCCGGCCACCGGCCTGCCGATCGAGAGCCAGACGGTCAGCCAGATGGTCGACCGGGTGCTGGCGGTCGAGGAAGGAACACGCCTGTTCCTGCTGGCGCCGATCGTACGCGGCCGCAAGGGCGAGTACCGCAAGGAACTGCTGGAGCTGCAGAAAAAGGGCTTTCAGCGGGTCAAGGTCGACGGCGTCTTCTACGAAATCGCCGATGTCCCAGCGCTGGACAAGAAGTACAAGCACGACATCGACGTCGTCGTCGACCGCATCGTCGTGCGCGGCGACCTGGCGACACGGCTTGCCGATTCCATCGAAACGGCGCTGAAGCTCGCCGAAGGGCTGGCGGTCGCGGAATTCGCCGACCGGCCGCTCGATGCCAGCCAGACCGGCGAGGATTCCGTCAACAAGTCGAAGAACGAGACGCATGAGCGCATCCTGTTCTCGGAAAAATTCGCCTGCCCGGTGTCCGGCTTCACCATTCCGGAGATCGAGCCCAGGCTGTTCTCGTTCAACAACCCGTTCGGCGCCTGCCCGACCTGCGACGGTCTCGGCAGTCAGCGTGCCATCGACGCCAGCCTGATCGTGCCGGACGAAAACGTCTCGCTGCGCGATGGCGCCGTCAGCCCGTGGGCGAAATCGACCTCGCCCTATTACGCGCAGACGCTGGAAGCGCTGGGCAAAGCCTACGGCTTCAAACTCGGCGACAAATTCAAGGACCTGACCGAAGAGGCCAAGGAAGCCGTCCTGCGCGGCACCGGCGAGCGCGAGGTCACCTTCCAGTATGATGACGGGCTGCGCTCCTACAAGACGACCAAGACGTTCGAAGGCGTCATTCCCAATCTGGAGCGGCGCTGGAAGGAAACCGAATCCGCCTGGATGCGCGAGGAGATCGAGCGCTTCATGTCGGCAACGCCCTGCCCGGTCTGCAAGGGCTACCGGCTGAAGCCGGAAGCGCTGGCGGTGAAAATCGCCGGAAGACATATCGGCGAGGTCACCGAGCAGTCGATCCGCAACGCCGACAAATGGTTCACTGACCTGCCGGCGCAGCTCAACGACAAGCAGAACGAGATTGCGGTCAGGGTGCTCAAGGAGATCCGCGACCGGCTGCGCTTCCTCAACGATGTCGGGTTGGATTACCTGACGCTGTCGCGCAATTCGGGCACGCTGTCGGGCGGCGAGAGCCAGCGCATTCGTCTGGCGTCGCAGATCGGCTCCGGCCTCACCGGCGTGCTCTACGTGCTGGACGAGCCGTCGATCGGCCTGCATCAGCGCGACAATGCCCGCCTGCTCGACACGCTGAAGCATTTGCGCGACATCGGCAACACGGTGATCGTTGTCGAGCACGACGAGGACGCTATCCTGCATGCCGACTATGTCGTCGACATGGGTCCGGCCGCCGGCATCCACGGCGGCGAGATCATCGCCCAGGGCACGCCGCAGCAGGTGATGGCCAACCCCAACTCGATCACCGGCAAATATCTGTCGGGCGCGCTTGAAGTGGCCACGCCAGGTGTCAGGCGCGAAGCCAAGAAGAACCGCCGGCTGAAGATCGTCGGCGCGCGCGGCAACAATCTGAAGAACGTCACCGCCGAAATCCCGCTCGGCACCTTCACCGCCGTCACCGGCGTGTCGGGCGGCGGCAAGTCGACCTTCCTGATCGAGACTTTGTTCAAGGCAGCGTCGCGCCGCATCATGGGCTCGCGTGAGCATCCGGCCGATCACGACCGGATCGAGGGGCTCGAATTCCTCGACAAGGTCATCGACATCGACCAGTCGCCGATCGGACGGACGCCACGTTCGAATCCCGCCACCTACACCGGCGCCTTCACGCCGATCCGCGACTGGTTCGCCGGACTGCCGGAAGCCAAGGCGCGCGGCTACCAGCCAGGGCGGTTCTCGTTCAACGTCAAGGGCGGCCGCTGCGAGGCCTGCCAGGGCGACGGCGTCATCAAGATCGAGATGCACTTCTTGCCCGACGTCTACGTCACCTGCGATGTCTGCCATGGCAAACGCTACAACCGCGAGACGCTCGATGTCGTGTTCAAGGGCAAATCGATCGCCGACGTGCTCGACATGACCGTTGAGGAAGGCGTCGATTTCTTCGCCGCCGTGCCCGGCGTCCGCGACAAGCTCGATACGCTGAAGCAGGTCGGCCTCGGCTACATCCATATCGGCCAGCAGGCGACGACGCTCTCGGGCGGCGAGGCGCAGCGCATCAAGCTCGCCAAGGAACTGTCGCGCAAGGCGACCGGCAAGACGCTCTACATCTTGGACGAACCGACCACCGGCCTGCATTTCCACGACGTCGCCAAGCTGCTGGAAGTGCTGCACGAACTGGTCGACCAGGGCAACACGGTGGTGGTCATCGAGCACAATCTCGAGGTGATCAAGACCGCCGACTGGGTGCTCGACCTCGGCCCCGAAGGCGGCGACGGCGGCGGCGAACTGGTGGCACAGGGTACGCCGGAAGCCATCGTGCGCGAAAAGCGCAGCTATACCGGCCAGTTCCTCAAGGAACTTTTGGAACGGCGCCCCGGGGGCAAGCGCGAAGCGGCGGAATAGCAGACAGACCGGTCGAGCGCCTGGAGAGTTTTTTAATGACATTCCGACAGGCGCTTGCCGGTGACCTCGACGCAGTCGTCTCGCTGACGCAGGCCGCCTATGAGCACTACACGCCCCTGCTCGGCGCGCCGCCTATTCCGGTCACCGAGGACTATGCGCCGCGCATCGAACGCGGAGAGGTCTGGCTGCTGGAGAGCGGCACGGAGCTCGCCGGGCTGATCGTCATCGAGCGGCATCCCGATCATGCGATGATCTTCAGCGTCGCCGTCTCGCCCGCTTTCCAGGGCAAGAAACTCGGCACCGCGCTGCTCGACTTCGCCGAGGAACGGGCGCGGTCGTGGGGCGTTCCGGAGGTTCGGCTCTACACCAATTCGCGCATGGAGCGGAACATTTCGATCTACACGGCCTATGGCTTCCAGGAAACGGGTCGCCGGGCCAATCCCCACCGGCCGGGATGGACGGTGGTCGACATGGCCAAGCCGGTCGGCGCGAGCACGACGGTCTGATCTTTCTGAATTTGGGAGGACGATATGAGCAAATCCGGGACAATCCGCTCAGGCATGGGTGGCTGGACTTTCGAACCCTGGGATACGTCCTTCTATCCGGACAAACTGTCGAAGGCCAAGCAGCTGCACTATGCCAGCCGCCAGGTGCCGAGCATCGAGGTCAACGGCACCTACTATTCCAGCTTCAAGGAGCCGACCTTCGTCAAATGGGCAAGCGAGGCGCCGGACGGTTTCGTCTATTCGCTGAAGGGCAACCGCTTCGTCACCAACCGGCGCGTGCTCGGCGAAGCCGGCGAGTCCGTGACGCGCTTCCTCAGCTCCGGCGTTGCAGCACTTGGCGAGAAGCTAGGCCCGATCCTGTGGCAGTTCGCGCCGACGAAAAAGTTCGACGCCGACGATTTCGAAGCCTTCCTGAAACTGCTGCCGGAAAAGCAGGACGGAGTAGCGCTGCGCCATGCTCTGGAAGTGCGCAACGACAGCTTTATCGTGCCGGAATTTGCCGCGCTGGCGCGCAAATACAAGGCGGCGATCGTCTACGCCGACCATGCCAAATACCCTGACATTGCCGACATCACCGGCGATTTCATCTATGCGCGGCTGCAGGCCGGCTCGGACGACAATCCCGACTGCTATACGCCGAAAGGCCTGGACGAATGGGCGGCGCGGGTAAAAACCTGGGCGGAAGGCAAGCAGCCGGCCGATCTGCGGCGCGCCGATCCGGATTTCGACGCGCCGGTCAAGCCGCGCGACGTGTTCGTCTACTTCATCACCGAGGGCAAGGTGCGCGCACCGTTCGGCGCCATGGCGCTGATGAAGCGGGTGAGCTGAGTGGCTGAGCGGTTCGCCCTTCGCGGAAAATGGCGAACCGCTCCAACTCGCCGTTTTGACGCAATCCGGACGGAAGTGCGTTTCAACCCAGAATTGCTCTAAATCAAGCCAAACGTGGTATCTTCCCCGCCATCGTAACCTTATCGATACCTCCTTGCTGCATGAATCCGGTTCGGCCGGTTGCAAGAGCCAGGTCGCCGCGGGCAAGGACGAGGGCATGTCGCTCGACTACAATTCCCTTCTGCTGGCTGTCGGTTTTTCCGCCGCTTGCCTCTGCATGACTTTGTTCGGCATCTGGCTGACCGCGCGCTCGGAAAAATTCCTGCTGACATGGGCGGTCAGCGTGCTTCTGATCGTCGCCGACGTCTTCGCCTACCAGGCCTATATCGACACGCCCGGACGCCTGCTCGGCCTCGCCGCCTTCACCTTCCTGCTGCTTGGCTTCGCGACCATGCTAGGCGCCGCCCACCAATTCACGACCGGCCGCTCGCCGTTGCCGCGCATCGCCATCGGTGCCGGTGTCTCGCTGGCGATCGCCTTGCCGCCAATGACGCTTGGCTATGACGGGCTGGGCTTCATGCTGGAAAATGCCTTCGCCGCGCTGCTGCTGTTTGCAACAGCCTATGAATACTGGAAGGGACGCACCGAATTCCCGGCTCCGATCATCGGCATTGCCGGGCTCTACACGGCCACCGCAATATCCTTCGTGCTGTGCTCCGGAGTGCTGGTCTGGGATGGCAGGCTGGTGCTCGGCCATGCGCCGAGCAACTGGGCCGAGGATCTCAGCCTCATCGTCGTCATCGCCTGCATGACCGGCATCGGCGCGCTGTCGCTGGCGCTCAACCAGGGGCGCCTGGCGCAGCATCACCGTCGCGAAGCGCTGACCGATCCGCTGACCGGCCTGCTGAACCGACGCGCTCTGTTCGACCTGCATGGCAAAACGCCGGTCGGCGTCTTCACCGCCGTGATCGTGTTCGATCTCGATGGCTTCAAGGCCATCAACGACGAGTTCGGCCATGCCACCGGCGACGAGGTGCTGAAACTGTTTGCCAAGGATTTGACCGCCAATCTCCAGCCGGGCGACGTCGCCGCGCGCATGGGCGGAGAGGAATTTGCGCTGGTCCTCGATCGCATCTTGCCTGAGAAGGTGGAATTCATAGCCGAGCGTATCCGGGCCAGTTTTGCCTCGCGCCGGATCGACACCGAGACCCGCCTGCTGGCCTGCACAGTGAGCGCCGGCTACGCCTTCGGCAGCGAAGGCGGCACCAAGTTCGACAAGGTGCTCAGCGCCGCCGACAAGGCGCTCTACGGCGCCAAGCGCGGCGGCCGCAACCGGGTGCTCGCCTTCCGGCGCGCCGGGTAGGCTGTGCCGATACTCAGCCGGCCTGACCTGAATCTCAACACATTGTCGGTCTGAGCGGTCAGGCTGCCAGGACGATCTCGTTGTAGGTATCGAGATCGACGTAGAAAACCTTGGTGATTTCGCCGATCAACTCATCCTGCTGGTAGCCTTGCGAGCGCAGAATGTTGATGGCGGTGATGATGTCGACGCGCTCTGTCAGCCGTCGTTTCTGGTGATCCTCGACGAACCGTTCCATAGCCTATTCTCCTGGCGGATTATCTGGACGCATTGACCGACAATCAGAACTGCGAGGGAAAGCTAGGGTGGCTTGCTTGCGTGGAACTTGCAGGCTGAGTCAGCGCATTCCCTCCATCTGCTACAGACTGATACGGAAGCGGCCGACTCACCGAGGCCTGGCAAAGACTAGCATGCAGTATTGCGGGTGCCAGTGTTGAGGATGGCGCCGTTGACGAAAGTCAGGCGCAACGGTGCGGATCAACGCGACTTCGTCATCCTTGGGCGTAGCGAACGCGAAGCGGAGCGAAGACCAAGGATCCATGCCGTGCCTAAGGCGCATTACTAACGGTCCAGAACGTGAAATGGGCAAATGGGCCGCAGAAGCGATTTATCCTCGACCGCGGCGCTCTTCGGCGGATGTAAAGGCATGGATTCTAGGGTCTGCGCGCGTCGCTTCGCTCCTTGCTCCGCCCTAGAATGACCAAGCGCTATGGGCGTTCAGCTAATCTTCAACGTCGCGATCCGTGCAGTCGTTCGACCTGCGCTACACCGTCAGAAACTTCCTGACATCCGCCCTGTCGAGATCTTCGGCCGGGCCGGTGTGGACGATCTGGCCGCGGTCCATGATGTTGACCTCGTCGGCGAGCTCGCGGCAGAAATCGAGATATTGCTCGACCAGAAGCACGGCGATGCCGGCCTGGTCGCGCAAATAGCGGATGGCGCGGCCGATGTCCTTGATAATCGACGGCTGAATGCCTTCGGTTGGCTCGTCCAGCACCAGCAGTTTCGGCCGCATCACCAGCGCCCGCCCGATGGCGAGCTGCTGCTGCTGGCCGCCGGAAAGATCGCCGCCGCGGCGGCCCAGCATCTGCTTCAGCACCGGGAACAGTTCGAAGACATGCGCAGGCACATTGCGGTCGGCGCGCTTCAAGGGCGCAAAGCCGGACTCCAGGTTCTCGCGCACCGTCAGCAGGGGAAAGATCTCCCTGCCCTGCGGCACGAATGCGATGCCCGACCGGGCGCGATCATACGCCGCGCTCCGGTCGAGCGCCTTCCCCTCGAAGGCAACGCTTCCGCTCGTCAGCCGGTGGTGGCCGACGATCGATCTCATCAAACTGGTCTTGCCGACGCCATTGCGGCCGAGCACGCAAGTGATCTTGCCGGCGCCCGCCTTCAGCGACACGCCGCGCAGCGCCTGGGCGGCGCCGTAGTGGAGCGTGGCGTTGGAAACTTCGAGCATGTCAGCGCCTTTTCCAGAAGCGGAGGAAAGACAGATCGAAGCGATGGAATTGCACCCGCCACACCATGCTCATCTCCCCAGATAGACTTCGACGACCCGCTCGTCGGCCGAGACGAAATCAAGCGTCCCTTCCGACAGCACCGAGCCCTCATGCAGGCAGGTGACCTTGACGCCGAGCTCGCGCACGAAATGCATGTCGTGCTCGACGACGATAACCGAATGGTCACGCGCTATGTCCTTGAGCAAGCGCGCTGTTTCCTCGGTCTCGGCATCGGTCATGCCGGCGACCGGCTCGTCGACCAAGAGCAGCTTCGGATCCTGTGCCAAGAGCATGCCGATCTCCAGCCACTGTTTCTGGCCGTGGCTGAGATTGGCCGCCAGATCGTGACGCTTGTCGCCGAGCCGGATGACGCCGAGGATGTCGTCGATCTGCCTCGCCTCGGCGGCCGAGCGGCGATGGAACAGCGCCGGAAAGATCGAGCGTGGCCCCTTCAGCGCCAGCATCAGATTGTCTTCGACGCTGTGGCTTTCGAAGACCGTCGGCTTCTGGAATTTGCGGCCAATGCCCATCATGGCGATCTCGGCCTCGTCGTGCCGGGTCAGGTCGACCTGGCCGTCGAAAAACACCTCGCCCTCGTCAGGCCGCGTCTTGCCGGTAACAATGTCCATCATCGTCGTCTTGCCGGCGCCGTTGGGGCCGATGATGGCGCGCATCTCGCCCTTGTCGAGCACAAGCGACAGATTGTTGATGGCGCGGAAACCGTCGAAGGAGACAGAGACGCCGTCGAGATAAAGGATGGTGTTGGACTTCGACATCGCTCTACTCCGCCGGCTGCGGTTCGGGGCCGGACGTAGACCAGTCGCCCGGCCTTGTCGCTGCGGCGCGGACGATCTTCGCAGGTGGCGGGGCCTCAGGATCGGTGCCAGCCTCCTCAGCGATCGCGGCTGCCCGCATCGCCTTGGCGTTGCCGCGCCAGGAATCCCACATGCCGATGATGCCCTTGGGCAGGAACAGGGTGACGGCGACGAACAGGCCGCCCAACGCGAACAGCCAGAATTCCGGCAGCACGCCGGTGAACCAGGATTTGCCGGCATTGACGAGCAGCGCGCCGACGATCGGCCCGACGATGGTGCCCCGCCCGCCGACGGCGGCCCAGATCACCACTTCGATCGAGTTGGAGGGCTCGAATTCGCCGGGGTTGATGATGCCCACCTGCGGCACGTAGAGCGCGCCGGCAATGCCGGCCATGATTGCCGAGACAGTGAAGGCGAAAAGCTTCACGTTCTCCGCCCGCCAGCCGAGGAAGCGTGTGCGGCTTTCGGCATCGCGCACCGCCATCAAGAGCTTGCCGTATTTGGAACCGACAATTGCCCAGGTGACGAAGACGGCGAGCGCAAGCGTCACCGCGCTGGCGGCAAACAGGGCCGAGCGCGTGGCGTCGGCCTGCACGTTGAAGCCCAAAATGTCCTTGAAATCGGTGAGGCCGTTGTTGCCGCCGAAACCCATGTCGTTGCGGAAGAAGGCGAGCAGAAGCGCGTATGTCATCGCCTGGGTGATGATGGAGAGATAGACGCCGGTGACGCGGCTGCGGAAGGCGAACCAGCCGAAGACGAAGGCGAGCAGGCCGGGTACGGCCAGCACCATGAGGGCGGCAAACCAGAAATGGTCGAAGCCATACCAGAACCAGGGCAATTCCTTGTAGTTCAGGAACACCATGAAATCGGGCAGGATCGGGTTGCCGTACACCCCCCGCGAGCCGATCTGGCGCATCAGATACATGCCCATCGCATAGCCGCCGAGCGCGAAGAAGGCGCCGTGGCCGAGCGAGAGGATGCCGCAATAGCCCCAGACGAGATCGAGCGCCAAGGCAAGCAATGCGTAGCAGAGATATTTGCCGGTCAGCGCCACGATGTAAGGCGGGATGTAGAAGGCGCTGGTCGGCGACGCCGCAAGGTTGAGCAGGGGCACGATGATGGCTGCGGCCAACAGGATGAAAATGGTGATGGCGATGCGGCGGTCGGCGCCCGCGGCGAAGAAGCGTCCGGTGATCATGCTTCCACCGCCCTGCCCTTGAGCGCGAACAGGCCGCGCGGGCGCTTCTGGATGAACAGGATGATCAGCACCAGCACGACGATCTTGCCGAGCACCGCGCCGGCATAGGGCTCGAGAACCTTGTTGACGATGCCGAGCGAGAAGGCGCCGACCAGCGTGCCCCACAGATTGCCGACGCCGCCGAAGACGACGACCATGAAACTGTCGATGATGTAGCCGCGGCCGAGATTGGGCGAGACATTGTCGATCTGGCTGAGCGCGACACCGGCGATGCCGGCAATTCCCGATCCCAGCGCAAAGGTCAGCGCGTCGACCCAGGGCGTCCTTATGCCCATGGAGGAGGCCATACGTCGGTTGGCGGTGACGGCGCGCATCTGCAGGCCCCAGGGCGTGCGCTTCATGACATAGAGCAGCACGCCGAAGACGGTCAGCGCGAAGACCAGGATCCACAACCGGTTCCAGGTGATGGCGAGCTGGCCGACATCGAACGAGCCAGACATCCAGGAGGGATTGCCGACCTCCTGGTTGGTCGGCCCGAAGATCGAGCGCACCGCCTGCTGCAGGACCAGCGAGACGCCCCAGGTCGCGAGCAGCGTTTCCAGCGGCCGGCCGTAGAGAAAGCGGATGACGCCGCGCTCGATGATCAGGCCGACGGAAGCGGCGACCAGGAAGGCGAGCGGCAGCGCAATGACCAGCGACCAGTCGAACAGACCGGGGAATGAGGTTCGGATCACCTGCTGCACGACGAAGGTGGTGTAGGCGCCCAGCATGACCATCTCGCCATGCGCCATGTTGATGACGCCCATGACGCCGAAGGTGATGGCAAGGCCGATGGCCGCCAGCAGCAGCACCGAGCCGAGCGATATGCCATACCAGATGTTCTGGCCGGCATCCCACAGTGCCAGGCTCGAATTGATGCTGGCGATTGCCCCAGTCGCCGCGTCCTTCACCGCGCCTTGCGCATTGGCCTCGACCGACGTGAGCAGCGACAGCGCATCGCGGTCGCCGCGCGCGCCGATGAGCGCAATGGCTGCAAGCTTGTCGGCCTCGGGCTTGTCGGAGACCAGAACCGACGCAGCGCGCGCCTGTTCGAACAGCGCCTTGACCTTCGCGTCGGTCTCGGCGGCGATGGCCGCGTCGAGCGGCTCGATGTTGGCGGCATCGGGCGTCTTGAACATTGTGTCGGCGGCGGCAATGCGGACAGCCGGATCCTTGGCGCGCAGCGTCAGCGTGCCCAGCGCGTCGCGGATGACGCGGCGCAGCGTGTTGTTGACCTTGATCTTGGTGATGTCGGCCTTGGCGGCCTCGCCGGCGCTCTCACCGCTCAGCGGATCGAGTAGCGTGACACTGTCGCCCGCCTCATTGCCGACGAAGACGGCTGAATCTGCTTTGCGGATGTAAAGATTGCCTTCGGCAAGGGCGGCAAGCGGCCGTTCGACTGCGGGATCGCCGGTCGCGGCAAGCTCGCGCACCACGGCTTCGGTCGCCGAAAACCCTGAGCCGGTGGCGAATTTGGCGATGACGGCGCGCAGATCAGCTTCGGCTGCGTTCGACGGCAACAGACTTGCCATCAGTAACACCAGCATGAGACCGAAAGCGCGCAACAGGATCATCCGTTCAGATACTTTTCCGGGAGGTGGAATTTGGCGTCCGGGCGGGCTGAAGCGCCCGGACGCCTTGCGGTCTCTGGCCTTGGATCGGCCAGTCCCGGGAGGGATCAGTTCGTGCCCTTGCCGCCACACCTGCCGGTGGCAACGTTGAAGTTGCCGCAGGACAGAGGCGCACGCCAATCCGAGATCAGGTCCTTGGAGTCGGGCAGATAATCGGACCACTCGTCGCCCATCACGAGGCCGGGCGTCTGCGACACGGTCTCGAACTGGCCGTCGGCCTGGATCTCGCCGATCAGCACCGGCTTGGTGATGTGATGGTTCGGCATCATCGTCGAATAGCCGCCGGTCAGGTTCGGCACGGACACGCCGACCATGGCGTCGATGACCTTGTCCGGATCGGTGGTGCCGGCCTTCTCGACCGCCTTCACCCACATGTTGAAGCCGATATAGTGGGCTTCCATCGGGTCATTGGTGGTGCGCTTGTCGTTCTTGATGAACTTGTGCCAGTCAGCGATGAACTTCTTGTTTTCCGGCGTGTCGACGCTCTCGAAGTAGTTCCAGGCGGCGAGATGGCCGACCAGCGGCGCGGTGTCGAGACCGGCCAGTTCTTCCTCGCCGACCGAGAAGGCCATGACCGGGATGTCCTCGGCCTTGATGCCCTGGTTGCCGAGCTCCTTGTAGAAGGGAACGTTGGCGTCGCCATTGACGGTCGAGACGACGGCGGTCTTCTTGCCGGCCGAACCGAATTTCTTGATCGCCGAGACTTCGGTCTGCCAGTCGGAGAAGCCGAACGGCGTGTAGTTGACCATGATGTCTTCGGCGGCGACGCCCTTGGCCTTCAGATAGGCCTCGAGGATCTTGTTGGTGGTGCGAGGATAGACATAGTCGGTGCCTTCCAGCACCCAGCGCTTCACCGAGCCGCCATCCTCACTCATGAGGTAGTCGACGGCTGGGATCGCCTGCTGGTTTGGCGCGGCGCCGGTGTAGAACACGTTGCGCTCGCTTTCCTCGCCCTCATACTGGACGGGATAGAACAGGATGTTGTCGAGTTCGGAAAACACCGGCAGCACCGATTTGCGCGACACCGAGGTCCAGCAGCCGAACACGGCGGCGACCTTGTCCTTCGAAATCAGCTCGCGCGCCTTTTCGGCGAACAGCGGCCAGTTGGACGCCGGATCGACGACGACCGCTTCCAGCTTCTTGCCGAGCAGGCCGCCCTTGGCGTTCTGCTCTTCGATGAGCATCAGCATGGCGTCTTTCAACGTCGTCTCCGAAATCGCCATGGTCCCCGACAGCGAGTGCAGAATGCCGACCTTGATCGTGTCTTCGGCGGCCTTGGCCGGAGACGACATCGACAGGCCGGCAGCGACCACGCCGGCCGAAAACATTTTTGTTATTGTAGCGAAATTACCCCTCATACCGAACACTCCCAAGCTGGTTGATTGCAGCGCAACCATGCAATGCAACAGCCGTGCCAAACGCAAACGCGACTCTCGGAAATGGGGGATAATCTAACGTTATCAGCCGATTATTATATTAGCCTAAAGAAAACAAAGGCAGCCGGTTAGAAATTGATTGAGGGAAATTTGCGCAGCGCACAAGGGTTTTGCCTAATTTTCGCCCAATTATGACAAGTGCCTAGATTTTGAACTCAGCCAGCGGCATGCGGACGAACAATATTGCGGCACGGCGCAAAAATGGGGCAAGCTCACGCCGCAAACGAGTGACCCGATGACATCCCGTATCTCATGCATTTCCGGCATCCTGCTGCTGATGGCAACGAGCGAAGCCGCGCGCGCCGACTTCAGCGATGGCAAACTGCCAGACGGCACCTATCACTGCGAAGTCTATCTGCTCGGCGCCTTCCTCAACCTCGGTGACATCACCATCAAGGGCAATGTCTATAGCGGCCCGGTGACGTTCGGCACCGCGCCGCAAGGCTATAACTATCAGATGAACGCCAATGGCGAGATCACCTGGCTAGGCCCGCTGGGCGGCTACACCACTGGCGGCAACACCGTCTCCATGACGCAAGCAACGCTGGACGGCGAGACCACCCCGTCGTTCGACATCATCCTGAGGCAGCCCGACGGCGCCTTCACCGCCTCGACCTGCACCAAGGGCTGAGCCGGGCCAACCACTCTCGCAGTCGCCTGCGCCAAAACCTTCCCCTCATGTCATGCGGATGTTGCCGAAGCAGACTAGGGCAGCGGTGCGCCGTAACATCCACCCTGAGAGGCAGACACCATGGCCAACGCACCGTCTTCATCCTCCCCCGTCATCCGCGACGTCATTGCCGAGCGCGTCTCGCGCCGGTCTCTTTTGAAAGGCAGTCTTGCCTCCGGCGCGCTGCTTGCCGGCGGCAGCTTTGTCGGCTCCTTGTTTGCCGGCGAAACGCATGCCGCGGCAGCGCAATCGACGCTCGGTTTTCCCGAGTTGAAGCGCGTCTACGACAAGACCCATGCCGCCGCTGAAGGCTATGAGACGACCATCGTGGCGCGCTGGGGCGATCCGCTTGCAGCCGGCCTCGCCGAATTCGACGGCAACAAACTCGCCGCCGACGAGCAGGAGAAACGCTTCGGTTACAACTGCGACTATATCGCCTTCATGCCGCTGCCCAAGGGCACGGTGAATTCCGACCACGGCCTGCTCTGCGTCAACAATGAATACATCTCGCCCAATGTGATGTTTCCCGGGATGACCGAGGACGATGCCGGCAAGACGATGACCAAGGAACAGGTCGATCTCGGCATGGCCGCGATGGGCCATTCCATCGTCGAAGTGCAGTTGAAGGACGGCAAGTGGGAAACCGTGGCCGACAGCCCGCTCAACCGCCGCATCACCGCCAACACTGAAATGACGGTTTCCGGGCCGGTCGCCGGCCATGCCTTGATGAAGACCACGGCCGACGCCACCGGCACCAAAGTGCTCGGCACCAGCTACAATTGCAGCGGCGGTTTTACCCCGTGGGGCACGGTGCTGACCTGCGAGGAAGGCGTGTCCGATATTTTCGGCGGCGATCCGAAGAAGGCACCGACCGCCGACCTGCTCGACCGCTACGGTTTCGACGGCTCCGACATCTATGGCCGCGGCCGGTTCCACGACCGCTTTAACCTCGACAAGGAACCAAACGAAGCCAACCGCTTCGACTGGGTGGTCGAGATCGACCCTTACGATCCGCAGTCCAAGCCGGTAAAGCGCACTGCACTCGGACGCATGTCGCATGAAGCGTCGACCGTGGTCCTCAACAAGGACGGCCGCGTCGTCGTCTATATGGGTGACGACGACTATTTCGAATACATGTACCGCTTCGTCTCGGCCAAGGCCTATGACAAGGCCAACCCGGCCTCTGGCGCCGATCTGCTCGATGACGGCGTGCTGTCGGTCGCCCGCTTCGATGCCGACGGCTCGATGACATGGCTGCCGCTGGTGCATGGCCAGGGCAAGCTCACCGCCGAGAACGGTTTTGCCGACCAGGCCGAAGTGCTGCTGAAGACGCGGTTTGCCGCCGACGCGCTCGGCGCCACGCCGATGGACCGGCCTGAGGACATCGAGACCAATCCGGTGACCGGCCGCGTCTATGCAGTGATGACCAAGAACAAGAAGCGCGACCAGTCGAAGGTCAATCCGGCGAACACCCGGCCGGAGAACCTCTGGGGCCATATCGTCGAACTGATCCCGCCCGGCGGGCGCGGCGCGGACGCCGACCACACGGCGGAAAAGTATGCCTGGGACCTGTTCGTGCTCTGCGGCAATCCGAAGGATGCAAAAGTCGGCGCCACCTTCCATCCCGATACGTCCGACAATGGCTGGTTCGTCTGCCCCGACAACATCACCTTCGACCCGGCCGGTCGGCTGTGGGTGGCGACCGACGGCGCCAATGATTTCGACCTGCCGGACGGCGTCTACGGCGTCGACACCGAAGGTGCGGCGCGCGGCCTGCCGAAACTGCTGTTCACCTGCCCGCACGGTGCTGAGGCGACCGGCCCATGCTTCACGCCGGACGGCACCACGCTGTTCCTGTCGGTACAGCACCCTGCGGAAGACGCCGAGACGCTCGACAAGGTGCAGACGCTGTGGCCCGATTTCAAAGACGGCCAGTTGCCGCGGCCGTCCGTCGTCGCCATCCGCCGCAAGGACGGGCAGCCGGTCGGCGCTTGATCCCGAGAAAAAGGCGGAACGCGGCTTCACGCGTTCCGCCTCGATGTCCGGGAGGACGGTTGGGTCTGACATCGCCCCGGTACCGGGGCGATGCATAGGGCTCAGATCGTCTTGGCCGACATTTGCGCGGCGATGTATTCGGCCTGGCGAATCGCCAGCGACACGATGGTCAGCGTCGGGTTTTCCGCCGCACCGGTGGTGAACTGGCTGCCGTCCGACACGAACAGGTTTTTGATGTCATGCGCCTGGCCGTGCTTGTTGACGACGCCGTCTTCCGCCTTCTCGCTCATCCGGTTGGTGCCGAGATTGTGGGTCGAGGGGTAGGGCGGCGTCGGGAATGAGCGCGTCGCGCCAACCGCATCGTAAAGCGCTGTGGCCTGCTTGTAGGCATGGTTGCGCATCGCCGTGTCGTTGGGATGGTCGTCGAAATGCACGTCGGCGATCGGCATGCCGTGCGCATCCTTCTCGTCCTTGTGCAGCGAGATGCGGTTTTCCGCGCGCGGCATGTCCTCGCCGACGATCCACAGGCCGGCCATGTGGTCATAGTGGTCGAGCGCGGTGGTGAAGGAACGACCCCAGCCGCCGGGATTGAGGAAGGCGGCCATGAAGGGCAGACCGAGCGACAGCGTCTCGAACTCGTAGCCGCCGACAAAGCCGCGCGACGGGTCATGGCGCGCCTCGTCGCGGATGATGCCGGCCATGGTGGTGCCGCGATACATGTGCACCGGTCTGTCGAAGATGGCGTAGACCGAGCCGGTGGTGTGGCGCATGTAGTTCTTGCCGACCTGCCCCGACGAATTGGCAAGCCCGTGCGGGAATTTCGCCGACTCGGAGTTCAGCAGCAGGCGCGGGCTTTCGATCGAATTGCCGGCGACGGCCACGATGCGGGCCTTCTGCTCCTGCAGCTTGCCGTCCTTGTCGGCATAGACGACGCCGGTCACCTTGCCTGAAGCGTCGTGGTTGATCTTGATCGCCATGGCATTCGGCCTGACTTCGAGATGACCTGTCGCCTCGCCCTTGGGAATCTCGGTGTAGAGCGTCGACCATTTGGCGCCCCATTTGCAGCCCTGGAAGCAGAAACCGGTCTGCTGGCAGGAGTTGCGGTCGTCGCGCTCGCCCGAGTTGATGGCCATGTTGCCGGTATGGCATTCCTTGTAGCCGAGCTTGTCGGCGCCGGCCTTCAGCACCTTGAAGTTGTTGTTGCCGGGCAGCCGCGGCCAGTTGTTGGTGCCGGTAACGCCCATCTTGGCTTCGGCCTTGGCATAGTAAGGCTCCAGCTCGGCCAGCGTGACCGGCCAATCCAGCAGGTTGGCGCCCTCAATCTTTCCGTAGGTCGAAAGCGTCTTGAACTCATGCTCCTGGAAGCGCAGCGAGGCGCCGGCCCAGTGCGTGGTCGAGCCGCCGACCGATTTGACGATCCAGGCCGGCAAATTGGGGAAATCCTTCGACACCCGCCAGTCGCCGGACGTCGTGCGCTTGTCCGTCCAGGCAAGCTGGCTGAAGGAGCCCCACTCGTCGTTGATGAAGTCCTCATATTCGTGGCGGGCGCCGGCCTCGAGGATGACGACATCGACGCCCTTCTGGGCGAGTTCGTTGCCGAGCGTGCCGCCGCCGGCGCCGGAGCCGATGATGACGACGACATTGTCGTTCTTGAGATCAAATGAAGCTGCCATGGTTTCCTCCCATGAATTCCTGTTTGCGGGGTTCAGAACGACCGGAGCTCTAGAGCCACTCGATGTCGTCGAAACCGCGCGCGATGTAGCCGCCCTTGGAGTAGGATTCGCCCTCGTAGCCGAAGATCGGCCACACCTCCGGCTGGTTGTAGAGGCTGACGACGAGGCCGCCGCGAATGGACTGGAAGAACGGCGTCGCCTCGATCTGCTGCAGCACGGCGACGCGCTGCTCTTCCCAACCAAGGCCGCGATAGCCGCCCTCGCCCGACTTCTTGTCGAGGTCGGCGATACCGTCTTCGATCATCGTCTTGTAGGCGGCGTCCTTGCCGGCCTGCTCGTCATGACCCTTCACGGCAATGGCGTAGTATTTGTCGGGCACCTGATCGTGCGGATAGATGTCGCGCGCCATCTGGATCAGCGTCGCCATGGTTTCGGGCTTGAGTGCGGATGTCTCGAGCCCCCAGGCATTTTCGGGGCTGATGACGGCGCTGCCGGAGACGACGAGCAGCGCGCCGATGCCACCGCGTCTGAGAAGTTCACGACGTGAGAGCCCGGGCTTTCCGTCATAGATCGTGACCATTTGTTCCTCCCTGCTTGCTATTTGCGCCCCTGAAGAGCGCCGTTGCTGGCGTCCGCGCGGCTGAGCGCGGCCGAATAATCCCCTACTGGAAGCGCCCTCCACGCTGCAGAACCTCGATCTTGTAGCCGTCGGGATCCTCGATGAAGAAAAAGCGGGCGATCCGCGTCCCGTCGCGGTTGAACTCGACGATCTTCTTCGGATTGAAGCCGAGCGCGCCGATTCGGTCATGCTCGCTGTCGAGGTCGGCGACCGAGACCGCCAGATGGCCGTAACCATCGCCAAGCCCATAAGGTTCGGTGCGGCCCTTGTTCACAGTGAGTTCGAGTTCGAACCCGGTTTCGGGGTTGGCGAGGTAAATCAGCGTGAATGTCTCGAAATCCAGCCTGTCGGCGACGTCGAGCCCGAAAGCGTTTCTGTAGAAATCGACGGATCGGGCCTCATCGAGAACCCGGATCATGGAATGGATCGCCTTCGCCAAATCAGTCTCCGTCGCTGCATGCTGGAGGCGATTATGGGCGGCACTGATAAAAGGTGGTGGCAGCCGGTTACCACGGCTAAATTTGCAATCGGTGCTATATCTGCGCCTAAAGACCAAAGTCCGATTGCCGTTTGCGGCTTTCGGGCTGAAAATGGCTGGACAAAAATAGGATTGAAGGCGCGACTCATAGCGCCCAAAACCAATAATATCGGGAGGTAGGAATGTGCAGGGTTTTTGCCGGCCAGGATCCGGAGGGCTACCGACAGATCAACCGGTCGATCCGTATCGACGGGCATTCGACCAGCATCCAGCTTGAAGCGACATTCTGGGCGCTGCTCGACGAGATCGCCGACAGCCAGGGCCTGACGACGCCGAAGTTCATCTCGAAACTCTATGACGAGGCGATCGAGATCAACGGAGCCATTCCCAACTTCGCCTCGATGCTGCGCACCACCTGCGCGCTCTATCTGCGCGGTCACCGGCCCGAGATGGACGAACTGGCGCCGAAGCGCGAAGCCGCCTGAAGCTTATGCCTCGGCCGCAACCTCGAGCCCGAGCCGCGCCATGTCGGTGAACAGCGCCTGGCGTTCGGAATAGGCGGTTAGCTCTTCGGTCACGATGTTGTCGACGACGGTCAGCAGCGACAACGCGCGGGCGCCGAAATGCGCCGCGAGGCGGTAAAGCGCGCTGGTTTCCATGTCGACGGCGAGCGCGCCAAGCGCCTGCGCTTCAGCGAATCGAGCGCGCCCTTCCGGGTGATAGAACACATCGCTGCAGATGGTCAGCCCTGCCTGGTGGTCGATGCCGAGTTGAGCGGCGCAGGCCAAGGCGTGGGCGAACAGGCCGGGATCAGGCCCGGCAGCGGCATCGTAGAGGCCGAAGACCTGGCCGCTTCGCTCGCTTTCGGCGCGCACCGATTGCGAGATCACCACGGAACGTAGCGGCACATCGGCGGTCAGACCACCGCAGGTGCCAGTGCGGATCAGCGTTTTGACGCCGTGGAAATCCAGCAGCTCATGCACATAGACCAGGAAGGACGGGACACCGATCCCGGTGGCCTGGATGCTGACGGGCCGACCGCGATAGAGGCCGGTAAAGCCCAGCGCGCCCCGGCGACGGTTGACGCAGCGCGGCGCCTCCAGAAACGTCTTCGCCATCCACTCGGCGCGCTGCGGATCGCCCGGCAACAGCACCGTTGCGGCATAGTCACCCTTGGCTGCCTCGTTGTGCGGCGTCACGACATGCTCCCCAAAACCCGCCGCCCCTTTCGCCTGCAATCATGGCAGCGTCGCGTCATTGCGCAAGCGGTGAATTAGGGAGATCTAAAGCGCGTCGCTTGCGACGCACTTTAGGCTTTTGTTTTATGCATGTCGTTTTCTCAAAACCGAGGCCACTTTTGAGCGACATGCATCAGGATTCAAGCACGTCCTTGACGACAGTGGCCAGTTGTTTGAGCGAGAACGGCTTCGGCAGGAAGCCGAATTGCGCGTCGGGCGGCAGGTTCCGGGCGAAGGCATCTTCGGCATAGCCGGACACAAAGACAAACTTGATGTCGGGCTGGCGCTTGCGCAATTCGCCAAGCAGCGTCGGTCCGTCCATCTCCGGCATCACCACGTCGGACACAACGATATCGACCTTGCCGCCGAGCGCCTCGAAGACTTCCAGAGCCTCGACGCCCGAGGACGCCTCGTGCACGGTGTAGCCGCGCGAGGTCAGCGCCCGCGAGCCGCCCATGCGCACGGCGTCCTCATCCTCGACCAGCAACACGGTGGCCGAGCCCGACAGGTCCTTGCCGGGATCGGCGGCTTTCACCGGGGCTGCCGGCGCTTCGCCGACTTCACCCGGCTTCTTCGCCTCCGCTATATGGCGCGGCAGGAAGATACGGAAGGTCGAACCCTTGCCGACTTCGGAATCGCAGAAGATGAAGCCGCCGGTCTGCTTGATGATGCCGTAGACCATCGACAGGCCGAGGCCCGTGCCCTTGCCGACTTCCTTGGTGGTGAAGAAGGGCTCGAAGATCTTCTTCAGCACGTCCGGCGCAATGCCTGAACCGGTATCCTCGACCTCGACCACGACATAGTCGGCCGGGGTGAGTTCGCGGTAGGCAAAGCTCTTGCACTCTTCGGCGGTAACATTTCGGGTGCGCACGGTGAGATCGCCGCCGGCCGGCATGGCGTCGCGCGCATTGACCGCGAGATTGACCACCACCTGCTCGAACTGGCCGATGTCGACCTTGACCGGCCACAGGTCGCGGCCATGGTCGACCTTCAGCTTGATGTCGTTACCGACCAGGCGGGCAAGCAGCATCCTGAGGTCGGCAAGCACGTCGGTCAGGTTCAGCACTTCCGGCCGCAGCGTCTGCTTGCGTGAGAAGGCGAGCAGCTGCCGCACCAGCGAGGCCGCCCGGTTGGCGTTTTGCTTGATGTTCATGATGTCGGGAAAGGACGGGTCCGACGGGCGATGATTGGTCAACAAAAGGTCCGACGCCATGATGATGGCGGTCAGCACATTGTTGAAGTCGTGGGCAATGCCGCCGGCGAGCTGGCCGACTGCCTGCATTTTCTGGCTTTGCGCCATCTGGCCCTCGAGCGCCTTTTGCTCGGTGGTGTCAACGGCATAGACGATGGCCGATTCCTCTGCACCCTCGCCGCCGGTGCCGTCGGCGACCGCGTTGACGTAGAAGCGGATATGCCGCTCCTCATTGCCGGGCAGCAGGGTGTCGATGGGCTCGATGTCGGCCTGCCTGAGCCGCGCCTTTTCGAAGGCGGCGGCAAAGGCCGGGCGGTCGCGCTCGTGGATGACCGTATCCAGCCGCACCCGGCGGTCGACGGCATCGCGGTCGACGACGGAGGCAAACAGCGACAGGAACGGCGCGTTGGTGCGCAGGATGCGGCCGCTGGCGTCGACGCCGGCAATCGCCATCGGCGTCGAGTTGAAGAAGCGGGTGAAGCGCACTTCCGACGCGCGCAGGTCGGCGGACGCGTCCTCCCCTTGCGTGCGGTTGAGCACGATGGTGCGCGTCGGGCCGTTGGTCCCCTCGCGGCTGGCCGAAACGCGGTGCATGAAGCGCACCGGCAGCGCTTCGCCTGTTGTCGTCGTCAGATCGAGATCGATGACGGCGTTGCGGGTGGTGCCGGGATCGGCCTTGACCGAGCGCACCAGCGCCATGCCGTCGCCGGCGACGATTTCCGGCAGCGTGACCGCGCCGGGCGTGAAGCTCGCGAGGTCAATGCCCAGCCATTCGGCGAGCGTGGCGTTGATGTAGGTGACGCGGCCCTCCTGGTCGGCCGAGAAGAAGCCGGCCGGCGCGTGGTCGAGATGGTCGATGGCCTTCTGCAGGTCAAGGAAGAAACGCTCCTGCTCTGCCCGTTCCTGCGAGATATCGGCGAGCTGCCAGGCGAGCATGGGCAGCCGCTGGCCGGGAACGCTGAAAGTGCGGGCCCGCGCCCGGTACCAGCGCGCGCCGGGTTCGGCGCCGGGCCGGATCGACTGCGCCAGCCGGAATTCGCCGTCGCCGGCCTGGCCGTCGCGCAGGCCCGAGGCCAGCCGGTATATGGTCACCGAGGCTTCGGGAACATCGGAAAGCAGGCCTTCGACCGTCTTCAGATCGGCTGCCGACGCGGCACCGGTCATCTCGGCATAGGCGCGATTGGCGTAGACGACGCGGCCCTTGGTGTCGGTGACGATCAGGCCCTGCGACATCGAATCGACGAAGGCCTTCGACAGTTCATCCCCGGTCGAACGCGGCGCGATCTGCACGAAGCCGATGGCCGTGGCGAACAGGAAGCCGACGCCGATCATGGCAAGCACGCCCAGCATGCCGAGCAGGAAGGGATCGCCAAGACGCTCGCGGAAAATGCCGAAAACGATCGCGGCCCCGGTCAAGACGATGATGAAGACGATGAGCCGGGTAACCGCGCCTGGCCGCGTGTTCTGGTCGACGATCGGTACCGGATAGAAATCGCCGCGCGTTTCCCTGGCCATATGCCCCCTGCTCGTGAGTTTGTCCGACACCGCCCCCGGCCGGTTGAATCACATTCTCCTAATCCGGAAAAGGCCTTGGCGGCAAATGTCTGATAAAAATGACGCGCCGGTGTTTCAAGCTGTTCATGAAGCGTGAAGGTAACTTGCGGTGCCCGGTCGCAACGGTCTAGTGTCGCCTCCACTTCAAAAACCGATTTGGGGGCACCGATGCAGTGGCTGGATAGCGTGGCGGGTCCTGGATATGCCGCAGCGCTGCTGTGGACGTTTGCCGCCCTTGTCCTGCTGGTCATCGTGCTTGTCATCATCAGGCTGGTCCGCAACCTGACTTTCGGCACCTTCGTTGCCGGCGGCAGGAACCGCAAGACGCGGCTGGCGGTCATGGACGCCACCGCGGTCGACAGCCACCGCCGGCTGGTGCTCATCCGGCGCGACGATATCGAACACCTGATTTTGATCGGCGGCCCGACCGACGTCGTCGTCGAGCGCGATATCAGGCTGGCGGCGCCACGCCGTCCGGCTTTGACCGGCGATGGCGGCGGCGGTGGCCAGCAGCAACAGGCGCCGCGTCCGCGCGCGGCACAACCCGCCCCCGCCGCACCTGCAAGGCAGGCGCCACCGCCGCAACCGGTAAGCGCGGCCCCTGCCGCCGTTCCGCCACGCCAGGCAGCGCCGGCGCCGAAGCCGGCCCAGATCTACCAGGCGAGCAATGTGACGCCGCTGCCGGCCTATGGCTCGGCCGCCAACACCGCCCGGCAGGCCCCGCCGCCACCGAAGCGCGAGTCCATCGACGACACGCTGATGCGGGAACTCGAGGTCTCGCTTGATGATTCGCACGCCAGCAAGCCGGCGGCGAAAGCGCCGGCTTCGCTCGATGACGAGATGACCAAGCTGCTCGGCGAGCTCGCCAGTCAGAAGCGATAAATCCTACCGGAAACCGGCCGGTCCTGACCGGAGTGTGGATCCATACCATTCTTGCGCATGATCTCTTCGAACCGAGACTTAGTGCGGCAAAAACCCGGAAGCTCCGCGCAAAAACAGAAATGGCCGGGAAACCCGGCCATTTCTAATGAACAGTTCTGCCTGATGGCTGCGGCTCAATCGTCGCGATAGACTTTCTCGCGGCGCTCGTGGCGCTCCTGCGCTTCGATCGACAGGGTCGCGATCGGGCGCGCGTCGAGACGCTTCAGCGCGATCGGTTCGCCGGTTTCCTCGCAATAGCCGTAAGTGCCTTCATCGATGCGCTGCAGCGCCGAATCGATCTTTGAAATGAGCTTGCGCTGGCGGTCGCGGGCGCGAAGCTCGATGGCGCGGTCGGTTTCAGAAGAAGCCCGATCGGCGAGATCGGGGTGGTTGGCGTTTTCCTGCTGCAGGATTTCGAGAGTTTCGCGCGCTTCGCGCAGTATGTCGTTCTTCCAGGTGACGAGCTTCAGGCGGAAGTATGATTTCTGCCGTTCGTTCATGAACGGCTCGTCTTCGGAGGGTACGTAATCGGCGGTAGAGATATCGTTCATTCGACTCACCCAACAACCCCAAATTTCGCGCCTATATATTCGCGCAGAGGGGGCTGCACAAGCGTAATCAGCGCGCGTTTCACGCAATTGTTAATGCCGTATGCAGCGAGCCCCGGCAAAGCCTTCCACAGCAAGGGCGCGGGCGAATTCGCACATGATTCGTTGCGCTTGGGTGTCGCGGCCCATTGTGCGGTGGGCCGTTCTCGTGGCTAATCCGATTGTGTCATTGATGGGCAGCACACCATGGGGGTCCGGTGAGCACACTGTATCTGTTGCGGCATGCCAAGGCTGGATGGGCGCTACCCGGCGTGCGCGACTTCGACCGCCCGCTCGACGCATCGGGCATTGCCGATGCCGAAATGATGGGGACGGCGATGCGTGCCCGCAACTACGTTCCCGATATCACGCTCTGCTCCAACGCCAAGCGGGCGCGCCAGACGCTGGAGGGCATAGCCGGCCACACCGACACCGGCCGAGTGCTGTTCTTCGACACGCTCTACAGCGAGGATGCCGCCGGCTATCTCGCCATCATCCGCGGCAATGGCGGCCTAGGCTCGCTGCTGGTCATCGGCCACAATCCAATGACGGAAGACCTTGCCATGGCGGTCTCGGGCGACGGCGACGAAGCGGCGCGGGCCATCATGAACCATGGTTTCCCGACCTCGGGCCTGGCGGTCGTGCGCTTCAACGGCACCCTCACCGAGGCCGCGCAAGGTGCCGGCTATCTCGAAGCCTTCCTGACGCCCGCCGATCTCTGAGCGGAGCCGGCTAGGTCCGGACGCCATTTCAAACTGCGGATGCAAAGCCTATATCGGGCGGACCGAGGCCCGAGAGAACAGATTTTGGCATCATCGCTGACCACATTCACAGACGAAGCGAGAATTGCCCTGGATACACTGTCGGGGCGGGCAAGCGGGCTGTTTTCGCCATCGCTGCGGCTCGGCGTCACCGGCCTGTCCCGTGCCGGCAAGACGGTATTCATCTCGGCGCTTGCCCACAATCTGATTCATGGTGGGCGGCTGCCGCTGTTCGAGGCGCAGAAGTCTGGACGCGTCGCGCGCGCCTTCCTCGAGGAACAGCCGGATGACGCCGTGCCGCGCTTCCAGTACGAGGACCATATCGCCGCCCTCGTCAACGGCCGCGTCTGGCCGGACTCGACGCGCGCCATTTCCGAACTCAGGCTCACCATCGAATATGAATCGGCCTCCGGCTGGAACCGCATGTTTTCCAGCGGGCGGTTGTCGGTCGACATTGTCGACTACCCCGGCGAATGGCTGCTCGACCTGCCGCTGCTCGGCAAGTCCTTCGCCGATTTCTCGCGCGAAGCCTTCGAAATGGCGATGCTGCCGGTGCGTCACGACCTCTCGCAGGACTGGCGGGCGCTGTCGGCGACGATCGATCCCAATGCCGACGCTGACGAAATGACGGCGCGCAGGCTGGCCGAAAGCTTTGCCGCCTATCTCAAGGCCTGCAAGCTCGACGAACGGGCACTTTCGACCTTGCCGCCCGGCCGTTTCCTCATGCCTGGCGATCTCGAGGGCTCGCCGGCGCTGACCTTCGCGCCCTTGCTGCTCAAGGGCGAACGACGCCCGCGCGCCGGCTCGCTGCAGGCGATGATGGAGCGCCGCTACGAGGCCTACAAGACGCATGTGGTGAAGCCGTTCTTCCGCGAACACATCACCCGCCTCGACCGCCAGATCGTGCTGATCGACGCCATGCAGGCGCTGAACGCTGGCCCCGGCGCAATGGCCGACTTAGAGCGCGCGGTGACCGAAATCCTTTCCTGTTTCCGCCCCGGACGGGGCAATTTCCTCACCGATTTGTTTTCGCGCCGCATCGACCGCATTCTGGTCGCCGCGACCAAGGCCGACCATCTGCACCACGAAAGCCATGACCGGCTGCAGGCGATCGTGCGACGGCTTGCCGACCGGGCCGTGGCGCGGGCGAATCTTACCGGTGCCGATGTCGACGTGGTCGCCATGGCGGCAGTGCGCGCGACACGCGAAGGCACGGTCAAACAGGGCCGCGAGACGCTGCCGGTGATCATCGGTACGCCGCTGAAGGGCGAGAGGATCAATGGCGAAACCTTCGACGGGAAAGCCGAAACCGCCATATTTCCCGGGGACTTGCCTGAGAAAATTGAAGCGGTTTTCGATGTTTCGGAAGCCGACCACCGGCAGAGCAGCGACAACCCGGCAATCCGTTTCGTGCGCTTTCGGCCGCCAAAGCTCGAACGCACTGCCGAAGGCGTCATGCTGTCGTTGCCGCATATCAGGCTCGACCGCGCCTTGCAGTTCCTGATCGGAGACCATCTGGCATGACCGCGCCCCGCAAGCCGGCAGCTTTCCGTATCGAGCCGGAGGCCGAACCGAAGCAGGCCCGCACCCATGCCGAGCCGCTTCCGACGCGCAGGCCGCGCGCCGTCGTCGTGCCGGCCGAAGTCGACGTCTTCGACGAGCCTGACATCATTGCTGCCGAACCACCGCCCGCGACCGCGCCGCGCAAGCGCTCGCTGTTTGCCAGCCTGTTTTTCGGCGCGGTCGGCGTGCTGGTTTCGCTGGCCGTCGGCCTGTGGACCGACCAGCTCATTCGCGATCTGTTCGAGCGCGCGGAGTGGCTGGGCTGGCTGGCGGCTGCCATGGCCGCAATCGCCGTGCTGGCGCTCGTGGTGGTGCTGGTACGCGAATTCCTGGCCATCGCCCGGCTGGCCGAGGTCGAAAAGCTGCAAAAACGGGCGCTCGATGCCGTCGCGCGCGACGATCCGAAGGCCGCAAGGGCCGTCGTCGACGAGCTCTCGGCCTTTGTGTCGGCGAAACCAGAAACGGCGGCCGGCAGGCGCTCGCTGGCCGAACTGCGCGGCGAGATCATCGATGGCGGCAACCTGGTGCGGCTGGCCGAAACCGAGATTCTTGGGGCCCTCGACGCCAGGGCCAAGGTGATGATCCTGGAAGCAGCCAAGCGGGTGTCGCTGGTCACCGCCGTCAGCCCGCGCGCGCTTGTCGACGTCGCCTATGTCGTCTTCGAGGCCGGGCGCCTCATCCGCCGCCTGTCCGAGCTTTACGGCGGCCGCCCGGGCACGCTCGGCTTCTTCCGGCTGGCGCGCAGCGTTCTCGCCCATCTGGCGGTGACCGGCTCGATCGCCGTCGGCGACAGCTTTGTCCAGCAGATCGTCGGCCACGGACTTGCCGCACGGCTTTCGGCGAAACTCGGCGAAGGCGTCGTCAACGGCATGATGACGGCGCGCATCGGCATAGCCGCGATGGAGACGGCGCGGCCCCTGCCCTTCATTGCCGCCAGGCGGCCGGGCATGGGCGATTTCCTGTCGGCGCTGACCTCGTTCGCGACCAAAAAAGAAGGCGAGACTGCGGCTACGACCAAGTGAAGTTCTGCCTCGCGGTCACCAAGCATTAACCAATCTTGTTCATGGTCGTCCAACAACAGCCTCCTTGTTGCCAGGTGTCGTCTATGAAAAGCGTAATCTTGTCCTGCGTCCTGCCCGTGGTCGCGCTTGCAGCACCTCTGGGCCTGGCCGGGAAAGCCTCTGCAGCCGAACCCGACAAGCAGTTCTTCCGCACCGTCGAAGGCAAATGGGTCGGCCCGGGCGAGATCGTCGCCGGCAAGTACAAGGGCACGAAATTCACCTGCAGCTTCGACGGCTCGACGCCTGACAACAAGACGGGCATGTCGCTGGACGGTGACTGCCGGGTCGGTGTCTTCACCCAGAAAATGTCGGCGACCGTCGAGCGCAAGGGACGCGACTACAAGGGCAACTTCATGGGCGGCGCCGCCGGTTCGGGCCTCGACATCATCGGCGGCAATGTCGTCGACCCTCGCAAGGTGGTCTTCACCATCAACCGCAACCAGTTGCGCGGCGTCATGCAGGCCCGCATTCCCGACGACAATTCGATGACGGTGACCATCGCCGTGCGCGTCGACCAGCAACTGGTGCCGGTGATCGGCATGAGCCTCAAGCGCGTCGATGCCGTCGAAGTCGGTGCCATCGCGAAGAACTGAGTTCCCGGCAGCGGCCAGCAAAAAAGGCGGTGGCTCCCCGAGCCACCGCCTTCTTCAATCCCCGAACGAAAATCAGCCCTTGATGGCGGCCGTCAGTTCGTCATAGGCCTTGCAGGCCTCGTCCAGCGTCGTGGCGCCCTGATATTTGGTGGTCACCGCTTGCACCTTGGCCGTCAGGTCAGCCGCCTTGGACGGATCCTTGGTGATCGCCTCCTGCAGCGCGGCGGTCATCTCCTGGGCCTTCTTGGCCGCAATCTCCTGCGTGCATTCTGGCGCCTTGGAACAGGCCGATGCGGCAAGCATGGCGACACCCACGCCAACGAGCAAAAACTTCTTCATGTCAGTCATCTCCTCACAAAGGCAGAACTTGATCGTCGCTGCCTTCAAACGGCCGAAGCCGAAGCGTCCCTTAGCCGCCGATTGCGGCAAAACGCAACGCGCGCACCGCATAAACTTGTGTAACGCGGCTGCAACATCGCGGCGGCCCGGAGTCAGGCCGCCGCATCAGTTGGAGCAGGGTTCAGCTGCGAGGCTGTAGCAGCGCCAGCAAAGCTGTCGATGCGGCAAGGATGGCGGTAAGCGTCAAGGGCGCCGTCGCGCCGTAGTTGTCCACGACATAGCCGCCGACAACCGCGCCAATGGTGATGGCGACCTGGAAAGAGACGACCATCAGGCTGCCCGCCGCTTCCAGCGCGTCAGGTGCCGCTCGGGACAGATTGGTCGGCAGCACCACCGGTCCCATGCCGAAGGCCAGGCCCCAAAGGGTGACGAAGCCGAAGGCAGCCCCGATGTGCACCCCCCAAAGCACCAATGCCAGCGCCGCAAACGCCATCAACGCAGCGGTGATCACGAGCGCCGTGCGGATATTGGCATCGGCCAAGCGGCCGCCGGCAATGTTGCCGACCACTGCGGCGATGCCAAATCCGAGCAGGGCGAGCGCAATCGGCCCGGTTGCAAGCAGCGTCACGTGTTCGAGGAAGGGGCGCACATAGACTGAGCCGGCGAAATGCCCGGTCATCAGCAAGACGATGGCCAGCATGCCGAGTTGAATGCCGCGCCGCCGTGTCAGCCGAAATACGTCGGCAAGGCTGTTGCTTGCGCTTGCAGGCAAGGTCGGCAGGCTGAGAAACTGCAGCAGCATGGCAACCAGAGCCAGCCCCGCTGTCATGGCCATGGCGCTGCGCCATCCGAGCCAGTCGCTGATCAATGCCCCCATCGACGGCGCGGCTATGGTGGCGAGCGAGACGCCGAGGGTGACGATGGCCATGCCCCGACCTGTCGCATTGGCACCAACCAGCCTCGCCACGACAGCAACCGAAAGCGCCCAGAAAGCGCTGAGCGCGATGCCCAGCCCGGCCCGGCCCAGCAACAGCAGCCAGAAATTGGGCGCCAGCGCTGCCAGAATATTGGAAGCGACCGCCAGGGCCATGAGACCAACCAGCACCGTCTTGCGGTTCAATCGGCCGATGAGAACATTGCTCAACATGGCCGTCACGGCGCCGACGGAAGCGGTGGCGGTGACGACCTGTCCGGCCGTGCCTTCGCTGATACCGAGATCGCGCGCCATCGGCGTCAACAGGCCTGCCGGCAGGAATTCGGCGGACACCAGAGCAAAGCTGGTGGCCGCCAATGAAATGACCGCGAACCAGGTGGCTGCGCTCCATGTGGCTGGCGCATCGGCGTCAAGGCCGATCGCGGCGTCTTCAAGCTGTAATGTTGTGTCAGTCACGGAAGGATCTCCAAAGTTTGGAGATCTTAAATAGGCGAGTCCGCCCGGATGATATGTACCCTAAAATCCGAAATTCATATCTATTCGTCCGGGATTTGTGCGACGCACAACACCTGGCGAAACATTGGTGATGCGCTTGAACGCGCGCGCGAAGGATGCCTCGGAATCGTAGCCCAAACGGGTAGCGACTTCGGCAACGGACAAGCCGTTCTGGCCCAGCAACTCACGCGCAAGCTGCATGCGCATGCGGGCGAGATAGTGTGCGGCACCTTCGCCCAGGACAGCGCTGAAGCGCTCGGCGAAAATCGAGCGCGATTGGCCTGCCACGCCGGCCAGGCTTCCCAGCGTCCAGTTGTGGCCGGGGTTTCGGTGCATGGCTGCCAGAGCACGGCCAATATGGGGGTCGCGGATGGCTGCGAGCCAACCGGTGGTCGAAGCGCCATTGCAATTGACCCAGCAGCGGATGAGCCGGGCTGTCAGCAAATCCGCCATACGCGACAAAATGGTGGCGCTGCCCATCTGCGGCTGTGCGGCCTCCACCGTCATCGCCGCCAGCAAAGGGCCGACGACAGGGTCATTGCCGGCCACGTCGCAACCCTTGATGAGAGGCGGCATCAACGTGATCAATGGGTTGAGCGCACAGGAGCCCAAGGCCATCGAGCCGCAGAAAAGGGTGCTCGTCGCGCCCGTTCCCTGCCGTACCACCTCGCAGACGTTGCCGCCGAACTTGATCACCTGGCAGCCCTCGAGCGAGTCGACCTCAACGTCCGGTGCGCTCGCCAGCCGATGGGCGATGCCTTGCGGCAGCAGCACCAGATCGCCATCGCGCAACTCCTGCCAGCCTTGCGATTCGGTATGAATCCAGCATGGCCCATGGCCGACAAAATGAAACCGAAGCAGCGGTTGTTGCGGAAAGTCTATGCTCCATGGATGCCGGAGTTCGCAGCGGCCATAGTTGACACCACTCAAGCGGAAGTCTTGCAGAACTTCGCTAAGCGCATCCATCGGAATATGGGACGGTGAAGACGGCCGGGACGAATGGTCAGACATTTTGCAGATATAGATGCCGAACGTCCGGCAGGCAAGCGGCGACAATTGTTCCACCGGGAGAATTGCTTCAACGGCAACCTACCCGTCCTGGCAGGCTTCCCGCCCTTGCCTCTAGCTCCCACTGCATGCAAGGAGTGCTGTCAGACACGGGGACAAGAGGCATGGCAGCGGAAGCATCGGGCAGCGATCTCATTCAGGTGGTGGCGCTGCTTGCCGCGGGTGTCGTCGCCGTTCCGATCTTCAAACGCATGGGGCTGGGCTCGATCCTCGGCTATCTCGCCGCTGGCGTGGTTATCGGCCCGTTCGGCATCCGCATCTTTTCCGAATCGGAAGCCATCCTGCACGTCGCCGAACTCGGCGTCGTCATGTTCCTGTTCATTATCGGGCTGGAGATGCAGCCGTCGCGGCTATGGGGGCTGCGGCGCGAAATTTTTGGACTCGGCGCCCTGCAGGTCGGCGTCTGCGCGGTGCTTCTGACTCTCGTCGGATTGGCGGGCGGCTTTCCGATCGCGCAGTCCTTCGTCGCCGGCGCCGGTTTCGTGCTGACCTCGACGGCGATCGTCATGCAGCTTCTGGAAGAACGCGGCGAGATGGCCAGCCCCAAGGGCCAGCGCATCGTTTCGATCCTGCTGCTCGAGGATTTGGCAATCGTGCCGCTTTTGGCGCTGGTCGCCTTCCTGGCGCCGGGCGGTGCCGAGATGACCCTGCAGCAAAGGCTGACCGAGGTCGGCATCGGCCTTGGCGCCATCGTCGGGCTGGTAGTGGCCGGCCGCTATCTGCTCAATCCGTTCTTCCGCATCCTAGCCGACGCCAAGGCGCGCGAAGTGATGACGGCGGCGGCGTTGCTGGTCGTGTTGGGGTCGGCGCTGGTCATGCAGCTTTCCGGCCTGTCAATGGCGATGGGCGCGTTCCTGGCCGGCGTGCTTCTGTCCGAATCGACCTTTCGCCACCAGTTGGAAGCCGACATCGAACCCTTTCGCGGCATCCTGCTCGGCCTGTTCTTCCTGGCTGTCGGCATGTCGCTCGACCTGCATGTGGTGATCGACAACTGGCGGCTCGTCGCCATCTATGTCGTCGCCTACATGGTGATGAAGGCACTCGGCATCTACCTCGTCGCCCGCATGCTGAAGAGCGGCCATCGCGAAGCGCTGGAGCGCGCCGTGTTCATGGCGCAGGGCGGCGAATTCGCCTTCGTGCTTTACTCCGCCGCGGCGGCCGTCGGCATCATCGACAGCCGGGCCAACGCCACGCTGACCGCGATCATCATCATCTCCATGGTGCTGACGCCGCTGGCCATCATTGTGCTCAAATATCTGACGCCGCGCGACGAGCAGTCGCTCGAAGGCGTTGATATCGCCGAAGGGCTGACCGGCAGTGTTCTGGTCATCGGCTTCGGCCGCTTCGGCCAGATCGCCAGCCAGCCGCTTTTGTTGCGCGGCATCGACGTGTCGATCATCGACAATGATGTCGAAATGATCCAGGCGGCCGCCGATTTCGGCTTCAAGGTCTATTATGGCGACGGCACGCGGCTCGACATTTTGCGCGCCGCAGGTGCTGGCCGCGCACGCGCCGTGCTGATCTGCGTCGACAAGGCGGATGCTGCCGTTCGCATTGCCGAACTGATCAAGGCGGAGTTCCCGTTGCTGACCGTTCTGGCTCGCGCCTTCGATCGCGGCACAGCGCTGTCGCTCATCCGCGTCGGAGTGGATTTCCAGCTGCGCGAAACCTTCGAATCGGCCCTCGTCTTCGGCGGCTCGGCGCTTGAAGCACTTGGCGTCGAACCGGAAGACGTCGCCGACGTCATCGAGGATGTTCGGCGCCGCGACAACGACCGCTTCGAGACGCAGTTGGCGGAAGGCATACGGGCTGGCCGGCGCTTCCTCAGAGGCAATATCGGCACGCCGATTCCGACGCCGCTCGCCCCGCCGCGTCGACCCGGCCAGGCGCTGAATGAAGAAACCGCCGGTGTGTTGAACAAATCCGAACCCGCCCAGCCAGAGGAAGGCAGATGACCGCATTGGACGAGCGCGCGCTCGCCGTCACAAAATTCTGGCGCGAGGCCGGCGAAGACGCCTGGTTCGAGAAGAATGACGCCTTCGACGCGGATTTCCGCAGCCAGTTTCTCGACCTGCATTATGCGGCCGCTCGTCGCGAATGCGACGCCTGGTCGGAGCATGCCGAGGGCTCGCTGGCGCTGATGATCCTGCTCGACCAGTTCCCGCGCAACTGCTTTCGCGGCTGCGGCCACATGTACGCCACCGATCCGCTGGCAAGGCATTTCGCCGCCAAGGCGATCGCCGCCGGCCATGACCTGGCGCTGGAAGAAGACCTGCGCGTCTTCCTGTATTTGCCCTACGAACATTCGGAACTGCCCACCGATCAGGACAGATCGGTCGAACTCACCACCGCCAGGGCGCCGGAGTATATAAAATACGCGATCGAACACCGCGATATCATCAAGCGTTTCGGCCGCTTCCCGCACAGGAACAAGATGCTTGGCCGCGACACGACGGCGGACGAACAGGCATTTCTCGATGGCGGCGGATTCTCCGGCTAACCCAGCCACCAGTCGCGGCCGGACGCCAGCCGCTCTATGCCTGACGTATCGACGGCGCTGAGCCGCTCGCTCACGCTGCGGCCGCCAACCGCCAGTTCCGGCGCGATCTCGGCCAGGGGCGCCAAAACGAAGGCGCGCTCCAGCATCCTGGGATGCGGCACTTCCAGCCCGGTCTCGTGGATGATGCGGTCGCCGAACACCAATATGTCGATGTCGATCAGGCGCGGCCCCCAGCGCTCCTCGCGCACCCGTTTCAGCTTGCGCTCGGCCTCCAGGCAAAGATCGAGCAGCGCCCTTGGCGCCAGCACAGTCGAGATTTCGGCAGCGGCATTCAAGAAATCCGGCTGGTCAAGCTTACCCCAGGGCGGTGTGCGGTAGAGCGAAGAGACGGCAATGACGCGGGTGTTGTCGTCGGCGTCGAGCAGGCGCAGCGCCGTGGCCATCGAGGCCGCGGGATCGCCGAGATTGCCGCCAAGGCTGAGATAGACCGTGTTATTCGGGCCAGACAACGGTCACCTCGACATAATCGAGCACGCCGGGCACCGGCGCGTTCGGTTTGCGCACGGTGATCTCGGCCTTCCTGATCTGCGGAAACCGCGCCGTCAGCGCCTTGGCCACTTCGAGCGCCAGCGCCTCGATGAGGAAACGGCGGTGCCCGGTGACGATCTTTTCAATCACCGTGAAGGCGATGCCGTAATTGACGGTGTCCTCGATGGAATCATCCTCCAGCGGGCGGCTGGGCTCGACCGTCAACTCGGCATCGACATAGAAACGCTGGCCAAGCGCCTCCTCCTCATCCAGCACGCCGTGCCGGGCAAAGAAGGCGCAGTTCTTCATGCGGATGACATACATTTCTTAGGTTCCTGGGCTCAGTGTCCCGGCTTTTCACGCGCCAGCATAGCATCCGCCATGGCCAGCGCGTCCACGTTGATTGCGACATCGTGGACGCGAAACAGATCGGCGCCCTTCAGCCTCAGGATGACGCTGGTGGCCGCCGTCCCGGCGCCGCGCGCGGCGGCGTCGCGGCCGGTGACGGTGCCGATGAAGCGCTTTCTGGAGGTGCCGGCCATCAGGGGAAAGCCAAGCGCCGTCAGTTCGGAGAACCGCGCCATCAGGTCGAGGTTTTCCTCGGCCGTCTCCTTGGCGAAGCCGAAGCCGGCATCGAGCACGATATGGTCGTCCTGGACGCCGCTGCGCTTCGCGATTTCCAGCGATGCCTTCAGGAAGAAAAACTGGTCGTCGATGACGTCGGGCAGCTTTTGCCGCTCGCGCCCGGTGTGCATGATGACCAGTCCGGCGCCGGTGTCGGCGGCGACGCGGGCAATGCCGGGTTCACGCTGCAAGCCCCAGACATCGTTGACGATATGCGCACCGGCGCCGACGGCCAGACGCGCGGTTTCCTCGCGATAGGTGTCGACCGAAATCAGGGCTTCACTGGCGCCGGCGAGTGCGGCGATCACCGGCAGAATGCGTGCCTGCTCTTCCCCAGGGGTTACGGGAGAGGCGCCGGGGCGCGTCGATTCTCCACCGACGTCGATGACGACAGCCCCCTCTTCCACCATGCGGCGCGCTTGCGCGACCGCCTGATCCGGCGTGATGAATAGTCCGCCATCCGAAAAACTGTCCGGCGTGACGTTGAGAATGCCGACCACTATGGCCTTCTCGCCAAGGTCGAGATGGCGTTCATGCGCCAGTTGCCATCGCCTTGTCGTCATTGTCCTTCAACCATGTGGCTCATCGAGCGCTTGCAATCCATCAACGATGCGTGATCGGTGGAAGATCAATTCCGTTGCGCCGGCAAGGGCCGTAAAGCAAGGTGAGTGAAGAGGCAACATGATGAAACGACCCCTGCTCTGCGCCCTGATGCTGGCTTTGACCGTCCTGCCGGCGAATGCTGCCAATCTGGTGAAGACCTACAGCTATTTTGCCATCGGCGGCAGCACGCTCGATGACATCGAGACGCAATTGTCGAAGCATGGACCCGAGGTGAAAAGCACCGGGATGAGGCATCCGGGCGCCACCCAGATGGCGTTCACCACCCGCATCAGCTACGCGCAAACCGCCGATACCTGCCGGATCGCCAAGGCCACCGTCACCGTCAAGGTCAAGGTCATACTTCCGGAGTGGCGCAGGCCGCGCAAGGCCGACGCCGATGTCAGGCTGTTCTGGGACACGCTGTCGGCCGACATCAAGCGCCACGAGGAGCGTCATGTCGAGATCGCCAAGAACCACGGCCGTCTCCTCGAGGACGCGCTGAACGCCAGCTACCCGCAAAAGACCTGCGCGGAGGCCAAGGCCAAGGCGGCGCAGATCACCGCAATCGAACTCGCCAGGCACGACCAGGACCAGCTGCGCTTCGACCGTGTCGAGGGCGTCAATTTCGAAAGCCGCATCCTGCGGCTGCTGCGCTACCGCGTGCAGCGCGTCGAGAACGGCCAACTTCCGCCCGGCTGAAACACAGGACTGATATCAAGCCAATCGCGCCGAAACATGAGGCCAGCCCCAGAAAACTTTCGGGCAAAGGTCGAAATCGGCCTATACCGACCGACATATGTCAGGCTCGCAAGGCGCGAGCTTCGGAACACGAGATCAAGACCAATCGAGGCGGCGTATAGCGGAGCGGCCATTTGGCGCCGCGCAATCGCTCGCCAAGCATTGTGGATGAACTGACATGGACCAGGCTGTCGACAAGCCGGTGATGGCGACGCCCGCCGTCCCGCTGACGGAGAGCGAAAAGAACGTCATCATCGCCGGCATCCTGTTGTCGATGCTCCTGGCGGCGCTCGACCAGACCATCGTCGCGCCGGCCATGCCGACCATCGGCCGTTCGCTCGGCCATGCCGACTATCTGCCGTGGATCGTGACCGGCTATCTCTTGACGGCGACCGCCATGGCGCCGCTCTACGGCAAGATCTCCGACGTCTATGGCCGCCGGCCGACCGTCTATGCGGCGATCCTGATCTTCCTCGCGGGATCGCTGGTCAGCGCCATGGCGCCCAACATGTTCGTGCTGGTCATCGGTCGGGCAATCCAGGGTGCCGGCGGTGGCGGCCTGTTCGCCTTGGCGCAGATCGTCATCGGCGACCTGGTGCCGCCACGCGAGCGGGCGCGCTATGCCGCCTGGATATCGGGCACGTGGGCTGTCGCCAGCATCGCCGGACCGTTGCTGGGCGGCGGATTTGCCGAACATCTGCACTGGTCGCTGATCTTCTGGATCAACATCCCGCTTGGCCTGGTGGCCATGGCGATCATCAACAAGCCGCTGCGCAAGCTGCCGGTTGCTGCAAAGCGGCATCGCATCGACGCCCTGGGCGCACTGCTTCTGGTGGTGGCGACGGCACTGCTGCTTTTGGCCCTCAACTGGGGCGGCAGCGCCTATCCCTGGGCCTCGCGCGAAATCCTCGGCCTGCTTGCCTGTTCGGCGGTCTTCTGGGGCGCGTTTGCACTGCGGCTGATGCGTGCGGTCGAGCCGCTGATTTCGCTTGAAGTGCTGAGCAATCCGATCGTGCTTGCCGGCACGGCGTCGATGTTCCTGCTGCAGGCCGCCAATATCGGCCTGTCCGTGTACCTGCCGGTCTATCTGCAGTCGATCATCGGCCTCTCGGTCAGCCAGTCAGGCCTTGCCATGCTCGGCCTGCTGCTCGGCACGGTGGCCGGCGCGACGTTCAGCGGCCGCACGATACCGCGCTTCTTCCACTATAAGCGCATCGCCATGGTCGGCGTTCTCTTCGCCATTGTCTGCCTTGGCGTGCTCAGCCTGGTCGCCGGCCGCGCCTCGCTGCTGGTGGTCGAACTCTTGACCATCTGCATCGGGCTTGGAAGCGGCACCACTTTCCCGGTCGCCACCGTGTCGGTGCAGAACGCCGTCGACCGCGCACATCTCGGCGTCGCCACCGGCGTGCTGACCTTCCTGCGTTCGCTGGGCAGCGCGCTCGGCGTCGCCGTGCTCGGCGCGGTCGCGCTCGGCTATGGCCTGCCGCTTGCCGGCGAAGGCGTGCCGGCTGCCGGACAGATCGTGTCGGCGACGCCCTTCATGATGATCTTCCTTGCCGCGGCCCTCACGCTCGTGCTGGCGCTGATCATGCTGGCGCTGATGCCAGAGAAGTCGCTGCGCGGCCGCGACGAGGCCGAGGCGCCAGTCGTCCTGGTGGAGTGATCCGGCAAAAGCCCTGAACGCCTATTCCACGACGCCGAGCTTTTTCTGCAGGCTGGTTGAGGAGGTCGTATACTGGAAGACGATGCGCTCGCCGGGGCTTACGATGCGCTTGGCGGCCTGCGCCATCAGCGCTACCTCGTGAAAACCCGACAGAATCAGCTTCAGCTTGCCGGGGTACCAGTTGATATCGCCGACGGCGAAGATGCCCGGCACCGAGGTCTGGAATTTCTCGGTATCGACCGGAATGAGGTTCTCGTGAAGGTTGAGCCCCCATTCGGCGATCGGGCCGAGCTTCATGGTCAGGCCGAAGAACGGCAGCAGGCGGGTGCACGGCACCTCGATGTCGCCGTCAGGCCCGCCCTTGATGGTCGCTGACGCCAGCTGGCCGTCGGCGCCGGTCAGGCCGGTGACCTGGCCGACGCGGAACGCCAACTGCTTCATCTCCTGCATGGCGTACATCTTGTTGACGCTGTCGGGCGCCGCCCTGAATTCCGGGCGGCGGTGGACCAGCGTCACGCTTTTTGCCACCGGCTGCAGGTTCAGCGTCCAGTCGAGTGCGGAATCGCCGCCGCCGACGATGACGAGATCGTGGCCACGGAAATCCTCCATGTGGCGCACCGAATAAAAGACGCTCTTGCCCTCATAGGCCTCGATGCCGGGAATGGGCGGCCGCTTGGGCTGGAACGAGCCGCCGCCGGCGGCGATCACCACCACCTTGGCCTCGAACACCTCGTTCTCGTCGGTGGTGACCCGAAAGGAGCCATCCTCCAGCTTTTCCAGGCTGGAGACCATGCGGTTATAGGTGAAGTCAGGCTTGAACGGATGGATCTGCTCGATCAGCTTGTCGACCAGCCCTTGCGCCGAGATCAAGGGCCAGCCCGGAATGTCGTAGATCGGCTTTTCCGGATAGAGTTCGGCGCACTGGCCACCGGGCCGGTCGAGGATGTCGATCAGATGGCACTTCATGTCGAGGAGGCCGAGTTCGAACACGGCGAACAGGCCGACCGGCCCAGCCCCGACAATGAGTGCGTCCGTCTTGATTACATCGGTCATGCCGGGCGAGCCTCATTGCCAAAACTGGGTCAAACTGGGGCGAGACTGCATGAGCATGGGCCTGCTGCCAAGCGGCCAAGGCAAAAATCGGTTGGAACGGGGAGATCAGCCCTGGCGGGCGGGCACGCGCACGACGAGGCCGTCAAGGGCGTCGCGCACCTTGATCTGGCAGGACAGGCGCGAGTTCGGCTGGACGTCATAGGCGAAGTCCAGCATGTCCTCTTCCATCGCCTCCGGCTCGCCGACCTCGGCCGTCCAGGCTTCGTCGACATAGACATGGCAGGTCGCGCAGGCGCAGGCGCCGCCGCATTCGGCCTCGATGCCCGGCACCGCGTTGCGGATCGCATTCTCCATGACGGTCGAGCCGTTTTCGGCCTCGACATCGAAAGGAGTGCCGTCATGGGCGATGAAGGTCAGCTTGGTCATTTGTCACCTGAAGGGAGTCTCAGCCGAGATAATCACTCCGCCAGACAAGTCAACTGCGGCGCGAAAGCGCCGCTTTGTGACGTTTTTTCGGAAAGCTGGCTAAAGCGCGCCCTGGCCCGGCCGATTCATGCCGGTGGCCGCAGACAAGCGGCAGCCATTACCGGCTGATGGCGGCGATGAAATCGCGCACTTCCTCGATCAGGGCGCCGAGGCGCTTGAGGGTGCGTGTGTCTTCCGGCTGCTGTTCGATCGATGAGGCGCAATCGGCGATGGCAAAGGCGCCGACCCCGCGCGCCGAACCTTTCAGCCCATGCGCCAGGAGCAGCCTCTCCCTGACATCGGCATCGATGATCTTGTCGCGAACAGAAAGCGCCTGCTGTACGAACAGTGCCAACACCTCCTGTTCGAGGGCGCGATCGCCCATTGTCTGGCGGGCCAGATGGGCCAGATCCACCGGCCGCGAACGGGCTGGACCCGACGCATCGCCGCCCGGCATTGAGAAGGCAATGCCGCTTTCACCGCGTACCAATTTTGAAACTCCTTTGTCCCGCTCGCCAAAAACACTTAGGCGATTTCCGTCGCCAACGCGTTAATGAATGGGCCGGAAAATTGTTGCCGTGGAGGCGGCGAAATCACGTTCACGTTAACCTTATATTTAAAGTTTTACGTATCTCGCGGAATGCATGTTTTCTTTACCCCTGTGTGTCATTACGATACGAGGGTCCATTTTCAGCCTCCTGCGTGGGATAAGACAAGCCAGAATCAGGCCAAAATCATAAAGTCCCTCGGCAGCTAGTACAGGGTAGCGAAGGCATGGCGAAGAAACCAACGACGACCAGAAATCTCGACAGCGACGTAGCCAGGGAACTCGAAAAGGCACTAGATCTCGACCTTAGCGGAGACGGCAGCGGCGATCTCGATATAGCGGCGTCGATGGAAGATCTGGAAGCGCAGATTTCGCAGGCCGCGGACGAACTGGCGCGCGAAGGCCGTACCCAGAAACCCGCCCCCGCTCAAAGCGCACCCGTCCAACAGAATCAAAGCGCGACGCCGGCTGCCAAGCCCGCTGAATTGCGCCCGGTTGAATCGCGTAACAGCGCGCAGCCGGCCGGGTTCAAGCCGGCAAACGATGATCGCCAGAAAGACTACAAGACGTTGCTGCACGGCCTCAACCGGCGCGCGTCGAGCACAATCTATTGGGTCGTGGCGTTCGTGTCGCTGGCCTGGATTGCCGGCGCCGGCGGCCTTGCCAATCTGCTGTTTGGCCCGAGCATCTGGAAAATCCGTACATTCGATCAACTCCTGGCCCGCCCCGAACTGATTGGCCTCGCAATCGCGGCAATCATACCGGTTGTCCTATTTTGGGCCTTCGCGGCGATGATCCGCCGCGCGCAAGAAATGCGCATCGCCGCCCAGTCGATGACGGAAGTGGCTTTCCGCCTGGCAGAACCGGAAAACCTCGCCCAGGACCGCGTCATGATGATCGGCCAGGCCGTTCGCCGCGAAGTGGCGGCCATGGGCGAAGGCATCGAGCGCACGCTGGCGCGCGCCGTCGAACTGGAAACGCTGGTCCACAGCGAGGTCAACCAGATCGAACGCTCCTATTCGGAGAATGAATCCCGCATCCGCTCGCTGGTCGACGGGCTGGGCAGCGAACGCGAAGCCGTCGTCACCCATGCCGAGCGCGTGCGCGCCTCGATCACCGGCGCGCATGAGACGCTGAAGGACGAAATCGGCGCTGCCTCGGACATCATTCGCGACTCCATCCTCAACGCGTCGACCAAGCTGTCGATGACGATCACCAATTCCGGCGACACGCTGATCGACCGTATCAACGAAAGCTCGATGTCGATCTTCGATCAGGTGGAAGGCCGGCTCGATACGATCACCGACCGGCTGTCGACCTCGGGCGAAGCCTTCGCTTCGCTGCTCGACACCCGCATCGCCAAGCTGACGGACACCACCGACGGCCTGACCCGCTCGCTGACCGACCTGCTCGACGACCGCACCACCGGCATGGTGTCGCTGCTCGGCGGTGCCGCGCGCACGCTCAGTTCGGAATTTGAGTCCAGCCTCAACGGTATCGAGCGGACGCTGGCCGAGCGCGGCCAGGCGCTGATCAGCGAATTCCAGACCCGCGCCGAAGCTCTGGACACCGGCACGCAGAAGCTCAACGCCGCGCTCGAGGCGCGTGCCCGGCAGATCAATGAAACGCTGGTCGAGCGCGCCCGCGAAATCGCCCACACCTTCGCCGAGAGCAAGGACCATTTGTCGGCGATGATCGATCAGGGCAAGACCCAGATCGGCGCCGACATGGCCGACATTGTCTCGTCGACCTCGTCCATGCTCGAAGCCCGCGCCAGCGATTTCGCCGGCCGTATGGAAGCGGCCCGCCACGTCGTGTCGCGCTCCTTCGACACCGACATCCAGCGTCTCGCCGACGCCCGCGTCGGCATCGAGGAAGCCGTCGAAAACCACAGCCGCAAGCTGTCCGAAAGCCGCGAGCGCATGGCAGCGGCAATGGAGGCGGACCTGGCGAAATTCGCCGAGGGCCGCGCCGGCATCGACGCAGCCGTGACCAACCAGGTGCAGAAGCTGGCCGAAGGCCGCAACCTGATTTCGCGTGCTTTGGAAGAGGACCTGCGCAAGGTCAACGAGTCGCGCGCCGCCATCGACGCGTCGGTCGGCAGCCATCTCGAACGCCTCGAAGAGGGCCGCAACCGGCTCAACCAGGCCTTGCACGAAGACTCGGGAAAACTCGTGCAAGCCCGCACGATCATTGATGAAATGGTCGCTGGGCATGTTGGCAAGCTGGCCGAAGGCCGCAACATTCTGTCGCGCGCACTCGAGGCCGATCTCGGCAAGCTCGCCGACAGCCGCGCCTCGATTGACGGGCTGGTCGCCGGCCAGGTCGAAAAGATCGCCGAAGGCCGCGCAGTCCTCACCAAGGCGCTCGAAAACGACATTATCGGCATCAAGGGCGTGATCGAGAACCACTCGGCGAAACTGGCCGAGGACCGGACCGAACTCAGCAAGGCGCTGGAGAACGACCTGTCCAGCATCAGGGGCCTGCTCTCCGACCATTCGAACCGGCTCGCCGATGATCGTGGCCTGCTGTCACAGACGCTCGAGGCCGACCTCGCCAAGTTGGCGGAAAGCCGGTCGAGCATCGACGGGCTGGTAGCCGGCCAGGTCGAGAAGCTGGCCGAGGGCCGTGACATCCTCAAGCGCGCGCTCGAAGCCGACATCAATACCATCAAGGGTGCCATCGCGGGTCATTCCGACAGGGTGGCGGAAGAGCGCAGCCAGCTTTCGAAGGCACTGGAAGCCGATCTGCAGAATGTGGACAGCCTGATCGCCGACCACACGAGCCGGCTTGTCCAGGATCGTTCGACACTCTCCCAGGCGCTTCAGGACGATCTGCACAATGTGAGCGGCATCATGGCCGATCATCAAAACAGGCTCGTCCAGGATCGTTCGGCCCTCTCAAAGGCACTGGAGGACGACATCGCCAAGCTGGCGGAGAGCCGCTCCAGCATCGATGGGCTGGTCGCCGGACAGGTTGAGAAGCTCGCCGAGGGCCGCGACATCCTCAAGCGGGCGCTCGAAGCCGATCTCAACACGATCAGGAGCGCCATTGTCGACCAGTCGCAGAAGCTGACTGAAAACCGTGGAGAATTCGCACGGGTGCTGGAAGCCGATCTGGAAAATGTCAACAGCCTGCTCCAGGATCACAGCGACAAGCTCGCCCAGGATCGCGCGACGCTGTCGAAGGCTCTTGAGGACGACCTCGCCAAGCTGGCCGAGAGCCGGTCGAGCATCGACGGACTGGTCGCCGGCCAGGTCGAGAAGCTGGCCGAAGGCCGCGACATCCTCAAGCGCGCGCTGGAAGCCGACCTGCAGAAGCTGTCGGCAAGCCGCGGCGAGGTCGACGACATCATCGCCGGCCATGTCGGCAAGCTGGCCGAAGGCCGCAACATGCTGACCCAGGCGCTGGAAGACGATCTGGCAAAGCTCGCCGACACCCGCAAGGATGTCGACCGCTCGCTGTCGGGCCATATCGACCAGATCGCCGCCAGAAGCACCGACATTTCCGCGGCTATCGCAGCCGACGTCGAGAAGATCGAGCAGGCGTTCAGCAAGCAGACCGGCATCATCGAGGAGCGCGCCGGAACCATGGAGCGCGCGCTGTCGGTGGGTGTCGACAATGTCCGCAACGTGCTCGAAAAGAGCGCCGTCTTTGTTGCCGGCGCCCTGCGTGAGAAGGTGATGGAAGTCACCAGCGCCCTGCACGAACAGGCGGGTGCCGCCTTCAGCGATGCCGACCGCAAGATCGCCGAGCGTGCCGAGCAGACTTCGGCCGCCCTGCTCGCCCGGGCCGAGGACATCGCCCGCACCTTCGAGGACGCGGATCGCCGCCTGCACGCACGCGCCGAGGACACGACGAGCGCGCTGCTTGCCCGCCATGACGAGACTTCGAACTCGCTGCTCGCCCGCGCCGAAGAAACGGCCGAGCGGCTGGCTGCCCGCGCCGGCGAAATTGCCGGCACGTTCGACGCCGCCGACCAGAAGCTCGTCGCCCGTGCGGTCGAGACGGCGCAGTCGCTCGCCGACCGCGCCGGCGACATCCTGCGTAACTTCGAGGGTGCGGACCAGCGGCTGAGCATGCGCATCGGCGAATCCGCCGAAGCGTTGGCCGCCCGCGCCTCCGACCTCGGCCGCATCTTCGACGCCGCCGACCAGCAGCTGATCTCGCGCATTGCCGAGGGTTCAGACGCCCTGTCGGCCCGCGCCACTGAGATCAGCCGCATCTTCGACGAGGCCGATCACCGCCTGGTGTCGCGCATCGCCGACTCCACCTCGACGATCGGCGAGCATGCCGACAACATCGTCGGTGCCTTCGCCAGCACCGAGCAGCGGGTTGCCGAACGCGCACGCCAGACCGGCCAGGAACTTGCCGTCCACGCCCGCGAAATGGAGCAGGCTCTGGCCGGCGCCGACGAGCGGCTGGCCGCGAGCGTCGCTGCCGCAACCACCCGCGTCGAGGAACAGGTCGCGAGTGTCGAAAACCGCCTCGCCTACACCACCGAGACGATGGGCCAGAAGCTCAACGAGCAGGTGTCGAGCGCCGAGGCTCAGCTGATCTCGCGCGCCAACACGATTGCAGAAACCTTCACCGCGGTTGGCCAGCATATCGGCCAGAGCACCAACGACGCGGCCAAGACCATCGGCACAAACACCCGCGAGCTCAACACGATGCTGGCGACACGTTCGGCCGAATTGTCGAAGATCCTCGACGAAACCGCACGGCCGCTGGTCGAGCGCTTCGCCCAGGGCGGCTCGGAACTGCAAAAGAGCATGGAAGAGGTCACCGAACGCGCCACCGAGAAGCTGCGCAGCGAAAACGCCGCCCTTGTCAACGCGCTCGCCAGCCGTACGGCCGAAACGCTGTCGGCCGTCGAAGGCGCGCGCTCGTCGCTCGCCGACAGCGTCGCCGACCTCATCGGCCGCATGAGCGTCTCCAGCTCGCAGCTCGGTGAGCTGATCGAGCAGGCGGCGGTCAATCTCGGCCAAGTCGACGAACGTCTCAGCGGCAGCACGCAAAGCTTCGCCGCGACCACCGAAAAAGCGGCGCAGACCTTCGCCAGCTCGGCCCGCCTGGTCGATTCGAACACGACGCGGCTTACCGAATTGTCGTCTTCGACGCTGCGCGAGGTGGCCTCGATCGCCACCAAGTTCGACGAGCACAGCCGCTTGCTGTCGTCGGCTTCCGACCTGCTGAGCTCGGCGCAGAGCAATCTGGAACACACGCTGGAGAGGCAGTCGTCACTGGAAGATCTCGCCGTCGGCCTGGTCAAGAAGTCGGAAGACCTCGAAAAGGTTATGCGTTCCTTCGAGAGCCTTGTCGGCCAGACGATGCAGAATGCCGAAGGCAGGACGCTGGCGTCCGCCGACAAGATCCGCATTGCCATTGCGGAAGTCGTCGATTCGGCAACCAACCGGTTTGCCGATGCGACCGAGGAGATGCGGCGCACCGCAAGCTCGATCAAGAGCGAGCTCGACCTCACACGCGCCGAGCTCAAGAAGGGCGTCATCGAGATGCCGGAAGAGGCCAAGGAATCGACCTCGGCGATCCGCCGCGCCGTTTCCGAGCAGATTAACGCGCTCAAGGAACTTTCGGATATCGTTGCGAAATCGGGCCGCGGTGGTGGCGACATTTCCGAGCCCCGTAATTTGCGCCCGGCGCCCCAGGCGCCGGTCCAGCGCCCGGCCGAACCTGTACGCCGCCCGCCGCCGGCACCGCAGGCCGAGCGTCCGGCTTCGCCGGCGCCGCTCGGCGGTCTGCGCGGCACGCTCGATATCGAACGTCCTGCCGAAGCACCGCGCCAGCGCGACGCCAACGCCCGCACACCGCAAGGTGGCTGGGTGCGCGACCTCCTGACCGGGGCATCGCGCGAGGAGGACGTTGCCAGGCCGGCGGCGCCCGCGGAAGCACCGCGCGCGGCTCCCGCCCAGCGCTCGCCGCTGCATGTCATGGAGTCGCTCAACTCGCTGTCGGTCGACATTGCGCGGGCGATCGACCATGACGCCTCGATCGAGCTGTGGAACCGCTACCGGCGCGGCGAGCGTGACGTGTTCACACGCCGCCTCTACACGCTCAAGGGTCAGCAGACCTTCGATGAAATCCGCCGCAAATATCAGGGAGAGGCGGAGTTCCGCGCCGCCGTCGACCGCTACTGCGACGATTTCGAAAAGCTGCTCAAGGATGTCTCGCGCAATGACCGCGACAACATCATGGCGCAGACCTACCTGACGTCTGACACCGGCAAGGTCTACACCATGCTGGCCCACGCCAGCGGCCGGTTGCACTGATTGGTGCGACGATTAACTGAACCAGGGCGGGCCACGGCCCGCCTTTTTCGTTCAGGCCAGGTTCGTGTCACTGCCGGAAAGATCACAATCTGTCAGCGCTGCCCCTCATCTGCCTGCCGGCATCTTCTCCCCGTATAGTGACGGCGAGAAGGGGGCTGGCCGCAACGCCGGCACTCTTCCTGTAACGCCGGTGATTGGCGGCAAGGCAATGAGGGGCGGCGCAGACCGACGATCTTGAGTCGATGCGTCGTCCGCTCGGCGATTCAGATCACCGAATCCGTCCAGCGCACGATGTCCTTCGCCGCCTCGCCGAAGGCGCTGTCGAGCGCGCTGACATAGGCCGCATTGCCGCTGCCCGAGACGGGAGCGGATGCAGTGAAGCTTTTTGAGGCGCGCACCTCGCCGTTGCGGTCGTTCAGGATGCGCACGAAGAGGTTGACCTCGGCATGCTCGCCGCCATTGACGCGGACTTCGAAGGAGCGGATCTCGACGATCACCTGATAGTCGATCGCCAGCCCCTCGCCCGGCTTGCCGACGCCGGCAAAGCTGCCGGAGCGCTGGAAGGTTTCGGCGAGCCTTGCCTGCACAATCAGCGGCAGCCGGTCGGCCCATTGCGCGCCCTTTAGATACTGGATCGAGCGGTCCGACGGCTTGATGACGATGTTCTGGCTGTCCAGCGCCTTGAGCGCGGATGGCTGGGCGATCAGGATCTGGCGGCGGCTGTGGCCATGCGCGTCGATCGACGGGGCGGACAGCTCGAACGTATCGAGCGGCGCCGGCTTGCCTCCCAATGCCGCGCAACCGCCAAGCGTCAGCGCAACCAGCACGACAGCAGATTTATACCCACCCAACCTGAACGTCACGCGCGATCCCCGTTGTCCCCGGATCGTAAGACCAACCCGTATTCGCGGTTCAACTTCTTGCGGCGGGCGGGCACGGAAGTCAACGCCGCGCCCTGCCATCGAATTGCCGAACCTCGCCGTCGCCACCCGTCAGGATGCGCTGCGGGTTGCGGCTGAGATCGGTCACCGCCTCTTCGATGCGGCTGATCGAACGCCGGCTGTCCTGAACCAGCGCTTCGACATTCGACAGGCCCTGGCCGGAGAAGCGCGCCAGATTGTCGGTGATGGTGCCAAGCCGGGCATTCAGCGTGTCGGCGACCTGCTTGAACGATTTCAGCGTGTCCCTGGCATCGGCCATCACGCCGTCCGCTTGGCCCGAACCAAGCAGCGTGTCGACCCTTTTCAGGATGCCGTCGACTCGCACCGAGGCATCGTTGAGGCGCTGTGCCAGCTGTCTGGCGTCCTTGATCGTCTCGTCGATATCGTCGGCCCGGTCGGCGAACTTGTCGGTCACCTTGGCGATGTCGGCGGCGGCCTGGTTGGCGTTTTCGCTGGCCTTCTGGATGTTGGCGAGTGCGGTGCGCACTTGCGCCGGATCGATACCGTCAAGCACATTGTCGACCTTGGCCAGTGTTCCTTGCGTTCGCGTGGCGAAATCAGTGACCGAGCCGACCGCCGTGTCGACGTTCTTGATCACGCCGTCGAGCTGCTTCGAGGTATCCTTGAGGTTCCCCGTCACCGTGTCCACATTGGCGACGATGCTCTTGATCTTGTCCTTGTCGACGGCATTGAGCAGGCCTTCGGCGGCCTTCAGCGTGCCGTCGAGCTTGCCGGAAACACCCTTCAACTCGTCCGACAGCGCGCTGACGGCGGTCAGGAACTTGTCGATGCCGTCGGCATTCTTGGCCAGCGCATCGGAAAATGTCTGGGCGTTCTTGACCGTCTGCGTCAGCGGCCCACGCACATCCTTGGTGAAGCCTTCGAGATCGGAAAGCACCTTGTCGGCGCGGGTGAAGATGTTCTGCGCGGTCTGCAGGAGATTGTTGACGGCAGAAGGGTTGGCGACGATCTCGGCGGTCCTGCCTTCCTTTTCCGCCTCTTCAAGCAGGTTCGGTTCCTTGGGATTGGCGCCCTTCAATTCGATGTTGACCTGGCCGGCAAGGCTGGCGATGCCGATATCGGCCTGCGTCGATTTGGTAAGCGGCGTTGTCTTGTCTATCTCGGTCGTGGCAATGGCGGCACTCGGGTCATTGCGGTCGAAATAGACGCGCTTGACCACACCGACCTTGACGCCGTTGAACAGCACCAGGCTGCCGGGGCCAAGGCCTGAGGCTGAGCCCTGAATGCGCACGCGCAACTGGGCCGTTTCGCCCCGATCGCCGATCTGGGCGGTCCAGTAGACGAACGCGAAGGCCGCGAGGATCGCAGCCAGGGTAAAAATCCCGACAATTACGTAGTTGGCTCTGGTTTCCATTGCCCCACTTATCGCTATGCGCGCGCCGCAAGATCAAGTTGCCGGGCGCGTTTTCCGCGGAAATAGGATTTTACCCACGGCTCCTCGCTCTTCAGCATGTCGTCGATCGTGCCTTCGACCAGGATTTTCTTGTTGCCGAGCACCGCCACCCGGTCGCAAGCGGTAAACAGCGTGTCGAGATCGTGTGTCACCATGTAGACCGTCAGGTCCATCGTATCGCGCAGCTTGACGACCAGTTCGTCGAACTCGGACGCGCTGATCGGGTCAAGGCCGGACGTCGGCTCGTCGAGGAAGACGATGTCGGGGTCGAGCGCCAGCGCACGCGCCAGGGCGGCGCGCTTGATCATGCCGCCCGAAAGCTCCGAGGGAAATTTTTGCGCCGCGTCCGGCGGCAGGCCGACCAGTTCGATCTTGAGCAAGGCCAGCTCGTCCATCAGCTTCTTCGGCAAATCGAGATATTCACGCATCGGCACCTGCACGTTTTCCTGCACTGTGAGCGCCGAAAACAGCGCGCCATGCTGGAAAAGCACACCAAGCCGCATGTCGATGCGCAACCGCTCGATGTCGCTGGCCTTGTCGAGGTCGAGACCAAACAGCTTGATCGTGCCAGCCTGCTTGTGCAGCAGGCCGAGAATGGTGCGCAGCAGCACCGATTTGCCGGCGCCCGAGGCGCCGACGAAACCGAGGATCTCGCCGCGCTTGATGTCGAGCGCCAGTTTGTCGAGGATCAGCTTGTCGTCCAGGGAAACCGTGATGTCGCGAACGGAGAGCACGATATCGCCCTCGTCCGTTCCTTGCGCAGCCTTGATCGCCTTTGAGGTCTTACGCATCATGTCAGAACTCGATCGAGGCGTAGAAGATGGCGAAAAGGCCGTCGAGGATGATGACGACGAAGATCGACTTCACCACCGAGGCGGTGACGTGCAGGCCCAGCGATTCGGCGCTGCCGCCGACCTTCATGCCTTCGACGGAAGCGATGATGCCGATGATCATGGCCATGAACGGCGCCTTGATCAGGCCGGCGAATATGGTGCTGATATCGATCGCGCCGCGCAGGCGGTCGATGAACGCGGACGGCACAATGCCGGAATAGAGCCACGCCGCGAGGATGCCGCCGCCAAGCGCTGCGAAATTGGCGATGATGGTGAGACAGGGCAGCGCGATCACCAGTGCCACCAGGCGCGGAAACACCAGCACGCCGATCGGGTTGAGACCGATGACCTTCAGCGCGTCGACCTCTTCGCGCATCTTCATCGAGCCGATCTCGGCGGTGATGGCGCTGCCGGAGCGGCCGGCGATCATGATTGCCGTCATCAGCACGCCGAGCTCGCGCAGGATCAGCACGCCGACCAGGTCGACAACGAAGATGTTGGCGCCGAAATAGTTGAGCTGGTAGGCGCCCTGCTGGGCGACGATGGCGCCGACGATGGCCGACATCAGCACCACCACCGGTATGGCGCCGACGCCCATGCGATCGATCTGGTTGAAGATCGCCGCCGGGTTGATGGCATGGCCGCGCCCGAGCTTCATCTGCGCACCGCCGATGGTGGCGCCCAGGATGTTCATCGAGGCGAGGAAATCGTCCCGCATCTCATAGACCCGGCGGCCAACTGCCTCCAGCGCGCGGAGAATGATGTTGGGGCGCCGGACACCACGCGATTCGTGCTCGCGCCGGACGGCTTCGCCGACGGCGCCGAGCAGGATCGAGGCGACATCGCTTTGCCCCTGCATCTTGATCTCGACGCCCTTCTTCTCGAAGACGCTCACCAGGCGGTCGATCAGCCAAGCTCCGGCCGTATCTATCTTCTCGATGTGAGAAAGGTCCAACGCCAGCGTCTGAAAGCCTTTGCGCTGTTCGATCTTGCGCATCTCGGCGTCGATCAGCGCCACTGTCGATGTCGTCCAAATTCCGGAGAAAGCGCAACCGAGGACGCCGCCCTCCTCGCCGACCGCGACGCGGGGCTGGTGGTCGGCCTCCTTGGCGGCCTTGCCGCTTGCGTCGCGTTTGCCGATGGTCAACATGGCGTCCTGTTTAGCCTGACGGGTCGAACCTGTCGATTTGCCGACAGGCTGATGTTGCATAGCCGGAGCAGAAAAATATGGCGCGTGTCATTTCGGTTGAGGCCGAGCGTTTTCCCATCGCCGGCACCTTCACCATCTCACGCGGATCGAAGACCGAAGCCGAAGTCATCACCTGCACGATCAGGGATGGCGATGATCGCGGGCGGGGCGAATGCGTTCCCTACAAACGCTATGGCGAGACCATGGAGGGCGTACGCGACGCCATCGAGGCGATGCGCCGGCAGATAGAAGCCGGCATCGGCCGCATCGGGCTGCTCGATGCGATGTCGGCGGGTGCGGCCCGCAACGCCATTGATTGCGCTTTGTGGGACCTGGAGGCCAAGATCGGCGGCCAGCCGGTTGCCGCCGATATCTGTCTGGTGGCGCCCAGCCCGCTCGAGACGGCCTACACGCTGTCGCTGGGCGAGCCGGAGGTGATGGCCGCGCAAGCCCGCGCCAATGCCGGGCGGCCGCTGCTCAAGGTCAAGATCGGCGGCGACAACGATATCGCGCGCATCCGCGCCGTGACCGAAGCGGCGCCAGACAGCCGCATCATCCTCGACGCCAATGAAGGCTGGACCGACGACAACATCGTCGAGAACCTCGCTTTCGCGGCCGAACACGGCATCGCCCTGATCGAACAGCCGCTTGCCGCCGGCCATGACGCCATCCTGCGCCACATCGCGCATCCTGTGCCGATCTGCGCCGATGAAAGCGTGCACGAAGCGAAGGACCTTGAATCGCTTGTCGGCCTCTATGACGCCGTCAACATCAAGCTCGACAAATCCGGCGGCCTGACTGCTGCGCTCACTCTTCGCGACCGCGCCCGCGAACTCGGGTTTGGTGTGATGGTCGGCTGCATGGTCGGCACGTCACTGGCGATGGCGCCGGCCGTGCTCTTGGCGCAGGACGCCGACTTCGTCGATCTCGACGGTCCGCTGCTTTTGGCCCGCGACCGCCAACCCGGTCTCGTCTACCGTGGATCGCTGGTCTCACCGCCTGACAGGATGCTGTGGGGCTGAGCGCGCGGCGAGCCCGATCAGCGCCAGGCCGATGATGGCGATCGGGATCATCGCCAGGAAGCCGTCGACGCCGTAACGCTCGTAGAGCGGGCCGGATGCCAGCGTCACCGCGGCCATGAAGAAGCCGTTGAAGAAATAGGCAATGCCTTGCGCAGCACCCGTGCGCTCTTCCGAAACCGTCTCGCCGATCATCTTCTGCAGGCCGATCAGCACCATCGCCACCGACACCGAATGCAAGGTCTGGACGCCGAAGAAGCCGATAACGCCAAGCCCGAGCGGCCAGATCAGCGGAAAGGCGATCCAGCGCACGATGGAGCCGATGCCGGCGATCAGCATCACCTTGACGACCGATACGGAGGCGAAAATACGATTGAAAAACAAAAACATGCAGACTTCGGCTACGACGCCCCAGGCCCACAGCAAGCCGATGACGGAGCCGCTGATGCCGATCGACTTCCAGTAGATGGAGACAAAGCCGTAGAGGAAGGCATGGCTGGCGGTGATGATGCCGACACCGAGGGTGAAATAGAGGAAGTACGGATTGAGAAGGCTGGGCGCCGAATGCTGGATGTCGGTGGCGGACAGCGGCGAGGCCCGGCGTGGGCGGCCAAGGCGGGGCGCCAGCAGCCCGGCGACGAGTGCGGCCGCAAGCGAGACGAAAATGATCACTGGCACGGCCTGCACACTTGTCCAGTACAGGATGAAACCGCCCGCGGCATTGGCGCAGAGATAGGAGATCGAGCCCCATTTGCGCATGGCGGTGTAGTTAGAGCCGAAGCGGCGCACGCCCGACAGCGCCAATGAATCGGCAATTGGCGAATGCGGCGTCCACACCACCGTCAGCGCAAGCGAAACGGCCAGCACCATGGCGTAGGTCGGCTTAAGGAAATAGCCGGCGGAAAGCACCATGGTCGCGGCCACCAGCGCGATATAGACATCGGCCCTGTCCTTCGCGCGGTCGGCAAGCGCGGTAAGCAGCGGCGTTGTCACCACGCGCAAAAACATCGGCGCCGCCAAGATGATGGCGATCTGCTCGGCATGAAAACCCTGGGCCTGCAGCCAGAGCGGGAAATACGGCAGATGCGTTCCCAGCGACACGAAGAGTGTCGCGAATATCAGGCTCATGCGCAGTTCGAAATGGCGCGGCTTGACGAGTTGTTCGGGAGACAGTGGCGGCAGCGACATGAATCGATCCAATTACGCTGCACAAAGGGCTGCAACGCAGATCGATCCCTTAACATGAGGCAATGCGGTCCGAAACTGCTGGACTAACCGATTAACCGGGGTTCACGCCGCTTCGACGACCCTGTCGTCGATCAGCATCGGGATGAAGGGCTCGTCCGGCGCTTCGGGCAGGATTTTCGCCCAGTTGATGATCTCCATCCGGCCGTCGAAATGCTCGACCACAGCCGTGCAGCTCTCCACCCAGTCGCCGGTGTTGATGTACTGCACATCCCCGTAATTCTCGATCGCGGCATGGTGGATATGGCCGCAGATGACACCGTCGACATGCGAGCGGCGCGCCTCCTCCGAGAGCACGGTCTGGAACGAGCCGATGAAGTTGACCGCCTTCTTGACCTTGACCTTGGCCCAGGACGAGAACGACCAGTAGGGAAGGCCGAGCAGATGGCGGAGCTTCGTCACCACGCGGTTCACCATCATGGCGGCGTCATAGGCGTAGTCGCCGAGATAGGCCAGCCAGCGCTGATTGTGGACGACGGTGTCGAACTGGTCGCCATGGATGACCAGCAGACGCCGGCCGTCGGCGGTTTCGTGGATGGCGCGGTCGGCAACGACGATGCCGCCGAAATGCACGCCCTGGAATTGGCGCGCGAACTCGTCGTGATTGCCGGCGATGTAGGTGATCGAGGTGCCCTTGCGCGCCTTGCGCAGCAGCTTCTGGACAACGTCATTGTGGCTTTGCGGCCAATGCCAGCTGCGCCGCAGTCGCCAGCCGTCGACGATGTCGCCGACGAGATAGATGATATCGGCGTCGTGATACCGCAGGAAATCGATCAAGAACTCGGCCTTGGCCGCCTTCGATCCGAGATGCAGGTCGGATATGAACATGCTGCGGAAAGTGCGGGTTTCTGTGCTGGACATCAGATTGTCACCGTTGCTTTCGCGCAGGCTATGCCCCGATTCATGCAACAACCGTATGACGGTTGCGATTGGGCCAGCCAAAGTACTAGCCTGCCGCGCCAATCAACGGAGAAATCGGCATGGATCTCGGTATCAGGGGCAAGAAGGCCATTGTCTGCGCTTCGAGCAAAGGGCTTGGCCGTGGCTGCGCCATGGCGCTGGCCGAAGCCGGTTGCGATCTCGTGGTCAACGGTCGCAACGCCGAACTGGTGGCCAAAACCGCCGCCGAACTGCGCGAACGCTACGGCGTCAAAGTGACCGAGATCGTCGGCGACGTCTCGAAAGCCGAGGTGCAGAAGGCGCTGCTGGCAGCGTGCCCCGACCCGGACATTCTGGTCAACAACAATGGCGGTCCGCCGCTGCGCGATTTCCGCGAGCTCGACCGCGCAAAGATCCTCGAAGGCGTGACGCAGAACATGGTGACGCCGATCGAGCTGGTGCAGGCCGTCATCGACGGCATGGCCAAGCGCGGCTTCGGCCGCATCGTCAACATCACCTCGCTGTCGGTCTACGTGCCGATCCCCGGCCTCGACCTTTCGTCCGGCGCGCGCGCCGGCCTGACCTCGTTCCTGGCCGGCGTGGCGCGCACGGTGATCGACCGCAACGTCACCATCAACAGCCTGCTGCCGGGCAAGCTAGACACCGACCGGCTGCGCGGCCCGCATGAGGCCGGCACGACTGAAGACCCGACTGCTGCCGCGGCGCGCAAGACCCGCATCAGCGCCGACGTCCCGGCCAAACGGCTTGGCACGCCCGAGGAATTCGGCCAGATCTGCGCCTTCCTGTGCTCGGTCCATGCCGGCTATCTCACCGGCCAGAACATCCCGGTCGATGGCGGCCTCTACGTCAGCGCCTTTTGACCAACGCGCCTGCGAAGCAGCAGGAGTCGTTCGCGATGAAATCGGCATAAGCATCTGATGCAACAGGACTTTCAATGCACCGCAGCAGAATGCTGACGACGCGTCATTTAGCGTCGCGACAAACCTTGGCCGCATGCTAAAAGACTCGTCAAAGCAGGTTTTGAGGGAGCGGCCGCATGGAAGGCGAGAACAAGAAGACGGCACGTTCGGACCTCGACGAAGCCGCCCTCTACTTCCACAAGCATCCAAGACCGGGAAAGCTCGAAATCCAGGCAACCAAGCCGCTCGGCAACCAGCGCGACCTGGCGCTGGCCTATTCACCGGGTGTCGCCGCACCCTGCCTTGAAATCCGCGACAATCCGGCGACCGCCGCCGACTATACGGCGCGCGCCAATCTGGTCGGCGTCGTCTCCAACGGCTCGGCCGTGCTCGGCCTCGGCAATATCGGCCCGCTCGCCTCCAAGCCGGTCATGGAAGGCAAGGCGGTGCTGTTCAAGAAGTTTGCCGGCATCGACGTCTTCGACATCGAGATCGACGCGCCCGGCATCGAGCGCATGGTCGAGACGATCTCGGCGCTTGAGCCGACCTTCGGCGGCATCAATCTCGAGGACATCAAGGCGCCCGAATGTTTCGAGGTCGAGGCGCAACTGAAGGCCCGCATGGGCATACCGGTGTTCCACGACGACCAGCATGGCACCGCCATCATTGTCGCCGCCGCTGTGCTCAACGGGCTGGAGTTCGCCGGCAAGACCATTTCGGACATCAAGATCGTCACCTCCGGCGCGGGTGCCGCCGCCCTCGCCTGCCTCAACCTTCTGGTCTCGCTCGGCGCCAAGGTCGAAAACATCTGGGTCACCGACCGTTTCGGCGTCGCCTACAAGGGCCGCACTGACGAGATGGACCGCTGGAAAGACCCCTATGTGAAGGATACCGAGGCGCGCACGCTGGCGGACGTGATCCCGGGCGCTGACGTCTTCCTTGGCCTGTCGGCCGCCGGCGTGCTGAAGCCGGAACTGCTTGCACATATGGCGCCGAAGCCGCTGATCCTGGCGCTGGCCAACCCCAATCCCGAGATCATGCCGGAGGCGGCGCGGGCGGCACGACCGGACGCGATGATCTGCACCGGCCGTTCCGATTTTCCCAATCAAGTCAACAACGTGCTCTGCTTTCCTTACATCTTCCGCGGCGCGCTGGATTGCGGCGCCAGCGCCATCAACGAGGAGATGAAGATGGCCGCGGTCAGAGCGATCGCCGCCCTTGCCCGCGAGGAACCGTCTGACGTCGCCGCGCGCGCCTATTCCGGCGAGACGCCGATTTTCGGGCCGGATTTCCTGATCCCCTCGCCCTTCGACCCGCGCCTTATCCTGCGCATCGCACCGGCGGTGGCAAAGGCTGCCTGCGACACCGGTGTCGCGACCCGGCCGATCACCGACTTCGCCGCCTATATCGACCAGCTCAACCGCTTCGTCTTCCGCTCTGGCCTGGTGATGAAGCCGGTGTTTTCGTCAGCCAAGGCGTCGACCGCCAAGCGCGTCATCTATGCCGATGGCGAGGACGAGCGCGTGCTGCGTGCAGCCCAGGTGGTGCTGGAGGAAGGCATCGCCGAACCGATCCTGATCGGCCGCCCGCATGTCATCGAGGTCAGGCTGAAGCGCTATGGCCTGCGCATCAAGCCGGGCGTCGATTTCGGTCTGATCAACCCGGAAGACGATCCGCGCTACCGCCACTATGTCGACCTTTTGATCGAGCTCGCTGGCCGGCGCGGCGTGACGACGGAGGCGGCGCGCACCATGGTGCGCACCGACAATACGGTGATCGCGGCGCTGGCGCTGAAGCGCGGCGACGCCGACGCCATGGTCTGCGGCCTCGAAGGCCGTTTCGAGCGGCATCTGCGCAATGTGACGCTGGTCATAGGCGCTCGCCCCGGCGTCAAGGACCGCGACCTGTCGACGCTGTCGATGCTGATCTCGCAGCGCGGCATCATCTTCCTCACCGACACCCATGTCTCGGTCGATCCGACAGCCGAAGAGATCGCCGAAATGACCATTCTGGCGGCGGAGGAAATCCAGCGCTTCGGCATCGAACCGAAGGCAGCCCTTTTGTCGCATTCGGATTTCGGCTCGCGCGATTCACCCAGCGCCCTGAAAATGCGCCAGGCGGCGGCGATCCTGGCGCGCGTTGCGCCCGACCTGCAGTGCGACGGCGAAATGCATGCCGATACCGCTCTGTCGGAGCATCTGCGCCAGCGCGTCTATCCGCATTCGCGGCTGAAGGGCGAAGCCAATCTGCTGGTGTTCCCCAACCTCGACTCCGCCAACATCACGCTCAGCGCGCTGCGAACGATGATGGATGCGCTGCACGTCGGACCGATCCTGCTCGGCACCGACAAGCCGGCGCATATTCTGACGCCGTCGGTGACCTCGCGCGGCGTCGTCAACATGACGGCGCTGGCGGTGGTGGAGGCGGCGCACAAGGCGCAGGCGGTAGTTGATTTCGGCTGAGCCCCTTAGGCAGGCGCAAAGCGGTAATGCCCGGTCTGCCGGAAGGCGAACAGCGTGTCCTCCTGCCGGGCGCCCGCCCCGATATTGTGGATGACCAGCGGCCTTTCCGGCACGTCCGCCGAACGGTCGGATGAGACGATGACGATGTGCGGCAGGTTGCCTGGCAGCATCTGGGTGACGAGATCGCCCGGTTGAAAGTCGGCAAGGTGCTCACTGGCGGGCAAGGAAACGCCGTTGCGCGCGAAAAAGGTGGCTAGGTTGCCGACCCGGCGGTGATCGATGTTGCGGTCGGTCGCTTTCAGGCCCCAAATCTTCGGATAGGCGGCGAAATTGGCTGCCATATCCTCATGCACCAGCTTCTGCAGATCGAGCCGAAAGGCGCGGCGATAGGCGCGCACGATGACGTCGGTGCATACGCCCCGATCCGGCGCGACATCGCCGCCGGGATAGTCGAGACGGACATAGGTCGGATCGTAGAAGGTGGTCACGCCGATCTGCTCGCGCGCGGCTTCGACCAATGTGCTACGCCAGTCCGGCGCGGCCAATGCCTCCTGCGCGAGGGCGGGAGCCGCCAAGCACAACACACCGAACTGCAGGGCAGTTCGACGGCTAATCGTGGTCATGCCAGTCCCCGGGGGCAGCGCTTCATCGAAGCCTATTTTCCGGCCGATTGCGCCTTTTTCATGCAGCGACGGAGATCGCCCAGTTGCCACCTTATCCCAACGCCTCGTGCACCTCGTCTATGGGCTAAGACCATCTTTGGTTGTAGATTGAGGGAACGGTTAACCGCGAATCCGGTAGCATCGCGACAGGGCAGGCAAGCGGGGTTCGGACAATGACAGGCGGACGGTGGAAGCTGATGCACCTAGCTGCGCTGCTTGGCGCGCTTGTGCTTTCGGCCGTCGCCATCACCGAGCCGCAAGCCGCTTCGCGGGTCTGCCGGCAGCTGGAAGCCGAGCTTGCTTCTTCATCCAATGGCGGCGGCAATTCCGGCATGGTGCGGAAATACGACAACGCCATCGCCCGCCAGCTCGAACAGCTATCAAAGGTGCGCGGTCGTGCGAGCGATGCGAATTGCGGGTTTTCGCTGTTTTCGCGCAACGTCAGCCAATGTGCTGCGCTGAACAGCAGCATCGATCGCATGAACGCCAATCTCGACGCGCTGCAAGCCAAACGTGCCCAGCTTGCCGGCGGCGGCTCGCGGCGCGACCGCGGCCGCATCCTGGCCGCGCTCGACGCCAATGGCTGTCGCGACGAGCCGGTTGCGCCGCGCCGGCAGGAACCGGTGCAGGAAGCCAGCCGCGAACCGGACGACGGCAACCTGTTCGACCAGCTTTTCGGCGGCAACAGGCAGGTCGACACGCTCGACGATCCCGACGATCCCGGCGAGGAGCGCAATGTGCGCCGCGTGCTCAACCAGCCCGGCGTTCCGGATTTCCCGGCGGTCGGCGGCGAGTTCCATACGAGTTGCGTGCGCACCTGCGACGGCTATTTCTTCCCGATGTCGAATTCGGCCTCGCTCGGCGATTTCGAGCGCGACCAGAAGAACTGCGAATCGAGCTGCCCCGGCACCGAGATGCAGGTGTTCTATTCAAGCGGCATGGATGACGATTCGGCCAACATGACCTCGTCGGTAACCGGCAGGCCCTACAGCGAATTGCCGACGGCCTATCTCTACAAACAGCCCAACATGTCGCGGCCGCCGACCTGCGGCTGCAATGCGCAGGCTGGAAATTTCGAGATCATCGGCGGCAACCCGCCACCGCCCGAGCAATCTCAGCCTGATGTTGAGACGACGCCCTTCATTCCGCTGCCGGCGGCAAAGCCCGATCCGGGCGCGGATCCGGAGACGCTGGCCAACATGCAAGGCGGGCTCGACCGGGACGCCATCAAGCGCCTTGCCGTCAAACCGGTGGTGTCGCCGGTATCGCTGATCCCGCCGGACCAGCGCAAGGTCAGGGTCGTCGGGCCAGCGTTCCTTCCCGACCCAGCAGCGGCAATAGATCTGCAAGCTCCGGCCCGGAAGCAAGTCCGGTAAGCGCTAGCCTCAGCGGCATGAACAGCGCCTTGCCCTTGCGGCCACTTGCCTCCCTGATCCTGGCCGTCCAGTCCTTCCAGACAGTGCCGGTCCATGGCTCTTCCGGCAACAGGTCGAAGGCCTGCTGCAGGAAGTCGCGATCCTCGTCGGAAAACTCCGGCGCGGGCTGCGGTCCGTCGGCAAGGATACGCCACCAGCCGACCGCATCGCTCAGCCGGTCGATATTGCCGCGCACCGCCAACCAGAAAGGTTCGGCCTTGTCGCCGGAGATGCCGAGCACCATCAGCCGGTCCTGCGCTTCGGAAAACGGCATGTGGTGCATGAGCGCGCGGTTGAGCACGAACAGCTCGTCCGGGTCGAATTTTGCGGCCGATTTCGACGTTGCGGCGGGATCGAAGCGCTCGGCGAGCGCCGGCATGTCATGCATCGCCACGACATTTTCCGAGGTTCCGACAAGCACGGCCAGCGATGCCACCGCCATCGGTTCGATGCCGTCCTCGCGCAGGCTCTCGATCGACAGAGCGCCAGTGCGCTTTGACAGCCCCTCGCCCGAAGCCGTGGTCAACAGATTGTGGTGGCCGAAGACCGGCGGCTCTGCACCCAGCGCCTTGAACAGCGCGATCTGCACACCGGTGTTGGTGACGTGGTCGTCGCCGCGGATGACGTGGCTGACCCCCATGTCGATGTCGTCGACCACCGAAGGCAGCGTGTAGAGATAGGTGCCGTCCTCGCGCCGCAGCACCGGATCGGACAGCGAGGCCAGATCGACGGTCTCCTCGCCACGCACGAGATCGTTCCAATGCACTTCGGTGCGTTCCGGTTGCAGCGGGTCGCTGGTGAAGTTGGGCAGCAGGAAGCGCCAGTGCGGCCGGCGGCCGTCCGACCGGTACTCGGCGATCTGCTCCTGCGACAGCGTCAACGCCTCGCGGCCATAGACCGGCGGCAGGCCGCGTGTGCGGCGCACCTTGCGGCGCAGGTCGAGCTCCTCAGGGGTTTCGTAGCAGGGATAGAACACGCCGGTCGCCTGCAGCCGTTCCACCACCGCATCATAAGCCTCGAAGCGCCGCGACTGGTATTCGGTGGCGTCGGGGAAAATCCCCAGCCAGTGCAGGTCGTAGAGGATGGCGTCGGAAAATTCCTGCTTCGAGCGGGCAATGTCGGTGTCGTCGAAGCGCTGGATGAAACGGCCCTTGTTGTTCATGGCAAACAGCCAGTTGAACAAGGCGGTGCGGGCATTGCCGATATGAATGCGGCCGGTTGGTGAGGGGGCAAAACGGACGGTAACTGTCATGGGCGGGGCGTAACGGATGCTCTTAGGATTGACAAGACGCGCCCCCGCGCGACGCGCAAGACATAATGCACGCCAGCTAAAATGAAAAGGCTTGTAACGCCGGCACTTACCCCTCGCCGCGACGCCAGCCGAGCCGTGTCTCGATGCGGCTGGCGCTTTGCCTGACCAGAGCGGTCAGATCGGGGTCTTTCTGCCTGAGCTTCAGGTCGGGCACGACGATCGAGATCGGATCCAAGCGAATTCTGCCTAGGCGGTTTTCTGTCCCCGTTATCCACATATGTGACACACAAGATGTTGGGGTCACAAAAGCTACGCAAACGAATCCTTGACGACGCAAACCGAGTCGCCTTTTATGTGCCATGTGCTCTTGTTGAGGGCGCGACCGGAGAGTTCAGAGCCCGGTCTTTTTTCCCGGATTTTGTGCGTTTTTGCCCAGATTTCCGCCTGTTTACGAGGCTGGCGGAAGCGTTGGGATCGTGGGGGCTTGGGTGGCGAAAGGGAGAATTGTCGGACTGGAAAAAATCATCTGTTAACACTATATTTAGTGTTTGCAGGCAGTCTCGACGCTAGATAATGTGAACCTCCCTCGAACGAGGGAATCGATCAAAGTTTCAGTTGAGGGACCCGCAAGGGTCGGTCTGCAGCCCGGGCAAACGCTGGGGAAGGCGTATTGCTGTCTGCATGCCGGCACTTGCGAAAAGGAGAGTGCCGGCGCTGCTCGCAATGCCGGCAAATGGCGGACTGCGTTTTTCGGCTTGTGGGGCAGAAATCCCTGGGGAAAAGCGCTATATATAGACAAAAGGGACCGGACCAATGCGCATCGAGCGTCGCTTTACCAAGCCAGGACAATCAGCCTATGCGGAGATCGAATTCCGCAAGGCGCTTTCGGAGATCAAGAATCCGGATGGCTCGGTGGTGTTTCGTCTCGATAACATCGATGTGCCGGCGCAATTCTCCCAGGTTGCCGCCGACATTCTGGCGCAGAAGTATTTCCGCAAGGCCGGCGTGCCTGCGCGCCTGAAGAAGGTCGAGGAGAACGACGTCCCCTCCTTCCTGTGGCGCTCCGTCGCCGACGAGGCCGAGCTGGCCAAGCTGCCGGAAGCCGAGCGCTACGGTTCCGAAATCGACGCCCGCCAGGTTTTTGACCGGCTGGCCGGCACCTGGACCTATTGGGGCTACAAGGGCGGCTACTTCAAGTCGGAAGAAGACGCCCTCACCTTCCGCGACGAGCTTGCCTACATGCTGGCGACGCAGCGCGTGGCGCCGAATTCGCCGCAATGGTTCAACACCGGCCTGCACTGGGCTTACGGCATCGATGGTCCGAGCCAGGGGCACTATTATGTCGACCCGTTCACCGGCAAGCTGACCAAGTCGAAGTCCTCCTACGAGCATCCGCAGCCGCATGCCTGCTTCATCCAGGGCGTGCAGGACGATCTCGTCAACGAAGGCGGCATCATGGACCTGTGGGTGCGTGAGGCCCGCCTGTTCAAATATGGCTCGGGCACCGGCTCCAACTTCTCGCTGCTGCGCGGCGAAGGCGAAAAGCTGTCGGGCGGCGGCCGCTCGTCCGGCCTGATGAGCTTCCTGAAGATCGGCGACCGCGCGGCGGGCGCCATCAAGTCGGGCGGCACGACGCGCCGCGCGGCCAAAATGGTCATTGTCGACGCCGACCACCCCGATATCGAGGAATTCATCGACTGGAAGGTCAATGAAGAGCAGAAGGTCGCCTCGCTGGTCACCGGCTCCAAGATCGTCAAGAAGCATCTCGAAGCGATCATGAAGGCCTGCATCAATTGCGAAGGCAATGCCGACGATTGCTTCGACCCGGCGCTCAACACGGCGCTGAAGCGCGAGATCAAGGCGGCCAAGAAGTCGGCCGTGCCGGAGAACTACATCTACCGGGTCATCCAGTTCGCCAAGCAGGGCTACACCTCGATGTCGTTCAAGACCTACGACACCGACTGGGATTCCGACGCCTACCTCACCGTCTCCGGCCAGAACTCCAACAATTCTGTGTCGCTGAAGGACAATTTCCTGCGCGCCGTCGAGGACGATGCCGACTGGCACCTGACCGCCCGCAAGGACGGCAAGGTGCTGAAGACGCTGAAGGCCAGGGACCTGTGGGAAAAGATCGGCTACGCCGCCTGGGCTTCGGCAGATCCCGGCCTGCATTTCAACACGACGATGAACGACTGGCACACCTGCGCCTCGGCCGGTGCGATCCGGGCCTCCAACCCGTGCTCCGAATACATGTTCCTCGACGACACCGCCTGTAACCTGGCCTCGATCAACCTTTTGCCCTACCGCAATGCCGACGGCACGATCGACATCGCTGCCTATGAGCACACGGTGCGGCTGTGGACCGTCGTTCTCGAAATCTCGGTGATGATGGCGCAGTTCCCGTCGAAGGAGATCGCCAAGCAGTCCTACGAATACCGCACGCTCGGCCTCGGCTATGCCAACATTGGCGGCCTCTTGATGACGTCTGGCATTCCCTACGACTCCGACGAGGGCCGCGCCATCTGCGCAGCACTCACCGCGATCATGACCGGCGTCGCCTATGCCACCTCGGCCGAGATGGCCGGTGAACTCGGCGCCTTCGCCGATTACGACCGCAATGCGCAGAACATGCTGCGTGTTATGCGCAACCACCGCCGCGCCGCTTACGGCGAAAAGGGCGGCTACGAGAAGCTGGCCGTCAATCCGGTGCCGCTGGTCGCCTCTGACCTGAAGCAGCAGGATCTGGCCACACACGCCAAGGCCGCCTGGGACCGCGCCATCGAACTCGGCGAGGAGCATGGCTACCGCAATGCGCAGGCGACCGTGATCGCGCCGACCGGCACGATCGGCCTCGTCATGGATTGCGACACCACCGGCATCGAACCCGACTTCGCGCTGGTGAAGTTCAAGAAGCTCGCCGGCGGCGGCTACTTCAAGATCATCAACCGCGCCGTGCCGGAAGCGCTGCGCACGCTGGGTTACTCCGAAAGCCAGATCGCCGAGATCGAGGCCTATGCGGTCGGTCACGGCAACATGAACCAGGCGCCGGCGGTCAACCCCGGCTCGCTCAAGGCGAAGGGCTTCACCGACGACAAGATCGCGGCACTCAATGCGGCGCTGAAGTCGGCCTTCGACATCAAGTTCGTCTTCAACCAGTGGACGCTCGGCGCCGACTGGGTGAAGGAGACGTTTGGCTTCACCGACGAGCAGCTCAACGACTTCTCGTTCGAGATGCTGCCGGCGCTGGGCTTCTCCAAGAAGGACATCGAGGCCGCCAACATCCATGTCTGCGGTGCGATGACGCTGGAAGGCGCGCCGTTCCTGAAGGCCGAGCACCTCGCCGTGTTCGATTGCGCCAGCCCGTGCGGCAAGATCGGCAAGCGTTCGCTGTCGATCAACAGCCACATCCAGATGATGGCGGCGGCACAGCCCTTCATCTCGGGCGCCATTTCCAAGACCATCAACATGCCCAACGATGCGACGGTGGAAGACGCCAAGGGCGCCTACATGCTGTCGTGGAAGCTGGCGCTGAAGGCCAATGCGCTCTACCGCGACGGCTCAAAACTGTCGCAGCCGCTGAACTCCTCGCTGCTCGCCGATGGCGAGGACGACGAGGACGATGCAGTCGAGCAGCTGATCGCAGCACCTGCGGCAGCGCGCGCGGCGCAGATCACCGAGCGGATCGTCGAGCGCATCATCGAGCGCGTGTCGCGCGAGCAGGAAAAGCTGCCGGGACGCCGCAAGGGCTACACCCAGAAGGCAAAGATCGGTGGCAACACCATCTTCCTGCGCACCGGCGAATATGACGATGGCCGCCTCGGCGAGATCTTCATCGACATGAACAAGGAAGGCGCCACGCTGCGCGGCCTGCTCAACAACTTCGCCATCGCCATCTCGCTTGGCCTGCAGTATGGCGTGCCGCTCGACGAATATGTCCACGCCTTCACCTTCACCAAGTTCGAGCCGGCCGGCATGGTGCAGGGCAACGACGCTATCAAGAGCGCGACGTCGATCCTCGACTACGTGTTCCGCGAGCTCGCCATCTCCTATCTCGGCCGCAACGACCTCGCCCATGTCGACCAGTCGGACTTTTCCAACACGGCACTGGGACGCGGCATCAGCGAAGGCAAGACGGATGCGGTCTCCAAGGGCCTGACCCGTGGCGCCTCGCCGGTGAAGCTGGTGTCGCGAGTGACCGGCAGCGAGCCGAAGGGCTTTGCCGGCGCCGGCACCCCTGCCCGCTCGGCACCCACCGCCTTCTCCGGCTCCAACGTGCTGGCGCTGAAGCCGGCCAGCGACGAGGCGGTCGCCTACAAGCGCGACTATGAGGAGCGAGCCAAGGAATTGGCCGAGGACATCGCCTTCGAGGAGGACGCGGCTTCCACCGACGCCACCGCGGCGCTGTTCACCGACGCTGCAGCCAATGAAGCGGCCGAGGCAAAGAAACTCGCCGCCGACCGCCGCGCCAAGTCGCTGCTGCAAGGCTACACCGGCAATTCCTGCTCCGAGTGCCAGAACTTTACGATGGTGCGGAACGGGACTTGCGAGAAGTGCGATACTTGTGGCGCTACGAGCGGGTGCAGCTGACACCACGCCAAGAAACAAGCAGGTAGGCAAAATAAGCTCGCACCTATAAAGTAGGTGCGGGCTTATTTATTTGGGGGGACACTATGGGGCTTACCAACGCTTACCTAGTTGCTGCCGGGCGAGTTCAGGAATTTTTCAAAAGGATACAAGACGGGCAAGCACCAGAGCAATTCACAAGCCAACTTCTCAAGGATTGGGGGTTTGGATCTTCAAATGATCGCGCTTACATTCCTCTTTTAAAGGCGCTGGGCTTCTTGTCGCCAGATGGGAAGCCAACCTCACGATACCATGCATATCGTGACCATTCCCGATCAAAACAGGTAATGGCCGAGGCCCTTCGAGAGGCCTACTCCGATATATTCTTGATAAAAGAAAATCCAGGAGTAAGCGATAAAGTCACCATCAATGGCAAATTTAAGAGCTACCATAATGCAAGTGATAACACAGCATCTCTGATGACAAAGACATTTTTAAATTTGGCTGGACTAGCCGATTTTAGAAATTCGATACCGACGAAACAGCCGCCTCCGGAACCCAAAAAATCAGAAGTCCCGTCAGCTGATGCGACGTTGCAACCTATCAATCTGTCACCAAAAGACCTGAGCCTGAACTACAATATACAAATCCACCTTCCAGCGACCAAGGACGTGGAGGTTTACAATGCGATATTCAAGTCAATAAAGGAGCACCTTATTGACCACTAAGGATTTGAGGAACTTCCTATTTCGCGGGCTAATGTTCGAAGCGGAGGCAGCAAATTTTCAGGCGGCAGGGATACAAGTTGGTGCCGACCAAAGCGACGCTGAAGAACGCCTTCTCGCTGAGTCACTCGCGCCCTTTGGTATACAGAATCGGAACCGGGCTCTCGAGATGGCAAGGCTTTACGCTGTCCTCTTTTGCTTTGAGAACGAAATTCGTTCGTATATCCGAGATACTTTATCAGAGAAGGAAGGCGCGGATTGGGAGGCAAAGCTGCCTCCCAAAATTATTGCGCATGCTGAAAGTCGGCGCGATACAGCCATTAAAGACTCGTGGCTCGAGGGAGAAAAGACCGATCTCTTAGGATTTGTTGAGTTCGGTCATCTAGCCCAAATTATAATAAATAAGTGGGAGCACTTTCCGGTTATTCCGTCTCAACATTGGTTGAAGCAGAGGATGGACGAGATGGAGAAGGTGAGAAATTTTATCGCGCATAACCGCATGCTGCTTCCTTCGGAATTTGGCCGCCTGTATATGTATGTAAACGACTGGAATCGTGTAATCGGCCTATAATTCCTTGATTGAAATACTTTGCACACTCGAACGTTCTCTTGTTCGATGGAAACCTTCCTCGACCCAGATTAGTCTGTTCGAGGCACCTACCCCGCCGGCAACACCCGCAGCGTCTGCTCATCAAACAACGGTTCGTCCTGACCCACCCGGACGAACAGCACCTTCCGCCCCTCGCCCACCGGCACTTCGAAATACTGGATACCATCCGGCATTTCGCCCCAGTCGCCGCAGGGCGGTTCGGGGACCTCGTCATTGGCGGCCGCCTGCAGCTCCTTGGCATAGGCGGCGTCGGGCCTGAATGTGTAGCGTTTGACGCCGGCGGGCACGGTGCCCTCGGTGTAGGGCGCGAGCTCACAGCGGGCGCCGACGGCCTTGTCGGTCTTCTCCAGCAACAGGCGCAGCACGGCAGCTTCGGCGGTTTCGCCTGATTTGATGTCGAACACTTCGACCAGAGGATCGGCCGCGCCGCCATCGCTGAATTTGATGGCGAGTGCGTTGCCGATGAATTCGAAATGGATCTGGCGGAAGCCGAAATCGCAGCGCTGCGCCCAGGCGGCCAGACCGATCGCGTTGTCGGCCAGTTTCTCCCAGGCGCATTTGTCGACCGGCGGGCGCGACGGCGCCGGCTCGTCTGCGCGTGCGATGACGGATAGTGTTGCGGAGGCAAACAGGGCGCAGGCCCAGATGATTGATCTCATGGCGTTGTTCATCACTGCATCCTGTCAAAGAGTGGGCAGCAGCCCGACCAGCCACGCCGCGGCGCCGATAAAGCCAGCCGAACACACCCACAGCAGCCAGAGCCCGCGCACCCTGCATTCGAGCACCGATGAAGCTGGGTTGGCAGGGTCGTAGTGGACGTCGACCTTGCTGCCTTCGGCGTAGCGTTGCGACTCGCCCCGAACCAAGGCGGCCAGAGAAGCGGCGACCGCGGCGCCGAAGGTGACGCGGCTGGAAGTGTAGCGCCGACCGGCAACCTCATAGCTGTAGACGATGCGGGACCGAAAGGCGCGGCGCCAGCGTTGGGAGCCGCCATCGATCCGGACCGTCTCAACTTCCGAAGCATCGATGCGGCCGGCGGCAACGGGCCATTTTGTCGACCGCCTTGCAAGAACCTTCTGGGCTATCCCCATGAGCAGGATGAACAGGCCCATGAAAAACAGAACCATCGCGATGCCGAGTTTTTCCGGCTTGGGCAGGAACGGCCTGATAGCCTCCAGAACACCACCGGTAGAAAACACCAGCACCGCGGAACCGATCACCAGCCCGGCAGACAGCTTGACCATGAATTTGAAGGCGCCGTCCGGCAAGGTGCGCTCTATCACCGCTTTGCTGTGATCGGCCGGGTTATAAAACACCGTCACCTCGGCGCCTGTGGGAAACTGCGCCAGGGTTTCATCGACTTCGAAATTGCCGAGATTTTCCTTCACACTGTAGCGCGAGCCGCGGTATTTCTTGCCGGCCACTTTGTATTCGAAGGTGATGGCGGGAAAATTTCGGATTTCGGTGACCTTCTCGCTGTCGGCGCCGACACCCGAGACCCTCACCTTGCGCGCCTCGACGCGCGACGAGATGATCTTGCCCGGCGTCGGCAGCCAGTGGCTCATCGCCTGCACCTCGCGCCATTTCACGAAGGTGATGAGCGACAGACAGGCCGCGATCACGCAGAAAAACCCGACGACCAGAAATTGCAGTTCCACCCGTCCCCGCTCCCCCAGAATTGCAGGAAGCTTCAAATAGACAGCACGGCGACGGCAATGTCTTGTTTATTCGCAAAAGCCGGCACATTCGGAATGGCGGCATGCCATGCCGATCGATTGATGGGGCTGACGTGGGGCGGGCTTTTCTACAGGCGATTGCCGTCTGTTCGGTATCGAAGCGCCATCGACTTTGTTAATAGTCGCCCCGGAAACTCACGTCGTTGGGAGCCACGACACCGAATGACAGCACTGCGCGTTCTCTCCGATGCCTTCATTCCGGAATTGCCGAACCACTACAAAGGCAAGGTCCGCGAGAATTACGATCTGCCGGATGGCCGCCGCATCATCATCGCCACCGATCGGCTGAGCGCCTTCGATGTCATCCTGACCGCGATCCCGCTCAAGGGCGAGCTGCTGACGCAGACGGCGCGCTACTGGTTCGAGGAAACCGCCGATATCTGCCCGAACCATGTGCTCGACTATCCCGACCCCAATGTCGTCGTCGGCACGAGGCTCGACATATTGCCGGTGGAAATCGTCGTTCGCGACTACCTCGCCGGGACCACCAGCACCTCAGTACTGACGAAATACAAAAACGGTGAGCGCGACATGTACGGCATCCGCCTGCCGGACGGACTGCGCGACAATGAGAAGCTGCCGCAGGCCATCATCACGCCGACCAGCAAGGCGCTCGATGGCGGGCATGACGAGCCTTTGACGCGCGACGATATCCTGACGCGCGGCCTGTTGTCGGAAGAGCAATGGGACACCGTCTCCCGCTATGCGCTGGCGCTGTTTGCGCGCGGCAAGGCGCTGGCCGCCAAACGCGGCCTGATCCTGGTCGACACCAAATACGAATTCGGCACGAACAAGGACGGCACGATCATCCTTGCCGATGAGATCCACACGCCCGACTCCAGCCGCTACTGGCTCGCGGAAAGCTACAAGCAGCGTTTCGAGGCTGGCGAGCGGCCGCAGAGTTTCGACAAGGATTTTATCCGCGCCTGGGTCACGGCGCGTTGCGATCCCTACAAGGATCGTATTCCGAAAATCCCGGCCGAGCTCATCGAGCAGACGTCGCGGGTCTATACCCAGGCCTACGAAACCATCACGGGGAAGCACTTCGTTGCGGATACGTCGGGAAAGACGGTGCTTGACCGCATTCGCGAGAATTTGAAGCCTTATTTCTGATGGCGGCTGGCGGCCTGGCAACAGGATCTCGCGTTATGACGGCCTCACAGCGAGGAAGGTGGTCCACTCCTCGCGATCGCGGCCGACGTTGAATTCATCCCCGACAAGGATCAGCCCGGCGCTCTCGAGGCGGGCCGCGAAGTCGTCCCTGCGCCAGTAGACGGTATGATACTCGTCGCTCTTCTCGCCATCGCCAATGCGCATCGATACGAGGAAGGCGCCGCCCGGCCGCAGCGACCCGGCAATCTTGGCAAGCACCCGGTCGGTCTGCTCGCGCGGCACATGGATCAGGACGCACAAAGCGAGCACCGCGTCATAGGGGCCGCCGAGATCGTCGGTGATGAGATCGAGAACCTCACCGTGCTTGCCGCGTGCGGCCTGCAGCTCGAGAAACCGCTTTGTTGCGTCGGTGCGCCGGACCTGAGCGCCGAGCCCCTCGACAAAGTCCGCATCGTATCCCGGTCCCGATCCGACTTCCAGAATCCGTCCGCCTTTGCCGGCGATCTCCACGAGCCGCTTAAGCCATTTCTGTTCCCTTTGGTTCGGAACATGCCGCACGATGGCATCGTAGCGTTCGGCATAGTCTTCATAAGCGTTGATCGTTTGACGGCTCTTGGCCAGATCCTCGGACAGCACAGTCATCTTTCCCTCCCTCGTATCTTTTCAGGTCAAAACAGCTTGCCTAGCGAATGGTGCCGGGAGGCACGCGTCCGTCAAGCATACCGATATCCCTAAGGAAATGATCCGACAGCGAGCGGTGGTCGAGCAGGCCGCGCTTGCGGGGTCTGAACGGCGCGGTGAAGAGGTCGAGCATCGGGCGGCGAAGCGTGTTGTAGAGAGCGATTGGGGTGGTCATTGCTGTGTCCTCCAGGGTTTGATCTGATGGACGCAACATGCCGTTTTCCCGGCTTGGTTTCCAATCGAACGTCGCGTAGTATGCATCAGGAGGATTGATGCGTCATGAGCTGGGAACTGCCGCCATTAGGGGCTATCAGGGTGTTTGAGGCCGCGGCGCGGCTTGGCAGCTTCACCAAGGCGGCCGAAGAACTCGGCATGACCCAGTCAGCCGCCAGCTATCAGATCAAGGTGCTGGAAGAACGCGCCGGAACGCCGCTTTTCATAAGAAAAACAAGGCAGATCGCCTTGACCGAGGCTGGACAGCAGCTGGCGCCGCACGCATCCGGCGCATTCTCGGCGCTGGCCGATGCTTGGGTCGCCACCAAGGGTGGAGCCACCGGCGTGCTGTCGGTGACAACCATGGAAACCTTCGCAACGAACTGGTTGGCCGTGTGGCTTGGAACATTCCAGCTGATGCATCCAGACCTCGCCGTGAAGGTGAATACATCCCAGGGGCTTGTCGATTTCACGCGCGGCGACATGGATGTCGGCATCCGCACCGGCTCCGGAAAATGGCCCGGCCTGACGGCGCATTATCTGTTCAAGGCGGACTACACACCGATGCTCAGCCCAAAGCTCGCCGAGAGCGTCGGCGGCATCCATCGCCCCGAAGATCTCTACAAGGTGCCGCTATGCTGTGCCGACGATCTGTGGTGGGAAATCTGGTTCAAAGCGGCCGGCGTGCCGTTCGAGCCCGATCGCATCATGGCAGGCCCGAAACTGGGTACACAGGCTTATGATGCAATGGCGGCGCTGACCGACAAGGGCGCCGCGATCCTGACCAAGAACCTTTACAGCGCCCTTTTGGCCAAGGGCCAGTTGATACAGCCATTCGACGTGCTTGGATCCGATGGCGACGGCTATTGGCTGGTGCATCTGGAGACCCGGCGCAACACACCCAAGATCAAGGTGTTCCGCGACTGGGTGCTGGCGCAAACGGCAGAGATACGCGAGCACGAGCGGCGCGATGTCCCTCAAAGCGTGGCGATGGAGCTCGCCCGCGCCTAGGTCCTCAATCCTTGAAGGTGAACCCGTATTTTGCAACCTGCTCTTTCGGCATGTCCGCAAGCGCCTGGCGGGTGGTGTAGCCGCCGTAGATCACCTTGCCGTTCTTGATCATCCAGTCCTCGACGTCGGCCTCAGTCACCGTCATCCTGTCGCCCATCTTGTACTTGTTGCCGTTGACCGGCACGTCGGCGAGCAGGCCGATATAGGAGCCGTCGCTGTAGCCGACCAGCTGCATCCAGATATGCTCGGTGGCGCCGTTCTGGGTGAGCGGGAATTTTACCGTGTAGGTGCCGGGCGTGCCGGCGTCCATCAGCTCTTGGAAGCGCTTGAGCGTAGAGCGGCCGCTGTCCTTGGCAGCCTGCATCGCCTTGTCCTCGGTGGAATAGGACACGACGTTTTGCTTCGACTCCGCCAGCGAGTCGCCACCACCCGCCATATGCCCGAGCGAATTGAAAAACCCGTAGCCGACAGCGGCGACAACAGCGATGGCCACAACTGGATTGCGCATGGACCCCTCCGAAACCCGATCACGGGCACGTTACCGGAAGGCTGTTGCGATACCGCTAAAGGACAGAGTGAGCGGATCCTTAGCGCGACGCTGAAAATTCAACCCAAGGCGTCGCCCAAATGGCCACGGCCGGCGAGTGGTTAGCTCCCGCGTCCTCAGTTGGCGTCGGCGACGGTCATCTGTCCGCCTGCCCATGCCCGCCAGGCGCGCTCATCACCGTGGAAGACGTTGAGGTCGATGCGGCCGGTCACACCGTGCGACAGGCCGGAACCGGAATACTGCCAGAACAGCCATTTGCGGCCGGGATAGACTTTTGAGGGGTGCCGCGCCACAGCGCGCAGCCAGAACGGATAGTCTGGAAAGGCGCCCTTGAGATTGTCGCGGTAGAAATCGGGGCTGGTGTAGATGATGGGCCGCTGGCCGTAATGGCGCTCGAGCTTGTCCATGAACACCTGCATCTTCTCCAGCACCGTGGCACGCGACGGCCGCCGCTTGCAGGAGGATTCGCCGTTCCATTCGACATCGATCACCGGCGGCAGCGCGCCGTCCATCTTCGGCACATTGCGGATGAACCAGTCGGCCTGCTCGCCGGCGGTGCGGCACCAGTAGAAGAAATGATAGGCGCCGCGCTTCAGCCCGGCGGCGTCGGCATTGCGCCAGTTCTTCATGAACATCGGGTCGAGATGGTCGCCGCCATCGGTCGCCTTGATGTAGGCGAAATTGGCGCCCTGGGCGCGCAGCTTGCTCCAGTTGACGTTGCCCTGCCAGCGCGAGACGTCGACGCCATGCACGGCGAGATAGCGCGGCGACGCCTTGCCGAAATTGATCGGCTTGGCATCGCGAAAGCCGTAACGGGTGACCGGCGAGGCCAGCATGGCAGGCGCCGCGCGGGTCAGCCGCTTCGGCGGCGACATCAGCGCAACCGGCTCAAGCTGCGGGCTGGCGTTGCCATCGGCCGAAGGCGCGTCCGCGACAATCGCCTCCTCTTCCTCGACCATCGAGAATGGTGGCGCATTGTCGGCCACGGCATTGTCGGCCACAGTGTTGTCGACCACCATGTCGGACCGCATTGGCGCGAGGTCGGCGGTCTCCACCGGAGCCGCCGCGACCGGCGCTCTTGGCCGCACGACCGAACTGGTGGTCTCATTCGACGGCTGCAAGTCGTCGATGCCCGCTGTGGACGAGCAGCCGGCAAGGCACAGCGATGCCACCATAAAACCGACGACGCCTGAAATCCGCATCTGGACCTGTACGCAAAACACAACAGACCGAAGGCAGAAGGACGCCGCCGGACAAACCGGCTTCGATTACTAACGATAAATTACCAACAAAGTTTGAATCAAATATTAGCCATAAACCAGCGACCCGTCGCGGCCCTCCCTTCTCCCCTCCTGTCCCCAATCCCGCTTGACAACGTTCGTGTTTATATTACCCTCCTAACCTTACATTGTAAGGTAACAAGCCGGGAGGAGGTCATGTCGTCCGACGCACTGTCCGAATTGCAACCCGTTGCCCTGCCCGAACCGCATCAACCTGCCCTCGCAATGGAGGACGTCTCCCGCGATTTCAGCCGCGCCATCGAACGCGCCGAGGTCAATGCCTGGCTGGACCTTTATCGCGCCGCTCCCGCCGACTTTGCCGCGCGGCTCGGACTGTCGATCGCCGAAGACGGCAATCTGGTCTGGACCACCTGCACGACGATCCCGTTCATCCATTTCAACTGCGTGAAGAATTTCGGCGTCGATGGCCCGGCCACCGAGAGCCAGCTTGACGCGCTCTTGGCGCATTACCGCACCGCCGGCATTGCGAGGCCGTGGTTCTATGCCAATCCGAACGCCGAGCCCTCTGCGCTTAGACGCTGGCTCGAGGCGCGCGGCCTGCAGCGCCTGAGTGGCTGGGAACGGATTTTTCGCGAGGCAGCACCTCTGGCGGCTGAACCGCTGTTCCCGATCGAGGGCGTTTCGGTCGAGCGCGTGACGCCGGCAACGGCAAGCGAATGGGCAGGCTTCATCGACAGCCAGTACCGGCTGCCGACCTCACCATGGCTGCTGACGCTGGTCGGCCGACAGGGCTGGCATCACTACGTGGCGCGGCGGGACGGTGCGGTGGTGGCTGTGCGCTCGCTGTTCATCGGCGTTGACGGCACAGCCTGGAGCGGCATCGACGCGCCGGTGCCCGGCATCATGGCGCCAAGCTTCGATCTCGATGCCATGCTCGGCGACGCCATGGTGCGCGACGGCCTGGCGGCCGGCGCGAAGCTGTTTGTCGCCGACATCGAAGCGCCGCACCCCGACCGCGACGGTCCGGCCTATCGCAACTATGCGCAGCTCGGTTTCAAGCTGGCCTATTTCCGCAGCCATTACAGCTATTTGCCGGCAAACTCGGGCTGACCTATCTGCCCAACCACTGCCGCAGGCAGGTCTTGGCGACGACATGCGCCGGCGGCACCAGCGGCCCATAGACGGCAGGGCGACGTGCGCGTTCGAGCAAGACGCGCACCTGTTCGGGCTTTATGCGGTCGCGCTCCATCACCAGCAGGACCATCGGATCGCTCAAAAGCTCGTCCAGGGTGTTGATTCTGTCGCTCATCGGTCGCCTCCTCGAATACCAGACCCGCAGCCGATAGATAGGCAGGCAATCATGGCCCGCCAATGACGTTTTGCCGGCTATGTCGTGTTTTCGGGATTACTTTCTCGTAAGGCCCGGCGTCAGTTCGGAGGCGGCGCGCCTTCATAGTGCGGCAGGCCGTCATCGAGCCGCAGCCAGGGCTGCTTCGAGGCGGTCCACATGTGCATTTCCGGCTTGAACAGCGAAGGATCGTCGAGCGAGCCGGTGGTGATGCCGACAATCCCGGCGGAGTCGCGTCGGGAAAACAGCGTCGTGCCGCAGGCGGCGCAAAAGCCGCGCTTGAGGTCCGGCGAGGTGTTGACCGTCGCCACCTGCCCCTCGACCGTGACATCATCGATGCGAAACAGCAGACGCGCGTTGAAGGCCGCGCCGATCACCTTCTGGCAGCGCCGGCAATGGCAGACGCGCTGGTTGAGCGGCTCCGCTTCGGTGCCGTAGCGCACTACCCCGCACAGGCACCCACCCTGATATTTCGCCATCACCTGAATCCCATCGCGCTGAAGGTCCCTGGAAGGTAACGACAGACACCTTTCGGTCAATTGAAAAACCCTGATGGCGCGATCGATTGCCTTGATACGACCGATGGACCGCCACTGGCCCAACCTCAGATACCGGCGAAGGATTGACACCCGGCCGGCCGCCGCGCCTGCTTGCCCTGGGCCGACCGGGAGGGACATCATGGCGCAGGACATCGAAACCATTGCCGTCGCGGATCTGTTCGGGCCGCCCTCGCCCGGCCGCGAGCGCACCGACGCACGGATCCTGGCCGCCGCCTCCGGCATCGGCTTCATGGCGATCCGCGATTTTCCGGGTGACGACTGGCTGACACGGGACAAGCGGGCACAGTTGCTCAACATCTTTGCCTTGCCCAATGCCGAGAAGGCAAAGCTGCTGCGCCGGAATTTCGACCACACGAAGAAGAACGTCTATCGCGGCTGGTTCCCGCTGCAGCCGACTGCCGTCTCCTACAAGGAAGGCATCGACATGGGGCCGGACATTGCGCATGCGCAAACCGCCGGCTCCAACGACGCGGACGACCCGTTGCGCGAGCCGACGCCATTGCCATCCGAAGCAGCGTTGCCCGGCTGGCGCGCTTCTGCCGCCAGCTATTACCTGGCTATGGAAGCGCTCGGCAACGCGCTGATGTGCTCGATCGCGCGCGGCCTCGGCCTGCCGGAGACAATCTTCGACGCGGATTTCTACGGCGGCATCTCGACGCTGCGGCTGATCCGCTATCCCTTGCGCGATGCCAACATCAGCGTCGATCTGAGCGGGCCAGAATTTTCCGTCGTCCACAAGGGCGAGACGCGCACCATCATCGGTCGCGAACATGCCGATTCCGGCTTCGTCACATTGCTGGCGCAGGACGGTGTCGAGGGGTTGCAGGCAAAAAACCTTGCCGGCGAATGGATCGACGTGCCGCCCGCCGACGGCACGCTGGCGGTCAATTTCGGCCAGTTGCTCGAGCGCTGGACCGGTGGGCGCGTGCGCGCGACGCGGCACCGGGTGATCGCGCCGAAGACTGCGCGCTATTCGATCCCGTTCTTCTACGAACCGCGCGTCGATGCGGAGATCGCGCCGCTGCCGCTGGCGGGTGCTGCCCCTTTCGAGCCGTTCCTCTATGGCGACTATCTCTGGGAACAGGCGACGAATTTCGTCGAGATGAGCGGCATCAAGCATTTGCGCGAGCCGCGCCGCGCCAAGGCTTCGTAGCTTCGCAGGCACAGAAAAGCCGGCCGTCTCGCTGGAGACGGCCGGTTTCAACTTTCGGCAGACCTACTCGGTTTCGCTGACGACTTCGTCCCAGGTCTTCACCTTGGTCTCGCCGTTGAGGAAGGGCAGCGCAGCGGCCGTCAGTTCCGGCGCGAAGAAGACGTCGTAGTGGGTGCGGTTCGGAATGATGGCCAGCCGGTTCTGCGACAGGTTCTCGCGCATCCAGCCGGCATCTTTCAGCCCACCGCCGAGCATCTGGTAGAACTTGATCTCGTGCTCGGGCTTGTACATGTCGCTGTCGCCATAGGCGAGCATGACCGGCATCTTCAGCTTCGCGACATCGGCGGAATAGTCGTAGTCCTTGCGCATGAAGTTGCCCAGCGCGTCGAGGAGTTTCGGGAAGTCTTCCGGATACGGCGCCACTGCAACGTAGGACTTGTACATCGGGGTGTCCTTCATGAACGGCGCGGCAGCGGCACTCACCTGCGCCTGTTGCGGACGCATCTCGTCATAGAAGCCATTGGCGGCGTAGCCGGTCGACACCAGGACAAGCCTGCGTATTGTCTCGGGGTGCTGGACGGCCATGCGGAAGGCGACGCCGCCGCCCAGCGAATAGCCAAGCACGTCGACCTTGTCGTAGCCGAGCGCCTTGACGACATCAGCCATGTCGTCGCCGATCGCCTCCAGGCTGAATGGCCGGTCGCCAAGCGCCGTGCGGCCATGCCCCTGCAGGTCCACGCCTATGACCGTGCGGTTCTCGGCAAGCTTGGGCAGGATCGGCGCGAACATGTCGATCGAGCCGAGACCGCCATGCAAGAGAAGCAGCGGCTCACCCTTGCCGTAGACGGCGTAATAATAAGACAACCCGTTGATAGGCAGCAGGCCGGACCTTTCCGGCGTCGGCATGGCATTGGTCTCGGTCGTCATGGCGGTCTTCGTCTCCTCTGCATTGGTCAGGCCCGGTGCCGCGAACAAGGCCGCAACCGAGGCAACCATGGCGAAAAAAATCGATCTGGACATGTGTCAGTCTCCTCAGGATCTGCCCCAAGGACGAGCGGGCACGCCGCACGCCGACACGCTCCGGGAAAAAATCTGCGGAGCGTCGGCCCGCTGTTGTTGATCGGTCGGAGGCTGCGCCTCAGTGGCGCTTGGCTTGCACCAGATAGGCGTCGATCTCGGTTTCGCCGAGCCATTTGGCGGCTTCCAGCCGATGCAGGCCCTCGACGAGGATGTGACGCTTGCCGTCATGACGGACCTGGATCGGCGTCTTCATGCCGTTTTCCAGAATGTCCTCGGCCAGATGCCGGACCGTTTCGGGATGCAGCGTTTTCTTGCGCGCCGTCGGCACGTAGATGTCGTCGACCTTGACCTTCTGCACTCTCAGCATGCCGGCTCCCGAGACGGAAAATACCGCCTCGCCTGAGATAGTCGGTTTGCCGGGTGCGGCCAAGAGCGGCTAAGCAATTGCTGGCCCGATCGTTTCCATTTGACGCTTGGCCGGCAGATGGCCGAAATGGCGGCCTTCGATCTTGTCCGGTGTTCATGACCCAGCTGCCGACCGAATTCCCCGATTTCGGACTGACGCCCGAGCAGCGCCGCGAGGCGGTGCGCGGCCATTATTACGAATGGCCGGGGATGGATGGCGAGCGCGGCGAGATCTGGTGCTATTCGGACCGATTTTCGTATCGTGCCGGTGAAACGGTGGCGCTGCATGTCAGTTCGACCGCGCCGCGCTTCAGCCTCGCCATCGTTCGCGACGGCAGCACCGAGACAAAAATGTTCGAGCAAACAGGCCTGTCGGCGCGTTGGCAGGACACGCCCGACCAATGCTCGGTCGAAGGCTGCGGCTGGGAGGCGTCGTTCGAATTTCGGGTCGGTGACGACTGGCCGTCCGGCGCCTACAGGCTGACGCTGACAGCGGATGGCCGCGACGGCACGCCGATCCAATGCCACCATCTCATCATCGTCGGTCCTCTGCCTGGCAAAAAACCCGGCCGCGTGCTGCAGGTGGCCGCGACCGGGACCTGGCTCTCCTACAACACCTGGGGCGGCTCAAACCACTACCAGGGCATCACCGGGCCGAACCGCAATCAATATGCAACGATGGTGTCGACGCAGCGCCCCTGGTGCCGCGGTTTTGTGGTGCTGCCGAAGGACGCGCCGCGTGTGCCGCTGGAGGTTGCCGTGCCGCCCAAGACGGTGCCGCGCTATCCCCATATGGAATGGGCGTTCGCCACGGGACACTCGAAGAAATACGCCTCTTCCGGCTGGGCGAGCTATGACAGCCACTTCTTCCGCTTCGCCGAGCGCGCCGGCTACGGCGTCGATCTCGCCAGCCAGCACGATTTGCATTTCTCGCCCGGAATCCTCGACGGCTATGACTGCGTCGTCTTCGTCGGCCATGACGAGTACTGGACCTGGGAAATGCGCGACGCGGTCGACGCCTATGTGACGCGCGGCGGCCATGCAGCCCGCTTTGCCGGCAATTTCATGTGGCAGACCAGGCTTGAGGACGAAGGCCGCCGGCAGGTCTGCTACAAATATCGGGCGCGCGCCGAAGACCCGGCCTATCAGGACGGTGACGTGACCCGCGCCACCAATTCCTGGGAAGCGCCGGAGATCGGTCGCCCCGGCAGCGCCACCTTAGGGCTTAACGCCACACGCGGCGTCTATGCCGGCTGGGGCGGCTGCGCGCCGCGTGGCGTGCGCGGCTTTCCGGTCTACCGGCCGGAGCATTGGGCCTTTGCCGGCACCGGCATCTATTATGGCGACCTGCTCGGCGCCGACAGCCACGTCTATGGCTATGAAGTCGACGGACTCGATTTCGAGATTCGCGGCGGCCTGCCCTATCCGACATCGGACAGCGGGGCACCTGACGGTTTACAGGTGCTGGCCGTCGGCATGGCGAGCCAGGTCGAGGAAAGCGCCGACATCCCGATCGAGGACCAGTTTTTGACCGACGAGGACGGCCGCTTCACCGCCGAGACGCTGTTCGGCGAGGCAAGCGACGCCAATCTCGAAAAAGTCAAACGCGGCAACGGCATGATCGTCAATTTCCCGCGCGGCAAGGGCGAGGTGTTCCACGCTGGAAGCTGCGAATGGGTGGCCGGCCTGCTAAGGCAGGACCCGATGGTCGAGCGCGTGACCAAGAATGTAATCGACCGCTATCTCGGCCTAAAGTAAGAGGGGTTGAATGATCGCTTTGCAGTCCGTCGAATCCGACCGTCGACCGAACCTTTTCCATTTCACCAGGTTGCAACGACCAATGGTGGACCGCGCCGATGGCATCTACCTGTGGGACAAGAGCGGCCGCCGCTACATCGACGGATCGAGCAGCGCGGTCAACGTCAATGTTGGCCACGGCAACCGCAATGTCATCGACGCGATGAAGCGGCAGCTGGACCGCGTCAGCTTCGCCTACATCTTTCAATTCGAGAACGAACAGGCGATCGGGCTGGCGCGCGCGCTGGCTGATCGCCTGCCTAACGGGCTCAACCGCATCTATTTCGTTTCCGGCGGCTCCGAGGCGATCGAAGCCTGCCTGAAGCTCGCGCGGCAATGGGCCGTAGCAACAGGTCAGCACAAACGCTGGAAGACCATCGGCCGCATGCCCTCCTATCATGGTGTCACAGTCGGCACGCTTGCCGTAACCGGCGATGACATTCTCACCAAGACCTTCGATCCGATCGGTCGGCCAATGCCATTGGTGCCGGCCCCGTTTGTTCATCGCGATCACGACAACCTGTCAATGGAACAGCGAGGTGTCCGCTACGCGAATATGCTGGAGGAAAAGATCCTGGAGGAAGGGCCGGAAAGTGTGCTCGCCTTCATCATGGAGCCGATCGGCGGCGCCGCGACCGCGGCGCTGGTCCCGCCGGACAGCTATTTTGCGCGGATCCGCGAAATCTGCGATCGCTACGGCATCCTGCTCATCCACGACGAAGTGATGACTGGCATCGGACGCACCGGCAAATTCCTGGGCGGTGACCACTGGTCCTGCCGGCCGGATATCGTCGCGCTATCGAAGGGCCTTTCATCCGGCTATGCGCCGCTTGGCGCACTTGCCGCGACGCAGAGGATCGTCGGGCCGGTCATTGACGCGGGTGGATTCCTTCATGGCCACACATATGGCGGCAATCCCGTCGCTTGCGCAGCGGGCGTTGCGGTTCTTAGCGAGGTCGACCGCCTTGGCTTGGTCGAGAATTCCGCCGCCATGGGCGAGATTCTGAGGGCCGAGCTTGAAGCCCTGTCGAGCCGCTTTCCTTTCATAGCCGACGTGCGAGGCAAGGGCCTTTTCATGGGAGCGGAACTCTACGCGGACCCCTTGGCCAAGACGCCACTGCCACAAAATCTCAACGCCAATTTGCGGCTGATCGATCTGGCCTTTGAACGCGGACTGATCATCTACTCGCGGCGCGTGCGTGGCGGACCGGTGAGCGACAATTTCATGGTCTGCCCGCCGTTGATCACGACCCACGACCAGATCGGTGAGATTATCGCGGTCCTTGGCGACACTCTGGAAGCACTTGCTGTCGAACTCGACCTGCCGGTCAATCGCTGAGGCGCAAAATGGCGAGAAAAGTCATCATCACCTGCGCGGTCACCGGCTCGGTGCACACGCCGTCCATGTCGCCCTATCTGCCGGTCACACCGGACCAGATCGCCACGGACGCCATCGCGGCGGCCGAAGCGGGCGCTTCGATCCTGCATCTGCATGCCCGCGACCCAAAGGACGGCAGGCCAACCGCCGATCCTGAGGTGTTCATGCAGTTCCTGCCGCGCATCAAGCAGGCGACCGATGCGGTGCTCAACATCACCACCGGCGGCTCGTCGCTGATGACGCTGGATCACCGGCTGGCGGCGCCGCTCAGGGCCGAGCCCGAAATGTGCTCGCTCAACATGGGGTCGATGAATTTTGCACTGTTTCCGATGCTCGACAAGCCACGGGAATGGCAGCACGAGTGGGAGCCGAAGCTGCTCGAAGCCACCCGCGATACGATCTTCAAGAACACTTTTGCCGACATGGAAGGCGTACTGGAAAAGCTCGGCAAGGGCTGCGGCACGCGCTTCGAGTTCGAATGCTACGATGTCGGCCATCTCTATTCGCTGGCGCATTTTCGCGACCGCGGCCTGGTGTCGGGGCCGCTCTTCATCCAGTTCGTGCTCGGCATTCTGGGCGGCATCGGCGCCGACCCGGACAATCTCATCCATATGAAGCGCATCGCCGACAAATTGTTCGGCGACAGCTACCAGTTCTCGGTGCTCGCCGCCGGCCGCAACCAGATGCCGCTGATCTCGATTGCGGCGGCGATGGGCGGCAATGTCCGCGTCGGGCTGGAGGACAGTCTCTACGACGGCCGCCAATTGGCGAAATCCAACGCCGACCAGGTGCGCCGTATTCGCGGCATTCTCGACGGGCTGTCGCTGGACGTCGCCACACCGGCCGAAGCGCGCGACATGCTGGCGCTGAAGGGTGGCGACCGGGTAGCCTTCTAGGGGCGCACCGGATCGCGTGGTAAAAGGAGGCTGACATGGAAAGGATTCTGGTCTCAGCCTGCCTGCTCGGCAGCCACGTCCGCTACAACGGCTCTTACCGGCTCAACAACCATCCGGTATTGACGCGATGGCAGGCGGAAGGGCGGGTCGTGCAAATCTGCCCCGAGGTTGCGGCAGGCTTCTCCACGCCGCGGCCGCCGGCGGAAATTCGCGGCACAGGCGACGCTGTGCTGCACGGCCAGGGCCAGGTGGTCGAGCAGACGGGAAACGATGTGACCGCACTCTATCTCGAAGCCGGGCAGCTTGCTCTCGAACTCGCCCGGGAAACCGGATGTCGCTATGCGGTTCTCACCGACGGCAGCCCGTCCTGCGGCTCAAGCTTCGTCTATGACGGCAGCTTTTCGGGCAAGCGTGTGGCCGGCCGTGGCACGACCACCGCGCTCCTGGAAGCCAACGGCATTCGCGTCTTTTCGGAAGACGATATCGGCGAACTTGACGATCTCCTGAACGGCTCAGCCGGAACCGTGGCCTGATCCATGGCGAAGAAGATCAGCATGACCGGCGATATCGTCATCCGCCCCGGCACCATCAAGGACGTCGACACCATCTACGCCGCGCTTCTGCGCCTCGGCACCCATATCGGCGCGCATCAGGAAATCACCTCCACCGCTGATGATCTTCGCCGCTACGGTTTTGGCGAAAAACCCGCCTTCTCCACCCTGATCGCCGAGGTCGGCGGCGAGTTTGCCGGGCTGTGCCTCTCTTTCCCGATCTTCTCGACCTGGATGGGACGGCCCGGCGTCTATATCCAGGACCTCTATGTCGAGGACCGGTTTCGCGGCCGCAAGATCGGCGAAAAGCTGCTGCGCCGCGTCGCGCGCGACTGCCGCAGGGATGGTGGCGCCTATCTCAGGCTGTCCGTCGACACCGACAATGACGGCGCCAAGGCGTTTTATGAGAAGCTCGGCATCGGCTGGGCGCACTACGAGCAGACGCAGAAGATCGTCGGCGATGCCTTCTTCGCCTTTGCCGATGCAATGCAGGATGAGGAGACGGAATGAAAGCTTTCTTTGCCGAGGAGCAGAAACGCCACGATCCGAAAGCCTTTCTGTCCAGCGGCGCGCCGCAACCCAACCCCGAGCAGCCGGCGCGCGCCGAGCGATTGTTAGCCGGCGCAAAATCTGCCGGGTTGACGGTCGAACGGCCCCGGGATCATGGTCTCGGCCCGGTGGCGGCCGTGCACACGCCCGAATATCTCGCCTTCCTCGAGCACATTTTTGCGCGCTGGCAGCGCATCGAAGGCGCCTCGGCGGAAGTCATCCCCAACATCCATCCGCTGGCGCGCGACGGCGCCTATCCGGCCTCGGCGGTCGGCCAGGCCGGCTACCACATGGCCGACACCGCCTGCCCGATTTCGGCCGAGACCTGGCAGAGCGCGCTGTGGAGCGCCTGGAGCGCGGTCGAGGCAGCCGAAACCGTCATGGCTGGCGCGCCTGCCGCCTATGCGCTTTGCCGGCCGCCGGGCCACCACGCCTTTGCCGATGTCGCCGGCGGATTCTGTTTCATCAACAATTCGGCGGTCGCAGCACAGGTGTTGCGCAAGCAGGCCGCGCGGGTGGCGATCCTCGATGTCGACCTGCATCACGGTAACGGCACGCAAGGCATTTTCTATGCGCGATCCGACGTTCTCACCGTGTCGCTGCATGCCGATCCGGTGCGCTTCTATCCGTTCTTCTGGGGCTATGCCGACGAGCGCGGCGAAGGGCCGGGCCTCGGCTATAATTTCAACCTGCCACTGCCGCGCAAATCCGTCGATGCGGCGTTTCTCGAAGCACTTGGTGTAGCGTTCCAGCGTATCCGCGCCTTCGCGCCGGACGTGCTGGTCGTGGCGCTCGGCCTCGATGCGTTCGAGGGCGATCCGTTCGGCGGGCTTTCGGTGACCACGCCCGGCTTTGCGCGCATCGGCGAGGCGATCGCCAAGCTCGGCCTGCCGACGGTGATCGTCCAGGAAGGCGGTTATCTCTGTGACCCGCTCGGCGACAACCTCACCGCATTCCTCACCGGCTTCGGCGGCAAACAGCGATAATTGACTAGCGCTGTTGTCTCAGCATGGCGATGACCCGGTGCACGCTTTCCAGCGTCTCGTCGATCTCCGCCGCCGAGTTGTAATGCGCGATGCCGATGCGCACGACGCCTTGCTCGGCCGGAATGCCGAGCTGGTGGACGATCTCCCAAGCGTAGTTGTGGCCCGACCACAGGAAGATGTTTTCAGTATTCATCTGCCGAACGATCGTTTCCGGAACGATGCCGTCGACCGTGAAGGACACCGTCGGCACGCGCTCGCTGATGCGCTTCGGATCGGTAATGCCGCGAATGGTCAGGCACTCGATATCGGACAGGCCTTCAATCAGTCTCAGCGCCAGCGGGTTTTCATGGGCGATCGAGACTTCGAATGCCCTGGCAATCTTGCGCCTGCGCGAACCGCCCTCGCCGGCCGCTGAACCCAGATCGGCGAAATAGTCGACCGCGGCGGTCAGCCCGGCCATCAATTCGATCTGCGGCGTGCCGAGTTCGAAGCGCTCCGGCAAACCATTGGACGAGCAGCGGCATTTGTAGGGTTTCAGTGCGTCGATGACGTCGCGGCGGCCCCAAAGGATGCCCATATGCGGGCCGAAGAATTTGTAGGCGGAACAGACCAGGAAATCGCAGCCGAGCTCCTGCACGTCGATCAGGCCGTGCGGCGCGAACTGCACGGCGTCGACATAGACCAGCGCGCCGGCCTGTTTGGCGAGCGCCGTCAGCGCCTTGACCCGGTTAATCGAGCCGGTGAGGTTCGAGGCATAGTTGAGCGCCACCAGCCGCGTCTTGTCGGTGAGCAGTGCGCTCAGCGCCGCCTCCTCGACCTGCCAGCTGTTCTCGTCGAACGGCAGAAAACGCAGAACGAGGCCAAGGTCCTCGGCCAGCTGCAGCCAGGGCGAGACATTGCCCTCGTGATCCATGCGGGTGACGATGATCTCGTCACCCGACTTGAAATCGCGGCCGAGCGTGCGCGACATGTGATAGGTCAGCGTCGTCATGTTGGCGCCGATGACGATTTCCTCATGGCTCGCCGCGCCAAGGAAATCGGCCATCGCCGCATGCGCGTCGTCGACCACCTTTTGCGCCGCAAGCGTGGTTTCGAAATATCCGCCGAGATTGGCGTTGGTGGTCAAGAGACAGCGCGCTACTGCGTCGGCAACCACTTGCGGCACCTGCGTGCCGGCCGGATTATCGAGATAGATGCGCCGGCGGCCTTTGTCGGTCAGGTCCAGCGCCGGAAATTTCCCCCTGACGGTCTCGATCGGAAAATCCATTGCTGTCCCCTTCCCCTTGTCTTTGCTTGGCAATTCCGTCCGAACTGCCGCGTTACGGGCACGGGTTGCCGACGCGCTGGTGGATCGCATCCACGCCCTTCTGCATCTCGTCGGTCCAGGTCACGTCCGCCGAAGACAGCGCCATCTCAAGCTGCGCAATCGTCGTCGCGCCGATGATGCTCGACGTGACGAAGGGCCGGCTGGCGACATAGGCATTGGCGAACAGCGCCGGCTCGAGGCCGAAGGAGCGCGCCAGTTCGTTGTATTCGAGCTGCGCCTCGGCGGCATTCGGCGTCTCGTAACGCTGGCCGCGGTTGAAGAGCTGCGAACGCGAGCCTTGCGGGCGCGCGCCATGATCGTATTTGCCGGTGAGATAGCCTTGCGCCAGCGGCGAATAGGCGAGAAAGCCAACCTGCTCGCGTTCGCAGACCTCGGCGAGGTTCACCTCAAAGGTGCGGTTGACGAGATTGTAGGCGTTCTGCAGCGAGACGACACGCGGTCCGACGCCCTTGTCGGCCTCGGCGATGAAGCGCATGACGCCCCAGGAGCTTTCGTTCGACAGGCCGAGATGACGGATTTTTCCGGCCTTCACCAGTTCCTCGAAGACGGCGAGCGTCTCGGCGATCGGCGTCTCGCCGGCCGGCGCGCCAACGGCGTCGACACGGCGCGGCGTGGCGCCGACGCGGGTCGGGTTGGCGCCCCATGGAATGTCGCGCTCTGGCCAGTGGATCTGGTAGAGATCGAGATAGTCGGTGCCGAGCTTGGCCAGCGATTTGTCGATGGCGTCAAAGATGTCGGCGCGCACCAGTTTTGACGGCCGGTCGCCACGAAACCAGCGGTTGGCGGTGCGGCCGACCACTTTCGAGGCGAGGATGACCTTGTCGCGATTGCCCTTGGCCTTCATCCAGCTACCGATGAACTTCTCGGTCCGCCCCTGCGTCTCCTCTTTGGGCGGGATCGGGTAGAGCTCGGCGGTGTCGATGAAATTCACGCCGCGCTCAAAAGCCAGATCCATCTGCGCATGCCCTTCGGCCTCGGTGTTCTGCTGGCCCCAAGTCATAGACCCCAGGCAGATCTGGGTAACAAGAAGATCGGTCCGACCGAGACGGCGCTTGTGCATGGAATTTCTCCGGCGGGAATTTTTGCGCGGCTGCGCGGAAAATGAAGCCGCATCTATAGGGAAAGCAGAGACGCTCTCCAAGCCTCAGGGAACCCGACTTTCGCGTGAAGGAGAAAAAATCAGCGCCTTGCGCCGGCGACAGCGCGCCGCTTGGCTTCGTCGATCAGCATGTTTGCCACCTGCATGCGGATCATGGCGCGCTGGCGCAGATGCGGCGCGACGCGATCAGGATGATTGGCGAAGGCAAAGCTGCGGCGCATGCGGCCGAGATCGGCGTTCTTGACGGGATGATCGAGACCGAGCTCGACGGCAATCGCCTCTGGATCGATCGGCGGCAGTCTTTCCTCGGGCTTTGCTTCCTCGCCGGCCAGTGCCAGCTTGGCCTGGTCGAGGAGTGCGGCGAATTCGGCGGCAAGATCGGACCCAGACTCGCGATATTCGGCGGTGAAGGTTTCGCCGGAGACTTTTATGCGACCGGAATGAAGCTCGTCAGCCACGGACAGATAGTCGAACGGGATCGACGGCCGCGCGCCTGTCTCCTCACCAGCCTCGTCCTTGTCGGAGGCGACGAACAGATCGTCGAGCAAGGAAGCGAAATCCCGCTTGGCGCCGATGTCAGCCTCCCCCTCTTTTTGCGCATGCGAACAGAGCCGGTCGCACCATAGAACCGGCTCGTTAAAAATGAATGCCACTGATCTTAACCAGTTTAGGCGTTCCCCGGGCTTGCGCGGATCGGTTGATGTGAGGGAAGCCTAACAAAAAGCCGGACCGCATTTTCATGCAGCCCGGAAATTCGCCAGGAGTAGCGAGGAAAAGCCGGCCATGTGCCAGCGTCTATGCGTACGGTCGGGCCGCGCCAAGAGTTTCAGCAGATGAGCCAATTGTGCCGAAAAAAATTGGCATGGCTGCCATGCAAATGCTGCACTGCACAATCTTCACATTTTTCCTATATTCGATGCCGTGGAGGATCAACTAGGGGCCGAATCATGGGGTTCTTCACTGAAATGTTTGCCCGTCCGCGTCCGCAGGAGCATCAGCGTTACCGCTCGGCACTGGCACTGCTGCATTCGATGAGCAATGCCGACCGCGCCGACGTCGGCATCAAGCCTGCCGATTTCCCGCGCATCGCACGCGAAATGTCGATGCGCTGAACCAGCGCAAGACGAGGTTTCCCGGCAGCGACCGGGAAACCTCGAAACGCCGAATTCCTCAACGATTGCCGAGATAGGCGCCCTTGGTCAGCGGCACGCCGTTGTGGCGCAAGATGTCGTAGGCGGTCGTGACGTGGAAATAGAAGTTGGGCATGGCGACATGCAGCAGGTACTGCAGTCCGGGCATCGAGACCTCGCGCTGGCCAAACTTCAATTCGACGATCCTGTCATCCGAGCCATCGAATTCGGCAGCCGAGAATGACGCCAGCAATTCAAGCGTCTTGGTGAGGCGCGCCTGAAGCTCGGCGAAACTCGCTTCATTGTCTTCGTATTTCGGCACTTCGCGGCGGGCCAGCCGCGAGGGCGCGCCCTTGGCGTGGTCGGTTGCGACCTGCACCTGCCTGGTCAGCGCGTACATGTCCGGCGCCAACCTTGCGGTCAAAAAAACTTGCGGGTCGATCTTGCGCTCAAGCGCATTCTGTTCGGCAGCCGTCAGAATGCTCGACAGCGCCTTCAGCCTGGCCGAAAACACCGGCACGGAGGCTTCGTACATCGATATCGTCATGTCTGTAATCTCCTTGCGGCCAAGCGCCGATAGTTGGACGTAGCGCTTCGGCGCGCGATTCTTCAAGCTGCGGGTGAAGGGCGTCACTGCGTCGCCGCAATCGCCGTGGTAGAATCTTCGTTACCGAGCGGAGATTCCCTATGAGATGCATCCTTCTCGCAGCGACTGCCATTCTCTCCCTTGCCGGCATGGGCCAGGCAGCGCTCGCCGCCGACGACGCCCCCCAAGCACCTTATGTCGATGACCGATCGAGCCCCGAGGCCGTGATCCGCTCGCTCTACAGCGCCATCAACCGGCACGAATTCGCACGCGCCTGGGGCTATTACGGAGATACCAAGCCGGCAAAGGATTTCGACACATTCGTCAAGGGCTATGACGGCACCGACAAGGTCGATGTCGAAACCGGCGCCGTTTCCGATGAGGGCGCGGCCGGCAGCATCTATTACAGCGTCCCCGTCGCCATCCGCGCCAGCGGCAAGGACGGCAAAGAGGCGGTCTTCGCCGGCTGCTACACGCTGCGCCAGGTTAACGCTCAGGTCCAGGCTCCGCCGTTCCAGCCGATCTTCATCGACAAGGGCGCGCTGAAGCCGTCCAAGGCCGATTTCGAGGAGGCGCTGCCGCCAAGCTGCGGCGACGGACCGCCGCCGCCGAAAAAGGACACCGCGCTCGAACAGGCCAAGAAGGCTTTCCTGGCGACTTATGGCGACCAGTGCGACAAGCAATTCCTCGGCGAGGAGCCGAACGCTTTTTCGATCAAATACAAGGACAAGGACGCGGCTGAAGGCGATCCCGACAAGGAGACGCGGCTGTTCGAATTCTACTGTTCCGCCGCTGCCTACAATACCGCCTCGATCTACTACATGACCGACGCGCTTGGCGGTGTGCTGCAGCTGCAGTTCGCCGAGCCGGAACTGGACATACGCTACGAAAACAACGACAGCGACGGCAAACTGCTCGGTGTGACCGTCACCGGCTTCCACACGACCGGCTGGGCGACCAATCCCGAATATGACGAAGAAACCAGGACGATCCGCACGTTCAACAAATGGCGTGGTGTCGGCGATGCCTCCGACAGCGGCACCTATCTGTTTCGCAACGGCGATTTTTCGCTGGTCCAGTACGACGTGGACGCGTCTTATGACGGAGAGGAAAACCCACAGACAGTGGTCGACTACAACACCGCGCCTTGATCGATTGCCATCGGCTCAGGGCGCTTTCGACAGCATCCAGTTCAGCGTTTCGCGCCAATCCACCATGCGGATCGGCGTGCCGTGGGTGCCCGTTTCAAAACGGACGAAGTGTGTCGGATAGGGATAGGCTTTCGAGTTCGCGATAATGGAGCGGAAGAAGGCTTCCTGCTTCTCCACCGGAAAGACCGGGTCCTTGCTGCCCTGGCCGAAGAACACCGGCACATGGCGCCTGTAGGCCGGGCTCGACAGGAAACTTTCGTCCCAGAGCGAGCCGAGCAGCAGCAGCCCGTTGATGCGCCGTCCCGTGTCGTTGCGGCCGGCCAGCTTCCAGCACAGCGCGCCGCCCATCGAGCCGCAGGCGACGAAAATCTTCGCGTCCGGCGAGGCCTCGGCATAGTGGCCGATCAGCGCCGCGACCTGGGCCGCGCCCTTGTCGCCGAAATCGGTGAAATCCGGTGACAGATAGAGGCCGCCATTGCCGGCCATCAGGTTCTTGATGCGGTTGAAATTGCCGCCGAAGGTGAAGTCGTCGACGCCCTGTTTGCGGCTGCCGCCCTGCCCGTGCAGATAAAGCACGATGATGCCGGCGCCCTCGGTCTTGCCGACAGCGACGTGCCTGACATCGCCGGCATCGGTTTTCAGCAGCAAATCCTGCTGCACCTTGCGCACGCCGGTGTCGGTATACTGCGCGTGTACGCGCTTTTCCGGCACTTCATCGCGGGCATTGATGTCGCGCATTTCGCGATAGTCGATGACCGTATAGGCACCTTTATCCGTGGACGAGAGCGTCGCCGGATAGGCGAAGAGATCGTCCTTGTAAGGCTTTAGTTCGAGGGCGTCGGCACGGACGGCGGACAGCGAAAGAGCGATTGCGGTTAGCAGCGCGCGGGAGAGTTGGAAGCGAAGAGCCATGCTTCAGCCATGCGTTTTTCGGCCGCGCTTTGTCAATCCTGCAGCACGCCGCCGGCGTCTTCCATTGCCTCGCGTGTGTCGACATCGATTGATGCGCCGTCGCCGATCTCGACATCGATAACGTCGAACCCTTCGGCCTCGACCAGATGGCGGGCGCCGGTGTCGCCTTCGAGATGGGCGATGGCTGGAAACAGTGCGCGCGGCAAAAGCACCGGATTGCCGCGGCGGCCGTCATGCGCCGCGCGCACCACCGAATGGCCGCCGTCCCTACGGAAGGCCTCGATCAGCCTGTCGAGATCGGCTGAGGAGACGCCCGGCATATCGCCGAGAACGACCATCGCGCCGGCTGCCTCGGCTCCTACCCGGGCGATACCGGCTTTGAGCGACGAGGACAGGCCGTCGGCGAAATCCGGATTGTCGGCGAAGATCACGTCGAGGCCAGCCAGAGCCTGGCGCACCCGCTCACGCTGATGGCCGGTGACAACGATGGTGCTGGATGCTCTCGAGCCGAGCGCCCTTTCAGCAGTACGGCGCACCAGCGGCTTGCCGTCGAACAGCGCGAGCAGCTTGTTCGGGCCGCCCATGCGGCTGGAACGGCCGGCGGCGAGAAGGACGATCTCGACCTTCACCCCGGCTTTCGCCGGCAACGGCTCGCGCGGCTGCGGCCGGGTTGGGATTTCCATCAAGAGGCCGCCGACGCCCATGCCGGCAATATCCCCAGCCGTGACATCGAGGCCGGCGATCAACCGGTCGAGCACCCAGTCAAAACCGTTCTCCTTGGGGCTGCGCGCGCAACCGGGCGCGCCGATGACGCGCTTGCCGTCGAGCATACCCAGCACCAGCAGATTGCCGGGATCGACCGGCATGCCCGCGCGGATGACAGTCCCGCCTGCGCGTTCGATCGCCGCCGGAACAACATCGCTGAAATCGCTCATCGCCGAGGCGCCGAAGATCACCACCATGTCGTTGTCACGCGCCAGCGCGGCCGCTGCCTCAGCGACGGGCGCAACCTCGTGCGGCGTGCGGCGCTCGGCGGTCAGCCGGGCGCCCGAGCGCGCCAGCCGCGCCTCGGTGACGCGCAGCGTCTTGTCGAGCACGCTGGCCTTGATGCCCGGCAGCACCGTCTGGATGACGCCGATGCGCATCGGCTGATAAGCGTTGACGGCGAAGATCTCGCCGCTGGCGCAGATCTTTGTCACCGCATCGACCAGGGCCGAAGCGACAGCGAACGGGATGATCTTGACCGTCGCCACCATCTGGCCCTTCTCGACCGGCGCATGTTGCGCCAGCGTGGCGATGGTGATGGTCGGGTCGACGGCATTAATGGCGTTGATCATGGCCGGGTCGACAGTGAACACGCCGGCTGCCTCGGCATGGAGGTTGACACGGCCGGTCGCAGCCGGCTTCGCTTCGATGTTGCGGTGGCGCATACCGGCCGCGATCTTTTCAGCCGCTGCATCCTCGCTGAGATCATCGGCGGCGAGCACCGCAGCGACAATCTCGGAAACGCCGGCCGCCTTCAGCACCGCCACATCTTGGGCATTCAGCCTGTGTGCCTTGCGAAAACGCCGCTCACCGGCCGTGGTGGAATGCGCGAGCACTGCGCCTTCGGCCTGATCGATCGGAACCGGACCGAATTTCACGCCGCCGCGCCTTTCGCTTCAAGGCCGCGCGAGCGGAAGGCGTGGATCGTCTGCGCCAGGACGGCGACGGCAATCTCGGCGGGGCTGGCCGCGCCGATGTCGAGGCCGATCGGTGCATGGATGCGCGCGATCTGGTCGGCGCTGGCGCCCAGCGCAAGCAGGCGCTCGACCCGCTTGGCGTGGGTCTTGCGGCTGCCGAGCGCGCCGATATAGAAGCAATTGGCGTCGAGCGCGGCCTTTAGCGCGAAATCGTCGATCTTCGGATCATGGGTGACCGCGGCAAGCGCCGTGTAGCTGTCGAGCGGCTGGCGCTTCAGCACATCCTCGGGCCATTCGGCATGCAGCGCGACATCGGGAAATCGGTCCGGCGTGGCGAAGGCGGTGCGCGGATCGACGATCTCGAGGGGATAGCCGGCGATCTTGGCCATCGGCGCCAGTGCCTGGCTGATATGGACGGCGCCGATCACCACCAGGCGCGGCTGCGGCAGATGCGCGTTGAGGAAGAAGGTTCGCCCTTCCGCCTCGACCGAGCCGGAATTGCCGGTGCGAAATGCCTTGGCAATGGCCGCTCCCAAATCACCGGCGACGGGATCGCCTTCGCGCACGATGCGGTCGCGGCCGTCACCGAGGTCGGTAACCAGGATCGCCGCGCGGCGGGCGCGGCGTTCAGCATTCAGTGTTTTGAGGGCGTAGGGGTCCATAAGCGGTCAGCCCAGTCTTTCCACATAGACCTTGATGCGGCCGCCACAGGACAGGCCGACCTGCCAGGCGGTTTCGTCGGCGACGCCGAATTCCAGCATCTTGGCTTTCCCCGAGTCGATGACGTCGATCGCCTCGCTCACCACCGCGCCCTCGACGCAGCCGCCCGAGACCGAGCCGTGAAAATTGCCTTCGGCATCGATGACCAGATGGCTGCCGACCGGCCTTGGCGCCGAACCCCAGGTCTCGACCACGGTGGCAATGGCGACATCCTTGCCATCCTTCATCCAGCCTTCCGCGATGATCAGCGGGTCGCGGGCCTCATCGAGATAGATGCTGTTGTCCATGATCGCTTCTCTCAGAGTCTGTTTTTGCAGAAGTAAACATATGGCTATGCTGCGCGCCTGATGCCAGCGTCCAGCCAGCGGCGCGGATCGACTGAAGCAGCCGATTTCTTGTCCAGCGAGGCGCAGAGGTCGGCCAGCGCATCGAGATTGTGCACCGAGCGGAACTCATCGACATGCGGCAGCATCGCCTTGACGCCGCGGGCGCGGGCCTCGAAGCCGTCGAAGCGCAACAAGGGGTTCAGCCAGATCAGCCGCCGGCAGGATTTGTGCAGGCGCTCCATCTCTTCCGACAGGCCGGTGACATCGTCGCGCTCCAGACCGTCGGTGATCAGAAGCACCACCGCGCCCTGCCCCAGCACGCGGCGCGACCACTGTTTGTTGAACTCGGCCAGCGTATCGCCGATGCGGGTGCCACCGGACCAGTCCTTGACCGCCGCCGAGCAGTCGGCAAGGGCGGCATCGGGGTCGCGGTGGCGCATCTGCCGCGTCAGATTGGTCAGCCGCGTTCCGAAGACGAAGGTGTGCACACGCCGGCGTTTTTCCGTCAGCGCATGCAGGAAATGCAGGAAAATGCGCGTGTACTGGCTCATCGAGCCTGAGATATCGGCGAGCACGACCAGCGGCGGATGGACTTCGCGGGCCGAGCGGAATTTCGGCAGGATCAATTCGCCACCGGTGCGCGCGGCCGACCGCATCATGGCGCGCGGATCGATGCGGCGGCCATGCGGATCAGCCCGGAAGCGCCGGGTACGGACCATGTCGAAGGGCAGCCGCAATTGAGCGATCGCCTTCTTGGCGTCCGCCATCTCGGCGGCGTTCATCTGGGCAAAGTCCTTGCCGCGCAGCACCTCGTTGCCGGAGAAGGTGAAGCGCGCGTCGACTTCGAACTCGGGGATTTCCTTGACCGGCTGGTTCTTCTGGTGGCCTTCGAACATCGCCTGGCTGACGCGGTTTTCAGCGGCGCGGGGCTTTTGTTTCTCCCTGGTGTCGGGCGCCACCGGCGAAAACATCGCCAGCAGCTTTTCGATCAGTTCGCGCGATTTCCAGAACAGCCGGAAAGCTTCGTCGAAGACAGGATGATCTTCGTGCCGGGACACCAGCACGGCGTGCAGCGTCCAGTAGAAATCATCGCGCGAGCCGATGCCGGCGGCGAGCACCGCCTCGATCGCATCCTTGACCGAGGCCGGCCCGACGCGCATGCCTGATTTGCGCAAGGTGCGGGCGAAATAGACGATGTTGTCGGCTATGCGCCCGTCTTCCGTCGCCTCTCTGGGGTCGGCCTCTTCGGGGTAGGCACCTGGCGCCTTCACTGCTACTACTCCGCTGCCGCCAGTTCGGCCTTGACCTCGTCGAGGATGCGCCTGCCCTCGCCTGCGCCGATGCGGGCAATGTCGTCCTGGTATTTCAGCAGCACGCCGATCGTGTCGGAGACGGTTTCGGGATCAAGCGCCACCTTGTCGAGTTCGGTCAGCGCGCCGGCCCAGTCGATGGTTTCGGCAACGCCCGGCGCCTTGAACAATTCGACCTGGCGCAATTTCTGGATGAACGACACCACTTCGGCTGAAAGCCGGCTGTTGGCTTGCGGCACCTTGCGGCGCACGATCTCCAGCTCGCGCTCAGCGTTGGGATAGTCGACCCAATGATAGAGGCAGCGCCGCTTCAGCGCGTCATGGATTTCGCGGGTGCGGTTGGTGGTGATGATGACGATCGGCGGCTCCTCCGCCTTGATCGTGCCGAGCTCGGGTACCGTCACCTGGAAGTCGGACAGGATCTCGAGCAGGAACGCTTCGAAAGCCTCGTCGGTGCGGTCGAGTTCGTCGATCAGGAACACCGGGGCAGCACCGGCTTTGCCGGTCAGCGCATCAAGCACCGGGCGGCGGATCAGGTATTTTTCGGAGAAGACGTTGCGCTCCATGTCGGAGCGGTCGACCGAGCCTGCCGCCTCCTCCATGCGGATCTCGATCATCTGGGCGGCATAGTTCCACTCATAGACGGCGGAGGAGACGTCGAGGCCTTCATAGCATTGCAGGCGGATCAGCCGACGGCCGAGCGCCTGCGCCAGCACCTTGGCGATCTCGGTCTTGCCGACGCCGGCCTCACCTTCGAGGAACAGCGGCCGCTGCATGCGCAGCGAAAGGAACAGGACCGTTGCGAGCGAGCGGTCCGCGACATAGTCCGCACCGGTCAGGAGATCGAGCGTTTCGTCGATCGTCCGCGGCGCGGGGCGCGGTTTCAGCTCGGTCATTCTTTCTCCGTTGACGCCTCTGCTCCGCTTTCCAGCACGTGGTAGTCGCGGGCGTGGTAGATCAGCGGCCGCAAATTATCGCCCATGCGCAGGCCTGTCACCTTGCCAAAAAGCACACGATGGGTGGCCAGATCCTTGGTGTCGATCAATTCGCAGTCGAAAACGGCGAGAGCGCCTTTAAGCGTCGGGGCGCCTGTCGATATGACATCCCACTCGCCGAGCGCAAAACGGTCACCGGACGACAGGCCGGTCAGGCCCGAAAACGCCACCGATAGCGGCTGTTGGTGGGAAGCCAGTGTGTTCAGCGCAAACCGGCCGTTTTGCATGAACAGTTCGTTCTTGGCATTCTCGCGGTTGAGGCAGACGAGCACGGTCGGCGGTGTGTCCGACACCGAACAGGCGGCGATCACCGTCGTACCGCGTTTGCCGGCGGGACCGTCGGTGGTCACCACATGGACGTGGCCGGCAAAATGCGCCATCGCGTCGCGATAGGCCTGCGGCCCTATGTCGTTCAACTTCAGCACCGATGATTTTCCATAAGCGGGAATCCAAGCGTTATATATGGCGGCACACAATAGGCCACAAGCGAAGTGCTTGACGCCAATCCGCAAATTCGCGTGTTGCGCCTGGCGCGGGCAGCCTTTAGGTCTTGGCGCAAGAGACGCTGGAAGCATGCGACCGGCACGGAGGAATTCTTCGTCAGAATGCGACCCCTAACAGCTGTAATAGCGGCACTGCTCTGGCTGTTGCCGTCAAGCGCCGGCGCTCAGACGCTGCTTGTCGGCGTCGCAGCCCCCCTGTCCGGTCCGTCGGCGATCCTCGGAAAGCAGATAGAGGCCGGCGCTGGCCTGGCAGCTGAAGCCAACGGCGTAGAGATCAAGACGGTTGATGATGCCTGCACCGCCGATGGCGGGGCCGACGCCGCCAGGGAATTCGCCGCGGCGAAGGTCAATGTCGTCGTCGGCTTCCTCTGCACCGAGGCAATCCAGGCGGCGCTGCCGATCTTGAAGGACGCCAACATACCCGTCATTACCGTCGGCGTGCGCACCGAAAGCCTGACCGACCGCCGCGCCAAGACCGGCTGGCCGGTCTATCGGCTCGGGCCGCGGGGCGACGACGAGCGCAATGCGGTGGCGACCATTCTCACCCGGCTGTGGCAGGGCGAATTGTTCGCCATTGTCGATGACGGCACCATCTATGGCCGCGAAATCGCCGAGACGCTGCGGGCCGCAGCCGAGCAGGCAGCGCTGAAGCCGGTGTTCACCGACACGTTCCGGCCGCAGCTCGACAACCAGATCGGGCTGATCGGCCGGCTGAAGAAGGCCGGCGCGACGCATGTCTTTGCCGGCGGCGACGGCGACGATATCGCCATCATGGGCCGCGACGCCCGCCAGCTTGAGGCCGGCATTATTTTTGCCGGCGGCGAGAATTTGCGCACACCGCCCGGCGACGTGCCTTACGCCGTCGGCACACTTATGATCGCGCCGCCGGAATGGGCCGATGTCGCCGACCCCAAGGTGTTGGCCGCCTTTGCCGCCAAAAACATCGTGCCGGACGGCTATACGCTACCAGCCTACGCGGCGGTGGAGATCGCCAAAGCGGCCTCGGCAGCAGCAGAGACGTCGGGCAAGGGGCTGGCCGACGCGCTCACCGGGCATGATTTCACCACCGCGATCGGTCCGCTGCGTTTCGACGACAAGGGCGATCTGAGCCAAAACCTCTACCGCGCCTTCCGCTTTGACGGCACACGTTTCGTGCCGGCGGAGACGAACTGATGTTCCGCACCGGGCCGCGCAATCTGATCACCGATGTCGCCGGCCTGCGGGTCGGCAATGCCAGCGATGCCAGGCTGAAATCGGGCGTTACGACCGTGCTGTGCGACGAACCGGCGGTGGGGGGCGTGCAGATCCTCGGCGGTGCGCCCGGCACGCGCGAGACCGATTTGCTCGAGCCGCATAATTCCATCGAGGCGGTGCATGCCGTGGTGCTTTCGGGCGGCTCGGCCTTCGGCCTCGACGCCGCCTCCGGCGTGCAGGCTGCATTGCGCGAAAAGGGCATTGGCGTCGATGTCGGCGGCTTTCGCGTGCCGATCGTGCCGGCGGCGATCCTGTTCGACCTGCGCAACGGTGGCGACAAGGATTGGGGCCGCTATCCGCCCTACCGCGACCTCGGCTATGAGGCGGCGCAAAATGCTGTCACCGACTTTCCCCTTGGCACCGTCGGCGCCGGCACCGGGGCGCTGAGTTCCGGGCTGAAGGGCGGCCTCGGCTCGGCCTCTACCGTGCTCGACAACGGCGTCACCATCGGCGCGCTCGCCGCCGCCAATCCGACCGGTTCGGTGACCATTGCCCGAACGCGCTATTTCTGGGCAGCACCTTTCGAGATCGGCGATGAGTTCGGCGGGCTCGGATATCCCTCGCCGATGCCCGACGACGCCAGGCGGATCCTGCTGAAATATCGCGACAAGCGCGTCGGCGGAAACGGCGAGGCCGGCGGCAACACCACCATCGCCGTCATTGCCACCGACGCCGTGCTGACCAAGGCTGCTGCCAAGCGGCTGGCCATATCGGCGCATGACGGTTTCGTGCGTGCAATCTGGCCGGTGCACACGCCGGCCGATGGCGACCTGGTGTTCGCGCTGGCGACCGGCAAGAGCGGTATCGAGCTTTCAGCTGACGATGCCGTCGACTTCTTCGCCGCCGCCGGCGCAACCATGGCGCGCGCCATCAGCCGCGGCATCCATGCGGCAACGCCGGCCGATGGCGATCTGTTTCCGGTGTGGTCGTCGCGCTAGGCGCGTAATCCGATCAGGTCGGGTCGGATTTTTCTTCCTCGAAGCTGACCGCGACGTCCGAATTCGCCGACAGCCAGACTTTCTTGCCATCGACCTCGGCCAGCAGGCTCAAGGGAATGTAGTGGTGATGGCCTTTGTGCCCACCCATGCCGCTGTCGGCCTTGGTCAGCTTGATCCGGTCGCCCTCGACCTTGTCGACGGTGCCGAGATGAACACCGTCGGCGCCGACCACTTCCATATGTTCGCGAATCTTGCTGGCCTCGGTCATGGGGAGTTCTCCTTTTGAAAACGATCGACGATAACAAACAGCGGCGCAATTGGATGCATCGCCTTTTGCATAGCACGATGTTTTGACTGTCTCATGATAGGGAACGATCGAACCATGGCAGCCGGAGCGGGAACCTCGATGCGAAATCTTGTGCTGATTGGCGTTTGCCTGCTGGTGCAGCTGGCATCCGGCATCGCCGCCCGGGCGGGCGATGTCGCCGAGCTCGAGATCCTCGGCTTTACTAGAGATGGCGGTGTCTTTGCCTTCGAGGAATACGGCGTCGCGGATGGATCGGGCTTTCCCTATGCCAACCGCTACTACATCGACACCGCCGACGACACATTCCTGAAAGGCACGCCGATCCGGGTCCGGCTGGAGGACGAGAACGCCTCGCTGGACGCGGCCCGCCTGCAGGCAAGGCAAAAAGGCGAAGTCATCATTGCCCAGGCCGAGCTTACCGCAAACCGCGGCATCACCGCCGGCTTCAATCCTGTGACCGAACTGTCGGCCGACCCGTTCCGCATGGTGGTCAACCCGCGGCCGATCTTTTCGCCGGTCGACCCGCCGCTGGAATTCCGGCTCGACGAGATCGGCGTGAACAATACGGCAGGCTGTGAGAGCCAGGGCGAGATCAACGGCTTTCGGCTGCTGCGCATCGAGGCCAGGGATAGCGGCCAGACCCATCTTTTGCATGAGGACAAATCGATCCCGAAAAGCCGCGGCTGCCCGAACGGCTACCGGATCGGCGCGGTGCAGACGTTTTCCATCGACAGTATCAGCGCCTATGCGGTGCTGATTGCGGTGCGCCAATACGGCTTCGAAGGGCCGGATTTTCGCTGGATCGCCGTGACCGGCCGCCTGTGACAGCGCTCGATCAACCCAGCTGGCGCCAGCGCGCCGGCAATCGTGTCCGCCGCGCGGTGCCGTCGACGGTCGCGGCGCTTTTCGGCGCCTTGCTGTGGGCCGTGGCGATGGGCGCCAGCGCGCTGACCGGGCTTTGGCTCGACAATTGGGAAACGCCGGAAAAGATCCGCTTCGTCGTCCTGCTCTATGCCATGGGTGCAGCACTTGCCTTTCCCATCGGCCTGTTCGCGGCGCGGCTGATCTCGCTCGACCGGCAGGCGGAAGTGGCGTTTGCCGCCGCCTTCATCTGCCTGCTTGCCGCGACACTCGCCTTCACTGGCGGGCTGTTTGCCCTGCAATACCGCTCCTACTACGCCGAATGGCACGCCGAGGCTTTCACCGTCCTCTGGGCGTTCGAACTGGTGTTCACCTCACTGACGGCGCTCTACCAGTTCGTGGTGCTGGGTGTCAGGCTCTATTTTCCACTCGGATTCATCGCGCTTGCCGTCGCCAGCGTGTGGTTTGCGCGCCAGCAGCGTTGAGCATTTGGTCCGCCTCTGTTAGGAGGCGGACTTAACCACCGACATATCAGGACTGACGGATGATCCCTCGCTATTCCCGGCCGGAAATGGTCGCCATCTGGTCGCCGGAAACCCGCTTCCGCATCTGGTTCGAAATCGAGGCCCATGCCTGCGATGCGCTGGCTGAATTGGGCGTCATCCCCAAGGAAGCGGCGAAAACCATCTGGGAAAAAGGCGGCGCCGCCAAATTCGACGTCGGCAAGATCGACGAGATCGAGGCCGTCACCAAGCACGACGTCATTGCCTTCCTGACCCATCTCGCCGAATTCGTCGGGCCGGACGCGCGTTTTATCCACCAGGGCATGACCTCGTCGGACGTGCTCGACACTTGCCTTGCGGTGCAGCTCAGCCGAGCCAGCGATCTGTTGCTCGCTGATCTCGACGGCCTGCTGGCGGCGCTGAAGCGCCGCGCCTTCGAACACAAGGACACCGTCACCATCGGCCGCAGCCACGGCATCCATGCCGAGCCGACCACCTTCGGCATCAAGCTGGCGCAGGCCTATGCCGAATTCTCGCGCTGCCGCGAGCGGCTGGTGCATGCGCGGGAGGATATCGCGACCTGCGCCATATCGGGCGCGATCGGCACCTTTGCCAACATCGACCCCTATGTCGAAGAGCACGTCGCCAAAAAGCTCGGGCTGAAGCCGGAACCAGTGTCGACGCAGGTCATCCCGCGCGACCGCCACGCCATGTTCTTCACCACGCTCGGCGTCATCGCCTCGTCGGTCGAGCGGCTGGCGACCGAGATCCGCCATCTGCAGCGCACCGAGGTGCTGGAAGCGGAGGAGTATTTTTCGCCGGGCCAAAAAGGCTCGTCGGCCATGCCGCACAAGCGCAACCCGGTGCTGACCGAAAACCTCACCGGCCTTGCCCGCATGGTGCGCTCCATGGCGCTGCCGGCGATGGAGAATGTGGCGCTCTGGCACGAGCGTGATATCTCGCACTCGTCGGTCGAGCGCATGATCGGCCCGGACGCCACGGTGACGCTGGATTTTGCGCTGTCGCGGCTGACCGGCGTCGTCGACAAATTGCTGGTCTATCCCGACAACATGCTGAAGAACATGAACAAGTTCCGCGGCCTGGTGCATTCACAGCGCGTGCTGCTGGCGCTGACGCAGGCCGGCGTCAGCCGCGAGGACGCCTACCGCCTGGTGCAGCGCAACGCCATGAAGGTGTGGGAACAAGGCGCTGATTTCCTTGAGGAACTGTTGGCCGACAAGGAGGTCACCGCGGCCCTGCCCGAAGCCGAGATCCGCGAGAAATTCGACCTTGGCTATCACACCAAACATGTCGATACGATCTTCAAGCGGGTATTTGGGGAAGCTTAGCTTCCTTCCCCCCGTCACTACACGGGGAGAAGGACGATTTCGCCGCCGCTTTCGCCAACCGCCAACGTTATCTAATCAAGCCTTGCCGGGAACTGTCCTGATCACCGTGCCCCACGGATCCTCGCGGCTCGTTTCCTTGGTCACATTGTCCGACCGCATCTCGACCCAGGCGAGGCCCGAGCGAGACGGATCGCGGCGGCCGGCGCCGGCGCTGTGCCACGAATTGCCACCGATATGGTGGTGGTAGCCGCCGGACGACAGGAACACCGCCTGGCCGCCATATTTGGCCACCGTGTCGAAGCCGAACTCCTGGTGCCACCAGGCTTCGGCGTCTTCAGGCCTGCCGACGCGCAGATGGACATGGCCGACAATGCTGTTTTGCGGCGCGCCCTGCCAGCCGGCGTCTCCGGCTGGCACGCTGGCAGCCACGGCGGCCAGGTTCAGCCGCTCGGTCGCCATGGCGATCTTGTCGCCATTCCACTTCCACTCCTCCGGCAGGCGGTCTCTATAGATTTCAATGCCATTGCCTTCGGGGTCAGTCAGATACAGCGCCTCGCTGACCAGATGATCGGAGGCGCCCTCGATACGGATCTTGTTGGCGGCAGCATGGTTGATCCAGCGGCCGAGATCGGCGCGGCTGGGCAGCAGGAAAGCGGTGTGGAACAGGCCGGCGCTGCGCGGATCGTCCGGCTTGGCCGCCCCGTCAGGCTCGATGACCAGCAACGGGCGCTCTGCGGCGCCCAGCGTGATCGCGCCGTCGGCGCGGCTCAATTCCTGCAGGCCAACAACGGCACGGTAATAGGCCGCGAGGCTCTCGGCATCGCGCGCCTTCAGGCCAACGCGTGACACACTGACGGGGGTAGTCGCGGCAAAAGGCAGTTCGCTCATAAAACTCTCCATTCGGCGCACTGTCCGAGGCGCCCCAGCAATTCTGTCGATGGTCCCAATCTGACATCTCAGATCGTCTATCCCGATCGTTCACACAAGACGGAAAGAATCGAACAGGTTGTTCACAATTGTGATGACATTGCGTGCATCGACATGGTTGCACGAGACAGAGCTGCTCGCTATCTCAGCGGCATGAAAGTCAAAGACGCAGATATCTTGATCGTGCCGGGCTACACCAATTCCGGCCCGGAACACTGGCAGACACGCTGGCAGACCAAACTGTCGACGGCGCGCCGGGTCGAGCAGGCCGAATGGTCGAAGCCGGTGCGCGAGGACTGGACAGCGAGCGTGGCGAACGCCGTCAACGAAGCCGAGCGGCCGGTGGTGATTGTTGCCCATTCGCTCGGCGTGGCAGCCGCGGTGCAGGCCATTCCGCAATTCAGGAAGCCGGTCGCCGGCGCGTTTTTAGTCGCGCCGCCCGATGTCGCCAATCCGGAGATAAGGCCGAGGCACCTGATGACCTTCGGCCCCTATTCGCGCGAGCCGCTGCCCTTCCCGTCCATCGTGATCGCCAGCCGCAACGATCCGTTCTGCGCCTTCGAGGTTGCCGAGGACATTGCCGGCGCCTGGGGCTCGCTGTTCATCGACGCCGGTGAAACCGGTCACCTCAATGAGGATGCCGGCTTCGGCCCGTGGCCCGAGGGATCGATGACCTTCGCCAAATTCCTGACCGACCTCAAGCCCTGACGGGGAAGGCGTCGCGCCTTAGCCCTTGATCGAATCGTTCATGCTCTTGATCAGGGTTTTTGCGCCGAGTGAAATCAGCGCGTGGTCCGAGCCCATCGCCAGCAGCCGGTAGCCCATTGCCACGACGCGGCCGGCTATCGCCGGCTCGACGACGTAGATGGCGGCATGCTTGCCAGCCTTGCGTGTCCGCTCGGCGATGGAGGCGACGGTTTCCATCATGCTTTCCAGCGTCGAGTTGATAGTGGCGCCGTTCGACCAGGCGATCGAGAAATCCGATGGACCGAGGAAGATGCCGTCGATGCCGGGCGTATCGAGAATGCCGTCCAGCGCCTCAAGCGCGGCGCGCGTTTCGACCATGGCGAAGGCCATGGTGCGCTGATTGGTGTCGCGCAGCCAGTCGGCATGGTCGCCCTTGCCGTGGCGCGGAAAGGCATAGGTCGGCCCCCAGGAGCGCTCGCCGAGCGGCGGGTATTTCATGGCGGCGGCAAACAGTTTTGCATCCGCCACCGAATTCACCATCGGCGCAATCACTGCCTCGGCGCCGAAATCGAGCGCACGGCTGGCCATGTCGAAGCGCCCGACCGGAATGCGCACCAGCGCCGGCTTGTTGGCGGCGAGCACCGGCACGAGACCACGCAAGACCGAGTCTTCATGGTGCCCGCCATGCTGCATATCGAGCGTGACGGCGTCAAAACCCTGCTTGGCGATGATTTCGACCGTCAAAGCGTCCGGAACCCCGGACCAGGCGGTGAACAGCGTTTCATCCGCCGCCAGGCGTGATTTCAGGGACATCGGCGCTTTTCCTTGTTGGCACGGGCCCTTCAGCAGGCCCGCGCACAGTTTCAGCCGGAAAAGGCTGAAAAGGCAAAGAAAAACCGCCCGGCTGGGCCGGGCGGTCGATTGGTCCAGACGTGGCTGGAATCAGGTGTTCTTGATCTGCTCGATCGCCTGCGCCATCAATTCGTCCATGGTGCGGCGGATCTGATGGTCCGACTGGTCGACGCCGGCGGCGTCGAAATCCTTGCGGATCTTGCGGAACACGTCGTGATCGCCGGCTTCCTCGATGTCGGAAACAACCACTTCCTTGGCATAGGCGTCGGCGTCAGCGCCGGACTTGCCCAGCTTTTCGGCGGCCCACAGGCCAAGCGCCTTGTTGCGGCGTGCGGCGGCCTTGAAGCGAAGTTCTTCGTCGAAGGCGAATTTGCGCTCAAAACCCTCTTCGCGGTCTTTCATGCTGCTCATGGCTTCCCTCCGGTGAAATCGATTCGCGTTGGCGGTGGATATGTGTGTTGCCGCAGCACAAACCAAAAGGGCGCGGGTCGGTCAATATGCTACATCACTTGCTGCGCTGCGGCATTTCATTCCTGAAAGCGGCCAACGAGAAGGATTTGCCGATTGAGCAAACGCTGTGATTGGGATAGACCCGGCATTGAACCCCACCCGTCGCCGCCCTAATTTAGGCAGACGGACAGGAACTGGTCGCTTGCCGCCTGCCCGCAAATCCAGAGAAAAAATCAGATGAAAAATCGCCGCCGCATTTATGAAGGCAAGGCCAAGATCCTCTATGAGGGACCGGAACCGGGCACGCTGATCCAATTCTTCAAGGATGATGCCACTGCGTTCAACAAGAAGAAACATGAGGTCATCGACGGCAAGGGTGTGCTCAACAACCGCATTTCCGAGTACATCTTCAATCATCTGAACCGCATGGGCATTCCGACCCACTTCATCCGCCGGCTCAACATGCGCGAGCAGCTGATCAAGGAAGTCGAGATCATTCCGCTCGAAGTGGTGGTGCGCAATGTCGCCGCCGGTTCGCTGTCCAAGCGCCTCGGCATCGAGGAAGGCACCGTTCTGCCGCGCTCGATCATCGAATTCTATTACAAGGCCGATGCGCTCGACGACCCGATGGTGTCGGAAGAGCATATTACCGCTTTCGGCTGGGCTTCCCCGCAGGAGATCGACGACGTCATGGCGCTGGCCATCCGCGTCAACGACTTTCTCTCCGGCCTGTTCATGGGCGTCGGCATCCAGCTCGTCGACTTCAAGATCGAATGCGGCCGCCTGTTCGAGGGCGACATGATGCGTATCGTCGTTGCCGACGAGATCTCGCCGGATTCTTGCCGGCTGTGGGACGTGGCGACGCAGGACAAGCTCGACAAGGACCGTTTCCGCCGCGATATGGGCGGCCTCGTCGAAGCCTATCAGGAAGTCGCCCGCCGCCTCGGCATCATGAACGAGAACGAGCCGCCGCGCCCGACCGGCCCGGTGCTGGTCGCCTCGACCGAAGGCATCAAAGGCAAGCCGCACTAAATCTTCTTTTTTGACGCAATTCCGGACGGAAAACTGCTTCACACTTTTCCTGGAATTGCTAAGTCTTCGAACAGGAACCCGTCCAGCATGATCAAGGCCCGCATCACCGTCACCCTCAAGAACGGCGTGTTAGACCCGCAGGGAAAAGCGATAGAGCATGCCCTGTCCGGACTGGGGTTCGGCGGCGTCGGCCAGGTGCGGCAAGGCAAGGTGTTCGATCTCGAGCTTTCGGAGACCGACAAGGCCAAGGCCGAGGCCGATCTCAAGGCGATGTGCGACAAGCTGCTGGCGAATACGGTGATTGAGAACTACGCGGTGGAGATCGCCTGATATGAAATCCGCTGTCGTTCTTCTCCCCGGCCTCAACCGCGACCGTGACATGATCGCGGCGCTGACCAAGATTTCGGGACAGGCGCCGGCGACCGTCTGGCAGACCGATACCGAAATCCCCGATGTCGACCTGATCGCCATCCCCGGCGGCTTCTCCTTCGGCGACTATCTGCGCTGCGGCGCCATTGCCGCGCGCATGCCTGTCATGCGGGCGGTGGCGGAAAAGGCGGCAAAGGGCGTCATGGTCATCGGTGTGTGCAACGGCTTCCAGATCCTGGTCGAGGCCGGCCTGCTGCCCGGCGCGCTGATGCGCAATTCCTCGCTGAAATTCGTCTGCCGGCAGGTGAAGCTCGAGATCGCCAACGCCAACACCATGTTCACCCGCCGCTACCAGCCGGGCCAGATCATCCGCACGCCGGTGGCGCATCATGACGGCAACTATTTTGCCGATGCCGACACGCTTGCCCGCCTCGAAGGCGAAGGACAGGTGGTGTTTCGCTATGCCGAGGGCACCAATCCCAATGGCTCGATCAATGACATTGCCGGTATCATCAGCGAAAAAGGCAATGTGCTCGGCCTGATGCCGCATCCGGAAAACCTGATCGAGGCCGCGCATGGCGGAAGCGATGGCCGTGCGTTGTTCGAAGGCGCGCTCGGCATCGCCGCCTGATATCCTTTTTCGAAATTCCTTTCAAAGCGCGGGGGCGGCTGACCATGAGACTGACGATTGCCCGGATGGCTCTCCTGATCGCCGCCGGCTTGGCGTTGGCATCCTGCCAATCCAGCCCGAAGAGCGCGCCGGCGCCGGTGGGCAAAAGCGCTTCGCTGCTCGCCATGGAACAGGTGGCGATATCGGCCCACAAATGCTGGATTGCCAGCAAGGATCCCGCCTTCAAGTCGTACCAGATGGCCAATGAGCTGAACTCGTTCAGCGGCACGCCGCGCTTCCTGCTGGTTCCTGCCAAGCATTATGGCGGCAAGCCGTTGCTGGTCGTGCAGGCGCACGGCAATTCCAGCCGCATCGACGTGTTCGGTCCGCTGATGGGCGATCCGCTCGGCGCTCGCATCGGCTCCGACATTGCGCGCTGGCAGACAGGCAATCCGTCCTGTAGCGCGGCCGCCTGACGCCATGGGCCGCTTCCTGCAGATGGCGGGATTGGTCATTGGTCTGGGCGGGCTTGTCCTGCAAGCCTGCATCACCATCCCGGCGTCGATGGAAGCTGGCCGCAGTTTTCTCGGCTCGATCATCTTTCTGTTCAGCTTCTTCACCATCCTGACCAACATCGGCGCAGTGCTGGTCCACACCTCGCTGCTGTCACCCAGCGGCTATGCCTGGCTGCCCGCCTTTGCCGGACCGCGGATGCGCGCAGGCGTCGCGGTTTCCATTGCGATGGTCTTCATTGTCTATGCCACGGTTCTGGCACAGCTTTGGCAGCCGCAGGGCCTGTTTCTATTCTGCGACGTGCTGCTGCACTATGTGACGCCGGTGCTGTTCGTGCTGTGGTGGCTGGTGGCGGGCGCCGACGGCAGGACACGCTGGAGCGACATCTCCTGGTGGATGACCTATCCGATCGCCTATCTCGCCTATGCGCTGGCGCGGGCGCCGATCGCGGGCGAAGTGCCCTACCCGTTCCTCGACGTTGCGAAAAACGGCGCGGCCAGCGTCGCGCTTGCGGCGCTGGCCGTCACCGGGGTTTTTCTGGTGCTGTGCATCCTCGCCGTGCTTGCCGACAAGGGCGTCTCACGGCTCAGGGCACCGGGCGCCCGTCGCTGACTGGAACGGTCCCGGGTCAGTCCCAGAAGCGCCGGATCCCTTCGCGGTAGGCGTCGGAACGCGACACACCGATATCTTTAAGCTGCTCGTCGGTCATTTCCAGCAGGGCCAAGCGGCCGCGACGGCGCTCGATCAGCGCGTCGATCCATCGCGCCAGCGACCTGACGACATAGACCACGCGGCTGACAAAGCCTCGCCGGCCCGACGGGCGCGGCCCGACCAGTTCAATGCCCGCGCAGCGGATTGTCTCTGATGTATCCATTGTCTTTCTGCCAAGGTTGCAAATTGTACCCATTTCGGTACGGCGCTGATATGTATTGACTCCTAATTCGGTGCAATATACAAAATTGTCACCATGACAAATTGGCTTCCTGACCTCACCACCGGTTCCGGCCCGCTCTATCAGCGCCTTGCCGACAGCATCGAGTCGGACATCGACAAGGGCATCATCGACGCCGGAGCAAAATTGCCGCCGCAGCGCGATCTCGCCTATGACATCGGCACCACGGTCGGCACGATCGGCCGGGCTTATCAGTTGCTGCGCGAGCGCGGTCTGGTCAGCGGCGAGGTCGGGCGCGGAACCTATGTTCTGGCCCAGCAATCGGAAGCGGTGAGCCCCGAATTCGCCGAGCCCGCCGTGCAAGGCACGCGCTATGTCGATGCACCACCCGGCAAGCTGCGCTTCGACAGCACGGCCGCGCCCGACATCGGCCAGGGCGCCATTGTCGCCGACATGCTGCAGCGCACGGTGCAGGATCATCCGCACGAGATTTCCAGCTACACCAGGGATTTCCCGGAGCGCTGGTTCGAGGCCGGCGCGCGCTGGCTGTCGCGCAATTCGTTCCGCCCGGCGGCCGAGACCGTCGTTCCCACGCTCGGCACCCATGCCGCCGTCATGGCGGCGATCGCTGCGCTCACCACGCCCGGCGACTATGTCGCCTTCGAGCACCTCACCTATTCGCAGATCGCCCGCAGCGCCGGGCTGATCGGGCGGCGCGTTGCACTGGTGGCATCGGATGAGGAAGGTCTCGATCCCGAGGATTTTGAGCGCGTCTGCGCGCAAAAGCACCCGAAGATGATCTTCCTGATGCCGACGGTGCAGAACCCGACACTGGCCATCCTGTCGGTTTCGCGCCGCGAGGCGATCGCGCGCGTCGCGCGCGAGTACAATGTCATCCTCATCGAGGACGATCTCTATGGCGGTCTGACCGAGGATCCGACGCCGCTCATCGCCGAATATGCGCCCGAGCGCACCATCGTTGCCGGCGGCCTGTCGAAATCGGTCGCCGCCGGCGTCCGCGGCGGCTGGCTCTCCTGCCCGCCCGCCTATCGCCATCGCATCCGCGTCGCCCACAAAATGATGACCGGCGGCATGCCGTTCCTGCTGGCGGAGGTGAATGCGCGGCTGGTGCTGTCCGGGCAAGCCGGCGATATCCGCCGGCGCAGCATCGCCGAAATCGCCGCCCGCATCGCCATCGTGCGCGAGACTTTGGCTGGCTTCGCCTTCAAGTCACACGACAGCGTACCCTTCGTCTGGCTCACTCTGCCCGACCCCTGGCTGTCCGGCACCTTCCGTAGTGCATGCCTCGAAAATGGCGTGCTCCTCGACGACGAGGACGAGTTCAAAGCCGGGCGCTCCGAGCAGGTTTTCCACGGCGTTCGTTTCGGGGTATCGCAGCCAAGGCGGCGCGAGGACATCGCCGGCGGCGTCGCGGTGATCCGGCGGCTGCTGGAGGAAGGCCGCGCCGGCTACGACAGGTCTTCCTGACCCCGTTGAGGCTTAGCTGGTGCTCGCGGCCCTGGCCTCGGTCAGCCCTCTGCCTTGAAGTTTTTGGCTTCCTTCGCGCCCTTTTCCTTGCCGTGCTTCTCGGCCAGGTCCTTGGCTTGTTGCGGCGAAACGTCGGTGATCTCGGCAAGATGCATAGCTTCCTTGTCCGAGAGGCGATTGTCTTTCTTGCCTTGCTTGGTGGCCATATCCAGATCTCCTGATTGATTGGAGACCTAACGGCCGGGATGCCATAGCGTTCCCCTATGACGTCCCACTGCCCCTCGCCTTGTGGCTTTCCGGCGTTTTTCGTCAGCGGATGGGGTGTATCACGCCAAAGCTTGCGATAAGAGGGGACTCAGAAATCCCCCTCTCCCACGGATACCAATCGCTGCCCATGACCATTTCCAATTCCGTGCCGATCACTCCGGAACTCATTGCCGCGCACGGGCTGAAGCCCGACGAATACCAACGCATCCTCGATCTGGTCGGGCGCGAGCCGAGCTTTACCGAACTCGGCATCTTCTCGGCGATGTGGAACGAACACTGCTCCTATAAATCCTCGAAGAAGTGGCTGCGCACGCTGCCCACCACCGGGCCGCAGGTCATCCAGGGTCCCGGCGAGAATGCCGGCGTGGTCGATATCGGCGACGGCGACTGCGTCGTCTTCAAGATGGAGAGCCACAACCACCCCTCCTACATCGAGCCCTATCAGGGTGCGGCGACCGGCGTCGGCGGCATTCTGCGCGACGTCTTCACCATGGGCGCGCGGCCGATCGCGGCGATGAACGCACTGCGCTTCGGCGCGCCGGACCATCCCAAGACGCGACATCTGGTCTCCGGCGTGGTTTCCGGCGTCGGCGGCTACGGCAATGCCTTCGGCGTCCCGACCGTTGGCGGCGAGGTCAATTTCGACGCTCGCTACAACGGCAACATCCTGGTCAACGCCTTTGCCGCAGGTCTTGCCAAGACCGATGCGATCTTCCTGTCGGAGGCCAAGGGCGTCGGCCTGCCCGTCGTCTATCTCGGCGCCAAGACCGGACGCGATGGCGTCGGCGGCGCCACCATGGCCTCGGCCGAGTTCGACGACAAGATCGACGAGAAGCGCCCGACCGTGCAGGTCGGCGATCCCTTCACCGAAAAATGCCTGCTGGAAGCATGCCTCGAGCTGATGGCGTCGGGTGCGGTCATCGCCATCCAGGACATGGGTGCGGCCGGCCTCACCTGTTCGGCGGTCGAAATGGGTGCCAAGGGCGATCTCGGCATCGAGCTTCAGCTCGACCAGGTGCCGGTGCGCGAAGAGCGCATGAGCGCCTATGAGATGATGCTGTCGGAAAGCCAGGAGCGCATGCTGATGGTGCTGCGCCCCGAGAAGGAAAAGGAAGCCGAAGCGATTTTCCACAAATGGGGCCTCGACTTCGCCATCGTCGGCAAGACCACCGATGATCTGCGTTTTCGCGTCATCCATCAGGGCGACGAGGTCGCCAATCTGCCGATCAAGGACCTTGGCGACAAGGCGCCGGAATATGACCGCCCGTGGGTCGAGCCGAAGAAGCCGGCGGCATTGGCGGCCGGCGATGCGCCGAAGGCCGATGTCGCCGACGCGCTGCTGAAGCTGCTCGGCGGGCCGGACCTGTCCTCCCGCCGCTGGGTATGGGAGCAGTATGACACGCTGATCCAGGGCAATTCGCTGCAGCTGCCGGGCGGCGACGCTGGCGTGGTACGCGTCGAGGGCCATGCGACCAAGGCGCTCGCCTTCTCCTCCGACGTCACACCACGCTATTGCGAGGCCGATCCCTATGAGGGCGGCAAGCAGGCGGTGGCCGAGTGCTGGCGCAATCTGACCGCCACCGGCGCGCTGCCGCTGGCGGCGACCGACAACCTCAATTTCGGCAATCCGGAGCGGCCCGAGATCATGGGTCAGCTGGTCGGCGCGGTGAAAGGCATTGGCGATGCCTGCCGGGCGCTCGGCTTCCCGATCGTGTCGGGCAATGTCTCGCTCTACAACGAGACCAACGGCCAGGGTATCCTGCCGACACCGACCATAGGCGGCGTCGGGCTGATCGCCGACTGGTCGAAGATGACGCGCATCGGCTTTGCCGCCGAGGGCCAGATGATCGTGCTGGTCGGCGCGCCGGCGACATGGGGCAGCCATCTCGGCCAGTCCGCCTATTTCAGAGACATTCATGGCCGTACCGACGGGCCGCCACCACCCGTCGATCTCGCGCATGAAAAGCGCGTCGGCGACCATGTGCGTGCGCTGATCGCGTCGGGCGTGGTGACCGCGGCGCATGACCTTTCCGATGGCGGCCTTGCCGTGGCGCTGGCCGAAATGGCGATGGCATCCGGTATCGGCGCTACAATTCCCGGCCTTGCCGGCACCGATCCGATCCCGGTCTGGTTCGGAGAAGACCAGGGCCGCTACCTCCTGACGCTGTCGGTCGATCCGCAGAGCAAGGAATGGGACGCCATTCGCGAGGAGCAGAGCAAGCTCGGCATTTTTGCGCCATGGATCGGCTCGACCGGCGGGCGCGAGCTGAAACTTGGCGATGCCAGGGCGATCCCGGTCAGCGAATTGACCGCCGCCCATGAAGGCTGGTTCCCGCGCTTCATGGACAAGGCCAGTTGAGCAGACTGGCTGCCCGGACGCTGATCGCTGTCGTCTTCTGGCCGTCGCTGTTCTTCTTCTGGTTCCTCGGCCCGTTCGTCTTTTTCCTGCTGTCGACGACCTCAAGCGAGGTCTGTCCGCTGCTGGAAAGGCGCGAGCAGTTCCTTGAGGCGGCCAACGGCGCGCTTCCGATGCTGGTCCTGCAAAACCTCCTTTATGCGGTTCCGATCATCTGCCTGGTGCTTTGGATCCGGCTTTTGCCGGACCCGGCGCGAGCAAGACATGTCGTCACCTGCATCAAGCTTTTTATTGTCGCAGTGGTCATAGGGGCGCTGTGGGAATATGGCTCGTCGCTGGCCTGCGACGGCTACGGCCAGCCATTCTTCTCGCCGCTCTGGCAAATGACCAGCTATCTCCCCATCGTCAGCCTGGCGATCAACATTCCGCTCTATGTCCTGACCTTCAGGCTTGGCCGGGGGTTCTCGACCCGCGACGACATCACCGAGGATGGTGTGGTCCACCCGCGGCAGGATGGCCCGTAGGTCCTGCGTTGATGGACAGGACGGCTTCAATCCGAGCCGGAAAGGCTTTAGGCTTACGCCCGAGTCACATCGCACAAGCTGCCTAGCCGCCGCCCAGAACAGGATTTTGCCATGGCAATGGATGCCCACGACATCGAAAAACTGATCAAGGACGGCATTCCGGACGCCAAGGTGACGATCCGCGACCTCGCCGGCGACGGTGATCACTATGCGGCCGAAGTGGTGGCCGAGAGCTTCCGGGGAAAGAGCCGCGTCCAGCAGCACCAGATGGTCTATGACGCGCTGAAGGGCAATATGGGCGGCGTGCTGCACGCGCTGGCCCTGCAGACCAGCGTGCCGGACTGAAGCCAGGCTCGGCTACTGCGTCAGCGGCTGCCTGGCCGAAACGGACGTGATCGGCTTCGCCGACACTGAAATGATCGGCCCGGCCGGATACTTACCGCCGACGACCATTCTCTTTCCATCCGACAATGCCGAGACCGCGCCGTCGAGGAACAGCGCGTTGCGGCAGCCAAGCGCGTCGCGAAACAGCCGCGCGAAGCTGCCGAGACTCACTTCCGAGCGCGAAACAGCCAGCACCACGGTGTTTTCGTCGCGCACGCCGACGCCGTTCCTGATGTAGCGAGATGTGCCATTCGGCTCGAAGCGTGGGTGAATCTGGCCGTCGATCACCAGCATCGGGCCGGACTGCGTGGCGAAAGCGACGTCAGGCCTGGCCGCGGCATAGGCGCTGCTTTCCATGACCGCGGCCTTGCCGTCCTTGCCAACCAGAAAGATGCCGTTCGGCTTCAGGAAGAAATTGCCGTCAGCATCGGCAAGGTTGAGCGGCGACTTTTCAACGCCGTCTTCGACCAAGAGGCCGACCGGCGACAAATCCTCATGGTACATGCCGCCATTCATGGCGAGCAGCACCGGCCTGCCCTCGCCGGCAACCGCCTTGTCAAAGGCCTCCAGCGAGCCGAAGGGCTTGCCGTCGGCACCGGCATGGAAAACTCCGATGCTGTCGGCTCGAAGATCGATCTCGCAGGCGACATAGGTCACGGCCTCGAAAGCGACATTCCGACAGGGTGCGGGCAATTCGCCGCCGACAACCAGCGGTGGCCGCGGCTCCGGGCGTCTCGGCCACCAGATAATGGCTGTCGCCGCCACCAGGATGGCGATCAGAAGGGCGGCGCCATGTCGTTTTTTCATCATCTTCCGGAGGCTGCAATCGGGCGGGATGCTTGGCCCAAGACAGGCGATCCTTTGCGCCATTTCCGCGGCAGCGGCGCAAACATCTTGTTTCGGCCCATCTATGGGTTTATTTGATGGCTATGCTTCGAGCCTGACTCCCACAGGCGTGAAAGGATATTCCATGAGCGGCATCAACGACTACATCGACAGCGAAGTGAAGGGCAACGACGTTGTCCTTTTCATGAAGGGCACGCCCGGTTTTCCGCAGTGCGGGTTTTCCGGCCAGGTGGTGCAGATTCTCGATTACATCGGCGCCGACTATAAGGGCGTCGACGTGCTGACCTCGGCCGAACTGCGCCAGGGCATCAAGGAATATTCGAACTGGCCGACGATCCCGCAGCTCTACGTCAAGGGCGAATTCGTCGGCGGCTGCGACATCATCCGCGAAATGTTCCAGGCGGGCGAACTGCAGACGTTCCTCGTCGAAAAGGGCGTCAGCGTCAAAGCTCCCGCCTGATTCTGGGGCGCCTGATTCTGGTTTGAGACCGGGGCAGCCCCGCCCCGGCAAAATGTTACCTCCCCCTATCGGGGTGAGGACGAATCGATGCGCCGGCATGCCGGCGCATATTCGTTTTAAAGATCGGACTTGCCGTGGACCAGCAGTCACAAGCGCCGCAACAGGCAAACAACTTGCCTATTCCGCGCTGGGAATTCATCGCGCTGTGCGCGGCGCTGATGGCGTTGAACTCGCTGGCCATCGACATCATGCTGCCGGCGCTGCAGCAGATCGGCGCCACGCTCGGCGTCGAAAATGAAAACCACCGCCAATATGTGATCACCGCCTACATCTTGGGCTTCGGCGGCGGACAGCTTTTCTTCGGGCCGATCTCGGACCGGTTCGGGCGCCGCGCGCCGCTGGTCGTCGGGCTGGCGATCTACGTCGTGGCGGCGGCGGCTGCCGCCATCGCCCCGTCATTTGCCATCCTGCTGCTGTGCCGGCTTGTGCAAGGCATCGGTGCTGCGGCTACGCGCGTCATCGCGGTGTCGATCGTGCGCGACACGTTCGACGGCCGGCGCATGGCCGAGGTGATGTCGCTGATCTTCATGGTGTTCATGGCCATCCCGGTGATTGCTCCGGGGATCGGCCAGTTCATCATGCTGTTCGCGAGCTGGCACTGGATCTTCGTCACCATGGCGGTCGGAGCGCTGGTCGTATCGGCGTGGTCGCTGCTGCGGCTGCCGGAAACGCTGCATCCGGAATATCGCCGGCCGTTGACAGTATCATCCGTCCTCGGCGGTTTCCGCATCGTGCTCACCAACCGCATGGCGCTTTGCTACGCCTTCGCCAGCACCTTCATTTTCGCCGCCATGTTCGGCTTCATTGCCTCGGCGCAGCAGATCTATGTCGACATTTTTCATGTCGGCGAGATGTTTCCGGTCATCTTCGCCGGTGTCGCCGGCATTCTTGCTTTTTCGAATTACCTCAACTCGCGCCTGGTCGGCCGCATTGGCATGCGCCGTCTCTCGCAGAGCGCGCTGCTGCTGTTCCTGGTGATCAGCCTTGCCTGGCTCACCGTTTCGCTGGAGATGAACATGCCGCTCTGGCTGTTCATCACCTTCTTCGCCAGCGCGATGATCCCGTTCGGCGCGTTGGGCGCCAATTTCAACGCGCTTGCGATGGAGCCACTCGGGCAACTGGCCGGCACCGCGTCGTCGATCCTGGGTTTCATGCAGACGTTTCTCGGCGGCATTCTCGGCACGCTGATCGGCCAGGCCTTCAACGGCACGGTGACGCCGCTGGCGGCCGGCTTCTGCAGCGTCTCGGTCGCGGCCCTGCTGATGATCCTCATCGCCGAGCGCGGCAAGATGTTCCAGCCGCACAACCCACCCATTTCAGGGCACGTCACCGACCTGCATTGATTTTGGTCTGGAGGCCGCAAGCCTGGCGGCTTGAACGCCAGAGCAGGAATTGATCCTACTCCGCCCAGAGTTCGCGGCGCAATTCCTGCCAGCTTTCCCTGTCGGGCGCGACGAGGATGCCACCCTCGACATGCGACGGCAAATAGGCGCTGCCGTCGATGCGCGCGGTATAGCCACCGGCCTCGGCATGGATCAGCACGCCGACCAGATGGTCCCACGGCATCAGCTTGTTGTAGACGACGAAATGCGCATGGCCGCTGGCCAGCAGCCGGTATTCATGCGCCGCGCAGCGATAGCCGAACTGCGACAGCGTCTTGGTCTGGTTGCGCGCCAGCAGCGAGCGTTGCGGCTCGGCCAGATATTGCCAGGAAACCGAACCGGTCATTTGCGACACCGGCACGGCGTCGGCGACATGCACTTTCTCCAACGTGCCATGCGCATGGCGGATGTGGCTGCCGGCGCCCTTGGCGCCGATCAGCCAGTCCTTGCCCACGGGATCATGGATGATGCCGGCCACGGTCTCGCCCTTGACCACGACGCTTAGCATGACGCCGAACAGCGGCACGCCGGAGGCGAAGTTGAACGTGCCGTCGACCGGGTCGACGACGAAGGCGAGATCGGCATCGCCGAGCCCCTGGAGGAGCGCCGGATTGTCGGAACAGGCTTCCTCGCCGACGATCATCGCCGTGGGATAACGCTCCCGCAGCTTTGCCGTGATCAGCCGCTCGGCGTTGACGTCGGCCTCGGTCACCAGATCGGCGGCCGAAGTCTTCTGGCGGACATCGCCCTCGCCCAGCCGGCGAAAGCGCGGCATGATTTCGGCTTTGGCTGCATCGGCGAGAAGCTCGGCCAGCCAGTCGATCGCACGGTCGTCAAATGTCATCGGAAATGTCTTGTCCTGCGGTGAGGCTGCCGTTGAGGGCGGCGAAATCGAACAGTTTTCTGTCGAGCAGATGCGAAGGCCTGGTGTTGGACAGCGCGCGCAACATCGTATCCTTGCGGCCCGGCATGCGCTTTTCCATATCGTCCAGCATCGCTTTGGTGGCGTTGCGCTGCAGGCCTTCCTGGCTGCCGCAGAGATCGCAGGGAATGATTGGGAATTTCATCGCGGCGGCGAATTTCTCCAGATCCGCCTCGGCGCAGTAGCTCAGCGGCCTCAGCACCATGACGTCGCCGTCGTCGTTGAGCAGCTTTGGCGGCATGGCGGCGAGACGGCCGCCATGGAACAGGTTCATGAAGAAGGTTTCGAGGATGTCCTCACGATGGTGGCCGAGCACCAGCGCCGAACAGCCCTCTTCGCGCGCGATGCGGTAGAGATGGCCGCGCCTGAGCCGCGAGCACAGCGAACAATAGGTGCTGCCCTGGGGCAGCTTGTCGGTGACCACCGAATAAGTGTCCTGGTACTCGATACGATGGGCAATGCCGTGCGCGTCGAGATAATCCGGCAAGATGTGCTTTGGGAAATTCGGCTGGCCTTGGTCGAGATTGCAGGCCAGAAGGTCGACCGGCAAAAGCCCGCGCCATTTGAGATCGAGCAGCATGGCGAGCAGGCCGTAGGAATCCTTGCCGCCGGACAGCGCCACCAGCCAGCGGTCGCCGGGCCTGACCATGGCGAAATCCTCGATCGCCTGGCGGGTCAGCCGCAACAGCCGCTTGCGCAGTTTGTTGAATTCGACCGAGGACGGCACGTCGGCGAACAGCGGATGGAAACCGCCTTCGGCATCGGCAACCGGTTCAAGCAGATCGGCGTTTGGCAACATGTTCATGGCGCGTCGGCCCAAATCCCTGTTGCGCCCGGATTAGCGCATTGGCTCGAAAATCGAAATCGGTTTTTGGTCGATGCTTCGCAAAGCGCGATGCACAAAGAAAAAGGCCGCCTCGAAAGGCGGCCTTCGGTATCTGCGGCAGTGAGGCCGATCAGCGCGAATAGAATTCGACGACCAGGTTCGGTTCCATCTGCACGGCGAACGGAACGTCGGCCAGGCCGGGGATGCGCGAGAAGGTTGCGACCATCTTGTTGTGATCGGCTTCGATGTAGTCCGGCACGTCGCGCTCGGCGAGGCCGACCGATTCCAGAACGATGACCAGCTGCTTCGACTTTTCGCGCACTTCGACGACGTCGCCCGGCTTGCAGCGGTACGAGCCGATGTTGACGCGCTTGCCGTTGACGTTGACGTGGCCGTGGTTGACGAACTGGCGGGCGGCGAAGATGGTCGGCACGAACTTGGCGCGGTAGACGACCGCATCCAGACGCGACTCGAGCAGGCCGATCAGGTTCTCCGAGGTGTCGCCCTTGCGGCGGTCAGCCTCTTCATAGACCTTGCGGAACTGCTTTTCCGAGACGTCGCCATAGTGACCCTTCAGCTTCTGCTTGGCGCGCAGCTGCAGGCCGAAGTCGGAAAGCTTGCCCTTGCGGCGCTGGCCGTGCTGGCCGGGGCCGTATTCACGCTTGTTGACCGGGGACTTCGGGCGGCCCCAGATGTTTTCGCCGAGACGGCGGTCGATCTTGTACTTCGCGGATTCGCGCTTGCTCATCGCATTCCCTTTCAAAACAAACCACCCGGAACCTCATGGTCCGGGTGAAGGAAACGCGCCCTCCTCTGGCCTCCGTTTTCGAGACCTGACAGGGTCTTCCACGCAATGCGATGGAAAACCCACGGGACACGTCAGTCTAGACAAGACCAAGGAAACGATAAACCTGATTTCCCGGGGCTTGCCATGCAAAAGAAACCACCGGGCATTGCGGCCCGGTGTTGGTGGGCTCGTTAAACGGAGATTTAACCGGTGTCAAGCTCGCTGCTGGCGGCGGCTGCGGCAACCCTATAGCTTTTCTGGTGTTAAGTGCGGTGCCGGATGCGGCGGTGTCGTTGCCAACGGCATTAGGAAGGGACTGGAGCTAGAGGAGCCAAAAGTCGTATGAAAAAATTCTTCCTTTCGTTGGTAAGTGCAGCCGTCCTGGCAGGATCGATGTCGATTGCCGTCCCCGAGCCGGCGATGGCCAGGCATTGGCACGGTCACAGACATTATCAGGTCTGCCGGATCGTGGTGAAGAAGAAGGTCGTCTGGCGGCACGGCCACAAGAAGGTCATCCGCTACAAGGTGAAGCGCTGCTGGTGGCGCTGGTAGTTTCGGCTTCGACCTGAAGTGAAAAGCCCGCGGTCTTGGCCGCGGGCTCTTGTTTTTGACGGCACAGTATCCGGGCCTCAGTCCGCCGATTTCTTCTCGGGCAGCCCCTTGCGCTTGGTCTCGGCGAATTCCTCAAGCTGCTTTTCGCTCATCGATTCATACATTTCGCGTGCAGCGCCTATGAGTTCGCCTTTCTTGGTTTCGCCGCGTTTGGCCGAAAGCGCGGCGCCGGCGGCCTTTTGCTGGGCTTGTGATTTTGCAGGCATATCGGTTCCTCCTTTGCTGCCAGAAGAAGAAACGTTGCGCTTCGGCGAGAGTTCCAGCTCTGGCGGCCAACTCCCGGTCCGCGCTCGTGTCCCCATGGCCGGCCCGCCTGCCGGCAAATCGGCCTTCCCGTGTCCGAAATGCCAGTGTAGGACGGCGCCATGAAATCGTTGACCGATCCCTCGCAGGCACTCGCTACCGGCCTTTCAAAAATCCGCACCGAGTTCCATGTGCCGGACGGGTTTCCGCCCAACGTGATGGCCCTGGCACAGAGGGCGGCCAGACGGGTGCCCAGCCAGCATGCCAACCGAACGGCGATGCCTTTCGTGACACTCGATCCGGCGACTTCCACCGATCTCGATCAGGCTTTTTCGATCGAGGCGAGCGGCAGCGACCTTCTGTTGCACTATGCCATTGCCGACGTGGCCTGGTTCGTCGAGGACGGCGACGCGGTGGATGTCGAAGCCTGGGCGCGGGGCGAGACCCTGTATTTGCCGGACGGCAAGGCCGGGCTTTATCCCCCGGTGATCGCCGAGGGTGCGGCGAGCCTGTTGCCCAGCGGGCCGCGTCCGGCTGTTGTCTTCACGGTTCGGATCGCCGGCGACGGTGCGGTAAAGCTGGACGGCGCGGAGCGCGCAATCATTCAGAGCCGCGCCAAACTCGCCTATGACACCGTGCGAGCCTCCGACGTTCCGGCAGGCTTTGCCGAAATTTCCCGGCGCATGGCGGCAAACGAAGAGCGTCGTGGTGCTTCCCGCGTCGACCCGCCCGAGCAGGAGGTGGAACAGCTTGCCGATGGTACATTCCAGCTTGCGTTCAGACCGCTGCTGCAATCCGAGCAAGACAACGCCGCGCTTTCGCTGGCTGCCAACATGGCGATTGCCGACGCCATGCTGGCACACCGGACCGGGCTGTTCCGGGTGATGGCGCCGCCGGATGCTGCCAAGGTGAAAAAACTGCGTTGCGCGGCACAGGCTCTCGGCCTGTCCTGGCCGGCTTCGACCAGTCTGCGCGACTATCAGCGAACCCTTGATCCGGGCGACAGGCAACAGGCGGCGCTGATGCTGGAAATCCGCCGTGCCGGTTCCGGTGCGTCCTACCAACCCTATGAGGAAGGCGTTGTGCCGTGGCACGAGGCCATGGCTGCGACCTATGCCCACGCCACCGCGCCGCTGAGGCGGCTTGCAGACCGCTACGTCGTGCGCTGCGCGCTGGCAATAGCCAACGGCCAGCCGGTGCCGCAGGCCGTCACCGAGGCGTTTGCCAGACTACCCACGGTGATGGGACGCGCGGATGCCCGCGCCTCGCAGATCAACCACGCGGCCATCGACCTTGCCGAGGCGGTGATGCTGAAGGGACGCCAGGGTGAAATGTTCAAGGCCGTCGTCACCGACGTCGCCGACCAGCGTATGCGCGTACAGCTCTCGAACATGCCTGTCGTTGCGAATGTGAAGGCCTCCGGGTTCAGGCAGGGCGACGGCCTGACGCTAAGGCTTGTTTCGGCCGATCCGGATCAACGCAGCATTGTCTTCCAACCTGCCTAGCGTGCGCTCAATCCAAAACCCTGCATCAGCCGGCTGATGGCGAAATCCGGCTTTCCCGAGGTAAAGACGGCGATGTCGGGCTCGCCTTGTGGCAACGCCCCGTCGACTACCGGAAGCAGCGACAAGGCACGGCGGGCAATCGCCTCGGCCGGGTCTATCCAGTCGACCGGCCAGGGTGCTGTCTTGCGCATGCGGTTGGCCAGGAACGGGTAGTGCGTGCAGGCGAGCACGACGATATCGGTGCGCAAATCGTCATGCTGGACGAAGCACGGTGCGATCTCGGCGCGCACGGCCTCTTCGTCGACAAAGCCCTCGCGCATGTAGGCCTCGGCCAGTCCGGCCAGATTGTTGCTGCCGACCAGGCGGACATGGCATTTCTGCGCCCATTTGCCGATCAGGTCGCGCGTGTACTGGCGCTTCACCGTGCCCGGCGTCGCCAGCACCGAGACCAGCCCGGAGCGGGTGCGCTCGGCTGCCGGCTTGATGGCCGGCACCGTGCCGACAAAGGGATGGCCGGGAAATCTGTCACGCAACGCATCGATCACCAGCGTCGAGGCGGTGTTGCAGGCGACGACCGAAATTGCCGGCTGAAAACGGTCGAGCAGCTTGGCGAAGAGCTCGACTATATGGGCCTGCAGCGCCGGTTCTTCCCAGGCGCCGTAAGGAAAGGCCTTGTCATCGGCGACATAGACGAAGCGCCTGTCGGGCATCAGCACGCGGGCTTCGCGCAGCACCGTCAACCCGCCAACGCCGGAATCGAACATCAGGATCGGGCGGTGGCTTGATCGATCGCTCATTGATGTCGGACCATGGAAAGAGGCTGGAGATCAGAAGGGCTGGCCGGTGATGTGGCCGATGCCGTTCTATCCGCAACGATCATGGTCTTGAAGTGGCGAATTCACCCAAGTTTTGCGCAAGCGCCAGCGAAGATCGCTTTTCGCGATCGCTCTACAGCCCGCGCTTGCCGAAGCCGGCGGGCTTTGGCCGGCCCATCGGTTGGACCGATGGCACCGAGCGTGTGGCCGGCGCGGCGGCGCGCGCAGGGGATGGCGCAGCGCTGGCGGCCACCCGGCCGCCGGCCGAGGGAACAGCACCCTCGAAATCGAAAACCGATGTCAGCTCATCGATATTGCTGCCCGCCACCGGCTTTGCCATCAGGATCGTGCACCAAAGGCCAAAGATCGACAGGGCAAGCAGGTTCAGACCACTGGGCGTGCTTTCGGGATTGTTGAAATCGATGACCAGCAGCGTGCCGGCCTGCAGGAAGGCGTAGATGGCGCAGAACACGATGTAGGACCACAGGATCCAGCCTTTGCCGTTGGCGTCGCGGCTGCGCCGCCAGGCAAAATTGCCGCGCATGACCACAGCCAGCAGCGAAACGACGAGGACCGCACCGGCCATCCCTTGCCGCGACGGACCAGGCGCGGAGTTGATGAAGCCCTCAAAGCCCATCGTCCCCACGATGCACACCATAGCAACCATGGCCTCGAGGAAAGCGACCCCGAGGGAGTAGAAAAAGAAGCGCATGCGGCCGATATTGGAGGTGAACATGAGCGACCCACCGTTTGGCCAACAATGCATCAGCACCAGATAATATTCGGTTACGCCGGACGTTCGAAGCTTACTGATCTTCTTCGTCTGTCTTCCGGTTTCTAGCTGCGGCCGGAAGCCGCCTCGGATCGTCTCCGGGCGATCCGTCACCGCGCGGCATGGCCGGCGAAAACCGGTCGAGCGACGAGATGATGCCGCGCAGCACTTTCAGTTCCGGCTCGGCGAAACCGGCGCGGGTCAAGACGGCGCGCAGGTTGTCGACCATCTTCGGCTTCTTCGGCGCCGGGCGGAAATAGCCACGCGCTTCGAGCGCGCCTTCGAGATAGGCAAACAGGCCGTGCAGTTCTTCCTTGCTCGCAAGCTTCATTTCGGGACTGGAGAAATTGGTCGTCGTCTCGTCCTCCAGGCCCGACTTCATCCACTCATAGGACATCAACAGCACGGCCTGGGCGATGTTCAGCGACGAGAAGCCGGGATCGACCGGAAAGGTGACGATCTCGTCGGCCAGTCCAACCTCGTCATTGTAGAGCCCAAAACGCTCGCGGCCGAACAGGATGCCGGTGCGCTGGCCGGCTGTCTGGCGCGCTCGCAGCGCCCTGCCCGCCTCGACCGGCCCGCGCACCGGCTTGAAGCCATCGCGCTCGCGCGCCGTGGTGGCGAAGACGAAATTGAGGTCCGCGACCGCGGATGCCAGATCGCCAAACACGGTGACGGCATCGATGACATGGTCGGCGCGGCTGGCGGCGGCGCGCGCCTTCTCGCTTGGCCAGCCATCGCGCGGATTGACGAGCCTGAGTTCCGACAGACCGAAATTGGCCATGGCGCGCGCAACCATGCCGATATTCTCGCCGAGCTGCGGCTCGACCAGGATGATCGCCGGGCCGGCGACGGAGACGTTTTCAGGAGGTTGCACGGCGGACATAATCTCAATGAACTGCTGTTTGCGGCATTTTCAGCGTTCCCTGCCACATCCGCCCGCCAAAATGAAGCATTTGCAAAAACACCAGGTCGGCGCGCGGACGGCCCATTCGGCGCCGATCGGCGTTTGCGCCGCCAAATAGGCTTTGATATACGGGCCGCATCCCCGGCCGAAAGCCATGCGGGCAAGGCCGTTCCGATCCCCAAAAGCGAGGCATTCTTTCCATGGCGAAGATCAAGGTGGCGAACCCGGTCGTCGAACTCGACGGCGACGAGATGACCCGCATCATCTGGCAGTTCATCAAGGACAAGCTTATCCACCCTTATCTCGACCTCAAGCTTGAATATTACGACCTCGGCATCGAGCACCGCGACGCCACCAACGACCAGGTGACCATCGATTCGGCCAACGCCATCAAGAAATGGGGCGTCGGCGTGAAATGCGCGACGATCACCCCCGACGAGCAGCGCGTCGAGGAGTTCAAGCTGAAGAAGATGTGGAAGTCGCCGAACGGCACCATCCGCAACATCCTCGGCGGCACCATTTTCCGCGAGCCGATCATCATGAAGAACGTGCCGCGGCTGGTGCCGGGCTGGACCAAGCCGATCATCGTCGGCCGTCACGCTTTCGGCGACCAGTACCGCGCCACCGATTTCCGCTTCCCCGGCAAAGGCAAGCTGACGATCAAGTTCGTCGGCGAGGACGGCAAGGTGATCGAGCATGACGTGTTCGACGCGCCCGGCGCCGGCATTGCCATGGCCATGTACAATCTCGACGATTCGATCCGCGAATTCGCCCGCGCTTCGCTGAATTACGGCCTGCTGCGCAACTATCCGGTCTATCTCTCGACCAAGAACACCATCCTCAAGGCCTATGACGGCCGCTTCAAGGACATCTTCCAGGAAGTCTACGAGGCCGAATTCGAGGCCGAGTTCAAGGCCAAGAAGCTGTGGTACGAGCACCGGCTGATCGACGACATGGTGGCATCGAGCCTGAAATGGTCGGGCGGCTATGTCTGGGCCTGCAAGAACTACGATGGCGACGTGCAGTCCGACACGGTGGCGCAAGGCTTTGGTTCGCTCGGCCTGATGACTTCGGTGCTGATGACGCCGGACGGCAAGACGGTGGAAGCCGAAGCCGCGCACGGCACCGTCACCCGCCACTATCGCCAGCACCAGAAGGGCGAGGAAACCTCGACCAACTCGATCGCCTCGATCTTCGCCTGGACGCGCGGGCTCGCCCACCGCGCCAAGCTCGACGACAATGCCGAGCTGAAGCGCTTTGCCGAGACTCTGGAAAAGGTCTGCATCCAGACGGTCGAGAGCGGCTTCATGACCAAGGATCTGTCGCTGCTGATCGGCCCCGACCAGCCCTGGCTGTCGACCACCGGCTTCCTCGACAAGATCGACGAGAATCTGCAGAAGGCAATGGCGTAAGCCGACAACGAAGGCTCCGAGAGGAGCCTTCGCTTTTTGGGCGAGCAATGCGAGCAGGAGCGAAGGGCTAAGCGATGACCAAGCCGATCCTCTACGGCGCTGATTACAGCGTCTATGTTCGCATTGCGCGGCTGACGCTCGCGGAAAAAGGCGTCGGCTATGAGTTGGTGCCTCTCGACATCTTCGCGGCCGAGGGCATTCCGGCCTGGTATCTGGAGCATCACCCGTTCGGCCGCATTCCGGCCTTCGAACATGACGGCTTTCGCCTGTTCGAGACCAGTGCGATTGCCCGCTATGTCGACGAGGCGTTCGACGGCCCGGCGCTGCAGCCGAAGGACCCGCGTGCGCGTGCAACGATGAACCAGATCATCGGCATGCTCGATGCCTATGGCTACAGGTCGATGGTCTGGGATGTCGCCGTCGAGCGGCTGGAGAAAGAAGCGCCCGACGAGGCGCTGATCGCCAACGGACTGCGCCAGGCCGAAACGGTGCTCAGGGTGCTTACCGCCCTCAAAGCACCCGGGCCGTGGCTGCTAGGCGATCAGCTGACGCTGGCCGACCTGCAAGCCGCGCCGATCATCGCCTATTTCCTCAAGGTCCCCGAGGGGCAAAAGCTGCTTGCCGCGTTCGCCGACATCCAGGCCTGGTGGGACAGAATTGCAAAACGTCCGAGCCTGGCGGCGGGCTGACATGTGGTTAGGGGGCGCCCATGGCTGACCTTTCTCGCCAAGACGCGCTCACCATCGCCAGAATAGTCAGGGTCAACCACGCCGGTGAGTTCGGTGCGATCAGGATCTATTCGGCGCAGATTCTGGTGGCCCGGCGCTTTTGGCCGAATTGCGTGCCATCCTTGTCGGAGATGCTCGGGCACGAGCGCACGCATTGCGCCGCGTTCCGCACCGCCATGCCGGCGCGGCTATCGCGGCCCTGCCGGGTGATGCAGTTCTGGAGCTGGGGCGGTTGGCTGCTGGGTTTTGTGACCGCCCTGCTCGGCCCGCAAGGCATCTGGGCCTGCACGGCGGCGGTCGAGGTGGCGGTTCACCGCCATCTCGACGACCAGCTCTTCTTTCTGGCCAAGCGCGACCGAGACCTGCACGGCATCATCCTGGCAATCCGCGAGGAAGAGCTTGCCCATCTCCATCACGCCGAAGAGCAGCTGAAATCGCCCGGCCCGGCACTGAACCTTCTGCGGTCGCTGATTTCGGTCGCCACCGACGTGCTGATCTGGCTGTCCACCTGGGGCGACTCCAGCAGAATGACGCGCGCGCTGAAGGCGGCAAAGCGGACCTAAGCGGCGTGGTCTAAAGGCCGATTGCCGGCCTTGTCACCATCAACCAGAGAATCGCAAGCACGGCGGCAAAGGCCGGAAAGCCGCAGGCAAACCAGATGCGAAACAGGCGCTTCTCCTCGGCCGGGAACGGTGCGTTTTCAGCGGCCGCCCGCCGTGCCAAGTTGCGGATGCGGATCTGGATCCAGACCACCGGCAGCCAGAACAGGCCGGTCACGACGTAAAGCAGCAGGGACGCCACGATCCAGCCTTCCGACAGCGGCCAGCCGACGGCCTGCGCCAGCAGCACGCCGGTGACGGGCTGCACGATGACGGCGGTCGCCGTGAAGATGGTGTCGGCGATAACAACGGTGCCGGCAACGTGGGCAACGAGTTCGGCGCGACCGGTGCGCTGCGCCATCAGCATGAAGAAGGCGATGCCGGCACCAGTGCCGAACAACACCGTGGCGCCGATGATATGCGCCCAGCGCAGAAGGTCGACCCAGAGGCTCATCGCTCGTCCAAAATCGCCAGCGCCACCAGAGTAAGGCAAAGTGCTGGAACAGCCTTGACCATCGCCCCCAAAGGATCAAGCCACAGATCGGGCGCAAGCGCGGTTGCTGCGCCAAGATAAGCCAACGTGATGGCAATCATCCCCATCAGGGCGAGCCGCGCGAGGGGCCGCACGAGAACAGCAGCGCCGACAACGATGTCGGCAATACTCCCGGCAATTACCATTCCGAGGGCGAGCGCCGGCGTCAGGCCATGCGAGACGAGAATGCCGGCGGCCGCATCCTGCCTGGCAAAGCCGACAATGCCGGACATCAGCCAGAACAGTGACAGCACCCCGAATACGACCGGTTTCAGCAACCAGAGCCGGGCGAACCACCGCTCCTGGACGTGAGCCGGCATGGCGGCCAACGTCGTTTCCAGCGGCTGCAATTTGTGATCCGATATCTCGTTCCAGGACCGGGCGTTGCCGGTCACGCCGCGCGCCAGCGCGGCAAGGGCTGCGCTGCGCAAAGGCGATCGCCAGCCAAGCAGGCCAAGGCCATCGGCAACAACAGCCGCGATCCGGCCGAGAGAGGCCGGCATCGGCACAAGGCGGGCCGGCGGCAGGCCAAGCCATGCCCGGAAGGCAGCCAGCACGTCGGCCAGCGAACGGGGCTCGGCTTCGACGAGATCGACGGAAAGACGTGGCGGCAGGGATCCGGCAACCGCGCGCGACACCGCCTCCGTGACGTCCGTGACGGCCACGGTCTGGATCGGCTGGCGCGCCATGAGGGCAGGCACGAAGCCGGGAAAGGCGGCAAGCGCGCGCAAAAGCGCCGTCCCGCCATAGGCGGCGGGCGCGATCACCAGGCCTGGCCGCAGGATGGTCCATTCCAGCGCGGAGCTCGCGACGGCTTTGTCGCCTTCACCCTTGGTGCTGAAGAAAACATCTGGTGAGGCGGGATCGGCGCCGATTGCCGAGATCTGCACAAAGCGGCTGACACCGGCCTGTTCGCAGGCGGTGACCAACGCGGTTACGGCGCCGCGGTGGATGGCGTCGAGGCAGTCCCGTGGGCCGTCCTGCAAGGCGCCTGCGGCATTCACCACCGCGTCCATGCCGGCGACCAGCGGCAGCCAGTCTTCAGCGGTCAGCAGTCGCGCCATGTCGGCCGCGACCCAACGCACCGCCGGCCAGCGCCGCGCGGCTTCCCTGATATCACGGCCGAGGCCGACCACCTGATGCCCGTCGCCAACCAGGCGACCGACGACGGCTTCGCCGATCAGTCCGTAGCCGCCGAGGACGAGAACCTTGATGCCGGGGCTATCGGGCACAGGATTGCTTTCAGGCTGCCTCCAGCGCTGCCTTGACCGCGGCGATCGCATCATTTGCCTTCGAGGCGTCCGGGCCGCCGGCTTGCGCCATGTCGGGCCGGCCGCCGCCGCCCTGCCCGCCGAGCGCTGCCGAAGCCACACGAACCAGATCGACGGCGCTGAAGCGGCCGACGAGGTCGTCGGTGACGGCGACGACGACGCTTGCCTTGTTGTCCTCACCGGCGCCGACGAAGACGACCACGCCCGAGCCGAGCGAGGTTTTTCCCGCATCGGCCAGCGGCTTCAAATCCTTCGGCGACACGCCGGAGACCGCCTTGCCGAGGAAGCCGACACCGGCGACGGTTTCGTTCTCCGACGGCGCGCCGGCCGCGGCACCGCCGCCCAGCGCCAGTTTCTTGCGCGCTTCGCTCAGTTCCTTTTCGAGCTTCTTGCGCTCTTCAAGCAGCGTCTCGACACGCGCCGGCACGTCGGCCGGCGCAATCTTCAATGTCGAGGCGACGGCCTTGAGACGCCTGTCCTGCTCGTCGAGATGTTTGCGCGCGGCTTCGCCGGTCAACGCCTCGATGCGGCGCACGCCGGCGGCGACCGCGCTGTCGGAGACGACGCGGATCAGACCGATATCGCCTGTCGCCCGCACATGGGTGCCGCCGCACAGTTCGACCGAATAGGGCCGGTTGGCCTTGGCGCCGTGCAGGCCGGTGCCCATCGACACGACACGCACCTCGTCACCGTATTTTTCGCCGAACAACGCCATGGCGCCCTCGGCGATAGCGTCGTCGACCGACATCAGGCGGGTCGTCACCGGGCTGTTCTGGACGACGATTTCGTTGGCCATGCGCTCGACCTCTTCGAGCTCCTCAGCCGAGATCGGCTTGTTGTGCGAGATGTCGAAACGCAGCCGCTCCGGCGCGACCAGCGAGCCTTTCTGCGCGACATGGGTGCCCAGCACCTCGCGCAAAGCCTCGTGGATCAGGTGCGTCGCGGAGTGGTTGGCGCGCAGCCTGGTGCGGCGCGCATGATCAACCTTCAGCTCGACTGCGGCACCCGTCTTGACCGTACCGCTCGCCACCTTGCCAAGATGCACGAACAGACCGTCGGCCTTCTTTTGCGTGTCCGAAACCTCGATCGAGAAACCTTCGCCGGAGATGACGCCGGTGTCGCCCATCTGGCCACCGGATTCGCCATAGAACGGCGTCTGGTTGACAACGACCGCCACCGCATCGCCCTTGCCGGCGCTGTCGACGGTCTTGCCGTCCTTGACCAGTGCCTGGATGAGGCCTTCCGCGGCTTCAGTCTCGTAGCCGAGGAATTCGGTGGCGCCGGTCTGTTCGCGCACGGAAAACCACACCGTTTCGGTGGCGGCCTCGCCGGAGCCGGTCCAATGCTTGCGCGCTTCGGCCTTCTGCTGCTCCATCGCATGGGTGAAGCCGGCAAGATCGACCGAGATGCTGCGCTGGCGCAAAGCGTCCTGCGTCAAATCGAGCGGGAAGCCATAGGTGTCGTAGAGCTTGAATGCGGTCTCGCCGTCCAGCATGTCGCCGGCGTGCAGCGTTTCCGTCGCCTCCGAGAGCAGACCGAGGCCGCGCACCAGCGTCTTGCGGAACCTGGTCTCCTCGAGCTTCAGCGTCTCGGTGATCAGCTGTTCGCCGCGCAGCAGCTCGGGATAGGCCTGACCCATCTCGCGCACCAGCGCCGGCACCAGCTTCCACATCAACGGCTCTTTGGCACCGAGCAGCTGCGCATGGCGCATGGCACGGCGCATGATGCGGCGCAGCACGTAGCCACGGCCCTCGTTCGACGGCAGCACGCCATCGGCGACCAGGAAGGAGGACGAGCGCAGATGGTCGGCAATGACGCGGAAGGATGCGACCGTCTCCTTGTCAGGCCCCTGCCCGAGCGCCGACGACGCCGCATCGATCAGGTGGCGGAACAGATCGGTCTCGAAAACGCTTTCCACCCCTTGCAGGATCGACGCCATGCGTTCCAGGCCCATGCCGGTGTCGATCGATGGCCGCGGCAGGTCGATGCGCTCTTCCTTGGTGACCTGCTCATACTGCATGAACACCAGGTTCCAGAATTCGAGGAAGCGGTCGCCATCCTCTTCCGGGCTGCCGGGAGGGCCGCCCCAGATGTGTTCGCCGCGGTCGATGAATATCTCCGAGCACGGACCGCACGGTCCGGTGTCGCCCATCGCCCAGAAATTGTCCGAGGTCGGGATTCGAATGATGCGGTCGTCGGAAAAACCGGCGATCTTCTTCCAGAAACCAGCCGCCTCGTCATCGGTGTGGTAGACGGTGACCAGCAGCTTGTCCTTGTTCAGCCCGAACTCCTTGGTGATCAGGTTCCAGGCAAGCTCGATGGCACGCTCCTTGAAATAGTCGCCGAAGGAGAAGTTGCCGAGCATTTCGAAGAAAGTCAGGTGGCGCGCGGTGTAGCCGACATTGTCGAGGTCGTTGTGCTTGCCGCCGGCGCGCACGCTCTTCTGCGCGGTGGTGGCGCGCGAATAGGGCCGCTTCTCCAGGCCGGTGAAGACGTTCTTGAACTGCACCATGCCGGCATTGGTGAACATCAATGTCGGGTCGTTGCGTGGCACCAGCGGGCTCGAGGCCACGACCTCGTGGCCCTCCTTGCGGAAATAGTCGAGAAATGTCGACCGGATCTCGTTCACGCCACTCATGACTGCTGCCTTTTCGCGAAAACCGCCGGCACGGCCGGCGGAAACTGGTCTCTGCTTTTAGAAGATCGACTTGGCCTTTTAGCGGGCACGCCCCACCCTGTCCAGAAACACGGAATTGGGCCAATCGAGCAGCTACCAGGCTGGCTCCACGCTTGCCCAAAAACGAAAACCGCCGGCGCAAAGGCCGGCGGTTTGGAACGCGATACTAAAGAACTCAGTACTTAAGCATTGGATAATAGACTGGATTTATGGCCGAACTCTGACCATTGCCCTACATGGCGCCGGATTCTTCCTCGAAGCCGTCGTCTTCGCCGCGCTCAGGGCCGCCATTTTCGAGGAACTTTTCGGCGATCAGCCCGGCATTCTGCCTGAGCGCCAGTTCGATCTCACGCGCCGTGTCGGGATTGTCGCGCAGGAACAGCTTGGCATTCTCGCGACCCTGGCCGAGGCGCTGCGAATTGTAGGAGAACCAGGCGCCTGACTTCTCGACCACGCCGGCCTTGACGCCGAGGTCGACCAGCTCGCCGGTCTTCGACACGCCTTCGCCATACATGATGTCGAACTCGACCACCTTGAAGGGCGGCGCCAGCTTGTTCTTGACCACCTTGACGCGGGTCTGGTTGCCGACGACCTCGTCGCGGTCCTTGACCGAGCCGATGCGGCGGATGTCGAGGCGCACCGAAGCGTAGAATTTCAGCGCATTGCCGCCGGTGGTGGTTTCGGGCGAGCCGAACATGACGCCGATCTTCATGCGGATCTGGTTGATGAAGATGACCATGGTGTTGGAGCGCGAGATCGAGGCGGTCAGCTTGCGCAGCGCCTGGCTCATCAAGCGAGCCTGGAGACCGGGCAGCGAATCGCCCATCTCGCCTTCGATTTCAGCGCGCGGCGTCAGTGCTGCCACCGAATCGACCACCAGCACGTCGATGGCGCCGGAACGCACCAGCGTGTCGCAGATCTCCAGCGCCTGCTCACCGGTGTCGGGCTGCGAGATCAGGAGATTTTCCAGGTCGACGCCGAGCTTGCGGGCATAGACCGGGTCAAGCGCGTGCTCGGCATCGACGAAGGCGCAGATGCCGCCCTTCTTCTGGGCTTCGGCCACCGTGTGCAGCGCCAGCGTCGTCTTGCCCGAGCTTTCCGGCCCGTAGATCTCGACGATGCGGCCGCGCGGCAGGCCGCCGACGCCGAGCGCGATGTCGAGGCCAAGCGATCCCGTCGGCACGGTTTCGATCTCGACGACCTGCTCATTGGCACCCAGCCGCATGATCGAGCCCTTGCCGAAGGCGCGCTCGATTTGCGACAGCGCCGCGTCCAGAGCCTTTGATTTGTCCACCGCTTTGTCCTCTACAAGCCGCAAAGAATTCTGAGCCATGATACATCACCCCTTGGTCGTCAATGAAGGCCGGACAATCCGTAATCCCTGTCCAGTTTGTACCTTTTTTGTTCTCGTTTGGCAAGAGGGGTCAAATATCTGAAAAACAATCTTTATCCGGATTTGTTCTTTTTTTGTCTCACGCTTTCGTTTCTGGGCGCATTTCGCATTGGGCCAAGCGCTCCGGCAGTTTGGCTCCGCCCGAATCGCTGGCTTGCCTGCGAAGCTCCGCCGCAGACCCTAGCGCTTGTGCGCCTAGAATAACAAAGGTCATATCGCCGGCATGGTGAAATCTGCAAGAATCCTGGCGGTGGGTGGCGCCCATATCGACCGGCGCGGCCAGGTGTCGGGCGCTTACGTACCGGCGGCGTCCAATCCCGGCACGATGCGCGAGGATGTCGGCGGCGGCGTCTTCAATGCGCTGCGCAGCATCGTGCGGCGCGGCGTATCGACCTCGCTGATGTCGATGCGCGGCGGCGATGCGGCGGGCGAAACGGTTTCGCGCGCCATCGCTGAAGCCGGTATTGCCGATCTGTCGGCGGTGTTCCTCGACCGCACGACGCCGAGCTATACGGCGCTGATCGACCGCGACGGCGAGCTGATCACAGGCTTTGCCGATATGGCGCTCTACGATCTCGCCTTCCCCAAGCAGATCCGCCGCTCCAAGGTGCGCGAGGTGGTCGCCGCGGCCGATGCGGTGCTGTGCGATGCCAACCTGCCGTCATCGGCGCTGGAGCGGCTGGTGGGGCTCGCCGCCGGCAAGCCGGTCTACGCCATCGCCATTTCGCCGGCCAAGGTGGTGCGGCTGATACCGGTGCTGAAGGAGCTCGCGCAGGTCTTCATGAACCGGCGCGAGGCCATGGTGCTGGCCGGCGTCGGTGCCAATGCCACCGGGCGCGAGACCGTCGACGGCTTGCGCTGCAACGGCCTCAGGAGTGGCGTGGTGACGGCAGGCGATGGCCCGGTGCTCGGTTTCGACGAAGCCGGCGCCTTTTCGATCCTGCCGCCAGCGCCCAGGAAGGTTGCCGACGTCACCGGCGCCGGCGACGCGCTGGCTGGTGCTACCATCGCTGCGTTGCTGCGCGGCCTGCCCCTGCGCCAGGCGTTACGCGAGGGCGTGGCTGCGGCGACGCTTGCCATTGAAAGTGCGGATGCCGTGCCGGCCTTCACCACCGCAACCTTCAGCGAAGCGCTGGCTCTTGTGCCGGACGCGCAGGAAATGGCATGAGGGCGGCCAATTGCCATTGCCGAAGCGCGGCGTCCAAGGGGACGCTCAGCGCGCCGGACCGGAGACCGTCATGACCCCGCAAAGCGCCCGCCCCTTCATCGACATCCACCCGCCGGTGGCCGAGGCACTCGCCGCCGGCCGGCCGGTCGTAGCGCTGGAAAGCACCATCATCACCCATGGCATGCCCTACCCCGACAATGGCGCCATGGCGGCCAATGTCGAAAAGATCATTCTGGACAATGGCGCGGTGCCGGCGACGATTGCCGTGGTTGCCGGCCGCATCAAGATCGGGCTGTCGGACGGCGAGCGCGAGTCACTCGCCATGACCGGCGACGCCATGAAGCTGTCGCGCGCCGATCTCGGCTTTGCGGTTGCTGAGGGACGCACCGGCGGCACCACCGTCGCCGCCACCATGATCGCGGCCAATATGGTCGGCATCAAAGTGTTCGCCACCGGTGGCATTGGCGGCGTCCACAAGGGCGCGGAAAAAAGCTTCGACATCTCGGCCGATCTCGATGAGCTGGCGCGCACGCCGGTCATCGTCGTCTCGGCCGGCGCCAAGGCCATCCTCGACATCGAAAAGACGCTCGAAGTGCTGGAAACGCGCGGCGTGCCGGTCATCGGCCATGGCTGCGAAACCATGCCGGCCTTCTGGTCGCGCCAGTCGCGCTTCCGCGCCCCGCTGACCCTGCACAGACCGGAAGAGATCGCGCATTTCTACAAGACCAGGGCTGCGCTGGGCCTCGGCGGCGGCATGCTGATCGCCAACCCGGTGCCGCAGGATGACGAAATCCCGGCCGACGAGATGGCCGGCTACATCGAGGCCGCGCAGAAAGCGGCGGAAGTGCAGAATGTGACAGGCAAGGCGGTGACGCCGTTCCTGTTGGGAAAAATCCTCGAACTGACCGGCGGCCGGAGTTTGAAGACGAATATTGCGCTGGTCGAGAACAATGCGCGGCTGGCGGCGAAGATTGCGAGTGCGCTGTAGGGACAAGCATCAGCAATACATTGCTAAGCGCGACCGTCTCGAAGGTTGCTACTTCCCCGCTCGCCGCCCGGCCTCATAGGCCCGGCGCGCCCACACCGTCATCTCGTCGGGATCATCAAACGCGTCGTCCGGAATGCTCCAGTAAGGCATGGCAACCAGTTTGCCGTGGCGCGAGCCGGTGTAGGTCCATTGCTTGCAGCCGGCAGCTTCGAAGTCGGGCGCGCTTTGTTCGTCGGCCTTGAGCAGCAATTCGCCGCGCAGCACGATGGCGACGATGACGCCGTCGAAATAGATGCCCTTGCCGCCGAACAATCGGCGGATCGAGACCGGGCCAAGGCCCTCGAACAGTTCGGCGATGCGCTCATTGTCCATGCCGCGATCATGTCATCGCGATCCGGGCTTGTCATTGCCGCAACTAAAACCATGCTGACAAGTTGAAGCCAATTCGTCGGAGTTCCAAAATGCCGCTTCTGCTCAAAGGGTCCTGCCGCTGCGATGCTGTCCATTTCGAGGTGGAAAGCCACACGCCGGTGCCGTTCATGCTGTGCTACTGCTCGATCTGCCGCAAGCAGCAGGGCGGCGGCGGTTTCGCCATCAATCTCGGCGCCGACTACAAGACGCTGAAGATCAAGGGCAAGCGCAGCCTCGGCGTCTACCAGGCCGAGATCGACGATGACGAGCACCCTAACTGCGAAATTTCGACCGGCGAGCGCAATTTCTGCAAGAAATGCGGCTCGGCGCTGTGGCTCTACGATCCGACCTGGCCGGATCTGGTGCATCCCTTCGCCTCGGCGATCGACAGCGAGCTGCCTAAGCCGCCGGAAAAGGTGCATCTAATGCTGAAATACAAGGCGAGCTGGGTCGAGCCGGTGATCGGAAAAAAGGACAAGGTGTTCGACGTCTATCCCGAGGAATCGATCGCCGACTGGCACAAGCGGACAAAGATGTGGGTGAAGTAGCGCTCTTCGCCCCGTTTACGGGGAGGTAAGGAGTGGTCCGCGCAGCGGACGAAAAGCCAATTGCTTGGCTTTTCGAATCACGAACGCCGACAGCGGGGCGGCGCTAACTCTGGAGAGGCTGGCGCTGCCCCTCATCCGTCACTTCGTGACACCTTCTCCCCGTAAACGGGGCGAAGGAAAAAGATTTCAGGCCGATGCGCGTGCTTCGGCAAGCGCCTTCAGATCGGCGGGCTTCAGCTCCACCGATTCGCCGCAGCCGCAAGCCGAGCTCTGGTTCGGGTTGTGGAAGGTGAAGCCGGTGCGCAGCGTGGTCTGCTCGAAATCCATCTCGGTGCCGAACAGGAAAAGGGCGGCTTCCGGGGCGACATAGACATGGGCGCCGTCGCGCTCGATGTGGTCGTCCTTGGTGTTGGGCTCGGTCACCAGGTCGACCGTGTATTCCATACCGGCGCAGCCGCCCTTTTTAATGCCAAGGCGGATGCCGTGCGCATTGTCACGCGTGGCGACGATCTCGCGCACCCGGTCGGCGGCCTTTTCGGTCATCGTGATGACGGCGAAGCGTCCCATTCTCTTTCCTCTTCCATTCCATGCAGGTTCAAGGCCCGCCGAATGATTCCCCACCTAAAATGGTGAAGTTTTACCACTGGCGCAAGTACGCCAGCCTCTGCCAGCCTAGTACCAACCGACCGCCACCTGCGCCTCTTCCGACATGCGGTCGGGCGACCAGGGCGGGTCGAAGGTCATGTTGACCTCGACGCCGGAGACGCCTTCGACGGCGCCGACGGCGTTCTCCACCCAGCCCGGCATTTCGCCGGCCACCGGGCAGCCCGGCGCGGTCAGCGTCATGTCGATCTTGACCGAGCGGTCGTCCTCGATGTCGATCCTGTAGATCAGGCCGAGCTCGTAAATGTCGGCCGGGATTTCCGGGTCATAGACCGTCTTCAGCGCCGAAACGATGTCGTCGGTCAGCCGCGCCAGTTCATCGGCCGGAATGGTCGAAGCGGAAACCAGCGGATTGTTGACAGCTGCCTCCGGCGCGGTCTCGGTGGTGTGGCTCGCATCATCCATGGTCATCATCCAAAGAACTTGCGCGCTTTTTCAAGCGCTTCGGCCAAAGCGTCGACTTCGGCCCTGGTATTATACATGCCGAACGATGCCCTGCATGTGGAGGTTACGCCAAAGCGTTTCAACAGCGGCTGGGCGCAATGGGTGCCGGCACGGACCGCCACGCCTTGCCTGTCTATCACCATCGACACGTCATGGGCATGAATGCCCTGCAATTCGAACGAGATGATGGCGCCCTTGCCGGGTGCATCGCCGAAGATGCGCAGCGAGTTGATGGCGCGCAGCCGCTCATGCGCATAGGTCTTGAGATCCGCCTCATGGGCGGCAATGCGCTCGCGGCCGACCTTCTCCATGTATTCGAGTGCTGCTCCGAGGCCGATTGCCTGCACGATCGGCGGCGTGCCGGCCTCGAAACGGTGCGGCGGCTCGTTGTAGGTGACGATATCTTCCGTCACCTCCTCGATCATCTCGCCGCCGCCCATGAAGGGGCGCATGCCCTGCAGAATGTCCTTCTTGCCGTAGAGCACGCCGATGCCGGAGGGCCCGTAGACCTTGTGGCCGGTGAAGACGAAGAAGTCGCAGTCGAGGTCCTGGACGTCGATCGGCATATGCACGGCGCTCTGGCTGCCGTCGACCAGCACCGGAATGCCGCGGGCATGCGCAATGCGCACGATCTCCTTGATCGGCGTCACCGTGCCCAGCGCATTCGACATCTGAGTGATGGCGACGAGCTTAGTCTTGGCTGTCAGGCGCTTTTCGAATTCCTCGATGTGGAACACGCCGAGATCGTCGACCGGCACCCAGACCAGCTTGGCGCCATGGCGTTCGCGGATGAAATGCCACGGCACGATGTTGGAGTGGTGCTCCATGATCGACAGCACGATCTCGTCGCCCTCGCCGATATTGGGCATGCCATAGCCGTAAGCGACGGTGTTGATCGCCGCGGTCGTGTTCGAGGTGAAGACGATGTTGTCGGTGCTCGGCGCATTGAGGAAGCGGCGCACCGTCTCCCGTGCCTTTTCATAGGCGTCGGTCGCGGCGTTGGAGAGGAAATGCAGGCCGCGATGGACGTTGGCGTATTCCTGGGAATAGGCGTGCTGGATCGTATCCAGCACCACCTGCGGCTTCTGCGCCGAGGCGCCATTGTCGAGATAGACCAGCGGTTTGCCGTAGACTTCCCGCGACAGGATCGGGAAATCGCGGCGGATCGCCTCGACGTCGTAGGGGGTGGTTTCGATTTTCTGGTCCATCGTCCGTCTTTCGATACCCGGCACCAGCGTTGGCCGGCCCTTCGCTATGGCTCCGGGCGTTCGTCGCTCAAAAAGCCAAATCATTGGCTTTTTGCCGGCTACGCCGACCGCTCCTCACCCGTGTGCCACAAACCAGTCGTCCAGCCTTGTTTCCAGGGCCTCGACGATCGCCTCGTCGTCCAATTCCTCGATCACCTCTGCAACAAAGGCTTTCACCAGAAGGCCGCGGGCGCTCTTCTCGTCGATGCCGCGTGCCATCAGATAGAACAAATGGTTGTGGTCGATCTCGGTGACGGTGGCGCCGTGGCCGCAGACGACGTCGTCGGCGAAGATTTCGAGCTCCGGCTTGGTCGAGAACTCGCCGTCATCCGACAGGAGCAGCGTGTTGCAGGCCATCTTGGCGTTGGTCTTCTGCGCGTATTGATGGACGTTGATACGGCCCTGGAAGACGCCGCGCGCCTTGCCGGTCACGACATTGCGGATCACTTCCGTCGAGGTCGTGTGCGGCACGGCATGGTCGAGCACCATGGTGACATCGGTGTGCGTGTCGCCGGCCAAAAGGTTGATGCCGCGCAATTTGAAGTCGGCACCTTCGCCCGTCGTTCTGACCACGATCTCCTGGCGGACTAGCTTGCCGCCCGCATTCATGAAGAACACGGTCAGCTTCGAATTCTTGCCGAGATGCGCCTTGAACTGAGCGAGATGGGTGGCCGTTTCCGGCTGTTCCTGGACGATCAGCCAGGTCACCTCGGCGCCCTCACCCAGAACGAGCTGGCTGACCGAGCTGCCCAGTGCCGCGCCCTCGCCGGCCTGACGCTCGACGATAGCAGCCTTGGCGCCCGCGCCGACACGCACGGGAAAGCGCACATGCACCTGGCCGCCGGCCTGCAGGTTCTGCAATTCGATCGGCTTTTCCAGCACAGCGCCATCGGCGATGTCGACGAAATAGCCGTCGGCGACAAAGGCCGTGTTCAGTGCACCGATGGCGTCATCGCTGCCGTAGGGGTCGAGGCCCGGCGCAATCGAGCCATCGGTCAGCTTCTCCGACAGGCGCTGAACCGTCACGCCTTCGATATCAGGGAATTTCGCGCCGGAGACGCCGTTCAGCACGGCCAGGATGGCGGAGCCTTCGACGATGGGCGGCAACGCTTTAGTGGCGGCCGTGGAATCGAATGCCGGCACCGACGTCAGCAGGCGGCGCAGATCCGTATAGTGCCAGGATTCGATGCGCCGGGTCGGCAGGCCGTGCTTGATCGCCTCGATGGCGTCGTCGCGCTTCAGCGTCACCGCGCCGTCGCCCGGCAGCAGCGACAGCCGCTCGCCGAAAGCGTCGATCAGCGCCGTCTCGGCCTGGGTGCGCTGGGGTATCGAGTGCATGTTCATCAGTCTGGCCTCTGGCATCTCACGCGGCTTCGCCGATCACGCCGGCATAGCCATTGGCTTCGAGATCGAGCGCCAGCGACTTGTCGCCGGACTTGATCACCTGACCTTTGTAGAGGACGTGCACCGAGTCCGGCACGATGTGCTCCAGCAGGCGCTGGTAGTGGGTGATGACGACGATGGCGCGCTCGGGCGAGCGCAACGCGTTGACGCCGTCCGAGACGATCTTCAGCGCATCAATGTCGAGGCCGGAATCGGTCTCGTCGAGCACGCAGAGTTTCGGCTCCAAGAGCTTCATCTGCAGGATCTCGGCGCGCTTCTTCTCGCCGCCGGAGAAGCCAACATTGAGCGGTCGCTTCAGCATCGCCATGTCCATGTTGAGCGAGGCGGCCGCTTCCTTCACCCGCTTCAAAAATTCCGGGATCTTCAGCGGTTCCTCGCCGCGCGCCTTGCGCTGCTCGTTCATCGCCACTTTGAGGAATTCCATGGTCGCGACGCCCGGTATCTCCATAGGATACTGGAAGGCGAGGAAAATGCCCGCCGTGGCGCGCTCGGCCGGGTCCATTTCGAGGATCGACTGGCCGTTGTAGAGGATGTCGCCTTCGGTGACCTCATAGTCCTCACGGCCGGCGAGGATGTAGGACAGCGTCGACTTGCCCGAGCCGTTCGGGCCCATGATGGCGGCGACCTCGCCGGCTTTCACCGTCAGGTTGAGGCCGCGGATGATCTCGGTGCCGTCATCGACGATGCGGGCATGCAGGTTCTTGATCTCAAGCATTCTTTCTTTTCTTTCCTGAATATCTCTCCGGTCAGCCGACCGAGCCCTCGAGGCTGATGCCGATCAGCTTCTGCGCCTCGACGGCGAACTCCATCGGCAGTTGCTGGATGACGTCCTTGACGAAGCCGTTGACGATCAGTGCGATCGCCTCTTCCTCTGGAATGCCGCGCTGCATGACGTAGAATTTCTGGTCTTCGGAAATCTTCGACGTCGTCGCCTCGTGCTCGAACTGCGCCGTCGAGTTCTTGGCTTCCATGTAGGGCACGGTGTGCGCGCCGCACTGGTCGCCGATCAGGAGTGAGTCGCAATTGGTGAAGTTGCGGGCGTTGGTCGCCTTGCGGTGCGCCGAGACCTGGCCGCGATAGGTGTTCTGCGAGAAGCCGGCGGCGATACCCTTGGAGATGATGCGGCTCGACGTGTTCTTGCCGAGATGGATCATCTTGGTGCCGCTATCGACCTGCTGGTAGCCGTTCGACACGGCGATCGAATAGAACTCGCCGGAGGAATCGTCGCCGCGCAGGATGCAGCTCGGGTATTTCCAGGTGATCGCCGAGCCGGTCTCGACCTGCGTCCACGAGATCTTCGAGCGGTCGCCCCGGCAGTCGCCACGCTTGGTGACGAAATTGTAGATGCCGCCCTTGCCCTCGGCGTCGCCGGGGTACCAGTTCTGCACCGTCGAATATTTGATCTCGGCATCGTCGAGCGCCACCAGTTCGACGACGGCGGCATGCAGCTGGTTCTCGTCGCGCTGCGGTGCCGTGCAGCCTTCGAGATAGGAGACGTATGCCCCCTCCTCGGCGATGATCAGCGTGCGCTCGAACTGGCCGGTGTTCTTCTCGTTCATGCGGAAATAGGTCGACAGTTCCATCGGGCAGCGCACGCCCTTGGGCACGAAGACGAACGAGCCGTCGGTGAACACAGCCGAATTCAGCGTGGCGTAGAAATTGTCGGAGGTCGGCACGACCGAGCCGAGATATTTTTGCACCAGCTCCGGATGCTCGCGAATGGCTTCCGAGATCGAGCAGAAGATGACGCCGGCCTGCGCCAGCTCCTTCTTGAAGGTGGTGACGACGGAAACGGAATCGAACACCGCGTCGACGGCGACACGGCCGGATTTGTAGACATTGTCGCTGGGCTCCTCGAGATCGGACGCGTCGGTCTTCTGCACGCCGGCGAGGATTTCCTGTTCCCTGAGCGGAATGCCGAGCTTCTCGTAGACCTTCAGCAGTTCGGGATCGACGTCGCTCAGCGATGTCGGGCCGGGCGTGCTCTTGGGGGCCGCATAGTAATAGAGGTCCTGAAAATCGATCTTGGGATAATGGACGCGCGCCCAGGTCGGCTCGTCCAGCGTCAGCCAGCGCCGATAGGCTTCCAGACGCCATTCAAGCATCCAGGACGGTTCATCCTTCTTGGCCGAGATGAAGCGAATAATATCTTCGCTCAGGCCCTTGGGGGCCTTGTCCATCGCGATCTCTGTCTGGAATCCGTATTTGTACTGGTCGACGTCGATCTTTCGGACCCGATCGATCGTGTCCTGCACAGCAGGCATAAGCGTTCTCCATCCACGCCGGGGTCAAGGCCCGACAGTTTTCAAACTATGGCATCGCCAACGGCTGCCCCGTGAGGCGCCGACGGCGGCGTAAGTTCCATATAGTGCGTCCCGACCGGGAATTCACCCGGCCACTTGCAAACGCACGGCTCTACCAGGCCGCGAGGCCTGAATTTCTTTTCGCCGCCTCAGGCGGCTTGTTCCCTGCCCGCCCGGCGCTGGGCGATACCCGCCAGCGCAGCACGGAACAGTTCGATATCAGCAGCACTCGTTGCCTGCCCGATGGACACGCGCAAAGCGCCGAGACTGTCGCCGTAACCCATGGCTTTCAGCACATGGCTCGGACCGACCTTGCCCGATGAACAGGCCGATCCCGCCGACAGCGCAACGCCAGCCAGATCGAAGGCGATCTGCGCCGTCTCGGCCTTGACGCCGGGAATAGCGAAGAATGTCGTGTTGGCAAGCCTTGGCGCGCCAGTTCCGAAGATTTCTGCGTCCGGCACCAGTGTTTTGACGATGATCTCGACCTCGTCGCGGCGAACCCGCACCTCGTCGATGGTCTGCAATCCGGCCAGAGCCTGCCGTGCAGCGGCGCCAAAGCCGGCGATGGCCGCCAGGTTTTCGGTGCCGCCGCGATGGCCCTTTTCCTGGCCGCCGCCATTGATCAGCGGCTTCGGCATCATCAGGTCAGCCGCGGCAACCATGGCGCCAACCCCCTTGGGGCCGCCGATCTTGTGCGAGGACAGAATCAAATAGTCGGCGTAAGGCGCTGACATATCAATGGAAACGCGGCCCGCAGCCTGCACTGCGTCGACCACCAGAATGCCGCCAGCCGCTTTGACGATTGCGGCGATGGCCTCGACCGGCTGGATGACGCCGGTCTCGTTGTTGGCGGCATGGATTGCCACCAGCGGCAGGCCTTCAGCTTTGTCATGCGTGACCAGAGCGGCTGTCAGTTGAGCGAGATTGGCGATGCCATTGGCATCGACGCCGATCCTCGTCACCTGCGCGGCCGGAAAACGGCCGCCATTGAGCAGGCAAGGATGATCGGCCTCGCTGACATAGAGCCGGCTCATGCGCACCGTGCCACGACCCATCTGCCAATCCGGCGTCAAAAGCGTCGAGGCGGCTTCGGTCGCGCCGGAGGTGAACACGACATGTTCGGGTTTCGCATTGACCAGTAGAGCCACGTCGCGCCGAGCATTTTCGATCAGCCGGCGCGCCGCGCGGCCCTCGGCATGCACCGACGACGGATTGGCGACGAGATCGAGCGCCGCAATCATCACCTCACGCGCCTCGGTGACGAGCGGCGCGCTGGCATTGTAGTCGAGATAGGCGCGTGCTGCGGCCATTTTCGCTCAATCGATCCCGTCAAAACCCATTCCGCAGGGATAGCGCGTTATTTCCTTGAAATTGCAAGGCAAGACGTCCTATTTACGCGGCTTGCGGCGGGGATGGCCGAGCCGTCACGGCTGGCTATCCAGTTTTGAACAATTCTAAACTAGCTTCTAAGAAGACGCTCGCCCTGCGTCAAGGCCAGAGGAAAGAGTTGTTCCGGGCGCCGCGCATTCTTATGCCACGTGGAGTATTTTATGCCTGAGGTCATTTTCACCGGTCCGGCCGGCCGCCTGGAGGGCCGCTACCAGCCTTCCAAGGAAAAGAGCGCGCCGATTGCCATTGTGTTGCATCCGCACCCGCAGTTCGGCGGCACGATGAACAACAAGATCGTCTATGACCTCTTCTACATGTTCCAGAAGCGCGATTTCACCACGCTTCGCTTCAATTTCCGCGGCATCGGCCGCAGCCAGGGCGAATTCGACCACGGCACCGGCGAATTGTCGGATGCTGCCGCGGCGCTCGACTGGGTGCAGTCGCTGCATCCGGATTCCAAGAGCTGCTGGGTCGCCGGCTATTCCTTCGGCTCGTGGATCGGCATGCAGCTTCTGATGCGCCGTCCCGAGATCGAAGGCTTCATCTCGATCGCGCCGCAGCCCAACACCTATGATTTCTCGTTCCTGGCGCCCTGCCCGTCATCTGGCCTGATCATCCATGGCGATGCCGACAAGGTGGCGCCGCCCAAGGATGTGCAGGGCCTGGTCGACAAGCTGCACACGCAAAAGGGCATCACCATCACCCAGAAGACGTTGCCCGGCGCCAACCATTTCTTCTCCAATGATGCCGACCTGCTGCTGGAAGAATGTGCGGATTATCTCGACCGCCGGCTCGCCGGCGAGTTGTCCGATCCGCGGCCGAAGCGGTTGCGCTAGAAGCCTGGCCCCTCCCGGTCGGATGTTGTGCCATGCGCATTCGTGCCCGTGACGGGCGCGAATGCCGTTTTCTGCTGATCCATATGATCTGGCCCGCCTGACATGTGGCGCGGCCTGCCTGAACGGTGCAGAATGCCGGTTCAGGAAGCCGAAGAAGGCGTGACCGATCATGTATCAACCTCCTCATTTCATAGAGACGCGCCAGGACGTCCTGCACGGCCTGCTCCGCGCCCATCCGCTGGGGTTGCTGATTTCAAATGGACAGGACGGCCCCATCGCCAACGCCATTCCGTTCCTGCTCGACGCCGACGTGGGGCCGAACGGCAAGCTGCGCGCACACCTTGCCAAGGCCAACCCGCAATGGCGCCTGCTCGCCGACAATCCGGTATCGCCTGTGCTGGTCGTCTTCCAGGGCCCCGACGCCTATGTGACGCCGTCCTGGTACGAGACCAAGCGCGAAACCGGTAAAGTCGTGCCGACCTGGAACTACGCCATCGTCCAGGTGCGCGGAACGGTCAAAGTGATTGATGATTCCGCCTGGATCGCACAGCAGATTTCCGATCTGACGCTGTCGCAGGAAGGCGCGCGTGAGGCGCCCTGGGCGGTGACCGATGCGCCGCCAAATTTCATCCAGTCGCAGATCAAAGGCATTATCGGGCTGGAGATCGAGATCGCCGAGATCAGCGGCAAGTGGAAGGTCAGCCAGAACCGCCCTGTCGCCGATCGCGTCGGTGTCGCCGAAGGGCTGGAGAAGGAAGCCGCCGGCGCGCCCGACATGGCCCGGCTGGTGCGGAGCTGGGGCGGCATCGACAGCCAATAGCCGCAGCGGCTATATCGCTGGATGCAAGGGCGCAGGCAATTCAAGGGTTTGCCCGGGTTGCCCCAATGCCGGGATTCGTTTGCCGCGGTGCACCGTTGCGGTCTCGTTTGCGAGCCTGCTGGAACAGCCGGAACGTCGTTTTAGGGACCGGCAGTCCGTTTGTCGTGTGGCGGAAGATAAACCCCAGCCGTGTAAAGACCAGCGCGGTAGCGATGGCAACGGCACAACCGAGACCGAAGCCAGCGACGGTGTCGCTCGGATAGTGTGCGCCGACAAAAATCCGGGTCGACGCGATGGCCAGGGTCACGGCCAGCAGCATCCATTTGCGCTGTGGTAACATTAGCAATCCCAGTCCGAAAATGACGCCCATCGTCGTGGCATGGCCCGACGGGAAACTGGCAAAGCTCGCCTCCATGGCAAAAGGATGCAGCGACAGATCGCCGAGCTTGCTGAAATTCATCGGCCTGGCTCTTCCGACGCCATATTTCAGCACATTGACGACCAGAGCGGACGCTGCGATCGAGCCCACCACTATGAAAGCAAAAGAGGTCCAGTTGTAGAGGGTCATCCGCGCGCGCCTTGAAAGACTGCGCCAATCCGTCAGATTCGCCGCAAGCAGCACCACTGTCGACGGGATGAGATACCAGCCGCCCAGGCCGAAGACGGTGAAAAATTCTGTGAAGCGTTTGAAGTCGGGCGACCACCGCCCCGCCATCGCTCCTGCTGCGTCGTCGAAACGGATCGAGACCGTGATCGTCAGCAAAAGCCAGGCCACAGCCCAGACCGACCACAGGATTTTCGGGTAGTGGGCCGGGCGCGTCGCCAGGCGCCGCCGCATGATGCGCATCGTATCGAGGAGATTGTCGCGCGACCGACGAAACACCCCAGATGGCGTCACGGGGGTTTTCACTTGGCCACCCGGTAGAGGCCAAGCGACAACCTGTCGCCCGAGGAATAGTTGAGGCCGTCGATCTCGGCGAGACGGTTGGCCGTCTTGCCTTGCGCGGCCAGCATGTCGTTCAGCTTCTTCTCGTCGGCGACAGGCGCCAGCCCGAGCGCGCAGGCGGGATCACCGAGCAGGTGTCCGGCAACGCCGTCGACATCGGTCAGGATCGTCTTGGTTCCGACCAGGAAGACAAGGCTCGGTTCGTGATAGGGCGCCGAGGCAAGCACGGTCGTGTCGCAGGGACTGTTCGCGTCGACGGCGGCCTTGATCGCCGGGCTCAGCCAGATCGGCTTCAGCGACGGCGCAATCATCCCGAACAGCAAGCCAAGGGTGATGCCGGCGCCGGCAGCAATCGCGCCGATGCGGGGGAGCGGCACCTGCAACCGGCGGGGAAAGGCGAGATAGCCGGTGACGAGCGCGGCAAGCGCGGCCGGAATGCTCCACCACGAGAATGCCTTGGCGAGATAGATCGGCGCGCCAACCGAGACAACGGCCAGGCCGATGCTGACCAAGCCAAGACCGAAGGCGGTCGACCACCAAAGCCATGACTGCCAGCGCTTGAGGGGCACATTGGCGTCTTCCGGCTGCAGGGTCAGAAGCCAGCCGACCAGCAGCGCCATGCCGGGATAGGCCGGCAGCACATAATGCGGCAGCTTGGTCGGGATCAGCTCGAACACCAGCCAGAACGGGATGTACCAGGCAAGACAAAAGCGCAGGCGCGGATCGTCGCGCAGGCGGTTGAGCGCCTGCAGCCCGGCGCCGACGGCAATCAGCCCGAACGGCCACATGAACAGCGAATAGGTCAGCACATAGAAACCGGGCGGAATGCCATGCGATTCCTCACCTGAGGCGACCTTACCCAGCATGTCCTTGCCGACCGCTTGCTGCAGGAAGGCGCCATGGCTCTTCCACGTGATCAGCGCGAGCCAGGGCAGTGCGATCAAGAGCACGATCAAAAGGCCGCGGCCGACTTTCAGGTTTTTCAACCAGCGCCCATCGCGCTCGAAAGCAAACAGCGCCGCAACTGTCAGCGCCGACAACAGAGGCGCGATCGGTCCCTTGATCAGGATCGCAATGCCCTGCGCCACCCAGAATATCCACCAGAGATGGCCGGCCACCGGTTCGTTGCGGCGCGAGGCGGTGTAGATCCGCGCCAGGGCGCCTTGCGCCGCAACGCAGCAGGCCAGAAGCATGGCGTCCGTCTTGGCGTCGCGGCCTTCGAAGGCGGTGGCGAAGATCGCTGCCATGATCAGTCCGGCCGCGAGGCCGGCATTGGCGCCGAAAAGACTGGTGCCTGTCCAGGCGATCGCGACGACGGCAATGGCGATGCCCAGCGCCGAGACCAGGCGATAGATCCAGATCGGCGCCCCGGCCCCCTCGCCGCTCAGCGTCACGGCCGCCGATTGCAGCCAGTAGATGCCGACCGGCTTCTGATAGCGCGACATGTCCTGGAAGCGGATGTCGACATAATCGCCGGTTTCGACCATCTGCTTGGTGGCCTGGACGAAACGCGATTCATCGCGGTCGATCGGCGGCAACGAAGCCAGCCCACTGGCCGTCAGCAACAGGCTGAACAGGAAAAGCAGGACGTAATTCCTGTTCATTGCGACCACCGGATCCCGCCTTGACCAGACTCTTCAGTCGACCTTTGTCATCGCCGCCGCTTTGCGCTCATTGGCGATGAGCCAGAGATTTCTGACATAGATGAACATGCCCATCGCCTGGCCGGCGATGAACACCGGGTCCTGGCGCACGATGGCATAGATCAGCAACAGGCCGCCGCCGAACAGCGAAAAGAACCAGAAAGCGACCGGCACGACGCTGCGCTTGGCCTTTTCCGACGCGAGCCACTGCACGACGAAGCGCATGGTGAAGAAGAACTGGGCGACGAAGCCTAGCAGGATCCAGGCGTCGAACTGCTTGATGAAAACCTGGTGCAGCCAGGTCGCCAGTTCCTGAAACACGTTAGCCATGCGTGATTTCCTCTACCTTTGGCATTCTGCGGCGCCTGCGCCGAAGCCACCAGACGCCGGCAAGATCGAGCACGCCTTGCAGGCCGCGGTCGAAGATGCCGTAATTCGACTTGCCGTGGCGGCGGGAACGGTCGACGACGTCGCAGTGCACGACGCGGTAGCCTTCCTGGATGACCAGCGCCGGAACAAAGCGATGCGTGCCATCGAAGAACGGCAGTTTGCGCAGGATATCGGTGTGGATCGCCTTCAGGCCGCAACCGGTGTCGCGGGTGTCGTCATGCAGGATCGCGCCACGCAGCCAGTTGGCGAAACGCGACGCCAATTGCTTGATCTTGCTGTCGCGGCGCTTCAGCCGCTGCCCTTGCGCGGCGCCGAAATCAGGCCCGGCCTTGCGCAGCGCGTCGACCAGCACGGGGATATATTGGGGATCGTTCTGGCCATCGCCATCGATGGTTGCGACGATGGCGCCGCGCGCCGCCCAGGCGCCGGAGCGCACGGAAAGCGACTGGCCGGCGGATTTTTCGTGGCGCAGCTGACGAAGCGGAAACGGGCGTTTGGCCGCCTCGGCGGCAAGCACCGAAGCCGTATCGTCGGTGGAACCGTCATTGACGACGATGATTTCGAAGTCGCGTCCGCTCATCGCGGCCTCGATCTCATCGATCAGGAGCGGCAGGTTCGCCGCCTCGTTGCGGCAGGGAATGACGATGGATATCAATGCGTCCGGCATATGTCGCGTCGGGCTCTGTCACAGGATATGGCATTTTGGCGGATGCCGTGCGGTGCCGTTCCAGCGGATCGAAGGTTGCATGAACCCGTTGGCGCGGCGCCTCATTACGCCAGCCGGCACGATGAAGCAAGCGCGTGCGGCAGCCCAGCATATGCCGTCACTGCGGACGCAAACCGGAAACCACTTTTGCTTCGGCCGCTTGGATGCTAAACGCCCGCGTTCGTATCACGCCGGGCAGTTGGGGCCAGGCGCTTTCAGGAAGAAACAATGTCTGCCTTCAAATCCGATTTCCTGCGCGTCATGAGCGAGCGCGGTTTCATCCATCAGATCTCGGATGAAACCGGGCTGGATCAACTTTTCGCGAAGGAAACGGTGACCGCCTATGTCGGCTACGACGCCACGGCGACCAGCCTGCACATCGGCAATCTGATATCGGCGACCATGCTCTACTGGATGCAGGAGACCGGCCATCGGCCGATCGCGCTGATGGGCGGCGGCACTTCGATGATCGGCGACCCGTCCTTCCGCGACGACCAGCGCAGCCTTTTGACGCCGGAGGCGATCGCCACCAACATCGAAGGCATCAAGCGCATTTTTGGCCGCATCCTGCGCTTCGGTGACACCGGCAACGACGCCATCATGGTCAACAATGCCGACTGGCTGATGAAGCTCAACTATGTCGAGTTCCTGCGCGATGTCGGCCGCCACTTCTCGGTCAACCGGATGCTGACCTTCGACAGCGTCAAGCTGCGGCTCGAGCGCGAACAGTCGCTGTCGTTCCTCGAATTCAACTACATGATCCTGCAGGGCTACGATTTCGTCGAACTCAGCCGCCGCCATGACTGCCGGCTGCAAATGGGCGGTTCGGACCAGTGGGGCAACATCATCAACGGCGTCGATCTCGGCCACCGCATGGGCACGCCGCAGCTCTATGCGTTGACCACACCGCTGTTGACGACATCGTCAGGCGCCAAGATGGGTAAGTCGGCCAAGGGGGCGGTGTGGCTGAATGGCGACCTCTTCTCGCCCTATGATTTCTGGCAGTACTGGCGCAACACCGAGGACGCCGACGTCGAGCGCTTCCTGAAGATCTTCACCCGCTTGCCGCTGTCCGAGATCGCGCGGCTGGCCGCCCTCGGCGGCTCCGAGATCAACGAGGCCAAGAAGGTGCTGGCCACGGAAACCACGGCGATCGTGCACGGCCGCGAAGCGGCGCTCGCGGCCGAGGAAACCGCGCGCAAGACGTTCGAGGAAGGTGTGACCGCCGAAACCCTGCCGAGCGTCGAGGTTGATGGCGCGGCGCTGGACGCCGGCATCGGCATCCTGTCGCTGCTGGTCACCGCGGGCCTTGCCGGGTCCAACGGCGAGGCACGCCGGCACATTCAGGGCGGCGCCGTGCGCCTCAACGACCAGCCGGTGGTGGACGACCGGCGCATGGTGACGCCTCAGGATTTGAGTCCGGAAAACGTCGCAAAGCTTTCATTGGGCAAGAAAAAACACGTTCTGGTGCGGCCGGTGTGAGCGGACGGCATCAGGAGGAAACACAAGCGCGGCCGTAACGACATCCAGCTGAAACACACCTCTTGCTACTTCCTGCCGCCGAGCGCGACCGGAGCGCGGTACAGGAGGCGAATCCCATGGATCAATTGGCTGTTGTCATTCGTCGCGCGACGGAGCGGGACCACCAGGCAATTCGCGCATTGGTGCGTTCTGAGCGTCTGAACCCAACGGGCATCAATTGGCCCAACTTTATGGTTGCGGTAGCCAAGGGCCGCGTCATCGGTGCGGTGCAAATCCGCAAACATAGTGATGGCTCGCGCGAACTCGGCTCGCTCGTCGTCACCAAGGAAGCGCGAAGCCATGGAATCGCTTCGAGGCTGATCGATACATTGCTTGCCGACGATCAAGAGCCCATTTGGCTGATCACGGCCGTGCCCAACGCCAACGCCTATTCACGATGGGGCTTCGAGCAAATTCAGGTACGGGAGGCCCCAGCGAAGGTACGGCGCAACCATCTGATGGGAAGCATGGCGCGCATCATCTCCTTCTTCAAGCGGCGACCGATGCAACAACTGGTGATCCTGGAACGTCGCCCGATAGACGGACTGATGACTGCGCGAAAATCCGCACCAGGCCTTGGGCGTGAACGTGGTCAGGGCGAACGTGCACCCGCCTAGAATCGAATTCGGCCTTTCGGCGACTGTTCGTGCTAGAGCGTTTCACCGTTTCACAGAAACGGCGAACCGCTCTATCTCTTTGTTTTTTCGCAATTCCGGGACGGAAAACCGCTCACACTTTTCCTGGAATTGCTCTAGCGGTATTCGAAGATCGACCGGAAAATGCCTGGCGCGATCACCGATAGCGGGTTGATATCCAGCACCGGCTTGTTGGCGTTGCCCTTGAGCCGGTAGGTGACGCCGATCAGGCCGCGGTCGCGGCCATTGCCGAGCAGCGCGCCGACCAGCGGCAATTCGCCGAAGATGCGGTTGAGGCCATAGGCCGGCATGAATGTGCCGGTCATGTCCATATTGTTGTTCTGGTCGTAGAGTGTGCCCTGGAACGTGGTGCCGATGCGCGGGCCGCGCAGGACGCCATTGGCCAGCTTCAGGTAACCGCTTCCCTTGTCGATCTCGGTAAAGCCGCGCTCGAACTTTACCCGCGAAGTGTCGATCTTGCCCTTGACCGCTTCGTTCAGGCTGCGGCTGTCGCCCACTGGCGTGGTCGATACGATCGACGCGAGCTTCGGTTCGTCAACGATGAAGAAGTTGCTTGAGTCGACCTGACCCCGCATCGGCCCGTCGGCCGCGCCGCTGAGCGCCAGCGTGATCGAGCCGCCTTCCATGTGTTCGTAGATGTTGAGGAAGCGCAATATGGCGCCGGCGTCGGCCGACTTCATGTTGAGTGCGCGCACGCCGTTGCCTGCCGTGTTGCTGATGGTGACGGCGGCACCCGAACTTGCCGTGGCGCTGACCTTGAGCCCGTTCACCTTGGAGCCAGCGGCGCTGTAGTCGAGCTTCAGATTGGACAGGACCTCGTCGTGGAACCCGGTCAGCGAAGTGACATCGGCGCTGACCGAAACCGCATCCGTGCCCGTGGTCTTGGTGGCGGTATCGACGTCGGAGGTGAACTGCTTGATCAGCGAGCGGGCGTCGAGCGCATTGCCGCTGACATCGACCGCAAAGCCCTTGCCCGACCGCTTCACCGTCACCGCGACGTCGTCGCCCCTGTTCAAAGCGACTTTGCTGAAGCGCGCCGAAGACAGCGCACCCTTGACCAGGACGACATCGCCTTCGACGGAAAAGCTCTTTCCGTCGAGGTCGAAGTCGGACAGCGTTGTCGTATCGCCCGACTTCGCCATAGTGAAAGTGGCATTGGCGGGAATCCCCGGCCCCTTGCTCCAGCCGGCCCAGGGAATGTCCAGCCTGGCGCTGGTCATGTCGACCGCGACGTTCTGGCTGCCGTCGCCGCTCTTGTCGATCGCCACCTTGATGGTTCCCGAAATCAGCGGCGACAGGCCAGGCATGGCGGTGGCGCGTGTCTTGTCGTCGAGCACAAGCGCCACCTTGCGGCTGCGCGGCGGTCCGTCATCCCCGAGCGGCTCGACCAGATCGAGTTCAGCCGGAATGCCGTTCAGCTTCGCGTCGGCCGAGATCACCGCCTTGTCGGGTCCGACTTCGATCGAACCATCGGCCTCGGTTATCGTCTGGTCTTCGAACGGCTTGGCGAGCGACAGGTCCTTGTAGTCGAGCGACACCAGCCAATCCAGCTTCGAAGTGTCGACACCGGACTGCAGCGGAATGTCGGCCTTGACGTGACCGGTCACCGTGCCGGACAGGTCGTCCGGCGCAATACCGACATGGCGCATGGCGTTGATCGGTTCGTAGGAGGCGAGCTCGGCGATGGCCGGCGCCTCGCCGGCGACGTCGATGTCGAGCGCGCCGATCACCGGCGGGTGGTTCGCCGCCTTCACCGCGAGCGTGCCATTGCTTGCCGCCACGGTGCGGCCACTCGGCATATAGACGCTGCCCGAGGACAGCGCGATGTCGACATTATTTCCATGGAAGGAAACCACGCCAATGGCGTCGCGGATCGGCGGGATTCGGCCGGCCGTGTCGAAGCGTGAGCCTTCGACCTGGAACCGGCCGAACACCTCGTCAGCCGAAAGCGGCACGCCATTGCCGAGGCGTCCCGGCACGACCTGGAACTGCAAATTGGCATCGACGACGCGGCCGCCGAACAGGTTCTGCAACACCCACAGCCGGGCGTTCTTGGCCGAAAACCAGGGCCACAATTGCTTGACGTGTGAGACCGGCATGTCGTGGACGTTGAGCGACAGCGAAATGCCTGGCGGCCCTTTGTCGATGAAGGCAAGTGCGGCTGTGCCTAGCACCTCGCTGCCCGATCCCGACCTGATGCCGATCTGTTCGGCGACGAGCTTATGGCTCCTCGTCTGATAGACGCCGGCGATGCGGGCAAAGAAATTCAGCGCCGGCTCGGGCGATTCCGCCGGCGCCAGCGTCGAGCCGTCGCTGGTCAGGTCGTAGCGGTAGGAAGGCTCCTCACCGGCAGCGCCGGTCGCCGGCTTGGGCCCGATCGAGCCGGCGAAATTGAACGTCGAACGGCCGGTCTTCAAAACCAGCCTGCCGACATCGATCTTGTTGGATCCGGAGACAAGCGTGGCGTCGACATCGACATCGGCCGGCAACAGCCCGCGTGTGCCGAGGTCGAGCACCGAGCCGGTTAGCGACAGCGAGGCCGTCAGCCGGGAATCGCTTTCGCCCGAGCCTTCGGTGCCCGTCAGCTTCAAAGCGATCGCGCCGGTTTTCCCACCTGCCTCTGGCGTTGTCTCTGGAATGGCCGCCATGTCGACGGCCGCATTCAACGCAGTGACCCGCAGGGAGGTCGTATCGCGGGTGGCGGCAGCGGTGACCGTGAGCGCCCGGCCATCGATATCCGCCTCGGAGGAGAACTCCATGCTGCCCGGGCCTGACTGCAGCACGGTGGCATTGGTGATGTTGACCAGCTTGACCGAGCCGGCCTCGGGCAGTTCGAACTCGACATTCTTGAGATCGATCCGGCGCATCGAATCCTCGCGCACGGCATCGAGCGCATGGTTGACGTGACCGAAGACAGCGGCGGCCAGCTTTTCCGGATCGATGAGGCCGTCTTGATTGCGCAGCTCGGCTGTCCAGTCGCCGCCCGACGGCATTGCCGCGGTGACAATGTGGGCGTCGGAAATCCTGGCGCTGGTCAGCCGCACCTCGCCCGAGAACAGCGGTATCAGCCGGATACCGAAACGCACACGCCCGGCGTCGGCCATCGGCTTGCCGTCGGCGGTCTTGACGCTGACGTCCTTGACCTGCAGCGCAATGAAGCTCGATCCGTCCAGTGTCAGCCGGGCCGGGCCGACGGCTACATTGACGTCGAAACCGGCGAGTTTCTCGATCGCCGCTTCGGCTTCCGCCCGCAGCCGCTCGCTGCCGATTCCGGTGGCGCCGATGACATAGACGGCGGTGGCGGCCAGCAGCACCAGAGCCGCGACGCCGGCAAACAGGCGAGCAAGGATGCGAAAGCCACGGCCGATCCGCGCCTTGCCGAGCGGCGGCACACTGCAGGCAGACGGGAAAGTCCCCAGGTCGGTGATCTCGTCACGCCTGAACCGGATTTTCTCGTGCTGCGGTTCTTCCTGATCCACGCAATTTTCCGTTGTACGAATTCGATCGTGGACGAATCCCCGCTCGACACTATAACGATGCAGCCTGGCGCGTAACCTCAAACAAGGGCATCGATATGGCTGATCTCGACATTGGCGACGCTGCTCCGCAATTCGACCTGCCGCGCGATGGCGGCGGCTCGCTCAGCCTTGCCGCGTTGCGGGGGAAACCCGTCGTACTTTACTTCTATCCGCAGGACGACACCACAAGTTGCACCAATGAGGCGATCAGCTTTTCCCAGCTGAAGCCGGAGTTCGAAAAGGCCGGCGTCGTCGTGATCGGCCTATCGCCTGACAGCGTGAAGAAGCACGACAAATTCAAAACCAAATACGACCTCACCGTCGACCTGGTTGCCGACGAGGAGCGCAAAGTGATCGAGGCCTACAATCTGTGGGTCGAAAAGACGATGTATGGCCGCAACTATATGGGCGTCGAACGAGCGACGTTCCTGATCGGCAAGGATGGCCGGATCGCCGGCATCTGGCGCAAGGTCCGGGTAAAAGGTCATGCCGAAGCGGTGCTGGAGGCGGTGCGCGCGCTCTGACACGCCGCCGATCTCACCACCCTGCCCGCAACCCGCCACTCGTTTCGCGCGCAATCCTTACCGGCCGGCAGCCACGGCAAAGCTTTGTTAACCCTAATAATGTGTAATCAGGCTTCGTTGGTGTCGTAATGAAAGCTTGGTCCCGTGAACCCAACCGGTCAGTCAGCGGTCTTCGGCAGACGCAAGGAGCCCCATACGGTCATCATTGCGCGGGGCAATGAAATCCGACATTTCACCATCCGTCCGTGGCTGGCCACCTTTCTTGGTTCGGCACTGGCGGCAATCGCCATCGGCTATCTGCTGGCAACCTCCTACCTGGTGCTGCGCGACGATCTGATCGGCGCCACTACGGCGCGGCAGGCGCGCATGCAGCAGGCCTATGAGGATCGCATCTCGGCATTGCGCGCCCAGGTCGACCGCATCACCAGCCGCCAGCTTCTCGACCAGAAACTGATGGAAACCAAAGTCAGCGAACTGCTCGAGCGGCAGAGCCAGCTCAGCCAACGCCATGGCCGCCTCGGTCCGATCCTCGAACGGGCCGAAAACGAAGTCGGAACGCCGCCAACCGCTGATGCGGCAGCGGCAGCGGCAGCAAAGCCCGACGAGCATGCCGAACTGATCGACAGCGAGCCCCTGGCCTATTCGGTCGCCAGCCTCGGCTCGGCCGACACCAGGCCGTTCTCGCTGTGGGCGACCCGCTCCGATCCGCTGCCCAGCGAAACGGCGGCGGACCGTGCCGACAAACTGTTCGTCTCGATCAACGATTCGCTGAAGGCCATCGAAAGCCAGCAGCTCACCCGTATCGCCACGCTTGCCGACAATGCCTACAAGAATGCCGATGCCATCACCCAGGCGCTGGAAGCAGCCGGCCTGCCGGTCGACAGCGATTTCGGCAAAGACGAAAGCGATGTCGGTGGACCGTTGATCCCGCTGGACTCCTCGATGATGTTCGACAGCAAGGTCAAGGAGCTCGACGAGGCACTGGATACGCTCGATCAGCTGAAGAAAGAGGCGCGGCGGTTGCCACTGGCCAATCCCGCCCCCGGCCATTCCGTCACAAGCCCGTTCGGCGTGCGCACCGACCCCATCCTTGGCACCGCGGCCCTGCATTCGGGCATGGATTTCCGCGCACCGATCGGCATGGCGGCCAAGGTCACGGCGGCCGGCGTCGTCACCAAGGCAGGCTGGAACGGCGGCTATGGCCGCATGGTCGAGGTCGACCATGGCAATGGCTTTGCCACCCGCTATGGCCATTTGAGCGAAATCGATGTGGCCGTCGGGCAGAAGCTCGCCGCCGGCGACACTATCGGCAAGACCGGCAGCAGCGGCCGCTCCACCGGCCCGCATCTGCACTATGAGGTCCGCCACAATGGCGAGGCCATCGACCCGCTGCGCTTCCTGACCGTGGGCAAGAAGGTCGAGCAATATCTTTAAGGGTCAATTCATTCGCGTCAGCGCGACTTGGCACTATACTTATGCGCTAGGCTAATCCTCGGTGCTTTCGTCATGGCGCCGGTATGCTGCCTCATAGTCACGGCCGCCGTAGAACACATTGACGATGTCCACGGTTTTTCCGACTCGATAGACGATTACGGCGCTGCGCTCAAAGGGCACCGTACGCAACCCCGGCTGAAGGTCGTTACGCGGTCGGCCGCCGTGCGGTACATCGCCAATCCTGCGGCACCGGCCCAGAATTCTGCCGATAAAGCCGGAGGCAACAGCATGGCTTTGGCTGGCAAGCGCTATGGAGCGATAGATTGCCTTTAGGTCGGCGAGTGCTTCGGGTCGCAACGTGACCTTAGCGCGTCGCATTAGGGGAGCCGGCGGCCTCGCTTTCCATGAAGCGGGCCATCTCGGCCTCGGCCTCCTCCAAAGTCAGGCTGGGGCGTGGATCATCGATGGAGCGACGGATTCGGGCGCGCATAGCCTCCAGGCGCTCGGCGTCCTCTATGCGTTGCCGCTGCCACACTCGCACGGCATCACGCATAGCCTCGCTGGTGGTGGCAAATTCGCCAGCCTCCACACTCTCTCGGATAGCCTGCATCTGCTCACGAGCCATAGTAACGCTGACTTTTTCGGCGTTGTTCATGATTAGGGGCTCCCTAAATTTCCACTCCGCAAGGTAGGATAAATTCCGACCAGGCGCCAGAAATTTGTGGCCTAGCGTATGCGCGCTATGGCCACCGCTACAGGTTTATACGCCAAGGTGAGAACAAGGAGCGCCATTGACTCAAACTGAGTTGTAGGATGATATGTATCACCCCATATCCAGACAAGCGCTTCATGACAATGCATGCTCTCTCGCCAGACGCTCTCGGCGCCCTACGGGACGCTGTCGGGCCAAATGGCATGACCGTCGATGCCGCCGGCATGGCGAAATATCTCGGCGACTGGTCGGGCGATCATCGCGGCGGTGCCCTTGCCGTGCTGAAGCCGGCTTCGGTCGCCGAAGTCCAGGCCGTGGTGCGACTGTGCAGTGCGCTGGGCCTGGGCATCATCCCACAAGGCGGCAATACCGGCCTGGTGGCGGGCGCCATCGATATCGAGACCGCCGGCTCAGTGGTCGTCAGCATGGAGCGGCTTAACGCCATCCGCCGCGTCGACGCCGACAATTTCGTGCTGCAGGCCGATGCCGGCTGCATCCTGCAGACCGTGAAGGACGCTGCCGACGAACAGGACTGCCTGTTTCCGCTGGCGCTTGGCGCCCAGGGCAGTTGCCAGATCGGCGGCAATGCCGCCAGCAACGCCGGCGGCATCAACGTGCTGCGCTACGGCATGGCGCGCGATCTCATCCTCGGCCTTGAAGTGGTGCTGCCGGACGGCGAGTTGTGGAACGGCTTTTCCGGCCTGCGCAAGAACAACACCGGCTATGATCTGAAGCAGCTGTTCATCGGTTCGGAAGGGACGCTCGGCGTCATCACAGGCGTCGAGCTGAAACTGTTTCCAAAGCCGATCCGGACCGAGACCGCCTATCTCGGCCTTGCCTCGTTCGAAGCGGCGATCGCACTGTTCCGGCAGGCCCGCCGGGCCTCGGCCGATTTGATGTCGGCCTTCGAGATCATCGGCTCGGAATGCATCGCGCTGGCGCGCCTGATCGACGCCAACATTGTGTCGCCGGTCGAAGCGCCCGTCCATGTATTGATCGAACTGTCGGCCAGTGCTGCGATCGACCTGCGCACTCTTCTGGTCGATTTCCTGGCCGAGGCCATGGAAAGCGGTCAAGTCATCGATGCCGTGCTTGCCGAAAGCAGCGTGCAGGCAAGGTCGTTCTGGGCCATCCGCGAAGGGCTTGTCGAGGGGCAGGCCAAGCGCGGTTATCATGTGCGCACCGATCTTTCGGTGCGGATCTCGGACATCCCTGCCCTCATCGATCAGGCGCGCGGCTTCGTGGCGCAGAATCATCGGGGATGGCTACCGCTGGCGTACGGTCATGCCGGTGACGGCAACATCCATTTCAACGTGCTGCCGCCGGAAGGCCTTGACGAGCGCGCGGCCCGCGCCCGAGGCACTGACATCACCGCCGGGCTCTACCGGATCGCCAGTTCGCTCGGCGGCTCGATCAGCGCCGAGCATGGCATCGGCCGCACCCGCCATCGCACCTTCATGGCCGGCCTGGCACCGCTCCATCGCCGGCTCATCGGCACGTTGAAGAACGCGCTCGACCCGCAAGGGCTGATGAATCCCGGCTGCCTTCTGCCTAAAACGGAGACCGCTCCATGAAGCAAAGACTTGCCGCCATCGGCACTGTCGAAACGCTGCCGCACCGCGTCGCGACCTTTCTCGGCCGCGAGATCGAATCGGGCGACCTCAGCCCGGGCACGCGGTTGCCGACGGAACAGGAGCTTTCGGAGAAATTCGGTGTCAGCCGCAATGTCGTGCGCGAGGCGATCGCGCAGCTCAGGGCCGACGGCATGATCGAGGCGCGGCAAGGCATCGGCGCTTTCGTGCTGGCGCCGGAGCAGCGGGCGTCGATCCGCATCGACGGCGAGGCGCTCAGGGAAGGCCAGAATATGGAGCGGCTGTTCGAGCTGCGCTGCATTCTGGAAGCCGAATCCGCAGCGCTTGCCGCCGAACGGCGCAGCCAGGAGCATCTCGACGCGATCAAGGCGGCGCTCGACCGCATGAGCGGCGAGGAACGCTGGGAAGAAGGCAGCATCGACGCCGATCTTCTGTTCCACCGCGAGATCGCGCGCGCCACCGGCAACAGCTACATCCACACCTTCATTTCCTTCGTCTGCGAACAAATCCGCCGCTCGATCTATTACGCGCGGCAGACCAATCCGCTGCACGATCTGGTCGAGATCAATGTCGGCGAGCATGTGCGCATCTACGAGGCGCTGGTTGCCGGCGATCCCGCAGCCGCCGAGGCAGCGATGCGCGCCCACATCATCGGCGCGGCGGAGCGCGTCGGCGTCAAGCTGCCGGCCGCGCGGCGCGCCAGCAAGGGGATTTAGCCATGCCGATCGGAGGCGTCTACGCGATTTCGGATGTCTGCCTGCTGGTCGAGGACATCGGGCGTACCGTGGATTTTTATGTCGAAAAACTCGGCTTTCGGCTGCGCCGCCGCGCCGAAGGCTTTGCCGATTTCCATGGCGAGGGCGTGACGCTGGCGGCGTGGGAGATCGACCACATCAGCCAGCATACCGGCGTGTCGAAGCTCAGATCGCCGCGCCATGCGCACAAGGTCTGCGTGGCGGTCAAGCTCGACGCACCTGCCGACATCGACCGTCTGCATGGCGAGCTCAGCGCCAAGGGCGTGCCCTTTTACGGCCCGCCGGAAGACTATGTCTGGAACGCGCGCTGCGCCTATTTCACCGACCCGGACGACACGCTCTGGGAATTATACGCCTGGCTCGACGGCGGCCCGGGCGACTACCACGACGAACAGCCGTAGACGACAGCGCGCCGTGGGAGCGGTGCGCAATGAAAGAGGAAAACTCTCGCAACAGGAGCGAAAAATGAGTGGGAACAAGCGATACAACATGAACCGCCGCAGCTTCGTGACATCCGGCATCGCCGCCGTGGCAGCCGCATCCGCCGGGATGCAGCTGGTGCTGACGCCGGGCGCCAAGGCAGCCGGCAAGGTCGTCATCCAGTATGACTGGCTGGTGTCGAACGGACAGATCGGCGACATCGCCGCCGTCGCCAACGGCTACTTCAAGGACGCCGGCCTGGATGTTGAGTTCAGCCCCGGCGGACCGAACTCCGCGACCGTGCCGCCGGTCGTCTCGGGTTCGGCCCAGCTCGGCCAGTTTTCCGAAACGCCGCAGCTCTTTGCCGCGCGCGCCAGCGGCGTGCCGGTCAAGATCATCGCCTGCGGCTTCCGCACCGGGCCTTACGCCTTCACTTCCAAGCCGGCCAAGCCGATCCGCGGCGTCGCCGACCTAAAGGGCAAGAAAATCGGCATCCAGCCGACGGCGCGCTTCGTCATCGACGAGATCCTGGCCAAGAACGGCATCGACCCGGCTGACGTCACGGTCGTCAATGTCGGCTTCGACAAGGCGCCGCTGGTGCGCGGCGATGTCGACGCCATCGGCGGCTGGATCACCAACACGCAGGCGCTGAGCGTCGTCGGCGACGACCGCATCGACCTTCTGGTTCGCGATCTCGGGCTGAGTTCCTACGCCGACGTCTATTTCGCCACCGACGCGGCGATCGAAAAGGATCCCGAGACGCTGGCCAAGTTCATCGGCGCCGTCGGCAAGGGCTGGGGCTGGGTGCACGCCAATCCGCAGGAAGCGGTCAAGAAAATGGTAGCCGCCTATCCGGAAATGGATCTCGGCTGGGAAGAAAAGACCGTCAACCTGGTGCTGAAATTGTCCTTCGATGGCGCGACGGCCAAGGACGGTTGGGGGACTTTCGACCCGGCTTCGATCGAGGAGCAATTGGCACTGCTGGACAAGGTCGGGCAGTACCCGAATGGTCGGCCGGCCGCGGCTGACGTCTACACCACCAAGATCCTCGAACTGTCGGCCGCTGACCGGCCCAAGCTCGACGCGCCCGCGGCCTAGAGCATGATCCCAAAAAGTGGGAACCGGTTTTTGGAAAAGATCATGCTCCAGCAAAGCGTTAGATCAGCATGACGATCAAACGTCATGCTGATCTAACGGCGATCGCTATCGAGGCTCAGAAGCTGGATGTCGGCTATGGCGGCCGGCATTCGGCCGTCAAAGTGCTCTCCGGCCTCGACCTGACCGTCGCGGCCGGCTCCTTCCTATCGATCCTGGGGCCGTCGGGCTGCGGCAAGTCGACCTTGCTGCGGGTCGTTGCCGACCTGCTCGATCCGCTCGGCGGCACGATCAGCGTGCTTGGCGACACGCCGCATGCGGTGCGCTCGCGCCGGGATGTCGGCTTCGTCTTCCAGGATTCGACACTGCTGCCCTGGCGCAGCGTGCGCGACAATGTGCGTTTGCCGCTCGGTATTGGGCAAGGCAGCCTGACGCGCCAGATCGAAGACCGCTCAGAGGAGTTGCTGGAGCTGATGGGGCTTGGCGGTTTTGGCGAGCGCCTGCCGCACCAGCTTTCCGGCGGCCAGCGGCAGCGTGTCGCGATCGCCCGCGCCCTGCTCGGACAGCCGAAACTGCTGTTGATGGATGAGCCGTTCGGCGCGCTCGACGAAATCACCCGCGACCGCCTCAATGACGAGCTGCTGGCGCTGTGGCGGCGCACCGGCACGACCATCCTGTTCGTCACCCATTCGATCGCCGAGGCCGCCTATCTCGGTGAGCGCGTCATCGTGCTCGCCGCCAATCCCGGACGCTTGGTCAAGGATCTCGACATGCGGCCCTTCAAGCAGGACGGCAACCGCTGCTCGCGCGAAGATCCGGCAATCGTTGCCGCCATGGCGGAATTGCGCAAAGCGCTGGAACTGGCCTCATGAGACAGGAGCCTTTGCCACCCGCGCTGGCGATTGCGCTGCCCGTCCTGGGCGCCGCCTCCATCCTGCTCACCTGGCAATTCTTGCTGCCCTGGCTCGGCGTGCCGGCCTATATCGTACCGACGCCGACAGCCATACTCGGCGTCTTCCAGAAGAGCTTTTCCCTGCTGCTCGGCAATCTCTGGCCGACGCTGATCGAGGCGCTGGCCGGCTTTGCCATCGGCAATCTCGCAGGCGTGCTGCTGGCGGTGCTGTTCGTGCACAACCGCGTGCTGCAGGCGGCCTATTTCCCGATCGTGCTGTTCTTCAACACCATTCCGATCCTGGCGCTGTCGCCGATCATCATGCTGATCTTCGGGCTGGGCATGACGCCGAAGATCGTCATCGCCGCGGTGATCTGCTTCTTCCCGACGCTGGTCAACATGATCCGCGGCCTGGATTCGGCAAGCAGCAACGAGCACGAGCTGTTCCGCGTGCTGTCGGCGACACGCTGGGAAGTGTTCTGGAGCCTGCGCCTGCCCCGCGCGCTGCCGATGCTGTTCTCATCGCTCAGAATCGCTTCGGCCACCGCCGTCATCGGCGCCATTGTCGGCGAATGGATCGGCTCCGACAAAGGGCTCGGCGCACTGATCATCCAGGCGTCCTTCAATTACCAGTCGGACCGCCTCTATGCGGCGATCGTGCTGTCCTCGGGCCTGTCGATCGTGCTGTTCTGCCTCGTGGTGCTGATCGAGCGCCGGGCGATCAAATACTGAGTGCAGTCAGGTGATCGCGGCGCCGCCTAGTACTGCCGGTCAGGATTTGACACGGATGTCTCGCGGAAATTTCGTCAGCGTTTCGTTGCCGGTCTCGGTCACCAGAATGGTCTCGCTGACCTCGATGCCCCAGCCATCCATCCACATGCCGAGAATGGAATGCACGACATTGCCGGGTTGCAGCACCGTCTTGTCACCGTGCCGAAGGCTGATCGTGTGCTCGCCCCAATCCGGCGGATAGGCGACGCCGATGGAGTAGCCGATGCGCGATTCCTTCTTCAGACCGTAGCGCTGGATGACCTTGCGCCAGGCGGCTTCGACCGCTTCGGCCGATGTGCCTGGCTTCACCGCATCGAGCACAGCATCCATGCCTTCGATCACCGCCTCTGCGGTGTCGGCGACACGCGTCGGCGTCTTGCCGAGCTGCATCGTCCTGGCGAGCCCGGCGGCGTAACGGCGGCAGACGCCGGCGAGTTCGAGCGCAATCGTCTCGTCTTTTCCGAACCGCCTGTCGCTCCACATGATGTGCGGTGCGGATGCGTTCTCGCCGCCGAGGATTGTCGGCGGCAGCGCCGTGATATCGCCGGCAAAGTCCGAGCTGCCGGCAATCTGCGCCGCCTGGATGGCGGCGATGGCATCACATTCGCGCACGCCGGGCGCGATGACTTCGAAGGCCCGTGCGACAGCCGCTTCGGCCAAGGTCGACGCTTTGCGTAGATAAGCGATCTCGGGCGCCGATTTGACCGCACGGATCCAGTTCACCAGCAGATCGGCGTCATGCCATTTCGCATTGGGCAGGCCGGCGACGAGCCGGGCATGGGCCTTCGGCGAGAAATAGTAGGCCTCGAGCTCGATGCCAATGTGTCTGGCGCCCCAGCCCTTGGCGACGATCCAGGCCGCGATCCAGTCCATCGGATGACGATCGGCTCGCTGGACATGGTCTTCGGGAAACCCAACCACATTCTCAGGCTTCATCCAGACCGTCAGCAGGCCGCCGGCCGCATCCATGGCGCGGCCGATCCAGACCGGCTCGGCCTCCTCTTCGATCGGAACCAGAACCACCTGCGGCGTGTAGAACGACCAGCCGTCATAGGCGGTGATGTAATGCTGGTTGGCGACGTCGTTGACGATAAGCAGTTCGATCCTGCGCTTGGCCATCTCGGCGCGGATTTTTTTGAGCCGCTGCTGGTACTCGTCGCGCGCAAAAGGCAATTCGATCATCGGTTTTCCCTGCTGGATCATCGGCCGGGCGAAGCCCCGCGCCCCGCCTGACGTCATTCACCATTGAAGTGCTTTCCAACCCGGCTGCAATCGGCCAGCGCAGCGCATGGGACAGGTCCTGCACCCCTCCGAATCTGTCACAAATTATTTTTGAATTCCATTTGACTGAATAAATTGCCTGTGCAAGTCTCGCCTCTCCCAAGGAGAGGGAAATGGCACTACGGGGAACCAACCAGGAGTTCGGACGGCCCTACAACCGGCGCATTGTGCTGGAGTCCATCCGCCTTCATGGCCCCATTGCCCGCGGCGACATCGCCAGCCGCGTCGGCCTCACCGTCCAGACCGTATCGACCATCGTTCGCGAGCTCGAAGAGCACGGCTATGTGCTGTCGCTGCGCGAAGAGCCGCGCGGGCGCGGACTGCCGCCGGCGACGTTGCGTATCAACCCTGAAGGCGGCTATGCCGTCGGCATCCACCTCACCCCGCTCGGCATCGACGCGGCGCTGATCAATCTCAGCGGCGATGTCATCGAAAGCACGCATCGCGAGGCGCCGCATGCAACGCCCGACCATGCCTTCGAGCTGATCGGCGCCATGGTGCCCGAACTGACCGCATTGCGGCCCGGCGGCCGCCTGCTTGGCATCGGCATGGCGCTGCCCGGGCCTTTCGGCGTGGAATCGATGAGCTTCGTCGGCCCCACGACCATGGCCGGCTGGAAGGATGTCGCGCTGCCGGAGCGGCTGGCGGCATCGACCGGGCTGCCGGCCTTCTTCGAGACCGACATGGCGGCAGCTGCCATGGGCGAGCGCCTCTATGGCCTTGGGGCTGGCTATTCCGAATATTACTACCTCTATTTCGGCGTCGGCCTTGGCGGCGTCATCGTCCATGAGGGCGCGGTGATGCGCGGCGCCTGGGGCAATGCGGGCGAAATCGGACACATCCCCGCCGTTCCCGGCGGCGAACTCTGTCCCTGCGGCAACCATGGCTGCCTCGAACGGTATCTCTCGCTCGAAGCACGTCGCCGCCGCAACATCAGCGACGCCGCATGGGTGGCCGAAGTTGCGCCGATCTTCCGCAACACGATCGTCACCATCGAGAATGTGTTCGATCCCGAAACCGTCATCCTCGGCGGGCTTGCGCCCACCGACCTGCTCGAAAAGCTGGTTGGCGCGGCAGGACAGCTTCCCAACTCGGTCTCGGCGCGGCGCGACCGCAAGACCCCGCGCGTGACGGTGGCGACCGGTGGCCAGCATTCGGTGCTGCGGGGCGCTGCCGCCCTGGCCGTTTCCGGTGTGCTCTCGCCGCGGTTTGGCCAGATGTTCATCGCCGAGCGCGAGCGCCGGTCAGACCTCATGCACAGCAAGGGAGTGGCGGCATGACCGAACCGCTGCTGGTACTCGAAAACGTCACCAAGAATTACGGCGCCATCCAGGCGCTGAGAGGCATCAGCTTCTCGATCGGCAAGGGCGAGGTCGTGGCACTGCTCGGCGACAATGGCGCCGGCAAGTCGACGCTGGTCAAGATCATCGCCGGCGGCCTCGAGCCGAGCTCTGGCCGCATGCTGTTCGAGGGCAAGGAATTTCTGGCGAAAACGCCGGCCGAGGCCAAGGCTGCCGGCATCGAGACTGTCTACCAGGATCTTTCGCTCTGCACCAATGTCGATGTCGTCGCCAATTTCTTCATGGGCCGCGAGATCACGCGCAAGGTGCTCGGCATTCCGATCCTCGACGAGCGCGCCATGGAGGCTGTCGTCGGCAAGGCGCTTGCCAGTGCGGGCACCCGCATTCCGTCGCTGCGCACAAATGTCGAGCACCTCTCGGGCGGCCAGCGCCAGGCGATCGAGCTCAACCGTTTCGTGCATTGGGGCGGCAAGCTCGTGCTGCTCGACGAGCCGTTCGCGGCACTCGGCGTCGAACAGACGAGGCGCGGCCTCGAGATGATCCGCCAGGTGGCCAACCAGGGCATCGGCGTCGTCATCATCACCCACATCATGCAACAGGCCTTCCAGGTCGCCGACCGGATCGTGGTGATCCGGCAAGGCGTCGTGGCCGGCGATGTCGCACGCAACAAAACAAGTCCCGATGCGGTGATCAACATGATCACCGGTGAGACGCTTGCCGGTGCCGGACCGGCAGGTTGAGGGACAAAAGAGGGGTCCGGTATAAAAGAGGAGCGAACGACATGAAGCGAATACTGGTTCTTGTCTTCGGTATCCTGGCACTGGCTCTTGCCTCGCTCACGCCGGCAATGTCCCAGACCAAGGGCACCGTCTACTATATGGTTCCGACCCTGCTCGATGAATTCCAGACCGGCTCGGTGAGCGCGCTGGAGCTGTTCCTCAAGCAGGTCGGCTATGAGGTGAAAACACTCAACGCCGACAACAAGACCGACGCGCAGCAATCGCAGATGAACGACGTCATCGCGCTGAAGCCGGCGGCGATCATCCTGGCCGCCGTCGATTTCAACGCGCTGAAGCCGTCCATCGAAGCAGCCCGCGCGGCCGGCATCCCGGTGGTCGAGTTCGACCGCCAGATCACCTCGACCCCGTCCGACTTCACCTCGGTGGCTGGCACCGTGGAGATCGGTTACGTCGCAGCCGAGCAGGCTGAAAAGCTTCTGAAAGCCAAGAACGGTTCGGTGAAGGGCAAGGTGTTGCAGGTGCTCGGCGATCCCGGCGACCCCTACACGCTCGACATCCAGAAAGGCTTTGAGGAGAAGATGAAGGCGTTCCCGGACGTCAAGATCATCTCGCTGCCCGCCATGCAGTGGGAAGCCAGCAACGCCGGCACCATCGTTGCCGACCAGATGCTGGCCAACCCCGACATCGACCTGATCTTCAGCCATGCCGCACACCTGTCGGTCGCTGCCGTTGCCTCGCTCGAGGCCGCCGGCAAGAAGCCGGGCGACGTCATGCTGATGAGCTCGAACGGCGCTCCGGTCGGTCTCGACCTGATCCGCAAGGGCTGGCTCAACGTCGAAGTCGAGCAGCCGCTCTACGCGCAGGCTGCCGCCGTCGCCATGTTCATGGACAAGATCGCCGGCAAGCAGGAAATCAAGCCCGGCGAGTATGACGTGCTCGGCTTGAAGTCGACCGTGACCAAGGAAGCCTGGGGGCCGAACATCAAGATCCCGGGCGCCGCCATCACCAAGGAAAACGTCGACAATCCGGCCTTCTGGGGCAACCAGAAGCCGCCGACGGAAACCATCAAGCCGGTCGAATAGCCGCTTGCCAAGCGCTCCGGGCCGCCCAGGCCGCCCGGAGCCTGCTCTTTCACAACGCCGCGTCTGACAAGGACGCTGTGGCGAACTTGAAGCCGCGCCTGAGCCCGACAAAATCAATTTGATTTCGCGGGGGCGCCAACCGGATCAGCCCATGAACCCGCGCACCCGCAAAGCCCTGGAGTTCGTCCTCGACAACCTCGTCTGGTTCATGCTGGTCTTTGTGTTGATCGTCTTTTCCATCTTCGTCCCGAACTATTTCCAGCTCGGCATCTTCGCCAACATCATCGAGGCCTCGAGCGTGCTCGGCGTGATGTCGATCGGCCTGTCGCTTGTCATCATTGCCGGCCACATGGACTTGTCGGTGGAATCGGTGGCGGCGCTCAGCGCCATGACGGTCGGCATCCTGTTCTGCTCGTCGGGCATCGGCATGGGCATACAGCTCAGTCCGCAATGGCTGATGGTTCCGGTTTCGCTGCTCATTGCACTGGTCGTCGGCGGCATCATCGGCGCTTTCAACGGCTATCTCGTGGTCAAGGTGAAGATGAGCGCCTTCATCATCACGCTGGCGTCCTACATCTGGGTGCGCGGCCTAGTGCTGGTCATCTCCGGCGGCCGCTCGGCACAGGATCTGGCGCCGGCCATCCGATGGTTCGGCATCCAGCGCCTGGCCGGCCTGCCGCTGACCGCCTGGATCGCCGTCGCCTGTTTCGTTCTCTTCTCATTGATCATGGCCAAGACGCCGTTCGGCCGCCACCTGGTGATGATCGGCGGCAACGAGACCGCGACCTTCCGCGCCGGCATCCGCGTCAATCGCAATCTGGTCATCGCCTTCGTGCTTGCCGGCGCCATTGCCGGGCTGGCCGGCTGGCTCCTCGCCATCCGTACCTCCGGCGCCACCGCCAATCTCGGCACCGGACTGTTATTCAACGCCTTTGCCGCTGTCGTCATCGGCGGCGTCAGCCTGAAGGGCGGTGTCGGCACGCTGCCCGGTGTCTATGCCGGCGTGCTTTTGCTGTCCTCGATCAACACAGCGATCAACCTGATGGGCCTGCCTGCCAATTTCACCCAGGTGATCCACGGCCTGCTGGTGCTCGCCGCCGTGCTGCTCGACGCCTTCAAGCAAACCATTCGCCAAAGACTCGCATGAAAGGACGGCTCGCATGAGCGGACGGCTGCAAGACAAGGTCGCGCTGATCATCGGCAGCGCGCGCGGCATTGGCAAAGGCATCGCGCAGCGCTTTGCCGAGGAAGGCGCAAGGCTGGTCCTGGCCGACAGCGAGGCCGAGGCGGGCCAAGCGACCGCGGACGAGCTCGGCGCTGCCTTCATCCGCACCGACATCTCGCTAATGGCCGATGCAGAAGCCGCAGTGGCGCTGGCGTTGAGCCGCCACGACCGCCTCGACATCGTTGTGCAGAATGCCGGCATCTATCCTTGGCAGTTGATCGAAAACACCAGCCCGGACGACTGGGACCGGGTCATGGCGGTCAATCTGCGCGGCACCTTCAACGCCACGCTGGCAGCACTGGCGCCGATGAAGGCGCAAGGTTACGGGCGCATGCTCTACACCTCGTCGATCACCGGCCCGCATGTCACCAGCCCCGGCCACGGCCACTACGCCGCCAGCAAGGCCGGGATCAACGGCTTCATCCGCTCGGCGGCGCTGGAATTTTCCGGCTACGGCATCACCGTCAACGGCGTCGAACCCGGCAACATCCTGACCGAGGCGATCGAGCTGCATCGCGGCGCCGCCTACATCAAGAACATGGAAGACTCGATCCCGCTCGGCCGCCTCGGCAGCCCGCGCGACGTGGCCAATGCCTTCCTGTTCCTCGCCTCCGACGACGCCAGCTACATCACCGGCACGACCATTATCGTCGACGGCGGCCAGTTGCTGCCCGAAGGCAAAGATTTCCGGCTACTGCCGCCTTGATCTTTGCATTGACGCACAACGGACCGGGCAGCGCTCGTGACGACAAGAGGTCATTTCAGCGAAAGATACGCGTTCCCCCGTCGACGATGAAAATTCCCTTCTAAGTTGTATGGAACCCGAATACTTCTCGAAAGTTGTTCATGACGTGCCGATCAAGGGAGGTACTTGTGAATGGCAGACAACATCAGAGCCAGCCATATCTACCAGCGGGCGCATGCTTTGGCAGAAGATGGTTTCCACCAGTCGCCAGCCGAGATTGTTGCCGCGTTGCTGGCCGAAGGCTTTCCGGAAGCCGCTGAGTTGCTGAACTCCGAAAACATCCGTGCCGACCTTCGCCGGGTTTGCACTGCCGCGACCGCCAACCGCCGGCAAGTCGCCAAGAACCTGGGGCTTCGTTATTGAGGCGCATCGAGGCGACCCGGCGCATGCGCCTTACGGCTGACTGCCAGCGCGATCAGCCGAGTTTCTTGTACAGCAGCAGTTCGGGCCGGTATTCGAAATGCATGGTGTCGTAGTGATACCAGCGCCCGCCCCATATGAAGCCGTTTTCCTCAAACAATTCCACGATTTCCAGCGGAATCCGGTTCCTGAGCGGAATGTGCGCCTTCGGGTCGGCTTTGTTTCTGTTGTTGTACCAATAGTCGGAGAAACCGACATTGATATCGAAGGCTGCGCCGAAAGAGTGGACGCTCAGGCGGTCGGTGCCGGCGATGGGCCGCCAGACAAAGCCGCCGCCGGGCTTGAGCCCGTAACGGCTGAGCTCCGCGGGCATCGCCTCCAGGGCATCGGAGACCTTGCCCAGCCGGTCGTTGATGCCGAAAACCCTGGTGACCTGCACGGTTTTCTTGCCAAGTTTCGGCAGCCATTTGACGTTGGCGATGTGCTTGCCCACTTCCGCGGCACTTGCCCCATAAAGCTTCTCGAAGAAGGCTTCGTTGCGGATACGGCCGGGATCGAAATCCTCCGCCGGGACCAGCGCGCCCTCCGCTGCCGTCGGATAGACGTAGCGGAACATGTCTTCGATGTCGGGGCTCTCCAGCAGCGCTTCGGCGTCGCGCGCCTTGCCGTCGTCCCACACCATCGTGGTTCCGTCGGCCCAGGTCAGGATATTGCCCGAGATGGTGAAAAGTCCGGGATAGGCCTTGAGCAAGGCTGCTTTGGCCGCGGTCTGGTCGACACCGTCGCCCGCCTCTGTCGCATGGGCGAGGCGCCCGGTGCCACAAATTGCCAACACGATCAGGAGCTGAAGCAGCAGGCGCCCGGGATGGTCGATCATTGTCCTGCCTCTCCGAACAGCCAATCGATTGCTGACCAGGACCCTTATCAAATCCGGAATGATGGCGGCAGCTCCCTGGCCAGAAAACGGGAATTCAACTCATCCCGTTGGCAATGGCTTTCGTTCATCTTGCGTTTGGCAAGGCTGCTGTAAGATGGCGCGTGAATCAAAAAGGGAGACAAGTCGTGTCAAAAACCTCCAGCGCCCTGATCCGGACGGCGTTCACATTCATTTGCCTGGTCGGCCTTGTCTCGGCCGCTTCTGTTCTTTTCCCGGCCACCGCGTCGGCCCAGCGCATGCAGCGATGTGCTGACGAGGGTGGCATCTGCCGCCTGCCCTATCCAGCCGAAGTGGTCTATGGCGCGCGCGGCCAGACCACCTCCCGCTTTTTCGACCGCCGCGCCGTGCCCTGTTCAAACCGCGTCTTTGGCGATCCCGCGCCCGGCCGCGACAAGGCCTGCTACATCGTGAGGCGCGGCGGCGGTAACGATTATGGCGACAATGACGACGACAATTACGGTGACGACGACTACGGCCAGGGTCGCGGCAGGTGGGTGGCCTGCGCCAGGGAGAATCAGTACTGCGATTTCCGTGGCCGCAAACTGGTGAGATACGGCGCGCGCGGTCAGTTCACGCAAGGCGTTTTCAGGAACGGCGTTACATGCAGCCTCGACGCCTTTGGCGAGGACCCTATCCCCCGCGTGAAGAAGACCTGCTACATCAGGCAGTAGGTAGCACACCGGCAGAAAGGCGGGCGCGGCCGATTGTGGCCGCGTCCTCGCTATCGGTCATACGCAGCTGAGTTGGGAACATGAAAGGCAATGGACGACGAGGCATGGGCCGGCGTGCGGGATATGGTGGGCGATGACGGGCTCGAACCGCCGACATCTTCGGTGTAAACGAAGCGCTCTACCAACTGAGCTAATCGCCCGCTCCGGGCCGGACCTTTAAGCGGTCGGAACCGGCTTCGCAAGGCCAAATGAGCAGGCGCGAGCTTAGCCGCATAGCGGTTTTCCCGGACAAAGTGCCGCCTGTCAAAAAACCTTCTCCTGTTTGCTGTTATGCTGTCCAGGTGCGCTTGACACCCGGTGGCGAACCCCTTATCCACCGCCCCAACGACGAACACGGCTGACACGTGCTCGTCCATGCGCGGGTGTAGCTCAGTTGGTTAGAGTGCCGGCCTGTCACGCCGGAGGTCGCGGGTTCGAGCCCCGTCACTCGCGCCATTTCTCTTCAAGGGTCACGATCCTTGGTGCCGGAGAAATGTCGACGTTGATTGTCAAAAATGTCTCCTTGAACACATTAATTCAGACGGATCGCCTTGCAGCGATCAATGGCAGCGCCCGGTGTAGCTCAGAGTGCTGGCCTGTCACGCCGGAGGTCGCGGGCTCGAGCCCCGCTCGCACCATTTCCCTCGACGCCTTCCGATTCCCGCCTGTAGACCAGGCGGACGACGAGGCCGAGGTATCCAAACTGAAGAATAACCATTGCAAGAAAAGCCCAGCCGAGCGCCTTCCAGACGGAGCCAGTTGCCATGTCGGCCCAGATCGCAACGATGAACGACGTTGCGAACATGCCCACCAGAAATTGCGGAAAATACATAATGGCCCAGCACCCAATGTTTCGGTGATTCAGGCGGCTTTTAAATCGGCACCTAAGAGCCCGCCGCTTCATTTTGAGAAGCGGCGGGCCCCGATCGCCCCCCGACTTGCCAGGAGCGATGGATGCCCCCGGCGTTGCTGACAGTGCAATTGCGGTGCCAGACACGGTGACCCATTACAGGACACCTATGCCAATGGCGCAAGACCGGATTGCCGATTAACATTATCTGTGGCTAATATGACACCCTATCGGAAGGGACCAGGTCTTGTTGGCCGCGATGCTGGTAGGGTCGGCAGGCCGAGCGCCTCGGCAGTCTGAATGCCGGCCTGGCAATCAGGTTTTTCATAGGTATCGCGCAATCTCGGGCCGGACTGAAATCAGCCGCCTGATCATCTCCCTTCTCGCCAAGGCGTCCTTGGAATCACCGTTTTTTGCCAGGTCGATGGACTGGCTCGCCAGCGTGAATGCAGCGCTGCGCAGATAAACGATCGATCCAGAAAGCGGCGGCACGGCGACGTTGAAAATCGCAGGGAGGGCGATCGCAGCAGTCAGCGCGACGAGGCCAAGGATCCATCCCTCATAATACCAGATGCCGCAAACCGCCCCGACCAGCTCGATGAAGCAGATGCCCATCAGGCTCATCAGCCAAGACGGGGTCATGTCGGCTTGATAGGAATTGGGTTCGGGAGCAGAGCCGGCCATTTTCGTCGCCGCGTCGGCAAGCGTCGAGACGAATGACAGGCACTTTCCCGCAAGCAGGGCGCCGATGACCAGTGCAACCCAGAGCATCGAACACCTCCTTGCGCTGTCCGCAGTCACCCTTTGGCCAGCAGCGCCTCGACCTCCTGCAGCGTCGGCATGGACGGCGCCGTGCCTGGCCGGGTCACCGAAATGCCGGCGACGGCGCAGGCGAAGCGCACCGCTTGCAGCGGCTCCACGCCTCTGGCGAGCGCTGCGGCCAGTCCGCCATTGAAGGCATCGCCCGCACCTGTAGTTTCGACCACAGTGCCGGCGCTGACCACGGGAACATGGTCCGAACGGTTCGCTGTGTGCAGCAGCGCGCCCTTTTCGCCGAGCGTGATGATGACCGAGCCGACGCCCTTTTTAAGCAGGTTGTCGGCGGCGCTGCGGGCGTCGTCGATGGAGGCGACCTTGATGCCGGTCAGTTCCTCAGCCTCGGTTTCGTTGGGGGTGACATAGTCGCACAGCGTGTAGATGCGGTCCGGCAGTTTTGCCGCCGGCGCCGGGTTCAGGATGGTGGTCACCCCTGCCCCGCGCGCGATTTCGAGGGCGCGCAGTGCAGCGTCTATGGGCTGCTCGAGCTGGGTGACGAAGACACCGGCCCCGCCAATCAGGCCGGCATTGGCCTCGATGTCATCAGGCGAGATCAGCATCGCCGCACCGGGACTGACGATGATGGCGTTGTTGCCGGTGGTCTCCTCGATGAAGATATAGGCGGCACCCGTATAGCTCTGCGGGGTGTCGATGACGGCGGATTTCACGCCGGCATCTTTCCAGGTCGCCTTGGCCATGTCGGCGAAAGCATCGACGCCGAGCCGGGTCAGGAAGGTGATGTCGGCGCCGAGCTTGCCGGCCGCTACCGCCTGGTTCGAGCCCTTGCCGCCCGGCCCCAGCTTGAAGGAATTGCCAAGAATGGTCTCGCCCATGCGCGGCTGGCGATCGGCGCGGTAGGCGGTGTCGGCGACGAAGACGCCCAGTATGACGACAGGCTTGCCGGACGCCATTGTGCTACTCCGCATCCGGCGGCACGACGCCCTTGCGGAAGGCAAAGCAGCCATAGAAGCGGCGCTCGCCGGTCTGGATGACGCAATAAGCCTTCTTGGCGCGTTCGTAGAAGGCGTAGCGCTCGACCGAGATCATCGGCCAGGCCTTGCCTTCCGCCGCATCGATCTCTTTTTGCACCTCTTTTTGCACCGGCGGAATTTCGTTGGGGTTGCCGACGATCTCCATGCGGGCGGCCGCGTCGTCGACGAACGTATCCAGCGGATAGAGCGACAGCACCGCCTTGACCACATCGGCCGCCGGCGCATCGATGTGCAGCAGCCTGCCGAGCACGGTCTGGCGCGCCACTGAATCGGCGGGGAAGTTGGTGTCGGCGATGATCAGATCGTCGCCGTGCCCCATTGCCCTCAGCGCCTGGAGCACATCGGCGTTCAGCAATGGGTTGATCCCTTTGAGCATGGCAGTCCTCGTCAAACAGGTTTGGTCAGAAGTCGGTTGGAAAATCAGAGCCGGTTGCCGGTCTCAGCGTCGAAGAGATGGACCTGGTCGAGGCGCGGCTTGAGATTGAGCGTATCACCGGGCTTGAAGTCGTGGCGCTCGCGAAACAGCGCCACCATCTCGCCGTCGCCGAAGCGCACGAAGACCAGCGTTTCGGAGCCGGTCGGCTCCACCACCGAGATCTTCGCCGGCACGCCGTCGGCGTGGATTTCGAGATGTTCGGGCCGCACGCCATAGACCACGGCCTGGCCCTCCTTGGCGGCGCTGCCAGCAGCGATCGGGAACAGCGTGCCCGCTATCTCGACCTTGTCGCCCTTCCTCACCACGCCCTTGAGCAGGTTCATCGATGGCGAGCCGATGAAGCCGGCGACAAACAAATTGGCCGGCCGGTCGAACAATTCCAATGGCGCCCCGACCTGTTCGATACGGCCATCGCGCATGACCACGATCTTGTCGGCCATGGTCATGGCCTCGATCTGGTCGTGGGTGACGTAGATCGTAGTGGTCTTCAGCCGCTGGTGCAGTTCCTTGATCTCGGTGCGCATCTGCACGCGCAGTTTGGCGTCGAGATTGGAGAGCGGCTCGTCGAACAGGAACACTTGCGGGTTGCGCACGATGGCGCGGCCCATGGCGACGCGCTGGCGCTGGCCGCCGGAGAGCTGGCGCGGATAGCGTTTCAGGTAGGGGTTGAGGTCGAGAATGTCGGCGGCGCGCTTGACCCGCTCAGCGACCACGGCCGGGTCGGTGCCGCGCAGCTTCAGCGCGAAGGCCATGTTCTGCTCCACCGTCTTGTGCGGATAGAGCGCATAGTTCTGGAACACCATGGCAATGTCGCGTTTGGCCGGCGGCAGATTGTTGACGATGCGCTCACCGATGGCGATGGTGCCGCCCGAGACGGTTTCCAGCCCGGCCACCATTCTGAGCAGCGTGGACTTGCCGCAGCCCGACGGGCCGACCAGCACCACGAACTGGCCATCGGCGATTTCGACGCTGACATCGTGCAGGACCTTGACGGTTCCGAACGCCTTGGCCACATTGGTGATCGCGACTTGAGCCATCGTCCCCCCTTTCCTCGCGGTGAAGCTAGCCATTGCCAACGGCAAGGGCAAGTCAGTATCTTATAGATAAAAAGTCATTCGTGTTGACAAGGTAATCGATTACGCGAATAGTGGCGAGTGCCAATCCGACAGTCGGATTTTTTCCCGAAAATCGGAGCTTCAGGCGACGCAGGGTGGGGTCCCACGTCCCCGTGTGATAAAAGGAGAACCGTCGACGTTTCGGCGTCCGAGGATTGGTATTTCAATTCACGACTGTGTTCTGGGAGGAATAGATGAGAGTCGGTCTGTACGAAAAACTCGTCCGCGCGGGTGCGACCCGGCGTGACATACTCAAAGGTGCGGCCTCGATGGCCGCTATCGCTGCCGCTTCCGGCGCCGGGCTCGGCGCTTTCACACGCCCGGCTGCCGCCGCCAGCGAGCTGCGCGCCAAAATCCTGCAGATCCCCGGCGTGGGCAAAGGCCAGCCGACGGATTCCGACTTCCAGAAGGTCGGCGAACTCTGCCTGGAAGCCACCAAGGCCAACGTCAAGGAAGGCGAATTCGCCGGCGTCGAGCTCTCCTTCATGGGCCTCAACAACCAGAACCTTCACAATGTTTTGTTCCGCGGCTTCCTGAAGCCGTGGGAGGCCTACACCGGCGCCAAGATCAACTGGATCGACCTGGCGCAGGCCGACTACAATCCGCGTCTGCAGCAGGCTATCGCCACGAACACAATTGACTTTGATATCGTCGAGATGGGCGCGCCTTTCGAAGGCGATGTCTGCGGCAAGGGCCTCACTTCCGAGATGCCGGATTGGGTCAAGAAGCAGATCGATATGGACGACCTGGTGGCCTATCTGAAGCCGCCGGTCGGTACCTGGAACGGCAAGCAGTATCGCGTGACCGTCGACGGCGACGCACACAACTTCAATTACCGCACCGACGTGTTCTCCGACGCTGATCTGACAGCAGCCTGGAAAGCCGATAGCGGCGACAAGGCAGGCCTGACGGAATGGGGCGTGCCGAAGACCTGGCAGCAGGTGCAGGCCGTGACAAAGTTCCTCAAGGGCAAGCAGATGAAGGGCCAGGACGTTTACGGCTACCTCGACGCGCCCAAGGCATGGGGTGGATTCGGCTTCTACTTCCTTGGCAGCCGTGCCAGTGCTTATGCCAAGCACCCTGATGACAAGGCGTGGCTGTTCGACGCCGATACGATGAAGCCGCGCGTCAACAATCCGGCCTGGGTACGGGCGATCCAGGACGTGATCGACGCGCTGCCCTTCGAACCGCAAGATCAAATCAATGCCGACCCGAACCAGACCTGTTTCTCCCAGTTCCTGGGCGGCACGGGTTCGATGCTGGCTTGGTGGGGAGACGCTGGCTCGAATGCGAAGACTAACGACTCCTCGGTCGTCGGCGACGTCACAGGCTTCTCGATCCTGCCGGGCTCGGACGATGTCTATAATTCCAAGACCGGCAAGTGGGACAAGCTCGCCAGCGGGCCGAACTATGCGCCGAACTGCGCCTATCTCGGCTGGGGCGTCTATGTCATGGCCCGCGTCGACAGCGACGAGAAGAAGAAGAAGGCGGCATGGTCGGCCGCCGCCCATCTCGGCGGCAAGGACCTGTCACTGTGGTGCGCGGCGTATCCGTCGGGCTTCCAGCCTTATCGCAACTCGCATTTCGACATTCCCGAATGGGTGGCGGCAGGCTATGATGAGGCGTTCATCACCTCGTATCTAAAGTCGGAAGCCGACAGCTACAACCATCCGAATGCGGCGATCGAACCGCGCATCCCCGGCATCTTCCAATATTACAGCGCCGCGGAGGACATTCTGGCCAACACATTCGCCGGCAAGATGAAGGCGCAGGAAGGCGCAGACGCCATTGCCGCGGCCTGGGAGAAGCTGACCGACCAGATCGGCCGCGAAAACCAGATCAAGCTCTACAAAGCCTCGCTCGGCATGTAGGCTGTTACCGTGAAATGGGTCCGGCGGCGCAAAGCCGCCGGACCTGACCGGCTCGGGCCGGTCGCAGGCATAGTTTGAACGGACGGGACGCGTGGCTGACCAGACCACCAATGCATGGCCGGCAAACGCCGGTCCAGCCGATCTGATCTCGCCAGGCCGCAAGCAGCTTGGCTTTGCCGTGATGGCCGTGGCCACGCTTGGCCTGCTGGCGGTGATCGCGCTGCAGATCCTCTACAAGAGCGAAGTCACCACGCTCGGTTTCGACACCTGGCGCCCCATCGTCTACGCCTACATTCTGTGGGGCGTGGCGCTCGCCGTCGGCCAGGTGCTGACGCGCGGCGAAGACGGCCAGCGCGCGCTGTTCCTGCTGCCCGCGCTTTTGTTCACCATCGCCATGGTGATCTTCCCGACCCTGTTCGGCTTCTACATCGCGCTGACCGACTGGAACCTGTCGTCCTTCGCCGGCCGCAAGTTCAACGGGCTCGACAATTTCTGGCAGATGCTGGCTGACCCCTACTACCGCAATGCGCTGTTCAACATGGTGCTCTATGTGCTCGCGGTGCTGGTCGAGTACGTCATCGCCTTCGGCCTGGCGCTGCTGCTCAACGCGCAGATCCGGGCCCGAAAATTCTTCCGCGTCGTCTTCCTTTTGCCGCTGATGCTGTCGCCGGTTGCGGTATCGTGGATGATCGGCAAGTCGCTGATGGAATACCGCTTCGGGCCGGCGGCGACGCTGGCGCGCCATCTCGGCTGGGAAAACCCCGCCTTCTTCTCCAACCCGATCATCGCCCGCATCTCGATCATGGTGCTCGATGCCTGGACCTTCATCCCGTTCATGATGATCATGCTGCTGGCCGGCCTGCAGGCGATGTCGCGCGACGTGCTGGAAGCGGCACGCGTCGATGGCGCCACGACCTGGCAAACCTTCTGGCAGGTCACCTTCCCGCTGATGCTGCCGGTGTCGGTGACGGCGGTGATCCTGCGCATCATCTTCAAGCTGAAGTTGGCCGACATCATCATCACCGTCACCTCCGGCGGCCCCGGCGGCGCCACGGATTCGGTCTCGAGCTTCATCTACCGCGAGTACCGCGACCGCTCGAATGTCGGCTACGGCACCATGCTGGCGATGGCCTATCTCGTCATCATCGTCGTGTTCGTGACCTGGCTGTTGAAATTCGCCAACCGCTTCGTGCGCAATGTGAACTGACAGGGGATCATGAGCGTCCAGACCACCGACTATGTCGCTTCGGAAATCCGCTCGCCGGTGGGCTTTTTGGCCAATCGCATGTTCATTTATGGCGCGCTGGCGTTCTGGGCTTTCATCTGCCTGTTCCCGATCTACTGGACGATCACTACCTCGTTCAAGACGGCCGTCGACGTCACCCAGGGCCACCTCATCCCGTTCGTCGACTTCCAGCCGGACTGGAAGGGCTGGCGCTCGCTCGGCCTGTCGCCGGATTCGATCTTCCAGACCTCCACGGTGCGCGAGGAATTCTTCAAGCGCTTCATGAATTCGGTCATCACCTCGGTCGGTGCATCGAGCCTTGCGATCGTCATCGGCAGCCTCGCCGCCTACGGGCTGACCCGCTATCGCTATCAGTTCGCCTGGTTCAAGAACGAGGACATCTCGTTCTTCTTCCTGTCGCAGCTGATCCTGCCGCCGGTGGTGCTGGCCCTGCCCTTCCTGGTGCTCTACCGCGAAGTCGGCCTGCTCGACACCCGCATCGGGCTGATCCTGCTCTACACGCTGATGGTCCTGCCGATCGTCATCTGGATCATGCGCGACCAGTTCAACTCCATCCCCGTCGAGCTCGAGGAAGCCGCCTTGGTCGATGGGCTGTCGATCTGGGGCGCCTTTTTCCGCATAGTCATGCCGATTGCGCTCCCCGGCATGGTCGCCGCCTTCATCCTGGCAATGGTGCTGTGCTGGAACGAGTACTTTTTCGCCGCGCTGCTGACCTCGACCGATGCCAAGACCATTCCGGTCATGGTGGCGAGCCAGACCGGCTCACAAGGCATCAACTGGTGGTCGATGGCGGCGCTCGCCACCGCGGCGATCGCGCCTCTGGCGGTGATCGGGATTGCGCTTGAACGCTATCTCATCATGGGCATGACGGCTGGGGCGGTGAAGTAAGCCGTTGCTGAGGCGGGCCTATGCTCCCGTGAGCACCGATTTTATCCGGTCGCGGAACATCTCCGCGGTTTTGGCGGTGCTGAAGTCTCGCGTCTCAAATCGCTCGCCGTTCACCGTCGTCAGGACGACCGCGTAGGTTGGACGTCCACTGTCCCACTCGATTGTCCGCAGGCTGAAATCGGCTATGTCTCCTGGCAACACATGATGCCGGCGCAGAAAGATCGGGTTGCGCAGCACGATGTCGATACGCCCGCGCCTTACGATCCAGCGCACCGCCGGGCTGAAGATGGCCGCATATACCAACGGAATGCCGACGGCATAGGCGCCTAAAATGATGAACAGAAAGAACGGGCTGGCGACACTCAACGGCCAGACGCCGCGATAGAGCTCCCATGTCGGCATGACAATGCAAAACAGGCCGGCAAGCCCGAGAAACAGGCGCTTGGCGACATGCATCGGAATGTCGTGCCGCAACCGCCCGTCCCTGCTGATCTCGTCCATGCCATGCCTCCAAGCCAACGATGGAGGCGGAAGGTGAAAAAGCCGTAACGACCCCAAAGGCGGCAGATGGTCAGGGCTTCAAAATGGCGCGCAGGTGATCGAGGATCATGGCGACACCCTTTTGCCCGAGTTCGGCGGACGCCTCCGGCGCGCTTGCCGTGTACCAGCTTGTGTTGTCTGCGAAATGTCCGGCATCGACTGCTTCCGGGCACAGTGCCAGCATCAGGGAGGTCTCGCCGATGCCGGCATGGTCGAACGGGTACTTGCCGTTCATGGCGGCCGACATCAGCGGATGCACCTGCACCCAGTTGAAGAAATTTTCGCCGGCGGCGTGCGCGGCATAATAGTCGGCCATCTCGTTCGAGCCCCACCAGCCCTCGCCGCGCTGCTTCTCCAGGAAGCGGAAGATCGCCTGGCGGCCGGCGGTCTTGAAGGCGAGATCAGTCGGCATCCCCGCCGCGAAATTCTCGGTCTGGTGGTGGATGATGGCGTGGATGTTGCGAAAGCCGATGCGCAGCAGGCTGTAGAACAGTTCCTCGCCGAACGGCGCCAGCTGATTGCCGCCAACCTGCACCGAGCCGCTGCCTTCGGGCGCCGCCACCGCATAGCTCGCCGCGCCGTAGTAGAAGGACGGCAGGATGACGATATCGCTCTCCTTTTCGTAGAGCTCCAGCGTCTTGATGACGGCCAGCGTGTCCATGCCGACGGCCATATGCTCGCCGTGATATTCGAGCACGCCGAGCGGCAGCACGACCGGCCAGTTCTCGGCGATCGCCGTGCGGATCTGGTGCGGCAGCATCAATTCGTAGCGCATCGCGCTTACTCCATGTTGGTGTGGCGCGCGCGCATGGCCTCCGACGACTGGCCGGTCAGCCCCTTGAGCTTCAGCACCATCACCTCGAACACCAGGAACAGCGCGCCTTCGAAGACCGAGCCCATTGGCAACACCGACGTCTTTTGCGGCCCTTGGTCACGCGCCATGGTCTGCGCCGGAATGAGCAAGGTGAAGTCGGCAAGTGCGGCCGCACTGCCCGCAGCCTCGGCGGTGAGCAGCAGCACGGTCGCGCCCGCGTCACGGGCGACCTGCATCAGGGTAAGCACCGTCGTGGTCTCGCCCGGGCCGGAACTGGCCAGGAAGACGTCACCCGGGCCAATAGGCGGCGTGTTCATGTCGCCGACCACCGACGCGTCGAGCCCAAGGTGATAGAGCCGCATGGCGAGGCCCTTGAGCTGCAAGGCCTCGCGGCCGCAGCCATAGACGACGATCTTCTGCGCCCGGGCGAGCGTTGCGCAAGCATTGTCGATGCCGGCTTCGTCGACGCGCGCCAGCACGGCGCCCAACTCTTGCAGGGCGGTCGCGAACATATCCGAGCCGGCATTCGTCATCAGGGTTCCGCCAGGGTTGTGGCCGGGATTTCCGGTTGCGCATTTGCCGGGAAAGGCTTGTTTTTGTTCATGCTATCACCGCGAAAATGCGTGTCCAACAGCCGCCGCGGCTTTTGCTGTGCCACCGGCGTGATAGTGTCATGTCAGACAAATCAATCCAGGAAATCTCAAGCGACATGAAGACACGGCATTTCGACCGCATCGGCAATGGCGGCATCGACTTCACCGAACTCGGCTTCGGCAGCGCGCCGCTCGGCAACCTCTACCGCGCCGTCCCCGACGCGGATGCCAATGCGACGCTGGAGGCGGCGTGGGCGACCGGCTGCCGCTACTACGACACCGCGCCGCTCTATGGCTTAGGTCTCGCCGAAACCCGCCTCAATGCCTTCCTGCGCGGCAGGATGCGCGATGACTATGTGCTATCGAGCAAGGTCGGCCGCCTGCTGCGTGTCTGCCCGCCGGAGGAACGTACCGGCATCGGCAAATTCTTCGACACGCCGACGCGCCGCGAGGTCTACGACTACAGCTATGACGGCGTCATGCGCTCTTTCGAGGCGTCGCTGGAACGGCTCGGCGTCGACCGCATCGACGTTCTTTTCGTCCATGACCTCGACATCTTCACCCATGGCAGCAAGGAAGCGTCCGACCAGCGCATCGAGGAATTCATGGCCTCGGGCTATTACGGCCTGCTGGCACTGCGCGACCAGGGCGTGATCAAGGCGTTCGGCGGCGGCATCAATGAATGGGAGGTTTGCCAAACGCTGGCCGAGCGCGGCGATTTCGACCTGTTCCTGCTGGCCGGGCGCTACACGCTGCTGGAGCAGGAAGCGCTTGCCACCTTCCTGCCGCTCTGTGAGAAGCGCGGCATCGGCATCGTGCTCGGTGGCCCCTACAATTCCGGCATACTGGCGACCGGCCCGAAACCAGGCGCCTATTACAATTACTCCGAGGCGCCACAGGACATCATGGATCGTGTCGGGCGCATCGAAGCGGTCTGCAAGCGACATGGCATCAGGCTGATCGAGGCAGCGCTGCAATTCCCGCTGCTGCACCCGTCCGTGGTGTCGGTCATCCCCGGCGGCCAGCGGCCGGCTGAGGTTGAAAGCAACCGCGCACTGCTTGACGCCAAGCTGCCCGCGGCACTTTGGGCCGATCTCAAGCAGGAAGGCCTGATGAGGGCCGACGCGCCGGTGGGCTGAAGGCTCGCCTCAGCGGGCTGACGGCCTGCCGTGTCGCGTTGCCGACGAGGCAAAAGAAAAGCCGGGCGAGCCCGGCTTTTCAAGATTCTCTGAAAAGAAAAAATGGTCTTAGTTGACCGCGTCCTTGAGGCCTTTGCCGGCCGAGAACTTCGGCACGGTACGCGCCGGAATCTTCACTTCCGCGCCAGTCTGCGGGTTGCGGCCAGTCGACGCCGCACGCTTGGAGACGGTGAAATTTCCGAAGCCGACGAGCCGTACATCGCCGCCCTTCTTCAGTTCGCCAGTGATGACGGAGAACACCGCATCGACCGCCGACTGTGCGTCACCCTTCGAAATGCTCGCGGATTCAGCGACAGCGGAAACCAGTTCGTTCTTGTTCATAAAAATTCCCTTCCATGAGAAAAACCGGAACTCTTCGACTCGTCCGGCAGGAAACGGACTTTAGAAAGAAGCGTTCCCGCAACCAAGTCGAAAAGCGCGGAAAAAGTGCGAAAAAGCCCGGAAAAGGTGGGTTTTTCACATGAAAAAGCCGGGCTCAAGGCCCGGCTTTCCATTTGTGCACTGCACCCTTAGCAAAAACTAATGTGCAAGCGACTTTCCAGCATCGTCGGCGCTATCGGTCGTGGCCGGCGGATTGACCGGCTCGACCCACTCGATCGGCTCCGGCATGCGCACCAGCGCGTGCCTCAGAACCTCGCCGACGCGTGAGACCGGAATGATCTCCATGCCGTTCTTCACATTGTCCGGAATCTCCGCCAGATCCTTGGCGTTGTCTTCCGGGATCAGCACCTTCTTGATGCCGCCGCGCAGTGCGGCGAGCAGCTTTTCCTTGAGGCCGCCGATCGGCAAGATGCGGCCGCGAAGCGTAATCTCGCCAGTCATCGCCACATCGGCCCGAACCGGAATACCCGTCAGTATCGACACAATGGCTGTCGCCATGGCGGCACCTGCGGACGGTCCGTCCTTCGGCGTGGCGCCCTCCGGCAAGTGCACGTGGATATCGCGCTTGTCGAACAGCGGCGGCTCGATGCCGAAATCGACGGCTCTTGAGCGGACATAGGAGGCCGCCGCCGAGATCGATTCCTTCATCACGTCGCGCAGATTGCCGGTCACCGTCATGCGGCCCTTGCCGGGCATCATGACACCTTCGACCGTCAGCAGCTCGCCGCCGACTTCCGTCCAGGCAAGACCGGTAACGACACCGACCTGATCGTCAGCCTCGACCTGACCGAAGCGGAAGCGCTGAACACCGAGGTAATCGGCGAGGTTCGCCGCCGTGATGCTCACCGTCTTCTTCTTCGTCTTCAGGATCTCGGTCACCGCCTTGCGCCCGAGCTTCATCAGCTCGCGCTCGAGGCTTCTGACACCCGCTTCACGGGTGTAGGTCTGGATGATGCCGCGGATCGCGTCCTCGCTGACCGAAAATTCCTTCGGCTGCAGCGCGTGGTCGCGAACCACCTTGGGCATCAGGTGACGCTTGGCGATCTCGATCTTCTCGTCCTCGGTGTAGCCGGCGATACGGATGATCTCCATACGGTCCATCAAGGGCGCAGGGATGTTCAGCGTGTTCGCCGTCGTCACGAACATCACGCTCGACAGGTCGTATTCGACCTCGAGGTAATGGTCCATGAACGTCGAGTTCTGCTCGGGATCGAGCACCTCGAGCAAGGCCGATGACGGATCGCCCCGGAAGTCCTGGCCCATCTTGTCGATCTCATCGAGCAGGAAGAGCGGGTTGGACTTCTTGGCCTTCTTCATCGACTGGATGACCTTGCCGGGCATCGAACCGATGTAGGTGCGGCGGTGACCACGGATCTCGGCTTCGTCACGCACGCCGCCAAGCGCCATGCGGATGAACTCGCGGCCGGTCGCCTTGGCGATCGACTTGCCGAGCGAAGTCTTGCCGACGCCGGGAGGGCCGACGAGGCACAGGATCGGCCCCTTCAGCTTCTTCTGGCGGCTTTGCACGGCGAGATACTCGACGATGCGGTCCTTGACCTTGTCGAGGCCGAAATGATCGGTGTCGAGCACGTTCTGGGCAAAGGCCAAGTCCTGCTTGACCTTGGAGTTCTTGCCCCACGGGATCGACAGGATCCAGTCGAGATAGTTGCGCACGACGGTCGATTCAGCCGACATCGGCGACATCGTCCTTAGCTTCTTCAGCTCGGCTTCCGCCTTTTCGCGGGCCTCCTTGGAAAGCTTGGTCTTCTTGATGCGCGCCTCGATCTCGGCGGCCTCGTCGCGGCCGTCCTCGCCTTCGCCGAGCTCCTTCTGGATCGCCTTCATCTGCTCGTTGAGGTAGTATTCGCGCTGCGTCTTCTCCATCTGGCGCTTGACGCGCGAGCGGATGCGCTTCTCCACCTGCAGGACGGAGATTTCGGCTTCCATGAAGCCCATCGCCTTTTCCAGCCGCTCCTTGACGGAAAGCGTGGCCAGCATCTCCTGCTTTTCAGGGATCTTGATGGCGAGGTGCGACGCAACCGTATCGGCGAGCTTGGAATAGTCGTCGATCTGGCTGGCGGCGCCCACCACTTCGGGCGAGATCTTCTTGTTCAGCTTGACGTAGTTTTCGAAGTCGGTGACGACCGAACGGGCGAGCGCCTCGACCTCAACCTCTTCCTCTTCCGGCTCGACCAGCGCGGCAGCGCGGGCTTCGTGGAAGTCCGGACGGTCGGTGAACGAGACGATTTTGGCACGCGAAGCGCCTTCGACCAGCACCTTGACGGTCCCGTCGGGCAGCTTCAGCAATTGCAGCACATTGGCGAGCGTGCCGATGTCGAAGATCGCATCGGGCTCGGGATCGTCATCGGCGGCATTCATCTGGGTGGCAAGCAGGATCTGCTTTTCCTGACCCATAACCTCTTCCAGCGCCTTGATCGACTTTTCACGCCCGACAAAGAGCGGAACGATCATGTGCGGGAACACCACGATGTCGCGCAGTGGGAGGACTGCGAAGACGCCGTCGCTGGGAGCCTTGGATATTTTGGCCATTGTCCAACCTTTCATGTCGCGGCCGCTAATTGAGCCAACCGCGAATCTCATATTAACGACCGTGGGTCGTTCCGCCTACCACCGTTTGTGACGGGAGTTTTACAGCACAGAATTCGGCACCACGGCCTTCCAGTGTTAGTTGGATGCACAAGGGGCAAAGATCAAGGGTCAACACGGGCCGTTCGTCCACTCCAGCACTAGGCTTGATACCTCACCACAGCAAAACGGCGCCCGAGGGGCGCCGTTCCATAAAAAGGTTGGGCCAGATGCCATGTCAGGCGCTGACGTTGCCCTTCTTTTCCTTCTGCTCGGAATAGATGTAGAGCGGCCGGGCGCTGCCGGTCACCACTTCTTCCGAAATCACCACTTCGCGCACGCCTTCCAGCGCGGGCAGTTCGAACATGGTGTCGAGCAGGATCGCTTCCATGATAGAGCGCAGGCCGCGGGCGCCGGTCTTGCGCTCGATGGCGCGCTTGGCGATCGCCGACAGCGCATTCTCGTGGAAGGTCAGGTCGACACTCTCCATCTCGAACAGCCGCTGATACTGCTTGACCAGCGCGTTCTTCGGCTCGGTCAGGATCTGGATCAGCGCCGGCTCGTCGAGGTCCTCAAGCGTCGCCAGGACCGGCAGACGGCCGACGAACTCGGGAATGAGGCCGAACTTCAGGAGATCCTCGGGCTCGACCAGGCGGAAGACGTCGCCAGTGCGACGATCCTCCGGCGAAGCGACGATGGCGCCGAAACCGATCGAGGTCTTCCTGCCGCGATCCGAGATGATCTTGTCCAGCCCGGCGAAGGCGCCGCCGCAGATGAACAGGATGTTGGCGGTGTCGACCTGCAGGAACTCCTGCTGCGGATGCTTCCTGCCGCCCTGCGGCGGCACGGAGGCGACCGTGCCTTCCATGATCTTCAACAGCGCCTGCTGCACGCCCTCGCCCGACACGTCGCGGGTGATCGAGGGGTTGTCGGACTTGCGCGAAATCTTGTCGATTTCGTCGATGTAGACGATGCCGCGCTGGGCGCGCTCGACATTGTAGTCGGCCGACTGCAAGAGCTTCAGGATGATGTTTTCGACGTCCTCACCGACATAACCTGCTTCGGTCAGGGTCGTGGCGTCGGCCATGGTGAAGGGCACGTCGATGATGCGGGCCAGGGTCTGGGCCAGCAGCGTCTTGCCGCAGCCGGTCGGGCCGATCAGCAGGATATTGGACTTCGCCAGCTCGACGTCGTTGTTCTTGCCGGCATGCGCCAGGCGCTTGTAGTGGTTGTGCACGGCCACCGACAGCACGCGCTTGGCGTAGGGCTGACCGATGACATAGTCGTCGAGGACCTTGAGGATCTCCTGCGGGGTCGGCACGCCCTCGCGCGACTTCACCATCGAGGTTTTGTTCTCCTCGCGGATGATGTCCATGCAGAGCTCGACGCACTCGTCGCAGATGAACACCGTCGGGCCGGCGATCAGCTTGCGCACCTCGTGCTGGCTTTTGCCGCAAAACGAGCAATAAAGCGTGTTCTTGGAATCACCGCTGTTGTTGCCGACCTTGCTCATTTTCCTGTCCTTTCATCGCCGCCCGCCGATGGTCTGGCTGAAACGGCGCATATTCTATCTATCGCGGGAATTCGCCGCCGCCAGTGTCCCGGCTCCCGCAACGCAATCCGTACGAAACACAAATCAGAAAACGTAGCAATGATTCGCGACAACCCCACCCAAAGCTAAGCCGTCGAAAATCAACATAGCATTAACGTAGGCAATCCCATCCGCCGAGGGAACAGCCAATTGTGGCCGAAATGCCGCAAATCCCAGCAAAAGCGTGTTATCCCGCCATCCAACTGCCATGCAGCCTTATGCGGCGACGCCTTCGACCGGCTCGCGCGACGAAATCACCTTGTCGATGAGGCCGAAATCCCTGGCTTCGTCGGCGGTCATGAAATGGTCGCGGTCAAGCGTCTTTTCGATCTCTTCGTAGCTCTTGCCGGTGTGCTTGACATAGACCTCGTTGAGGCGGCGCTTCAGCTTGATGATGTCCTGGGCGTGGCGCTCGATGTCGGAAGCCTGTCCCTGGAAGCCGCCGGAAGGCTGATGCACCATGATGCGGGCGTTCGGCGTGGCAAAACGCATGTCCTTGTGGCCGGCGGTCAGAAGCAGCGAGCCCATCGAAGCCGCCTGGCCGATGCACAGCGTCGACACCGCCGGCTTGATGAACTGCATGGTGTCGTAGATCGCCATGCCCGAGGTCACCACGCCGCCCGGCGAGTTGATGTAGAGGTTGATCTCTTTCTTCGGGTTCTCGGCCTCGAGGAACAAAAGCTGTGCACAAACCAGCGTCGCCATGCCGTCTTCGACCGGGCCGGTGATGAAAATGATGCGCTCTTTCAGCAGGCGCGAGAAAATGTCGTAGGCCCGCTCACCACGATTGGTCTGCTCGACCACCATCGGAACGAGGTTCATGTAGGTTTCGACGGGGTTCTTCATGGACTATCCCTTTTTGGAGATGGGATTCCGGCGCCGGGAACATTAGCAATCGGGCAGAATCGGTTCTGGACGGTTAGGATGTAAATAGGATGCCGGCTCACCCTAGCGCAAGGCCGCCTTCTCCTAGCCATCTGGTTAAGTCGAATCAAGGTTTCCGCGCAAGGGGAGCCCGAACGCGGCCGGCCGTGCTTTCGGGTGTAGCAATTCCTTAACCGCATCGCTTAACGAAATGCGGCGAAACCGCTTTCCCCGGGAGAACCATACCCTACAATTCAACGTTGAAACTTGCGTTTTCGCGTTCAAACAGGGGGAGTGCCATGATCAGGAAAACTGCTTGCCTCGCCATTTCCGGCCTTGCCTGTCTCGGCATGGTGTCCGAAGCGGTCGCCGGCGGCCGCGCCGTCGAATGCTACGAGCCGGTGCACAGGCCGGCGCTCTATGACACCGTCTACGAAGACGTCATGGTCAGCCCCGGCGGGCAGCTGGTCGACTACGACCCGCCGATCTATGGCACGATGGAGCGCGTCGAGCAGATCGCGCCGCCCCGCGTCACCTATGAGGTCGTGCCGGCCATCACCCGCACGGTCTATCACACGGTCAAGGTCGACGATGGCGGCTATGCCTGGGAGTGGCGCGTCATCCATGGCCGCCGAGTGCTGTGCAAGGTCTGGCGCAAGGCCCGCTATGCACGTGTCGCCGAAACCGTAGAGATTGAACCCGCGCGTACCCGCCGGGTCGTGCTGCCGGCCGAATATGAGAGCGTCGCGCATGAAGTGCTGGTGCGCCCCGAGCGGCGGCACATCACCGAGATTGCGCCGTCATACCAGCGGGTGGCGCGCCGGGTGGTGGTACAGGAAGGCTGGACCAGCTGGCGCCGCGTGCATATTGCGCGCCATTGCCAGGATTAGAGTTCGGCACGTCGTCGAGGGCCGTCCCGGCTGGCTCAATCCATAGGCCCGTCGGTGGCCAACATACGGTCTGGCACCAAGTTGCCAAGCCGCGCTAATGGTCTGGCATGACCAAATCCATGCCGCCCTACCTCGCCTTTGACCCAGCCGCGCGCCGCCTGCGGCTCGACCCGCACGAGCCGGCGTTTTTCCAGAACCCTTATGACACCTACGCCTTCCTGCATGGCGCATCGAACACCTTTTTCTGGGAAGAATTCGGCTTCTGGTGTTTTGGCGGCTTCGACGACGTCAACCGGCTGCTGCGCGACCGCCGTTTCGGCCGCCAGAACCCGGCCGGTATTCCCGACAGCCGCGGCATCGGCGAGGATCGTTCGCATCTCGCCGCCTTCGACGGCATCGAGGTGAATTCGATGCTGGAGCTGGAGCCGCCGGTGCACACCAGGCTGCGGACGCTGGTCAACCGCGCCTTCGTCTCGCGGCAGGTCGAGCGGCTGCGGCCGCGCGTGGAAGCGCTCGCAAATGAACTTATCGACCGGTTCGAACCGGACCAAGTCGATCTGCTGCCTGCCTTCGCCGCCCCCTTGCCGATCACCATCATTGCCGAAATGCTCGGCGTGCCGGTCGATATGGGGCCGCAACTGCTCGACTGGTCGCACCAGATGGTGGCGATGTACATGCACGGCCGCACCCGCGAGACAGAGGAGACGGCCAATCGCGCCGCGCGCGATTTTTCCGGCTTTTTGCGCGGCTACGTCACCGAGCGGCGCAACAAGCCCGGCGACGATCTGTTGTCGCTGCTGATCGCGGCGCAGGAGGATGGCCAGAAACTCTCCGAGGATGAGCTGGTCTCGTCCGCCATCCTTTTGCTCAATGCCGGCCACGAAGCGACGGTCCACCAGACCGGCAACGCCGTGCGCACGCTGTTGGCACAAGGCGGCGACCCCGGCCGCTTCTTCACCTCGCCGGAGGCGACCGCGGCCACGGTCGAGGAATGCCTGCGCTTCGACGCGCCGCTGCATATGTTCACCCGCTATGCCTATCAGGAGATCGAGGTAACATCAGGGGTTGTCGTACAACCGGGCGAGACAATCGGCCTGCTGCTCGGGATGGCCAATCATGACCCGCTTGCCTTTGCCGAACCCGAGGTCTTCCGGCCCGGCCGCGCCGACCAGAAGAACGTCTCGTTCGGCGCCGGCATTCATTTCTGCATCGGCGCGCCGCTGGCGCGGCTGGAATTGCAGGTGTCGCTGAAAACGCTGTTCGAGCGGCAGCCGCAACTCCATCTTGCGGAGGAGCCGCGCTTCCGCGACACTTACCACTTCCATGGGCTGGAAAGGCTCGCCGTCGGGTTCTGACGCGAGGCCGGGGTGCTAAAATGAGACTGTTTTCGACCCGGGCGATAGCATTCGCCCTCGTCTTGCTGTGCGCCTGCATCGCAGCCGCGTCCGCCCGACGGCAAACCGACGACATACAGTGGCAAAACAGCATGGCCATTGCCAAGAAAATGGCGGTCGGCCTGCTTGACCGCCAAACCAGTTCCAAAGGTATGGCACTGACGTCCTTCGCCATGGACGTCGACCTCAATCTCGATGGTTTTCCCGAAATCTTCGCCTATCGTTATCAACCGGGTTGCGACGGCACGACATGCGGCAATTTCCTGTTCGTGCTGGAAGGCGACGGCTACCGCGAGGTGCTTGGCGACATACCCGGCGCCCGGCTGGTGCCGCAGGACAAGATCAGCCTTAGCATTTTCAAGCGAAATCGCTATTTCGATATCCAGTCCGATCAGTTGACGATCGGCTGGAACGGCGATCGCTATGTCGACATCTCGACGCTGCCGACCACATCGCTGAACGGCGACACGTTCATGGCCGCCTGCCGGAAATCGAGGACCAGTGAGCCGCCGGAGGAGGGCGAAGCCGAACGTGCGGCAAGCGATTGCCAATGCCAGCTCAACCGATTCCAGGCGGTGGGCTTCTCGCAGGCTGATCTCGACCTCTATGTAGCGTCGCTCGGCACGGACTTCGTCTATCCCAGCGGCGACAAGGAGGCCGCCTGGCAAACGCTTTCAGGCAATGCCTCCGACGTCGCAATCGGCTGCGAGGTCGCCAGCGGCAGCAGCCAATGGCCGCAGGCCTATATGAACCATGGCGACCAGCCGCCGCAAAAGCTCGACTTCGACGCCTTTCTCGACGCCTGCCCGGCCAAGGATTTCATCCTGACCAACCGCAAGATCGGCACGCCGGACCGGGCGCTCGGCCTCTGCGGCTCCTTGCCCGCGAAATGCCGACACAAGGGATAACGCAGGCGGGGCTCGACCTGGTGACGCGCTATTACCGCGACGAAATATCGGACAGCGATGCCGAGGCCGAGGAGGCGCTGGCGATGCACGACAATGCGTCGGAAGCCTGCCTCACTTTGTTTCCGAAGTAGTCCTTCAGAGCTTGATCACATACTCCTTGCGAGTCGTTTCAAGCACTTCCCAGCTGCCCTTGAAGCCCGGCCTGAGCACAAAGCTGTCGCCGGCACGCACCGTGCGCGCCTCGCCACCGTCCTCGGCAACCACGGAGACGCCGGACAGGATGTGGCAGAACTCCCATTCGTCATAGACGATGCGCCACTTGCCGGGCGTCGCTTCCCAGATCCCGGCGTAGAGGCCGCCGTCGCGCTCCTCGACATTCCAGGTGCGGAATTTCGGATCGCCCGCAATCAGGCGATCCGGCGCGGGTGCGCCATGCTCGACGTCGACGCTGTCGACGCCGACGGACAGGAATTTTGGCTCGGCCATGATCAAACCTTGGCCAGGGCCTGTTCCAGATCGGCGACGATGTCGTTGACATCCTCAATGCCGATGGAAAGCCGGACGGTGTCAGGCCCAGCACCGGCCTTGACCTTCTGCTCGTCGGAAAGCTGGCGGTGCGTGGTCGAGGCCGGATGGATGACCAGCGACTTGGTATCGCCGACATTGGCCAGATGCGAGAACAGTTCCAGCGCCTCGACGAATTTGACGCCAGCCTCGTAGCCGCCCTTCAGGCCGAAGGTGAAGACAGCGCCGGCGCCGAGCGGCGAGTATTTCTTCTGCAGCGCATTGTTCTTGTCGCTGGGCAGGCCGGGATAGTTCACCCAGGCGACCTTGGGGTGGTTGGACAGCCAGCCAGCGACGGTGACGGCATTGTCGCAGTGGCGCTGCATCCGGAGCGGCAGGGTTTCCAGGCCGGTGAGGATCAGGAAGGCGTTGAACGGCGAGATCGCCGGGCCGAGGTCGCGCAGGCCGAGCACGCGCGCGGCGATGGCGAAGGCGAAATTGCCGAAGGTTTCGTGCAGCACGAGGCCGCCATATTCGGGGCGCGGCTCCGACAGCATCGGGTACTTGCCCGATTTCGACCAGTCGAACGTGCCGCCGTCGACAATGGCGCCGCCGATCGAATTGCCGTGGCCGCCGATGAATTTGGTCAGCGAATGGACGACAATGTCGGCGCCATGCTCGATCGGCCGCACCAGATAGGGCGAGGCCAGCGTGTTGTCGACGATCAGCGGCAGGCCGTGTTTGCGGGCAATGTCGCCGATCTTCTCGATGTCGACGAAGACCCCGCCCGGATTGGCCAGGCTCTCGATGAAGATCGCCTTGGTCTTGTCGTCGATCTGGCTCTCGAAGGTCGAGATGTCGTTGGTGTCGGCCCAGCGCACCTCCCAGCCATAATTCTTGAAGGCGTGGCCGAACTGGTTGATCGAGCCGCCGTAAAGCCTTGTCGCGGCAACGAAATTGTCACCGGGCCGCATGAGATTGTGGAACACGATCACCTGCGCGGCATGGCCGGAAGCGACGGCAAGTGCGGCCGTGCCGCCTTCAAGCGCCGCGATCCGCTCCTCCAGCACCGCCTGGGTGGGGTTCATGATGCGGGTGTAGATGTTGCCGAAAGCCTTCAGCCCGAACAACGAGGCGGCGTGGTCGGCATCGTCGAAGACGAAGGAGGTCGTCTGGTAGATCGGCGTGGCGCGCGCTCCCGTCGCCGGGTCGGGCTTGGCGCCGGCATGGACGGCGAGCGTGTTAAAACCGGGCGTACGGGTCATCGAAACCTCCCTCTCCTGAACCTTCTGAAAATCGCCGGGCATTCTTGGCGAAGCGCGGGCTCGAATGCAAAGAAGAAAATACCTTTCGGCAAGCGATCTACGATGAACGCGCGAGGAACTTCATCGCTTCCCGGAATAATTTTGCTCGCCTGGGAACCGAGCGTGGCTTTCGGAACCGCGGTCTATTTCTGGCGCACGCCGAAACTCTGGAATCCCGACCGCATCAGCGGCTTCTTGGACGACAGGACACCGGAGTTGACGCCGGTCCAACCGATCTCGCCCGACAGCTTGCCATATTCGATCTTGGGGCAGCGGTTCATCACCACCTTCATTCCCGCCGCCTCGGCACGCGCAGCCGCCTCGTCATGGCGCACGCCAAGCTGCATCCAGATCACTTTCGGCAAGGGATCGAGCTTCAGCACCTCATCGACAATGCCGGGCACCGCTGCCGAGGCACGAAAAATGTCGACCATGTCGACCGGTTCAGGGAGATCGGCAATGCCGGCATAGGTCATGCGGCCGAGGATTTCCTTGCCGGCCTGTCCCGGATTGATCGGGAACACCGAAAAGCCCTTGGCCAGCAGATATTTCAGCACGAAAAAGCTCGGCCTGACGTCGTTGGCTGACGCGCCGACCATGGCGATGGTCTTCACCGAATTGAGGATGCCGCCGATATAGGCATTGTCGTAGGTATCGTGGTTCATCCGACAATCGCCTTCCTGCGGTAGTGATAGCGGTAGAGTTCTCGGGCAAACCCAAGCGAGGCATAGAGCGCGCGGCCCGGCGCGTTGTCGGCGACGACCTGCAGGCAGGCCGCCGAGGCCCCTGCCCGCCGCGCCCAGCCGATCAGGCCGCCAACCGTCTTGCGGCCGAGGCCTTGCTGCCGGAAACGGCCGTCGGTTTCAACCGACTCCACCACAAGCAGCCCATCGCGGATGACGCCATAGGCCAAGGCGGCAATTTCGCTGTCACGCTCGCAGGACACGAACGCCTTGTCGCCCACGATCAGCCCGGGCATCTCGCGAAAGACGCGGCGATCGGTGTCGTCATAGGCGCCCATGCGGAACCGCGCCGCGAACCAGTCCTCATCAGGCGTCGGCGACACGGTGACGTGCTCGTCGCTGATATCAGCCAGCTCCTCGATCGCGCCATAGAGATGAATGGTTCCGCCTTCGAGATCATAGCCTTGACGGTCGAGGAGCGTGTCCATCTCTGCGGCGATGCCGGGAACCCGAAACAGCGGGGTCTGGCCATGGCTGGTGTAGAACGCCTCGGCCGTGGCAAGCACGCTCTCAGGTGCGCCGCGTCTGCCGCGCAAGGGATTGACCGAGTTGCTGCGCCGGGTCCGGCCGCCCGAACGCCTGAGCAGCCAGCCGTCGACGACGGTTCCCACGGCTGCCGGCCAGGCTTCGCGACAAGCCTGTTCGCTCTGCCAGTTGAGGTCGTCGTCGCTCATCATCATTCGTCGTCTTCCCGCAGCGCCTCTTCCATAAACGCCTGCGGGTCGGTGCAGAAGTCGCGCAACATGCGAAAATGATCGGTATCGCTGAAATCGGTCGGGTCGAGGCCGAAGCGGCTGATGCGAAACAGCCGTGCGCCGGGACAAGCCATCAGCAGCGGCGAATGCGTGGCCATGATCACTTGCGCCGTGCCCGACTGGTCCATGCGCCGCAGCATCTTCAGCAGCTCGATCTGCCGCGACGGCGACAGCGCGCTTTCGGGCTCGTCGAGAATGTAGATGCCTTGCCGGCGGCAGCGCTCCTCGAAAAAGCGGATGAATCCCTCGCCATGCGACCAGGACAGGAAATCCGGCGGCGTCCCGCCGAACTCCCTGGCCGCCTCGTCGAGGTAACGAGCAACGGAATAGAAGGATTCGGCGCGGAAGAACCAACCGGCGGTAACTTTCGGCAGCCAGTGGCAACGAAAGCCGTCTGCTAGCGCGGCACCGCTCTTGTCGATGGCACGAGAATGATCGACAGGCATGCAGCCCTTGCCGCCGCCGGCTTCGTCATAACCGGCCAAAGCGCCGATAGCCTCCAGCAGCGTCGATTTTCCGGTGCCGTTCTCGCCGACAATGATGGTGATCGGCGTGGTGAATTCGAGCTCGAATTCGTGGCCGCGAAATAGCGGCAGGTTCCAGGGATACTTTTCCCAGTCAGCCACGCGCTCGGGATCGAGCAGGATGCGCTTGAGATAAGGCGCCTTCAGCCGCGTCAGTTGCTTGCGATAGGCCATGCGGACCGATCAGTCCGGCAGCGAGATGGTGCCGTCATCCGCGATCGGAAAGGCCGGATTGTGCGCGACTTCCCAGACATGGCCGTCGGCATCTGCGAAATAGCCGTACCAGCCGCCCCAGAAGGCGCGCCCCGCTGGCTTGACGATCCTGCCGCCGGCTTTTTCCGCCATGGCGAGCACCTCATCGACTTCGGCGTCGGAGCGGGTGTTGTAGGCGAGGTAGACCGCCGACGGCGCCCTGGCGAAGGTGACGCCGGAATCCTCCTCGGCGCTGTGGCGCGGAAACAGGCCGAGAATGGCGCCGCCCATCTGGAAGAAGGCGACGCCGTCGGTGATGCCGGCGTGACGCTTGAGGCCCATGCCCTCGTAGAAGCGCACGGCGCGGTCGAGATCTTCGGTGGCGATGGTGATGATGGAGATCCGCGGTTCCATGTTTTAGTCGTCCGTCCATTCCGGCTTGCGCTTGCCGATGAAGGCGCCGATGCCTTCTTCCGCATCGCGTGCCAGCATGTTCTCGACCATGACGCGGCCTGTATAGGCATAGGCGTCGGCCAAGCCCATTTCGGCCTGCGCGTAAAAGGCTTCCTTGCCGGTCTTGACCACCAAAGATGATTTGGAAGCAATGGTTTGCGCGTATTTGGTGACGATCTGATTCAGGTATTCGCGCGGCACCACGCGGTTGACCAGGCCGAACTCCTTGGCGGTTGCCGCATCGATGGTCTCGCCGGTCAGAAGCATCTCCATGGCGTGCTTGCGCGAGACATTGCGCGACAGCGCCACCATCGGCGTCGAGCAGAACAGGCCGATATTGACGCCCGGCGTGCAGAACGTCGCTTCATGCGAGGCGATGGCGAGGTCGCAGCTGGCGACCAGTTGCAGCCCGGCGGCGGTGGCCAAACCATCGACCTCGGCGATTATCGGCAGCGGATGGCGCACGATCGCCTGCATCAAGGCAGCACAAGCCGAAAATGTCTGCTCGAAGAACGCCTTGCCCTTGTCCGGGTCGGCTCGGCGCGCGGTCATTTCCTTGAGGTCATGGCCTGCGCAGAACACTTTTCCGGACGCCGCCAGGACGACGACGCGGACGGATTTGTTGGTTTTGGCGTGCTCGAGTTCGGCGCTTAGCGCCGCCATGACGGACAGCGACAAGGCATTGGCAGGCGGATTGGCGAGTGTCAGGCGCAGCACGCCCTTGTCCAGCCGGGCCATGACCGGACCTTCGGGCGGCTTGATGGCGACGATTTCGGCCATGGGCCGCTTCTCCCCAGTCGAGTTGGATGACTACAATCTAGTATGCGATCTCCGATCGTCCAACACCCTGAAACCGATGCTGGCACAAGCGACGCACCGATCTGACGCCATCGGCGACGGTTGCAACAGGCACCGGACCACGTTCATACAGGCACAGGTGCCAAGGGGAAACCGACATGCCCGCCCAGGACAGTCTCAAACCGGTGCTGACGGCGCCTGAAGTCAATGCGCTGATGGCCAGCGTCTATCCGCAGCTCAACGACGAATTCACCTTCTATGAGGCGCTCGACGTGTTCCCGGGCGGCTGCACGGTGCGGCTCAATGCCGACGAGCGGCATTTGCGGCCGGGCGGCACGGTGTCCGGCCCTTCGCTGTTTACGCTGGCCGACATTGGCGGCTATGTCTGCGTGCTCAGCCACGCCGGACCGGATGCCCTATCGGTGACCACCAACCTCAACATCAACTTTGTCCGCAAGGCCGAGGCGGGGCCGATCGACGGGCATTGCCGCATCCTGAAGCTGGGCAAGAGCCTGATGGTGTTCGATATCGACATCGTCGCCGGACCAGACGGACACACGGTGGCTCATGCCACGGGCACCTATTCGATCCCGCCGAAGCGGGTCAGCGATGTGGTAAAATAATACCTTTTTACCAAACCATTGTTTTTATTTATCTTTACGCGCTCGCGTGCTTTTCCTGCGCCTTGACGCGCAAAGTCCCCTCGCCTATAAGCCCACCCGAAGCAGCGGCCCGCAAAGGCCGCCGTTTTGTTATTGGCGGCGGGCAAGCGCTTGTCGCCAATCCAAGCAACAAGAAACGCCTTCTCCATCATTGGAGCAGGTCCAAACCGAAAGCAGAAATCCATGGCAACCTTTTCGCAGAAGCCTGCGGATGTGGTGAAGAAGTGGGTGCTGATCGACGCCGAGGGTCTCGTCGTCGGCCGTCTCGCCACTGTCATCGCCAATCATCTTCGCGGCAAGCACAAGCCCACCTTCACCCCGCACGTCGACGACGGCGACAATGTCATCGTCATCAATGCCGACAAGGTGGTGTTCACCGGCAAGAAGTTCACCGACAAGGTCTATTACTGGCACACCGGTCACCCCGGCGGCATCAAGGAGCGCACCGCGCGCCAGCTGCTCGAGGGCCGTTTCCCCGAGCGTGTCGTTGAGAAGGCCGTCGAACGCATGATCCCGCGCGGGCCCCTCGGCCGTCGCCAGATGAAGAACCTCCGCGTCTATGCAGGCACGGAACATCCGCATGTCGCCCAGCAGCCCGTCACCCTCGACGTGGCCAAGCTGAACGCCAAGAACAAGAAGGTTGCATAAGATGGCTGAGCTTTCCTCGCTCGCAGAATTGGGCGCCGCCACCGGCAACACCAACACCCAGCCGGCAGCACCCGTCCATGTCCAGAAGCTCGACAAGTCGGGCCGCGCCTATGCCACCGGCAAGCGCAAGAACGCCATTGCGCGCGTCTGGGTAAAGCCGGGTTCCGGCAAGATCGTCGTCAACGACAAGGAATTCGCGACCTATTTCGCGCGTCCGGTCCTGCAGATGATCCTCAACCAGCCGATCATCGCTTCCAACCGCGCCGGCCAGTACGACATCGTCGCCACCGTTGTCGGTGGCGGTCTGTCCGGCCAGGCGGGTGCGGTTCGTCACGGCATCTCCAAGGCGCTGACCTACTACGAGCCGGCGCTGCGCGCCGTGCTCAAGAAGGGCGGCTTCCTGACCCGCGACAGCCGCGTCGTCGAGCGCAAGAAGTACGGCAAGGCGAAGGCCCGCCGCTCCTTCCAGTTCTCGAAGCGCTAAGCGCTGCGACGTTCCAGATAATCGAAAAGGCCGCCTTTGGGCGGCCTTTTTGTTTGGTCTCGGCAGTCACCCCACCCGCGCCTTCGGCGCGACCTCCCCATCGAGGGGAGGTAGAAGGTCGCGGCAGTTTCGCCCGATGCCATTCAATAAGGTGGCAGGGCACGGAACGACAGTGCAAGGGGCGCGGCGCCCTGCCTCCCCTCGATGGGGAGGCCGGCGCGAAGCGCCGGGTGGGGTGATGGCGTTGAGCGTCGTTCATACCCGGCAGCAGGGTCTCAGAACTTGCCAGCTTTGACGAAATCGATGAACGCCCGCAGTGGCGCCGGCACCAGACGCCGTCCCGGATAATAGAGGAACGGTCCGGAAAAGCTCTGCCACCACGGTTCGAGGACGGGCTCGAGGGCGCCGCTCTCGAAGTGAGGGCGAAGCCAGCCCTCGAAGAGAGCGACGATGCCGCTGCCGGCAATCGCTGCATGGACTGCAAGGTCGCTCGCGCCGCCGATCCGCACGATCAACGGCCCCGTCGTGTCGACCCGCACCACTTCGCCGTCGCGCTCAAATTCCCACGGCAGCATCGCACCGCTGGCAAAGCGGCCGCGCAGGCAAGCATGGCCAAGCAGGTCGCTCGGATGTTGCGGCCGTCCGTGAAGATCCAGATAGGCAGGGCTGGCAGCCGTGGCGAAATGCTGGACGCGCGGTCCGATCGGCACCGCGATCATGTCCTGCTCCAGCCGCTCGTCATAGCGGATGCCGGCGTCACAGCCGGCCGCCAGCACGTCGACAAAGTTCTCATCGGCGATCACCTCCAGCCGGATACCGGGATAGGCGGCGAGGAAGCCCGGAATGATATCAGGCAATATCAGCCGCGCGGCACTGACCGGCACATTGAGGCGCAGCGAACCGGCCGGCCTGTCGCGAAAGCCATTGACCACGTCAAGCGCCGCCTCCACCTCCGACAGCGCCGGGCCAAGTCGTCCCAAAAGGCTGAGGCCGGCCTCGGTCGGAACAACGCTGCGCGTCGTGCGGTTGAACAGCCTGACGCCGAGTTGCGTCTCCAGACGGCGCACCGCCTCGCTCAAGCCCGACGCGCTGCCGCCGCTCGCACGAGCCCCTTCGCGAAAACCGCCGGCACGCGCCACCGCCACGAATGAGTTCAGATCGCCAAGGTCCATCATTGTTCGCCATTCCGCACAAGCTGTGCGAATTGTACCTTATTATCCCGAGGTTGAGCAGCGTCTATCTTCGCCTCCTCAAAGGAGATCGAGCATGTCCACTATCCAAAAGTCCGGCACATTCACCCTCGGCAGCCACACCGTGAAGCGGCTCGGCTATGGCGCCATGCAACTTGCCGGCCCCCACGTTTTCGGTCCGCCGAAGGATCGGGACGCGGCCATTGCGGTGCTGCGCGAAGCGGTCGCGTCCGGGGTCAACCACATCGACACCAGCGACTATTACGGCCCGTATGTCACCAACCAGCTGATCCGCGAAGCGCTGTTCCCCTATCCTGAAGATCTCGTCATCGTCACGAAGATCGGCGCGCGGCGCGGCAGCGATGCCTCCTGGCTGCCTGCCAATTCGGCCAAGGAACTTGAGCAAGCCGTGCACGACAATCTGAAGAACCTCGGACTTGAGGTTCTGGACGTCGTCAATTTGCGCATCATGTTCGGGACGATGGGGCCGTCCGAGGGCTCGATCGAAGGGCAGCTGACGGTGCTTGCCGAGCTGCAACGCAAAGGCCTGGTGCGCCATATCGGCCTGAGCAACGTCACCCGCGCGCAGGTCGAGGAAGGCCGTGGGATCGCCGAGATCGTCTGCGTGCAGAACATGTACAATCTGGCGCACCGGGATGATGACGGAATGATCGACGAATTGGCACGCGCCGGTATCGCCTACACGCCGTTCTTCCCGCTGGGCGGTTTCAGCCCGCTGCAGTCGTCGACCTTGTCGGATGTGGCGGCGCGCCTTCGCGCCACGCCGATGCAGGTCGCGCTGGCGTGGCTGCTCAAGCGCTCACCGAACATCCTGCTGATCCCGGGGACATCGTCGGTCGGGCATTTGAGGGAAAACCTCGCGGCGGCTGAGTTGGAGCTGTCGGAGGATGTTGTGGCCGAGCTGGATGGGGTGGCGAAGGCGGCGTAACCCTTTGCGGGCTGCGCTATCACCCCACCCGCGCCTGCGGCGCGACCTCCCCATCGAGGGGAGGTAGGAGGTCGCGCCTGATTCCAGCGCTCAGCCAGTTCTGAAGGGCACAACTGTCATGCAAGGCGCCAACGCCCTACCTCCCCTTGATGGGGAGGTCGGCGCGTAGCGCCGGGTGGGGTGCAGCGCCGGCGTTGAATTTCTAATTAATACTCGCCGTATTCGCCGGCTCGGCCGGCCTCGCCTCATCCGCATAAGGCACACGAAACCCATTCGCCGCCAGCCAGCCAATCGCAGCCTTCGGTTCGTCGGTCTGGATGATGGTGGCGCCGCGGTCGGCCCAGAAACCGTAGGTCTCGGCCGGCAGGCTGGCCGCGACAGCCAGTTCGTCGCCGCGGCCGCCGGAGAGGAAGCCGCTCGGCTTGTTGACGATGGCGTAGGTGTCGGCCCAGATGTGCCAGCCGCCCCGCACCGACACCGCCCGCATACGCGTGCTGAACAGCGGGCCGCCGGTCTCAGTCAGCGTCTCCGCCCCCGCCCGCCAGTTGATCAGCTCGATGGCGCCGGGCGCAAAAGCCTTGCCGACCTGCTCGGCAAAGGCGGCGTCATGCACCGCGTCGTCGGCGATGATCGGCATGAACTGGAAACCGCCGCCGGCAGCATCAAGCGCCGCCTTGACGGTGTCGATACGCTGCTGGTTCCACAGGTTCTCCTTGACGATCACCTGCTCAGTCATGCCGAGGTCGCGGGCAACTGCGATCATGCCCGGCAGCGCCTGGACATCGAGCTTGTTGTCGAGATTGATCAGGATGCGATCCCTGGTCGCCAGCAGCATTTCGCGCAGCGTGGAAACCGCCTCATTGGTGACGGCACCGGTGCCTTCGACCACCAGCCTGCAGCGTTTGAGGTCGGCCAGCGTGTAGTTGACCACCTCGCCCTTGCAATTCGTGGTGCGGTCGAGCCAGCTGTCATGCATGACGACGAATTCGCCGTCCTTCGAGCGCCTGATGTCGACCTCGACGATTTCGGCACCGATGGCGATGGCGCCTTCGACGGCGGCCAGCGAATTTTCGGCATAGAGCGTCTTGCCGGCCTGCATGCTGCCGGCGCGGTGCGCGGCGACCATGACATGGTCGCGCCACAGGTTGGCGTGCTCGAAGCGGTCGAGGATTTGCCTGGCGCGGGTTTCGCTTGCCTGGGCCTCGCCGGTGAAGGTGGCAAGTGCTGCGCAAAACAGAAGGCAGATGGTCCGCATCGAGAATCGCTCCTTGCCGGATCGACCCGGGGATAGGCGACGTCAGTGACAGGCCGGTGAACGCAGCCGGCTATCGGCTGCCTTGGGAGCCAGGGAGCAGCCCGTCGTGCTGCTGCAATGAAGTCATGCTGAAACCCTTGCAATGGCAGGATGCCTGCAGCTCAGCAGCATAAGAGAAGCGCGCCATGTCGTTTCGCCAAGCTGTGACTGGCATCTTGCGTGCCGGTTCTGTAGTTGTGGCAGCCCGATGAATAAAGAGGACCCGTAATGGCGAACCAGACCATCGACAACGCCTTCACCGCCCGCTCCAAGACGGGGGCATCCTTCGAGCCGACCTATGCCGGCGCGCTGTCGTTCATGCGGCGCAAATACACCAAGGATGTAAAGGGCGCGGACGCGGTCGTATGGGGCATCCCCTTCGACGCCGCCGTCACCAACCGGCCGGGCGCGCGCTTCGGGCCGCAGGCGATCCGCCGCGCCTCGGCCATCCTCGACAACGACCCGCAATACCCGTTCTCACGTGACCTGTTCGAACATCTCTCGGTCGTCGACTATGGCGACTGCCTGCTCGATTCGGGCAATCACCAGAAGACGCCCGGCACGATCGAGCGCGAGGCGGCGAAAATCCTGAAATCGGGCGCTTTCCTTTTGTCGCTCGGCGGCGACCATTTCGTTACCTGGCCGCTGCTCAAGGCGCATGCCGCCATCCACGGGCCGCTGGCGCTGGTGCAGTTCGACGCCCACCAGGACACCTGGCCGGACGACGGCAAGCGCATCGACCACGGTTCTTTCGTCGGCCGCGCCGTCAATGAAGGCATCATCGATCCCGACCGCTCGATTCAGATCGGCATCCGCACGCACGCCCCCGATACGTTCGGGATCAAGATCCTCTACGGTCACGAGATCGAGGAGATGCGGGCGTCCGACATCGCCTATGCCATTGTCGACCGCACCGGCGGCAGGAAGACCTACCTTACCTTCGACATCGATTGCCTCGACCCGGCCTTTGCGCCCGGCACCGGCACGCCGGTCGCCGGCGGACCGTCCTCGGCGAAAATCCTGTCGACGCTGCGCCAACTCGGCCAGGTCGATATTGTCGGCGCCGACGTCGTCGAGGTTGCGCCGGCCTATGATCACGCCGATATAACGGCGATCGCCGGCTCTATGGTGGCCATGCACTATCTCGGCCTGGTGGCCGAACGTAAGGCGCGGGCCGTAGAGTTGAACAACGGCAACCATGGCGCTGCGAACTACGGCCAAGGCATCTAGGTTTGAATTAGAACGGAATTTGGCAGGGATATGAAACCGAAAATCTTCATCGATGGCGAACACGGCACCACCGGCCTGCAGATCAGGGCGCTGCTGGCCGAGCGCGGCGATCTCGAGATCATCTCGATCCCGACCGAGCGTCGCAAGGAAACGGCGGCGCGCGCCGAATTCCTCAATGCCGCCGATGTCGCCATCCTGTGCCTGCCCGATGCGGCCGCCAAGGAGAGCGTGTCGCTGATTGCCAACGACACCACCAAGGTGATCGACGCCTCGACCGCGCATCGCGTGGCAGAAGGCTGGGAATATGGCTTTGCCGAACTGGACAAGGGTCAGGCCAAAACCATCGCCAACGCCAAGCGCGTCGCCAATCCCGGCTGTTGGCCGCAAGGGCCGATCGCGACGCTGCGGCCGCTGGTGGCGGCAGGCCTGCTGCCGCCGGATTTCCCGGTCACCGTCAATGGCATTTCGGGCTATTCGGGCGGCGGCCGGCCGATGATCGAGGACTATGTCGCCCAGGGCGAGGATGCCTCGGAATTCCTGCCCTATGGGCTGACCTTGCAGCACAAGCATGTGCCGGAGCTCAGGACCTACGCAAAGCTGTCGCATGATCCGATCATGCAGCCGGCGGTCGGCAATTTCGCGCAAGGCATGATCACCGTAGTGCCGCTGCAACTCGGCGGCCTCGACCACGTGCCGACCGGTGCCGAACTGCACGCCGCGATCGCCGACCATTTTGCCGCTATCAAGGGCGGCGTGGTCGAAGTGGCGCCCTACACGCATATGGAGCGCATGCCGGAGATCAATCCGGAGGTGTACAACGGCACCAACCGCATGAAGGTCTACGTCTTTGCCAATGACGACAGGGCGCAGGCGCTGTTGATTGCCGTCTATGACAATCTCGGCAAGGGCGCCTCGGGTGCGGCCGTGCAGAACATGGACCTGATGCTCGGCCTCTAGAGCGTTTCACCCGTTCCGTGGAAACGGCGAAACTGCTCTATCTCTTTGTTTGGAACAATTCCGGACGAAACCGCTCACCCTCTTCTGGAATTGCTCCAATGGACGTGCCTGCATCTCCAAAGCGCTGGAAGGTCAGCGCTCCCGAACTTATTGCAGAGACCTTTTCGAGCCGCATCTGGAAGGTGCGGCGCGAAGACGGCTCGCCGGCCAGACAAGAATGCGGTCGACGAGAACCGCGAGTTGTCGGTAACCGAAGGGATCCGGAAGGTGCGGCTCAGCCTCTGACTTCTATCTGGTGCGGCAGCGGATAGGCGCCCTTGGTGCCGCGCCAGTGCGCGGCGGCAAAACCCAGCAGGACAAGCGCGAAGGCCTGATGCGTCAGCGCCATGTGCAACGGCACCTGCATCAACAGCGTACCGATACCGATCGAGGCCTGGACCAGCACCAGCAGGAACAGCAGCGTCGCGCGCCGCCCGTGTGTCGTTGCCGGCTGGCGCATCCGTGTCGCGATCATGTGCCAGAGTGCCACGACAAAGACGGTATAGGCGCCCAGCCGGTGGACGAACTGCACCGTCTTCGGGTTCTCGAAGAAATTGCGCCAGGCCGGCTCGAGCAGCAGCAGGTCGCTGGGGATGATCTTGCCGTCCATCAACGGCCAGGTGTTGTAACTCAGGCCGGCGTCGAGCCCGGCGACCAGGCCGCCGAGATAGATCTGGACCAGCGCCAGCAGCACGATGAACCCGGCCAACCTCTGCGTCGACCGGTCTGCGGCCGGCTCGGAATGCGGTGCCAGCCCGCGAGCGACCACCATGGTGGCGGTGAAAATCAGTGCGGCAAGCGTCAGATGCGTCGCCAGCCGGTACTGGCTGACGGAGACGCGGTCGACCAGGCCGGAGGCCACCATCCACCAGCCGATGGCGCCTTGCAGGCCGCCGAGCAACAGAATGCCGAGCAGCTTTGGCCCAAGGCCGCGCTCGATGCGCCGCGTCGCCCAGAAGACCAGCAATGGCAGGCCGAAGACCAGGCCGACGCCGCGCGCCAGGATACGGTGCGCCCATTCCCACCAGAAGATCGACTTGAAGGCCTCCAGGCTCATGCCCTTGTTGAGCTCGGCATATTGCGGGATCTTCTGGTAGAGCTGGAATTCCTCCTGCCACTCCGCGTCGTTGAGCGGCGGTATCACCCCGTGGATCGGCTTCCATTCGGTGATTGACAGGCCGGACTCGGTGAGCCTTGTGGCGCCGCCGACCAGTACCAGCGCAAACAGCACCAAAAGCACGACATAGAGCCAGCCGCGCACCAGCGCCCGGTTGGAGAGATCGCGGTCGCGATCCATGGAAGGCGTGGCGGCTGAGATGGCGGCCATGGGCTGGTCCCGGCAGTTGCAAGTGGCGGATTGGTGAACCATCCCAACCCGGCTGACAAGACCGGACGGCGCGGCACGCCGTCGCGCCGCAACTGGCGGGTTGCACAGGCGCCCGGTTGGGCCTAAGCGAAGGCAATCAACGAGAACGCCTCATGCCCATCCGCCTGAAAAAGCTGATCGGAACCTTCCTGCTGGTGGCGCTGGTCATCATCTATGCGCTGGTCGCGTCGATCATAGCGGTGGCGCAGCTGTCGGAATCCGGCCCGCTGGTGCATTTCCTGTTCTTCCTGTTCAGCGGCCTGTTCTGGATACTGCCCGCGATGGGCATCATCAAATGGCTGATCCTGGAGCCGCGGCCGAAAGGCTGAAAACCGCCCCAGCCTAAATCGTGACCACCATCTTGCCGGCATTGGCCAGCGGCGTCGTCACCCCCGACAGCATGGTTCTGATATGGGCGACGCTCTGGTAGCGGCCATTGACGGAAATGCGCGGCAGCGCGTGCAGGAAGCCGGCATGCTCGGCATGCAGCACGCCATGGCGGGTCGTCACCGCCGAGGCATAGCCGGCATCGCGGGCAAAGCCGACTTCACGGCAGCCGACAGCGCTGGCGTAGCCATAGGGATAAGCGAGATGGCGCGGCTCTTCGCCCAGCTGCACCTGCAGCTGGCGCCTGACGTCGCCGATCTCATGGCGCGCATCGGCTTCGTCGAGCCGCTTCAGATTGCGGTGGTTGACCGTGTGCGCGCCGATGGTCACCAACCTGTGCCCGGCCATGGCGCGGATATCGTCCCAGGTCATCAGTGTGCTTGAGCGCAAGCCATCGAGTTCGATGCCGTTCGAGCGCGCGAGATCGCGCAGCACAGCGCGCTGATCCTCCTCGCGCACCTCCAGCGTCAGATAGGCGTGCAGGCGCGCATTGGCCTGGAGTTTTCTGCCGTGGGTAGAGCAGTCTATCATCACCGGACCCTTCGGCGTCGCCAGCGTCAACCGGTCGCGCGCGTTGACGATGTCCTCGACCACGTCCCACCACAGGTCGGCGCTGCCGTCGATCAGGCCCGGAGCGACATAAATGGTGATCGGCGCGTCGTGCTTTTCCAGCACCGGCAGCGCTTCGGTCATGTTGTCGCGATAAGCGTCGTCGGCGGTGATGGTGGCGAACTGGCCATCCTTGCCGCCGGCTTTGATGCGCTCAATCGCCTCGTCGAGCGTGACGAAAGCATAGCCCCTCGCCTTCATGTCGGCGACGAGAGCGTCGAGGAAACGCGGGGCGATGTTGAGGTGGCGGTTGACGCCGTCGGGCTTCTCCGGCGTGGCGGTGACCCGGTGCAACATCAGGATGGCGCCGATGCCGCCGACGAAGGGCTTGGCCAGCGGTGCAAGGCCGGTAAAGCGGGCGATGTTAAGCGCCAGTTTCCGAACTGCCTCCCCGCCGTCGATCATTCATTCACCTTTTGCGCCTAGGCTCAATCCAAGCACGGAACGCGCCGACGCGAACTCCCTGATCGCGACGAATACGCCTTAAGGATTGAGGTATGGTTGACGCCACCGCGTCATTTGACGGCAATCGGCTCGCTGCAAGCAAGGCGTCCGCGCGCGCAACGGCTGCCGACCAGACCAGCCTGTCGGTGTCGGTCGCCGACGCTGCCGCACTCGCCTCTTACGGGGAATTCTGCCGTTCCGCGCTGTTTGCGCCGGCGCAGAGCGCCGCCTGGGCCCGCGCCTGGACGACGCAGGCCAATCCGGATGCCGTCGTCGCCACGCTGAAAATCGAGGATCGGCCGGTCTTCTCGCTGGCACTGGAAATCACGCGAACTGGTTCATTCCGCGTCGCCCGCTTCATGGGCGGACGTCATGCCAACGGCAATTTCGCCGCCGCCGATGAGGCCTGGCTGGCAAAGACTGATGCCGGGGCGATCCGCAGGCTGGTGACGGCGATCGGCAAGGCGCGTTCCGACATCGACCTCATTGCGCTGGAAAGGCTGCTGCCCGATCTCGATGGCGTTGCCAATCCGTTGGTGGCATTCGCGCATTTCCCCAGCCCCAATTTGTCGCTCGCCGTCGACCTCGATGGTGGTTTCGATGCTTTGCTCTCCCGCGCGAGCGGCAAGCGCAAACGCAAGAAGCACCGTTCGCAGACGCGCAAGTTCGAGGCTGTCGGCAGTCATCGCCGCATCGAAGCGCGGACGACGGAAGAGGTGAACAGGCTGCTCGATGCTTTCTTCGAGATGAAGGAATTCCGCTTCGCCAAGATGGGCATCGCCAATGTCTTCGGCGACCCGGATGTGCGCGCCTTCTTCCGCGCTTTGTTCGCCGGCGCGCTGGCCGAGGAGAAACCGGCCTTCGTGCTGCATGGGCTTGAGGTCGCCGGCAAGCTGCGCGCCATCACTGGCTCGAGCCGTTCGGGCAAACGCCTGATCTGCGAATTCGGAGCCATCGCCGAGGACGATCTCGGCCACACCAGCCCCGGCGACTTCCTGTTCTTCGACAACATCCAGGAAGCCTGCGAGACGGGTTTCGAAGTCTATGATTTCTCGGTCGGCGACGAGCCCTATAAGCGGCTCTGGTGCGATATCGAGACCCAGCATTTCGAGGTGCTGGTGCCCTTGACACTAAAGGGACGCGCGCTGGCGTCGGCGCTGCGGCAAGGCGCGCGGGGGAAAGCCTTCATCAAGAACAGCCCGACCATCTGGAAACTGACCAAGATGCTGCGCCGCAAGGCGGCCGGACAGGCAGCGCCCGCTCCCACGGACGACGAAAACTAGAGCAATTCCAGGAAAAGTGTGAGCGGTTTTCCGTCCGGGAATTGCGAAAAAACAAAGAGATAGAGCGGTTTCGCCGTTTCCGTGAAACGGTGAAACGTTCTAGCCGTCAAAAATTGAGAGCTTCGCGCAGCGCGGGACCGGCCCTGACTCGCAGGTCGAGATCTGCTTCTATGTGGTCGATATGGTGCAGCATCAATCGGCTCACCAGCCCGCAATCGCCGCTCTCCAGTGCGCCGACAATTTCCGTGTGCTCGCTATGCCCGCAGGCTGACACGCCAGAGCGGCCGTAAAGGGCAATAACAAGTGAGGAGCGCGCAACCAATTCCTCCATGAAGCGCTGCAGGATGGCGTTGCCGGCGACTGAGGCCAGCAGCAGATGGAAATCACCTGACGCCTTGATTTCGGAGCGCCGCGCGGTCGGACCGCGTTCGGCGATGAAGCGGCCTTCCTCATCGAGTTGGGCGCGGAAGGCGGCGATATCGGTGGCTGTGACCCGCCCGCAGGCGGCAGTGGCAAGGCCCGGCTCGATCAGCCGGCGGGAGGCGAACACCTGGCGCGCTTCCTCGGGCGACGGGTTGGCAACGAAGGCGCCACGGTTTCGCTCGGTCCGCACCAACCCCTCGAAGGACAGCATCTGCAGCGCCGCGCGCGCGACGGTGCGCGAGACGTCAAATAGCGTGCCGACCTCGCCTTCCGACAGCTTGGTGCCCGGCGCCAGCCGACGGTCGACGATGGCGTCCCGCAGATTGTCGCGGATCGCCTGGGCGCGATCCTGATTGGCGCTGTCGGCTGCGGAATAGATCTGATCGGCAATGTTCATGGCGATGATGGTTCCCGCCCCCTTCTAGCGCGACTCTTCGTCTGCGCACGAGAGGCAAAGTGGACACGAAGCTAAAAAAGATTGCATACGATTCTTGTGCAAATCGCGCACAATCGCCCATATTTTGTGCAATGCACAAGGCAGCTCCTCAGATAGGCAGCGTTGCCGAAGCCTGATTTTTCAGACAATTCAATCGCTTGGCCGCTGACCCCGAAATTGGCACGCATGATGCTTTGGTTAATGCGACCAAACGGGGAAGCCTGAATGTCCAAAGCCGCCGAGATCGACATCGTGTCCGTTTCGAAAGTCTACGGAACGACGACTGCCGTCGAGGCCATCAGCCTGAAAATACCGGCAGGCACCTATTGCTGCCTGCTAGGCCCCTCCGGCTGCGGCAAGACCTCGACGCTGCGCATGATCGCCGGCCACGAAAGCATTTCGTCGGGCGATGTCCGGCTTGGCAATACTGTCGTCACCGACCTGCCGCCCGCCAGGCGCGGCACGGCGATGATGTTCCAGTCCTATGCACTGTTCCCGCATCTCGACCTCATCGACAATGTCGCTTTCAGCCTGAAGATGAAGGGCGTCGACAAGGAAAAGCGCCGCGCCAAGGCGCTCGACATGCTCAAGCTGATGCAGATGGAAGCCTATGCGACGCGCCGGCCCGCGCAGCTTTCCGGCGGCCAGCAGCAGCGTGTTGCACTCGCCCGCGCGTTGATCACCGACCCGGAGGCGCTGCTGCTCGACGAGCCGCTGTCGGCGCTCGACCCGTTCCTGAAAATCCGCATGCGGGCCGAGTTGAAGAAGCTGCAGACTTCGCTCGGCATCACCTTCGTCCACGTCACCCACAGCCAGGAGGAGGCCATGGCCTTGGCGGACCTGATCGTGGTGATGAATGACGGCCGCATCGAACAGGCGGCACCCCCACGCGATGTGTTCGAACGCCCGGCCACTGCCTTCGTTGCGCGCTTCATGGGCGACTACAATGTCATATCCGGCCGGGTCACCGGTGGACGCGACGGCATGGTCGTTTTCGACGTCAATGGCGGCGGCTCGCTCGCTGCCTGCGGACAAGGCCAGGAAGCGGGAGCCTCGATCGAAATCGCGATCCGCACCGACCATGTGCGCATGGGTGAGGCGCCCTCGCCCGGCCTCGGCTTCACCGGCATCGTCTCCAACATCGAATATCGCGGCGCTACGGTGAAGCTGTCAGTGGCCGGCGCCGGCATCGACGATTTCACGGTCATTCTCGACGATTCCGACTTCTTCGCCAAACCCGTCGCCATTGGCGACGCCGTACCGCTCGCCTGGGATCCGCAAGACGCGATCGTCCTCGGCCGCCTTCATTCATGACGTCAACGAAGCAAAACAAGAAAGGGGAATAGACATGACAAACACCACGCAAGCCAAGACGGGCATATCGCGCCGCTCGCTGCTCAAGACAGGTGCGGCCGCCGTCGGCCTTGCCGCCGGCTCCGGCGTCATCACCGGCTTCCCGACCATCTGGGCGCAGTCCAACATCACGCTGCGCCAGTTCGGCACCGGCGTGTCGAACCTCAATGCCATCGCCGACAAGTGCAAGGCCGACCTCGGCATCACGCTGGAGATGACCGCGACCGATTCGGACGCCGCCGCCCAGCGCGCCGTGACCCAACCCGACAGTTACGACATCGCCGACATCGAATACTGGATCTGCAAGAAGGTGTTCCCCACCGGCGTGCTGCAGCCGATGGATGTCAGCAAGCTGAAATATTACGACGAGCTGGTGCCGCTGTTCAAAACCGGCAAGCTGACGCCCGACAGCGTCATTGCCCAGGGCACCGCGCCGCACACTGTCGGCTATGTCGAGGCGCAGGACTCAAAGACCTTCGCCAAGGCGCCGACCAACTGGTTCACCATGGTCCCGACCATCTACAACGCCGACACGCTGGGCATCCGGCCCGACCTCGTCGGCCGCGACATCACCACCTGGGCCGACATCATGGACCCGGCCTTCAAGGGCAAGACCGCGATCCTCAACATTCCGTCGATCGGCATCATGGATGCGGCCATGATCATGGAGGCCACCGGCAACATCAAATATGCCGACAAGGGCAACATGACCAAGGAAGAAATCGACAAGACGATCGACTTCCTGATCAAGGCCAAGCAGGCCGGCCAGTTCCGCGCCTTCTGGAAGTCGTTCGACGAGAGCGTCAACCTCATGGCGTCGGGCGAAGTGGTCATCCAGTCCATGTGGTCGCCGGCCGTCGCCGCCGTGCGCTCCAAGGGCATCGCCTGCCGCTTCCAGCCGCTCAAGGAAGGCTACCGCTCCTGGGGCGGCGGCCTTGGCCTTGCCGCCCATCTCAAGGGCGCCGAGCTCGACGCGGCCTACGAATACATCAACTGGTATACGTCGGGCTGGGTCGGCGGCTATCTCAATCGCCAAGGCTACTATTCCGCCAATATGGTCTCGGCCAAGAAGTTCATGTCCGAGGACGAGTGGGGCTACTGGATCGAGGGCAAGCCGGCCAAGGGCGAGATCAAGGCGCCGGACGGCACCGTCATGGAAAAGGCCGGCGCCGTGCGCGACGGCGGCTCGTTCGAGGAACGCATGGGCAAGGTCGCCTGCTGGAACTCGGTGATGGACGAGGACCGCTACATGGTGAAGCGCTGGAACGAGTTCATCGCGGCGTAAAGGAACAAGCGCCCCTCCTCTTCCCCTTCTCCCCTTGTGGGAGAAGGGGAAGAGGAGGGGCGCAGCGCCGAGACGGATGAGGGGTGCGTGACGGAGCACCGTCATTGCCAAGCTGGAACACCCCTCATCCGACCGAGCTTCGCTCGGCCACCTTCTCCCACAAGGGGAGAAGGAAAGGCCGCTCCGCCCGCTCCGCAAATCGAGAGCCTAGATGACCGTCGCGCTCGAACGCCCCGCCATCGCCGCCGCCAAGCCCGCCAGACGCCGCGGCGTCTCCCTTGGCGCCGTCACGCCCTACCTGCAATCAGCACCGCTGGCACTCATCCTCGGCGCGTTCCTGCTTCTGCCCATCATCATGATCGTCGTCGTCTCCTTCTGGGATTACGACTTCGCCGCCATGTATCCGGATTTCCTGACGACGAACTATTCCGACGTACTTGGCTCCTGGGTCACCTGGAAGACCTATCTCAACACCATCAAATTCGCTGCCATCGTTTGGGCGCTGACCTTGTTCATCGGTTTCTGGGTGGCCTATTTCCTTGCCTTCCACATCCGCACCACGGCCATGCAGATGGTGCTGTTCCTGGTCTGCACGGTGCCGTTCCTGACCTCCAACATCATCCGCATGATCTCGTGGATCCCGGTGCTCGGCCGCAACGGGCTGATCAACTCGACGCTGGTGCAACTGGGGCTGGTACCGAAGCCGATCGAATGGCTGCTCTATTCCGAATTCGCCGTCGTGCTGGCCATGGTGCATCTCTACACGCTGTTCATGGTGACGCCGATCTTCAACACGCTGATGCGGATCGATCGTTCGCTGTTTGAGGCCGCACGTGACGCCGGCGCGTCCGGCTGGCAGGTGCTATGGAACGTCGTCATCCCGCTGGCCAAGCCCGGCATGGCGATCGGCACCATCTTCGTCGTCACGCTGGTGATGGCCGATTTCTCCACCGTGCAGGTGATGTCGGGCGGCCAGAGCGCATCGGTCGCACTGATGATGAAGAACCAGATGTCGCTGCTGCAGTATCCCGCAGCCGCCGCCAATGCCGTGGTGTTGCTGGTGTTGGTGCTGTTGATGGTCGCCGGCATCCTGCGCATCGTCGACATCCGCAAGGAGCTTTGAGGTGAGCCACGAAAAACGCACCCTCGAATTCTATGTGCTTGCGGCGTTCTTCACTCTGTTCGTCCTGTTCCTCTATGGCCCGCTGTCGGCGATCCTGATCCTTTCTTTCCAGGGCGAGACCGGGGGGCTCACCTTCCCGCTCAATGGCGTGTCGCTGCACTGGTTCGCCAATCTGTTCGAGCGCCAGGCGGTCGGCGATTTCGGCGGCAGCTTCAAGCGCTCGCTCGTGCTCGGTCTGATGGTGATGATCGTCACCGTCGTCGTGTCGCTGCTGGCAGGGCTCGCCTTCCGGCAAAAATTTCGTGGCGCCACCGCGCTGTTCTACCTGGCGGTCGCCAGCCTCGTCGTGCCCTCGATCATCATTTCGTTGGGCATCGGCGTCGTCTTCCAGCAGGTCGGCTTCCGTCCGGCCTGGTACACATCGGCCTTCGGCGCGCACCTGACCTGGACCTTGCCCTTCGGCGTGCTCATCATGTTCGCCGTCTTCAACCGGTTTTCGCCGGCCTATGAGGAAGCCGCGCGCGACCTCGGCGCCTCGTCCTGGCAGACCTTTGCCCATGTCGTGCTGCCGATGATCGCGCCGAGCCTGATCGGCGTCGGCCTGTTCGGCTTCACGCTGTCCTATGACGAGTTCGCCCGCACGCTGATGACGTCGGGCACTTTCAACACGCTGCCGCTCGAGATCTACGGCATGACCACCAATGTCACGACGCCGGTGCTCTACGCGCTTGGCACGGTGACCACCGTGTTCTCCTTCCTGGTGATCCTGGCGACGCTGGGCGCTATCCTCTATGTCGGCCGCCGCCGGGCGAGAACGTGATCGTGCAGATACTGGTGGTGAACCCCAACACGACGGCGAGCATGACCGAGACGATCGCGGCAGCGGCGCGAGCCGTCGCCTGCGCCTGGACAGAGGTGGTGGCCGTCACCTCCTCCATGGGCCCGGTGTCGATCGAGGGCTACTACGACGAGGCGCTCGCCGTGCCTGGCCTGCTGATGGAAATCGCTGCCGGTGAGCGTGCCGGCGCGCAGGCCGCCATCATTGCCTGTTTCGACGATACGGGCCTGGACGCTGCGCGCGCCATGGCTGCCATCCCCGTTATCGGCATTTGCGAAGCCGCACTCAGCGTCGCGTCGTTCATCGCCCAGCGTTTCACCGTGGTAACGACCACCGAACGCTCGCGTGTCCCTGTCGAGGGACTGGTGCAGCGCTACGGCATGGCCGGGCGTGCCCGCGTGCGCGCCGCTGACATTCCCGTGCTTTCCCTTGAAGACGCTACATCCGGCGCCGTCGAGAAACTGCGCGGCGAGATTGCCCGTGCCATCGAGGAGGACCGGGCGGAGGCCATCGTGCTCGGCTGCGCCGGCATGGCCGACCTGGCCCACCAATTGCAGGACGAGTTCGACCTGCCGGTCATCGACGGCGTCGGCGCGGCGGTCAAGCAGGCGGAGGCGCTGATCGCATTGGGGCTGTCGACCTCGAAGCGCGGTGCCTATGCCAGCCCGCTGGCCAAGTCCTATCGCGGCGTGCTGAAATCCTTCTCGCCCGGAACTATCGCCGCGGAGTGAGCCATGAAGCCGACCATCCGCGCGCTGTCGCTGCAAGAACTGGCCGTTCTTATCGACTGGGCGGCCGCCGAAGGCTGGAACCCTGGCCTTGACGATGCTGCCGCGTTTCAGCCAACCGACCCTGAAGGCTTCATCGGCGCCTTTGTCGGCAACGAGTTGGTGGCCGCCATCTCGGCTGTCGCGTATGGCGGCAATTTCGGTTTCATCGGTCTCTACATCTGCCGACCGGACATGCGCGGCCAAGGCCACGGCAAAGCGGTCTGGAGCGCCGGCATGGCCAGGCTGGCCGGCCGAACAGTTGGCCTCGACGGCGTCGCAGCACAGTTGGCCAACTATCGGCGCAAGGGATTCAGGCCAGCTTACGAAACCATCCGCTTCAGCGGCCGTACCGCGATACCGTCCGTCCGAAGCGATGGGGTGCGCGCGATACGCACGCAACTCGTGCCCGACATCATCGCCTATGACGCCCGCTGTTTCCCCGCACCTCGGCGGGCCTTCCTGCACCGCTGGTCGCAACCACCGCATTTCGGGTTCGCCGCGATCAGTTCGCTCGGCACCATAGGCTACGCCGTGGCTCGTCCCTGCCGTTCGGGTTACAAGGTCGGCCCGCTGTTTGCCGACGACACCGAGACAGCGATGCAACTGTTGGGCAGTCTAGCTGGTGCATGCGAAGGCGGCGACCTGCATATCGACGTTCCAGCCGACAGTATCGATTTCACTGCGGCGCTTGCAGCGATTGGTTTCAGGCCGACCTTCACTACCACCCGCATGTACAAAGGCCCGCCTCCGAAGGTCGACTCGCGCCGAATATTTGGCGTGACGACCCTGGAGTTAGGGTAGATCCAGGCGCAGCCTGACAGGCTTGGCGAGGCGCAGCTGACGGCTTTGGTTTTTGGGAACCGACGCGCGATGGACGATCCGATCTGTGGAAGCGCCGCCTAAGTAGAAGTGTCTGATGTCTCAGGCGGCGCTACGTCGTCCCGGCACGGGGTTTCCCGGCGTCTCATGGCCTACCGGCGTCACCAGAGTGAGGTCGGGATAGCCGCTCTCGATCAGTTTGACGGCGGCCTGCGCCACCTCATCGTCCGCTTGCAGCATGGAGAGGAAGACCTCGGTGCTGTCGCCGACCAGTCGGCTGATGGAGTGCGCGTCGGCCGGTCCGCATTCGACAATGACCAGATCATAGGCGGTGGTCAGCGACTGCATGATGATCGGCAGCCGATCGGCGGCGCGCATGGCGCGGACCGGGTCGGCGGTGCCGACGGGGATGACATGGCAGTCGGAATAAAGGTCGGCGTGGATGACATCGCTGAACTGCGCTTCCGAAGCCAGCAGATTGGTGATGCCCGGGAAAAGTCCGCTGTCCAGCATCGGCCGCGAGGCCGCGCCCGATGCGGTCAGGTCGAGCAGCAGCACGCGCAGACCGGCGTCGGAGACTTCGCGCGCCACTAGCACCGCCGAGGCCGCGGCCTCGTCGCCTTCGGGCGAGACGAAGATAGCGCGCGCAGCACCGGTGGCGATCAGCTTTTCCGCCGCTTTCTCGACGTCGATCTCGCCGAGGCTGGAGCGTACCGGTTCGGGCTCCGCGTCTGCGTCTGCGGCCGCTGCTTCTTCCAGCGCTGCGCGGGCCGACTCGGGAACCGCCTTCGGCTCCAGTTCATGCTCCATGTCCGCCGGCCGGTCTTCCGCCTCCTCGGTCTTGGCTGCCACCGGTTCCGGCTCGACGACCGGCGCCGACGCGACTGGCATTGCGACCTGTTCGATGCGCTCGAATCGGGCGCCGGGGGCCGGACGCATGGCGCGACCCGAAAACAGCTCCTGCAGAAGCGTGATGATCGACATCAGCAGCAGCGAGCCGACGAAAGCGGCACCGACGATTGGGACGAGTTTGGGGAAATAGGGTTCCGAAGGCACCGAGGCCTTTGAGGCTATCCGAGCGTCAACCGGCAGATACTTGCGATCCTGGCGCGAAGCCGCCTCACGGTAGTTGGTCAGGTACAGTTCAAGTTGCTGACGTTTAGCGGCTGCATCGCGCTGCAGCGCGTCGAGTTCGACCTGCTCCTTCCCGGCGCGCGCCGATGCGGCCTTCAGCGTATTGAGATCTGATATGAGCTGGTTTTCGCGAGCCTGCGCGGTCTGCGCCTGCGTCAGAAGCCCCTTCATGATTTTTTGCGCTTCGTTGCGGATCTGGCCGTCGAGATCGGCGAGCTGCGATTTCAGCGCACGGATGCGCGGATGATTGTCGAGCAAGGTGGTGGAGAGGTCGGCGATGTTGGTCCTCAACTCGACCTGGCGCTCGCGCAGGCGCTGGATCAGATCGGACGATAGCACCTCCGGCACCGCATCCAGCGAGCCGCCGCCCTGCAATGCCTTGCGCACGCTGTCGGCGGTCGCTTGCGCCGAAGCGCGGTTGGCGCGCACGCGCATCAGTTCACTCGACAGTTCGGACAGCTGTTGCGTCGCCAGCACCGAATTGTTGCCGCCCATCAGAAGATCGGACTGGGCGCGGTAGTCAGCGACCTTGTCCTCGGCAACCCTGACCTGCTGTTGCAGGTCTGCGATCTCCGGTGCCAGAAAATCGGCAGCGGCGTTGTTCGACTCGCGTTTGGCCGCCCCTTGCCCAGCGATGTAGGCGGCGGCAATGGCATCTGGTATGTCGGCCGCGAGCTTGCGGTTTTCCGATGAGAACTCAATGGCAATGATGCGCGTCTTCTCGACACCATAGACGTTGAGCTTCTCGTGCATTTTCTTGAGGACACGCTCTTCCGCCGGAATTTCCATTGGGTCGCTTTTCAAGCCGAAGAGGACCAGAGCCCGACTCAACGGCGACATGTCGAGCGCATCGTCGAACTCGGGGAGTTTTTCCAGACCAAGCTTTTCAGCGACCTGCTTCAGGATCTCGTTGGAGGAAATAATCTGGACCTGAGTGGCGACGCCTTGTTCATCGAGAATTGGCTTGTCGGTGTCGTTGTTGCTGGGCGGCCGCGTATAAACGGATTCACGCGGAACGATCTCCACCTGTGTCTGGGCCTTGTAGTGCCGGGTTGCCAGCGAGGCAAAGGCGAACGCCAGCCCTGTCACCACCAGCGTGACCACAAGGATGCGCAGCCAGTTCCTCGCCAGGCTGGCGAAGAGCTGTCTCAGGTCGACATCGACATCTGCGGCCGCGGACTGAACGGACATGCATTCCTGCTCCGGAACATGAGTCTAGATGTTACCGTAAACAACTATGGTAACTCAGCCGTTAAGATAGCGGTAAGCACCGGTTAGGGTTTGCTGACAGCGGGCAAACAAAGGCCGCAAAACTACTCGACTTTTGTCGATTGTCTGCCAAATCGGCCGCATCCCTTTACCGGCCATTAACCCTAACAGGATGATAACAAACCCAGATCCTTAAGGTTTGCCGCCGCATCATGGCGGCCACAGCGACGAAGGTGTGTATCCGATCATGAAAAGCGCTGCTGGTCTGTTTCGCGCTCTGCTGGCCGTGTCGATGCTCGCCGGCTGCTCCAGCTACCGGCCGACGCCAGCGGCCTTCCACGAAGTGCTCGATCAGCCCTACCGGCTCGGCGCCGGCGACCGTGTCCGCGTCACCGTGTTCGAGCAGGACGGACTGACCAACACCTACAGCGTCGACCAGTCCGGCTACATGTCCTTCCCGCTCGTTGGCGCCGTGCCGGCACGTGGCCACACGGCCCAGCAGTTGGAAAAAGAGATCGCCGACAAACTCCGCCAAGGCTATCTGCGCGACCCCGATGTGTCGGTCGAGATCGACCGATACCGGCCGATCTTCGTCATGGGCGAAGTGGGTGCTGCCGGCCAGTATTCCTATGTGCCGGGGCTTACCGTGCAGAAGGCGATTGCGATTGCAGGCGGCTTCTCGCCGCGCGCCAACCAGGAAAGCGTCGACATCACCCGCGACATCAACGGCAAGGTGATGACCGGCAGGGTGGTCACCTCCGACCCCTTGCTGCCTGGCGATACCGTCTACGTTCGCGAACGCCTGTTCTGACATCAACGTGGCGGACCAGCTCAGGATCGTCCACTGCTTTCGCTCACCCGTCGGCGGGATCTTTCGGCATGTGCGCGATCTGACGGAGGCACAACTCGCCGCCGGGCACGTTGTCGGCATCGTCTGTGATTCGACCACAGGCGGCGAATACGAGGAGCGCCTGTTCGACCAGATGAAGGACAGCCTGGCGCTGGGTATCCACCGCACACCAATGCAGCGCCATGTCGGACCGGGCGACCTCGCCTCGGCCTGGCGTACCTATCGAATCATCAAGGAATTGCGGCCGGACGTGTTGCACGGGCACGGCGCCAAAGGTGGCGCCTATGCCCGTCTGTTCGGCTCATTGTTGCGGGTATCAAGGTCTCGCGTAGCCCGCCTTTATTCGCCGCATGGTGGCTCCCTCCACTATGACGAAACGACAACGACCGGAAAGCTGTTCTTCGCGCTGGAGCGCTTCATGGCGCGCTTCACCGACTGCCTGCTGTTCGTCTCCGATTATGAGCGGCGCACCTACCGGCGGAAGGTCGGCGAGCCGCCGATCCCGAACACACTGGTCTACAACGGCCTGCGCGCCGCCGAGTTCGAGCCGGTGGTGACCGCGCCTGACGCCGCTGACCTGCTCTACATCGGCATGATGCGTGACCTCAAAGGCCCGGACATCTTCATCGATGCGCTGGCGTTGGCCGGCACGCAGATCGAGCGTCGCTTGACCGCTGTCATGGTCGGCGACGGCGACGACCTGCCACGCTACCACACGCAGGTGAAACGGCTGGGGCTCGAAAAACAGGTTCGCTTCCTGCCGCCAATGCCGGCCAGGGACGCCTTTGCGCTGGCCGACCTCGTGGTCGTGCCGTCGCGCGCGGAAGCCATGCCCTATATCGTACTCGAGACGCTGGCCGCCGGCAGGCCGATGATCGCCACCGCGGTCGGCGGCATACCCGAAATCTTTGGCGAAGGCTCCCCTGCCCTGATCCGTCCCGATTCGCGCGACCTCGGCGACAAGATGGGCGAGGCGCTAGGCGATCTCGACGCCTATCGGCGCGCCATGCCCGACACCGCCAGCCTGAAAGAGCGATTCGGCTCCAATGTGATGGCCGCCGAAATCGAAAAGGCCTATTTCGCCGCGCTCAGCAAATAGGCTACCTCCCAAAACTACAGGTTGTCTCAAGGTTTTTTTAGCTCTCTTCTGCTATGGTCATGGCGGAAGCTTGTGGGAAACCCGATGAACGAGACCGACCCCACGCGCCGCTTTTCGGCCGATGCGGTGCGCAAATTCGACGGTCCTGCCGAGAGCCCCACGCCCGGCGGCATGAACAGTGTTGCCCGCCAGGTTGCCTCGCAATACCGGCGCGATACGATGTCGCCGGTCATGGTCAGCGGCGTGCTGCGCATCGTCGAATTCGCCTTGCTGTTCCTGTCGGGGCTCGTGCTCTACTTTCATTTTGTCGGCTTCTTCAATTACCTCGCCTGGCAATATCCGCTGACCATCGCCGCGGCCTCGTTCCTGGCCGTCGTGTTGCTCGACGTCAGCGATTGCTACCAGATCTCCGCCTTGATGCGGCCGATCTCCAACCTCGGCCGCGTGCTGGCGGTCTGGGCCGGCACCTTCGCGCTGATGGCGCTGACGGCCTTCATCATGAAGATGTCGGAGGATTATTCGCGCCTGCTGTTCGGCACCTGGTTCGTCATCGGCCTGCTTCTGCTGTTTGTCCTGCGCCTGGTGATGTCGAAGCTGATCCGGCGCTGGGCGCGCGACGGCCGCATGGAACGCCGCGCCGTCATCGTCGGCGGCGGTAAGGCGGCCGAGATGCTGATCCGCTCGGTCGAAAAGCAGCCCTACAACGACATCCGCATCTGCGGCATCTTCGACGATCGCGGCGACAAGCGCTCGCCACCGATCGTGGCAGGCTACCCCAAGCTCGGTACCATTTCGGAGCTGATGGAATTCGCCCGCATCGCGCGCATCGACATGCTCATCGTGTCACTGCCACTGACTGCCGAAACGCGGGTGCTGCAGCTGTTGAAAAAACTCTGGGTGCTGCCGGTCGACATCCGGCTCTCGGCGCATTCGAACGCGCTGCAGTTTCGCCCGCGTGCCTATTCCTACATCGGCTCGGTGCCGATGCTCGATATCTTCGACAGGCCGATCAACGACTGGGATTCGGTCGCCAAGCGCGCTTTCGATATCGTCTTTTCGCTGATCGGCATCATTCTGTTTTCACCGGTGATGCTGGTGACGGCCCTCGCCATCAAGCTCGACAGCAAGGGGCCGGTGCTGTTCAAGCAGAAGCGGCACGGCTTCAACAACGAGATCGTCGAGGTCTATAAATTCCGCTCCATGTACACCGACCGCTCGGACCCGAGCGCCAAGCAGACGGTGACCAAGAACGATCCGCGCGTCACCCGCGTCGGCCGCTTCATCCGCAAGAGCTCGATCGACGAACTGCCGCAGTTCTTCAACTCGCTGTCCGGCTCGCTGTCGCTGGTCGGTCCGCGTCCGCATGCGATCGCCGCGCAGTCGCACAACCTGCTCTACAACGAGGTGGTCGACGGCTATTTCGCCCGCCACAAGGTCAAGCCAGGCGTCACCGGCTGGGCACAGATCAATGGCTGGCGCGGCGAGATGGACACCAATGAGAAGATCCGCATGCGCACGGAGTACGACCTTTACTACATCGAAAACTGGTCGATGCTGTTTGACTTGCGCATCCTGTTCCTGACGCCGCTGCGGCTGCTCAATACGGAAAACGCCTATTGAGCGCGATTTCCCATGAGGTGCCGCAGGCGGCGGTCAACACGTTGCCGCCTTCGGCGGTCAACGCAAAGCTGATCGCGCTGATATCCTCAGGCGCGGTGTTTTTTGGCGTCTTCCTCTCGGGCTTCGTCATCGACGAACCGGCGCCTTACGATCTCTTCATGGTCGGGCTGATAGGGGTGTGGGCGCTGTTTGGCCTGCGCATATCGCGCGTTGCCGCGCCGCTGCTGGTGCTGCTGATCACGATGAACATCGGCGGCATGATCGCCATGACGCAGATGGCCGATCTCGCCAACACGCCGCTCTATCTCGCCGTCTCGCTGTTCCTCGCCTTCACCGCGGTGTTCTTCTCTTCGGTGACGGCAGTACAACCCGGCCTCTACCGGCTGATCTTCATCGCCTATGTCTTCTCCGCCGTGGCGACAGCGCTGCTTGGTATTGCCGGCTATTTTCACGTCTTCCCCGGCGCCGAGATCTTCACCAGATACGACCGCGCCCAGGGCGCCTTCCAGGACCCGAATGTGTTCGGACCGTTCCTGGTGCTGCCCGGCATCTACCTGCTCTACCTTATGCTGACCGGGTCGATCGCGCGCATGCCGCTTTTGGCGGTGCCGCTTTTGATCATCACCGCCGGCATCTTCTTTTCGTTTTCGCGCGGCGCCTGGGGCATGTTCGCCGTTTCGGCGATCCTGCTCACCGGCGCCCTGTTCCTGCAGAGCAACAGCGGCAAGTTCCGGCTGCGCGTCGTCATCATGACCATTGCCGCCGTCACACTGCTGGTGGTCGCCATGATCGTCATCCTGCAACTGCCGGGCGTCAGCGAGATGTTTTCCAGCCGCGCCCAGCTGGAACAGAGCTACGACACGGCGCGGCTTGGCCGTTTCGCCCGCTATACGATCGGCTTCCAGATGGCGCTCGAGCATCCACTCGGCATCGGACCGCTGGTGTTCGGCACCATTTTTGGCGAAGACACGCACGACATCTGGCTGAAGACGCTGATGGACTATGGCTGGCTCGGCTTCGTCTCGTTCCTGACGCTGACGCTGTGGACGATCGCGGCCGGTTTCCGTATCCTTTTGCGCGACCGGCCGTGGCAACCCTATCTGCTTTGCGCCTACGTCGCCTTCATCGGCAATATCGGGCTCGGCACCTTCATCGACATCGACCACTGGCGCCATGTCTACCTGCTGCTCGGCCTGATCTGGGGCGCGATTGCGCTGGAATACAGGCATCAGCGGGGATTGAGGGCAGAGACAATCCGAATCGGTGGGACAGCCGCCGAGTTCGGATGACTCCGCCCTGCTGACGGACTGCAGAGATTTTACCTATCTCGCGATGCCGGCGACCCGTTCGGGGTATTGCACGGCCAGCATCGAATTGTCGGCGTGGCTGGCAAAGATTGCACTGACCTTTTCCGCGTCGAACCTCGCCCTGCGTTTGCGCTTCTCGTCGTTCAGCAAAATGCCGCTGATGGCGTCGAACTTGCGTCCGAGGTTCTTCAATATGCCTCGCTTGATCGGCCAGCTGCGGCTGAAGCGCCCGGCCCAGGGCGTGCCTTTCGCCAGATCGCGGTAGATCGCCATGGCGTCGACCTCGACACCGACCGGGCGAGGCTCCCAAGGTTTGCCCCAGGCGAAGTGACGGGCGTAGGACCTGCTGAACGGGATCTGGCTGGAGTAGTTGGTCATCACGTTCCAGAACGGATGCATCGTCTGCCACCGGCCTTCGAAGGCCACGTTCAACGCGCCTTGATCCATTCCGTAGACATGTTCCGACGCCAGCTGACGCGTACGCTCCAGGAGCCCCTCTGCCCTGAGCAGCGGCATATTGAAGAGAAGAACGCCAGCATTGAATTTCGGCGCACCGGGCTGCATCGGCAGATGTCGCCTGTACTTCGTGTCGAAGTAGGTCTGCTCGTCGTGAGCGGCCAGCAACGGCGCGTTGAGAGGTGTGTTGCAGAGATCGGCTATCGATCGGTTGAAGAGCACGTCGGCGTCGGAATAGGCGATGCGGTCGTATGGCTCGAATTCAGGCAATTTGTCCGCGAACAGCCTGATGTAGGTCGCAAGGGTGGGATGCGTTCCACGATTGAAGTTCGTCGCCTCCATGAACTTCGTTACGTCGATGATGCTGATCCTCCCACCAAGCAAACGCTCGCCGGCAGACCGGTCTTCGCTGGGAATGATGCCGGTGTGCAAAATAAAGCCGTCGACTGGGCCGGATAGATCCAACACACGGCGCGCTGCCAAGCAGGTGTACGGAAAATACCTTTGATCGGCGGCGAAAAAGAAGCATGACGTTTGCGACACAGTCTAATTCTCCTGCCCTACGCCTTACGGATTGAAGTCGCGGATATCTCAAGCGAAACCGCCGAGTACTTCGGGAAATTGCACGGCCATCGCACAGGCTAGGGCATGCTCGGCATACATCTTATGGACCTTGCTGCCGTCATACCGTGCGCGCCGCCGATACCGATCCTTGTTCGGCAGCATCCCCATGATGCCGTCGAACCTGCGGGCGAAGCGCCTCATGACGCCCCGCTCGAAGGGAATGCGCTGCATAAAGGGCTGGAGCCAGGGCGTATCCCTTGCCAGACCGCGCCAGACGGCAAGCGCCTCGGGCTCCACGTCGACCTGGCTCCCCCACGGCTTGCCGCCGGCGAAATGCCGCGCATAGGCTTGGGCGAACCGAAATTCCTTCGTATCGTTGGACATCAAATTCCAGTTCGGATGCATCGTCTGCCACTTGCCCTCGAAGACGATGTTCAGCGCGTTCTGGTCGTTCATCTGCCCGGCAACGGCCACGTCCCTGGCGCGGTGCAAGAGGCCCTGTTCACGCACCAACGGCATGTTGAAGACGATGATACCGGCATTGAAGTATGGTGCTCCCGGCTGCATCGACAACTTCTGCCGGTAGCCCGGGCGGAAATACATATAGTCGTCATGGGCGGCCAACAACGGCGCATTCAAAGTCTGGCCCACCAGGTCACCGATATCCCGATTGAACAGAACATCGCAATCGACATGGGCGATGCGGTCATAGTCCGCGAACTGAGGCAATTGGTCGGCGAAAAGCCGCACAAAAGTGCCGACATTGCTTGGCCGGAAAGTATGGCCGGCCTGCGCAAACAACGCCGAGACGTCCATTACGCGAAGGCGATTCTTCAGCAGGCGATCAGCAACACGCATATCGGCATCGCGTGCACCGACATGCAGGATGAAGCCTGGCGTTGCGTCTCCCGAAACATCCAGAATTCGGCGAGCCGCCAAGCATGCATACGGGAAATAGTTGGCGTCAGCCGCTAGAAAAAAACAGGAATTCGCCACGCGCAATCCTTCCAATCGATATGGGCGAGCCATATCGCCTTGGAGTTTCGTCGACAAGGCCGGATGCCGGGCGACTTTTCCGGTCCAACGCGCCGTTTTAGCGCTTGCACCATAACCCTCGAAAATATATGGCTTTGCGCGGTCCGGAGTGTAGCGCAGCCCGGTAGCGCACTTGACTGGGGGTCAAGGTTGCTCAGGCCAATTTCTTTTTATCTTTCAATACTTTAGACGCCTGCTTCTCAGTTCCGGTGTGACTTCCGGTGTGATTTGCTGCTTCCATGGCAACGCGCATGTCCTCGATCATCGCATGGGCGTATTTCGCCGTGGTGGTGATGTCCTCGTGGCCCAGCATTCTCTGCACGATCTTCATGTTGCCAGTGCGCAGGGTTCTCGTCGCCGCTGTATGGCGCGTGTCGTGGAACCGGAAGTTCTCCACTCCTGATTTGTCTCTGTAGCGACGCCAAGCTGTCTTGAAGCCTTCCATCGTGATCGGGTAGCGGGTCTCTCTAACGAGGTTGAGACGTTTGTTTGTTCTCCGGGCAATGTAGGTGAAGACAGACGTCGAATGGTGGTCCTTCAGCACCCACAAGAGGGCATGGACCGCGTCTGTCATCGGCAGGACCCTAGTCTTATCGCCCTTGCCAGTGACCGTGATCATCCTGCCGAAAAAATCAATACGGGACCACGTAAGCTCCACGATCTCCATGCGACGGCAACCGGTTAGGAGAGCAAACCGCACAGCGGGAGCGTAGTCGCCGCGCATCGCATTCAGCAGGCGCTTCTCTTCGTCTAGGCTGGCTTCACGAACGCGTTCCTTCGGCTCTTTGAGCATATGCCTACTCCAGTCGATATCACCGACCGGGACCTTCCAGGTCTTCTTCGCTCGGGTCATGATACCGCGGAGAGGAACTGTAGCGGTGCGATTGACCGTGGCGTTGCTGACGCCGTCGCTGCGCCTCTGCGATACCATCGCAGCGACCAAGGAGTCCGAGATCCGATCCAACGTGACATGCTTGCCAAAATGATCGAGGAGCCACCCGAGAAAGCGGTAGTAGTTGCCGGAATTGGCCAGGTGTTGCCCCACCTCCAGCCAATAGCGGGAAGCAGCTATCTCGAGTGTCATTGGTCCTTCGGCAGTGAAGCTTGCAGCCGTCTTAAGCTTGCTCCGCGCTTCCTGCCGCTTGAGTTCTAGGACGCGTTCCGCCTGGCGCTTGTTGCTCGTGCCCGTGGGGCCGGAAAATCGACGACCGTGAAACTGGAAGTCATAGGTATATTCTGGTTTGCCGTGCTTTCGATATACCGGCATGCTCTTTGGCTCCGCTTTACAATGAACTCGGCGAGGTCGTCTTGTTTATACCGACGGGTGGGCCTCTTGCCCTCAAGACCAATGTTCACCCAGCACAAAGCGCCTTCGTTCGTCAGCTCGAGCAGGTGCTTCGGAGTGACGGCGAGGAATTCAGCAGCTTGGGCGGGAGTGAGCAACCTCAACATCTTTGAGGTTATAGCGATAAGTCGACCGGCTACTTTCACGAATTGTTACAGCGCGCTCAACCATGCAGTTCCGCTAATCATGCGCAATTCCAATTAGCCCCAGTGAAGGCGGCAAATGCCAATCTAGGCGATCGGTCAAGACGAGAAAGCGTATCAGACGGAAGGTATAGCCGACGGTCTTCTGGCATAGGTGTTGCTCGCTGGCGTCTCTGCCCTTCCCGCGTTGTCTGTCAGCGGGATAGCAGCGCGACCTGCCCAAAGCCTACTCTGCGAAGACGATGTCAGCAGCGCCACCGCGGTCTGCTTTGACAGCGGCATGACATCTTTTCAATTTGTCGGAAGCGCCGCTTCCGGAGTGAGCCCTTTGGATATAACCCAAGGCGCCTCTGGCTGTGTCGCCTTCGCCAACGAAAACAAACTCCTCTCGGCTTGTGCGGACTGTAATGCGTCCATACTTCTTGTTCAGCGGGGGACCCGGGTCACTACGCAGCGTGACGTCCCCCCGCAGCAACACCTTCATCTCGTTTGGCATTTGTTGTAACCTCATTGGCTACATAAGCTGATCCTAATTTTTCTAGTAGATCAAGGACAAGCCTCTACTTTTCCTCAAGGCCCAGCGATAGCAGTAATGCCATAGGGGGGAGAGGTGTGGGAAAGCCGAGCTACGCAGACGCGTTGGCGAAAAGCTACAGCGGCCGGTTGGTTGAAGGCAAAGCGATGGGACAGACTGTGACAATAACAGCTTTGGGTTTCAAGACACCTGCAATTCCACAGTCGGTGCGCAAAATATACCATGCACGTTACAGGAACATTTTCTCTTTCGGCTTGGGCAACAAGAACCTCTGGGGAACGGAGACGTTGCTCGGCGATTGGGACGGGGAACACCTCTTGATCGCCAAGGACTTTTACCCTGCGCAATACATTGAAGAGCGCTTGGACGCCGGTGATACGAACCCCTACAGCCACAACCCCAAGGCCCCGACGAACAAGAATTTGCTCAAGACGCTTCGTCATTTTGGCCAGCTCGAGGATGGTTTTTTTCAGAACACATCTTGCAACTTCCTGTATATTTCCGCCTGCTTTCTCCTCCGCAACGACGGTCTGAAGCGAGGTGATTTGCCGGACGCACAGCATGCGTTTGCGATCTCCGCGCCAGTCGTTCGATTCACAATGAAACATATGCCGAGGCTACGAAAAGTTGTAGCAATGGGAGGCGACGCCTCGCGCGCTCTCAGTGCATCCGGGCTCTTCGACGAGATCAAATCGAGGAGCCTGTCCTACTTTGAAGTCAGCCAACCCTTCTCGTGCGCTGTCGAACATCAATCGCTATGCTGAATGGTTACCTGTCTTCGAAACGAGGTCTGCAACCCCACGTTGATTACCATCGAATTGAGATCATTGAGATCGCAGACTCCGCTGGCGGCCGTGTCCCTGACTAATGCTATTTCGATGGGCGGGATTTCGCGACGAGAGCTAGTTGGCTAGCTGTGGCCGAGGCGGCTCAGAATGACGCTGGAAAACTTCTGAACTCATGCAGGGAAATGCTTGATGGCCGTGACAAGCCTGTGCTTGAGGAGTCCCGTGCCGACGCGTGTTTTGCTCGGGGCCGACAAATTCTTGGCCTTGAATGAGCACAGCAAACGCTATCTGGCCGGAATTGGCGGGTTACTCCATGTCCGGAACATCACCATTGGTGAACAACACCGTCGGCGGCCCATAGTCGCCGAGCGCCGGGTCGGCATCGCGGCTCCAAGCGATCACTCCGACATGGTTCGAGGCCAGCGCTTTGGCGGTGCGGATCGCGCGTTCCTCGGTCTGCTGATCTGTTGGGCCGTAGGCCGTGAACAGTTCGCCTTCGTCGCCACGGTCGAACGCCACAACTACGATCAGCTTGGGTTTCTTCTGGGTGGGCAGAATGTTGTCTGACATTGGCTATGCACTTCCGTCCGTGGCCCTCTCGTCGTCGAGAGCATAAGGCACCGGCACATACGCGTTCGCGATCAGCCAGTCTCCAAGGATGGTCTTGATAAGCTCGGGCTTCGAAATGCTCATTTCCGCAGCGATGCCATTAATCGACTCGTCGGCTGCGGGATCGAGCGTGACACCCGTGATATTGCGGAGCACGAGCGCGGCCCTCCGAAGCATGATCCGAAGATCGGCGCGAGAGATATCGGCGATCCGACCCGCAGCGCTCTCGAGCTCCGCTGCAACGCTTAAACGGGGCATTGTTGTTTCCTCCTCACAGAAAGCGCTCACCTTCAGCGCGGTGTTCGAAGCAGAACCAATGCGGCGCCTGCCGGGGCTTGGCGAAGCCCCAACCGGCATCCCTGACGCATCCGGCGTGCTCGCAGACGTGGTGCTGGATTCCCGGCGGTGTGACGTGTTCCGGCATGGGAAGTCTGATTTCGTCGCTCATAGGCAGGCTCCCGTCAATGTCGTGGCGCAAGATGTCTTTCAGGTCTCCGGCCGGCGTCTTGGGATCGAGCCAGGCGTCGTAGAAAGCGGAATCCAGAATGAGCGGCTGGCGGTCGTGGATCTGATTAACCGGCGCCGCTGATGCCTCGGTGATGATCGTGCAACTCGTGATTTCAAGGTTCGAATTGTAGGCCCATAGGCCAGCGAATGAGAACGGCGCATGGCCGGACTGGAAGATGTGCCATGGATCTTTCTTTCCGTCTGCCGGCGATATCGTCCACTCGTAGTAGCCGTCGGCTGGGATCAGACAGCGCTTCGATTTGAACGCGTCTCGAAAGGCCGGTGTCGTGTCGACACCTTCTATCCGAGCATTGAACATCGCCGCCTTGGGCATTTCCTTCGCCCCCTCAAAGACGGTCTGAGCCGCTTCGATACCGCGCGCGATCTCTAAGGGCGTGGCACCCTCGATGTCCAAGCGAAGCTCCATGACTTCCTCCTGTGGCTATCCTGCCAACAGTGAACAAAAAGAGAACACAAGAGTCAAGATCATCTTGACTGGCGAGGAATATGTTCCTTATTTCCATCCTCGATCTAGGCAAAAAAGGGACCATGGCGAGGCGTCACCGCGCTGGCCGGCGAAGCTATGGGAAAAACGGCAGAGGACAATTTTCGGATCGAAGTTTGGGATCGGGACGAGACCCAGCTCGTCGAGACGCTATGCCGGTCACCGGATTTCTTTATCAGCCAAACCGCCTGGCACGTCGCGATCCGAAGACGCCCGGGAATGCTGCTAATCCACTACAACGCACGGCATGTGATGGAGAAGATGCTGACACCTGGCGACGTCAAGATTGACCCGCAGACGATCGTAGACGGCAGCGTGCACGCCGGCCTCGACGTCGCGCTCGGCGACCTCCGCGAATGGCACACCCTGCGGGCCTGGTGCAAGAACTGCTCTCACTATGCGGAAGTGAAGCCCGCCGGCCTTATCCGGCGATACGGCAAAGGCGCGCTTTTCAGTTCGGTCGAGGGGGCACTTTTCTGCACCAGCTGCGACCGTGGTGGACCGGTTAGGCTTGAGATTCACAAGTTGCCGAGAAACTGAAGGCCAAGAGGAAAATTTCGATGGCGACGCTCACTGATGTAACACCAGACAAGCGCGCTATTATGGATCTTCGGCTTGCATTCTGCTGCCGTGAGCGCGGCCTTCGCGCGTCTTCCGTGAGATAGTCCTCGCGCGGTCGAAACGACTCGCTTTTTCTCCCTTTCTCGGCTTCACTGAAGAGGGATTGGGGGAAAACAGATGGCAACAGTAATACAGCGTCCTCTGTGCACGGTATTTTCTGTATTCATCTTCTGTGCTGCATTGTTGATTTCGGGGTGCACGACCCCTTACGTCCCCCCGAAGATTCAAGAACCTGGCCTAACCAACGCATCCAGCTTTGGCGGCATTATGAGCTTTGCCAAGCAAGAAGACCTACGGGTCGTCTGGGTGCACGGGATGTGCACTCACGAAGAAGACTGGGCAGATAACCGTCATGCCCTACTCCAACAGGCAATCCCAATTGGGTCGTCTAGGCGAAACACTGTGTATGGCCCAGGGCGCGCCGCGCGCGTCACGTTCAATCACAGTGTGAACGGACATGCACTGGAACTTCGTTTTCTCGTCTGGTCGCCCCTCGCCGCCGGTGCAAAAATCGCGATTGGGCTTGATCACAATGATGAACTTAAGCGTGCCAGCCTGAATAGGGATCTCAAAAAAGGGCTGATCGACGACTGTTTCTCCGACGCTGTGATTTACACGGGCACGGCTGGCAACCCAACCAGATCCTGGATGCGCTCTGAAGTTTGTGACGCTCTGGGCGGCAATATTTCAGCCAAAGGCCGCTGCGCTATCGACGACAGCAAGCCCCGGCGGAAGACTGTGCTGGTTGCGGAAAGCCTGGGCAGCGAAATACTCTCCGATGCTATCGTCTCGATATGGCAAACCGCGCCGGCATCGGAACAGTCGCTAATTGCCCAACGCCTTGGCGATGTCCAAATGGTTTTCCTGCTGGCAAACCAGATACCTCTCCTGAATGCCGCAACCTACTCTCCAGGCACAGCCAGGATTGTAGCTAACAAATCGGCGGATCGAGCCAGTGGATCGCTCCTCGACGTGTTCGCCAGCGCGCGAGCTCGCAAGAACAAGGCGTTTGTCGCCGAACCGGCCGGCCCCATCCGCTTTGTCGCTTTCACAGATCCGAATGACCTATTGAGCTACCGGCTGTTCCCCAAGGCATATCTGCCGGAGGATATGAAGATTACCAACGTCATCGTCTCAAACGATCAGACTTATCTCGGGCTGCTGGAGCGCCCGGACACTGCCCACTGCGGCTATGGCTGGAACCCGGCGGTGATAGCGACGGTCGCGGAAGGCTACGACGGCAAACGCCTTGGATCGATCCCGGTCAATGTCCCACACTCTTGCGGGCTCGGGGGATAGCGCTGCTCTATTGCCTGGGATTTGGGCCAGGCTTCAGGCGTGGCTCGTGATTTCTGCGAGGGTGGCGCAAGCGAAGGGCGGAATTGGTGCCGCTACGACGCATCCGTGAACGAGAACCCAACCCGGTAGGTCTTGAGCGCAACCGCCGGGGTCATCGACGCCGCTGAAAGTGCTTTTTCCTGGAATGCCGGTGCAACAAGGATTCCCCGAACCTTTCCCTTGTCGACATTCCGCATCGTGGCAGCCTCGGCCATGTAGGCTAGGAGCTGGGCTACCGCGTCCTTTCCGGCCTTGGTTGCCTTCAACTCGATCACGACCAGATTTCCGTCCCGGTCCTGCGCCGTGATATCCCGAAACTTTTCCTCTGATCCATGGTCCGCCACAACGAGCCCGTCTTCTAACTGAGCGAGGTTCGCGCGCAGCGCTACCTGAAGATCGCGTTCCAACGAGAAGGTCAGCATGACGGCATCGGTAACTTCGTCGACCACCTCCCGTGGCAGCATATCAACCACCTCATTGGCTTCTTTTAGATCAGCCTCGCCCGCAGCCTTGTGCCGGAGCCAAATGCGCATCTGCGCGCCCTTGCCCTTGCGGATGACTGTGTGGCCGACTTCTTCTAGTCTCTTGAACACATTGTATTGACCTTGGTCGGTATGACTCCTGATCTCGCCCATCGTTGTGCCCTGGGGCCTTGCGGCCAAACCCACAGCCAATGCCGCTTTGTCACCCAAGCGGATTCCGTAGTCAGTAGTCGCGGTCACGGCTGTCCCCCTCTGCCACCAAAATCTGGTAATTCAGCGTTTGCTGTGCGTGTTCGCCAGAAAATATACAGGCTTCGCTGCAAGAGCCAACTCTTGATCGAGATGCGACCATGGGAATGACACCTTACGACTTCTTTGATGGCTTTGTCGTCGACGACTACGACGACTGGAAAGAAACGCCCCACTCAATCCGCAAGGCATTTCACGCAGCTGTTTCCTCCTTCCACATGGCCGATCACTACTACCGCTATCATGCCCGTAGGAATCAGGTTTTCGCCCAGCGCTATAAGACCCTGACGGACTTCCAAAAGGCAGTCACGACGCGCACGCCGTCGTTCAGGGATATCCAGGACATGGCGACGGCCTTTAAGCATCTCTATACCCGTGCCACGTGTTCGATCGCGTCCGGCGGATCGATCGAGAGTGTTACCTATCGCGGCGACACAATCGAAGGAGATTGGCAGCAAGCCGAGGGCGGCTGGACCGGCGGCGTTATCATCCGACGGCGCGACAAGTCCATCGTGCGGTTCGATCAGGCCATCGAGGCCGTCATCGAGATGTGGCGCACTTTCATTTATGCCGAAGCACCGGCGCTCGATCTGACAGCGGACGGCCCGCCTGCAAACAGTCCCGGCTTGTCCGGTGAAACTTCCTGAACCTGGCGAGCACAGTCGGCGAGAATATACTCGAGGCGATGCTGGAAACAATCATCGAGATGAGCGATCCTGTCTTCAGCTAGCAGGCACGGCGCATTCACAATCCCGGCATGCACGGCTGCGGTCATCAGCTGCCAACTACACCACTACCACTCCGCGGGACGCGACCATTTGGGGGATGGAATGTCACGAATTGAGTTAAAGCGCCAAGCATTCACATTTTTGCAGGATCTTCATCGACTAATCCAAGCGTCGCTACCTCATGCTGCATCGATGAGGATCAAGATCGGTGAACTGATTGAAACTGCCAAAAACGATCCAACAAAGAGGCATCTTGGAGGAAAAGAGTGGGCATTTCTCAATCACTTTGTTACGCCTGTGGTCTACGACCTAGCGAAACAAACCAAGGGGATGACTGGAAATACCACCCGAACCGCGTTTCTCTCTGAATTTTGGAATAACGCTGATATTCAGCCCTATTGTGAAAAGTCGGCAAGTAGAACCGCTCGCACCCCCTTCATAAAGAAGTTGATGGGTAAAGGTTCAGACCTCTTCAATGCTTGGAAGGCAGGCAAACTAGAGCGGGCTTGCCCGGATTTCGCCCTAAGCTCCCCTTTTCCATACCCCATAGTGTTCGAAGGCAAATACTTTGACGGCGGGTCAATCACGCAAGCCGAAACGGTTTTGGTTGATTGTATCAGGGAGGCATTTTTCTATCGTTCCTTTCCCTACTCGGATCCCGGTCCCATCAAGGGCGAATGGAGCTACGACTATTCCTGTTTGCTTGTATGCGACGCCTCCGAGAACGGTTCTCTATTAGGTGCCTGGAATCAACTTCCGCTTGATGTCAGAGAAGCGTTTTGGGACGGTGCAAATGTCTTTGTGATGATAGTCCGGGGCGGTAGCGATGTTGGTAGCTCGCCGTGACTTCAGGGCCTAGTCCGCGATGGGCTCCGCTCTTTCTGTCCGCGATATTTGTTTAACAGCCGAATTCCCACCCTTCGCTTCCGTCAGCTACGCCACCACCGGGGACACGACCACGCCATGTCCTATTCCAAGGCAAAAGAACTTCTCAGACTGGCTGATTTCGCCTGCTCACGGTTCCGCGGCGTCACGCTCGTGGATATTTGTGAGCATTTCGAGGTAAGCCATCGAACTGCGCAGCGCATGACCTCAGCGCTCGCCGAGGCATTTCCACACGCTGTAGAGATCGCCGAAGATCAAACTCGGGAACGGCGCTGGATGGTTCGCGAGATCCCACTTGCTAGATTGCGGCTCTCCGGGGATGAGGAGCTCGAGGGGCTCGAATTCGCGATTTCCCGACTTCGGGAAAGCGGTGATTCAAGGCAAGCCCGCGCTTTGGCGAGCCTTCGTGACCGCCTTCTGGCGGCACTGCCTGTCAAAGAAGCACGGCGCGCGGAAGCTGACGCCGAAGCGATGCTTGAGGTTCACGGAGTTGCAGCAAGGCCAGGGCCATTCGTTGCCGTGGCACAAGCCGTGACCGACGCAGTGACCGCAGCGCTTCGGGGACCGTATAGGCTTCGCTTCAGCTACAATGACAGTCTACGTCTTGTCGAACCTTACGGCGTTCTTCTCGGTGCGCGGCGCTACCTCGTCGGGAGGCAACCCGATAAAGGACTGAAGCTTCGGCATTTCCGCTTTGACCGAATCAGCGCAGTCGAAGTGACGGACGAATGGTTTGCGCGAGACCTCGATTTTGATCTTGCAGCGCATGCGGCGCGAGCGTTCGGGTCATTCCAAGACGACAGCCAGTTCGGTGAGGTCGTGTGGCGCTTCGCTCCAGAAGCGGCCGATCGCGCTGCGGAATGGCGCTTTCATCCCAATCAACGAGTGCGCGTAACTGAAGATGGCGCACTTGAAGTGCGGTTCAAGGCCTCTGGGTGGCTCGAGATGGCCTGGCACCTTTACCAGTGGGGGGATGCTGTCCAGGTCATCAAACCCGAAGAGCTTGCAGATATCGTTCACGCGGCCCGGAGGGCTGATTTTGATGCACTTCCCTAATTGATGTTCATACTTTGTTCGATAATTCAACCCTTCAACGTTCGCGACCACTCCTCTCCATGACAGCTTCTGACACCCTCGCATGATAGCTCATGTGAATTCGGATCGCACTTTTGGGTCCGCCTCCTGGCTCTGGTGATCTTCACATGTTTCGTTTTATTCATTCGTCCGATCTGCACCTCGGCCGCAGGTTCAGCAACCTTCCCGAAAACGCGCGCGGTCGCCTGGTAGAGGCGAGGCACGCGTCGATCGGACGTCTGGCCGCTTCCGCATTAGATCACGGCGCAAGCCACGTGCTCCTTGCTGGAGACGTTTTTGACACGGAAACGCCTTCTGACGCCGTTTGGCGTCACGCCTTGGCTGCGATGAGCTCCGCGAAAGGCCTTCATTGGTGGATTCTTCCCGGAAATCACGACAGCCTGGCGGCTGAAGCGCTCTGGGGTCGCGTCCGCGCCCATGCTCCAGCGAACGTTCATCTTCTTGATGCGCCGGAGCCAGTCGAGATCGCGCCGCGTGTGGTTCTTCTGCCCGCTCCGGTGCCTCGCCGCTTTCCCGGCCGCGATCTGACAGAGTGGATGCCCCTTTGCGCTACTCCTGCCGACCACTTCCGGATTGGGCTTGCACATGGCGGGGTCCTTACATTCGGGTCCGAGGGCGGCGGTGCCGACATCATACCGCCCGATCGCGCCAAGTCTGCTCGGCTCGACTATCTTGCGCTTGGTGATTGGCACGGACTGAAGCAGTTCGGCGATCGCACTTTCTACTGTGGCACCCCCGAGCGCGATCGATTCAAGCACAGCGGCCCCGGCACTTGCCTCGCTGTCACTCTCCTGGCTCCGGGCGCGGTGCCCGAGGTCAACACCATTCAGGCCGGTCAGTTCGACTGGCGGGAAGCACCACTGCCACTCATACCTGCACAAGACGCTGTAGCTGCGCTAAAGATGCTGTTGCCGGTCGAAGGCAAGGAGAGGCGCGACATGCTTCTCAAAATTCGAGCCACCGGTAGGCTGGGCCTGCCAGCGCGCATGGCTCTGACGCGTGCAGCAGAGCTTGCAGAGCCCGAGTTCTGGCATTTCGAATTCGACGATGCAGATCTCGCCACCGAATGCAGCCTGGAAGATCTCGATGGAATTGCGTTGAGCGGCGCACTTCGGTTGGCAGCTGAAGGCCTCCATCAGAGGTCTGAAGACGCTTCAACGCCCCCCACGGATCGGGCGATCGCCGCGGCGGCACTTAGACGCCTTTACAATTATGTGCAGGGAGAGACGCAATGAAGCTTCTCGCGATACGCCTCGATAACGTCCGACGGTTCACCGACCCCGTTGAGATCACTGGTATCGGCACCGGGCTGAACGTCCTCTCGGCCCCGAATGAGAGCGGCAAGTCGACCATCGTTGATGCGCTCCACGCGCTCTTTTTTAAAGGCTACAGGTCCTGGGACAAAGAGGTCGCGAGTCTTGCGCCGCATTCCGGCGGTGATCCTCAAGTGGCAGTCGAAATTGAAATCAACGAAACCCGCTTCAAAGTCGAAAAGCGCTGGAGCAAGACGCGCAAGGGCGAGGCCAAGGTCTCCCGTAGCGGGCACCTGATCAAGCAGGCGGACGATGCCGAGACATGGCTCGCTGAGGTGCTCAAAGCACCAAAGGAAGGGGGGCCGGCCGGTCTCCTCTGGGTGCGACAGGGTTTGACCAGTCTCGACGAAGGCGAATCCGCCCACTCAGCACGGCGCGACTTGCTTTCTTCCGTCACCGGCGAGGTCGAAGCAATGACCGGCGGGCGTCGTATGGACGCGACGCGGGATCGTTGTCGGAGGGAACTTGACCGCTACTTGACCAGCAGCGGAAAAGCGAAAGTTGGCGGCCCACTAAAGTCCACGGAAGACGAGGTCTCGGCTCTCGATCTCCGACGCGATGGGCTTGCAGCCAAGGCGGCGTCTCTATGGGCGGAACTTGATCGCCGGCGCAATCTAAGGCGCGAACTCGCCAGTCTTGAAGACGGCGAGCAGGATTCGGAAAGGATGACGCGGCTTGCAGAGGCACAGGCCGCCCATGACGAGGCATCCCGTCATGCAGAAGCGCTTGAGCGAGCAATCGAAGCAGAAAGATCCAAACGCCTTGAGATGGAACGAGCCCAGGAGAGGCTTGCGATAATCGAGGCCGCGCTTGCCGAAGAAAAGAGTGCCGGAGCCGCCCTTGAGTTGGCCAAGGCTGATGCCGCAATCAAGGACGAGAGGCACCGTGAAGCAGAGGGTGTATTCATCGAGGCGAGAAGGAGTTTCGACAAGGCGTCCTCATCGGCAGAAACTGCCTCTGAAATCCTTCGAAGGGCACTACGTGCTCAGACATGCGCCGCGACGGCAGAGCGGCGTGCGGAGCTTGCGGTTCGACTGACCCAAGCCGAAGGCTTGCGGACCGAGCTCGAGAAAGCCGTAGCGGACGCCAAGGTTGGCCTCACAGAAAAGGTGCTGCGTCAGTTGGAGGATCGGGCTGGAGAGGTCCGGGTTCTACGAAAGGCACGCGAGATCGAGGCCGTCGCTCTCACGATGACGTATGCCGTTGGACGAAAAGATGGTGTCGCGCTCAACGGTAAGCCGATGCCTGATGGAAATCGTGTGGCAATACCCGATGGCGCCACGCTGGAGATTGACGGCATTGGATACCTAGCGGTCCACCCCGGTGCACAGTCTGCCGCCGATACACTTGCGGTAGCCGAGAAAGCTCTTGCCGACGCACTTAAAGCGTCTGGCTACGAGACCATCGAGACTGCTCGTGCAGCCGCGCATCTCCGGCTTGAGGCGGAAGCTCGATGCCGGAGTGCCGAACACCAGTTAAACGGAGCGGCGCCGCATGGAATCGAAGCCCTGCGGGAAAGTATCGCCCGCCTGCCTGAATCAGTGGAAGCGGAACCCGAACTTCCGAGCGCACGAGAGGCTCAAGAGGCCGAGGTAGCAGCAAAACATGCTCTTGCAGACGCAACCAGCACACTTGAGAAAGCCCGTTCTGCGTTCGAAACAGCGCAGACCGCCGCGGCCCGTGCTTCAGCAGCCGCAGAAAGCGCAGCGGAGAGGGTCTCCAGGGCACTCTCCGCGCTCAGCAGCTTCCAAGATGCCGAGGCCGAAAAGATACGCCTTATGAACGGGCTTGTTGGGCATCGGGCCGCGTTGGCAGAGGCGATTGGACAGCGCCAAGCAATCTTGGCCGTGGCGCCTGATCTTGAAGCGGCGAAGGCTGTATTACAACGTGCACGATCGGTCATCACACGCGTCGAACAGGACCGCCAGCGCATTTGCGTTGATCTCGGAAAGTTGGATACGGCAATCGAAATGCATGCTGCGGAGGCCGTCGAGGAAGAGCTGGCCGACATCGAGATTCGACTGAAAGCAGCGAGGCGGAGACTTGAAGAGATCATGTTCGAGGTCTCAGTCCTACAAACAGTGGACGACGCACTTGAATCCGCCCGAACTGCTGCACGTGACCGCTACGTTGAGCCCGTCCTGAGGGAGATTACCCCACTCATCCGACTGCTCTGGCCCGAGGCTGAGCTTCGCTTCGATGCAGAGAAGGTCCTGCCAACGGCTCTGGTTCGAGCCGGGACGGAGGAAGACTTTGACATCCTGTCGGGCGGCACCAAGGAACAGATCGCACTTCTCGTGCGGCTAGCCTTTGCTCGAATGCTGGCGAAGGCAGGTAACCCCGCGCCAGTGATTCTCGACGATGCGATCGTTTACACCGACGACGACCGCATCGAGCGTATCTTCGACGCCTTGACGCGACAGGCACAAGATCTGCAGATCATTGTATTTTCATGCCGACAGAGAGCCTTCCGAGATCTTGGAGGTCGGAGCCTCGCAATTATCGGCCAGGAACCTGTTTTGGATGCCGCGTGATGAGACGCGACGGCAATGGGCTTCGCCTATCGGCCTCGGACTTGATGCGATTCATGGCCTGCTCGCATGCAGCACGCCTGGACCTCGCCCATCTTGCAGGCGAGGGGCCGAAGCCGGCGGATGACAGTGAAGACGCGGCCCTACTTCAAAGATATGGCGACGCGCACGAAGCGGCCCATCTGGCGCGGCTCGAGACCAGCGGAAAGCGTATCTCCAAGATTGAAAAGGATGGGATCGCCTTCGATGTGGCTGTCAAAGCGACGCTAGAGGCCCTTCGAAGTGGCCCGGATATTGTTTTCCAGGGAGCGCTCGAAGGAGACATGTGGGGCGGATACTCCGATTTCCTCGAACGGGTTGATTTGCCCTCGAAACTCGGGGGATTTTCTTACGAGGTTACAGATACCAAGCTGAAGCGCAAACCTGCTCCGGCGCATGTCTTGCAACTCGTCCTTTATTCCGACCTGTTAGCAACTGCCCAGGGACGTAGTCCAGAGCGGGCACACGTGGAGCTCGGCGACGGCAAGCGTTTCAGTTTCCGTCTCGCGGAATATGCGGCGTATGCTCGCGCAGCACGAGAGAGGCTTGAGTCCTTCGTTGTCGAACCAACGAAAACTCGACCTGTGCCTTGTGCAACTTGTAATCTCTGCCGCTGGCGTGAACATTGCGCTGGAGAATGGGAGCAAGAGGACAGCCTTTTCCGCGTTGCCGGCATTACGAAAGTCCAGGTGGAAAAGCTTGAAGCAACCGGCATCACTACGATGGCCACTCTCGCACAACAACGCGGCCGTGTGCCGAGGATGGCCGAGTCGACACTCGAAAAGCTCAGGACTCAGGCATCGCTGCAGCAAGAGCGGAAGAGTGGCGAACCGTCCTATGCGCTGCGCCCTCCCCTTCCCGGCAAGGGCTTCGACCTGCTGCCCCGGCCCCATCCTGGCGATCTCTACTACGACATCGAAGGTGACCCGTTCTATGCTGAAACCAGCACCGAAGGCCTTGAATACCTACACGGGGTCTGGGATGGGAAGGCCTTCAAAGCTTTCTGGGCTCATGACTTTGCGGAGGAGAAGGAGGCGATAGTCGCCCTTTTTGCACTCTTCGAGCAGAGCATAGTGCAGAACCCGCAAGCTCATATCTACCACTACGCATCATACGAAATCAGCGCGCTTCGCAAGCTCACCACTCGGCACGGCGTCGGCGAAGCGCAGCTCGATCGGTGGCTGAGGGAGCGCCGTTTCATCGACCTCTATGCCGTTGTTCGGGGAGGCGTGTATGCATCCGAGCCATCCTATTCAATTAAGGATATGGAGGCCTTCTATGATCTTTCCCGCACAGGCGAGGTGAAGACCGCGGGCGGGTCTGTTGTCGCTTATGAGAAGTGGCGTGAAAGCCATGTCGCCGCCATCTTGGACGAGATCGAAAACTACAATCGCATCGACTGCGTCTCGACGGAGCGGCTGCGCGATTGGCTACTCGAAATCCGGCCAGAAGGGCGATGGCTGGAACTCGGCGAAGGCTGCACCGCAAAGTCCGTAGAGGCCGAAGCCGAAGTAGACGATCTCGCCGACTTGCTGCTTCAATCCAGCCTACCCGACGACCGTCAGCGGCTCCTGTATGACCTAGGCGTCTTCCACTGGCGCGAGCGAAAGCCTGCTGCGTGGGCTGTTTTCGACGCTGCTGCGAAGGACTTCGACGAGCTCTGCGATGATATGGAATGCCTTGGCGGCCTCGTCGCCCATGGGCCGCAGCGATCGGTGAAGAGATCGAATGAGCGAGATTACCGATATCCGCCGCAGGAGACGAAGCTAAGGGCAGGCAAATCCTCGCAGTTTGCTATCGATGGCGGTTTCGGACAGGTCGACATCACGTCGCTCGACCGCCGTGCTCGGCGGGTAACGCTGAAAATGGGGCCGAGCTCCGGCGATAAGCTCCCAGACCGGCTGGATCTCATTCCCTCCTTCGCTATAGATGCCAAACCCATTCCCTCCGCTGTGCGCAAAGTTATCAAGGACCAGTGTGGATCTCGCGCGAACAAGGCAGCAGAGGATCTCATCTCACGCAATCCTCCGCGCTTCAAAGGTGCGTCACCGCTTCCCCTGGATGAGGCGGCAGATCCCCTCCGAGGAACTATAGCAGCCATTCGGGCGATGGATGCAACAGTCCTACCAGTCCAGGGCCCGCCCGGAACAGGTAAAACGTATGTCGCCGCGCGCGCCATCCTCGCACTCGTCAGGGACGGCCATCGCGTCGCCGTTTCATCCAGTAGTCATGAAGCCATCCGCAACGTCCTGATGGCCTGCCTAGATGCGCTTCGCGATGACGCCGACGTCGGACTGACCCTTGCGGAGGTCCAGCTCGCACACAAGATTGGATCCGACACCGGCGAGGCACCGATCGGCTACGAGGCCATCGCGAGTGTGCGGAATAACGACGATTCCGCACTTGAAACAGCACAGGTAGTTGGCGGCACAGCGTGGTTGTTTTCGCGAGACCAACTTGAGGGCGCGTTCGAATACCTCTTCATCGATGAGGCTGGGCAGGTTTCCCTCGCAAATGCGGTGGGGATGTCGAATGTGGCCAAGAATCTTGTCCTCATAGGCGACCCCCGCCAACTCCCGCAGGTAATTCAGGGAGCGCACCCTGATCCGGCAAATCTCTCTTGCCTTGATTGGGTTCTCGGCGAAGGGCAGAACGTTGCGCAGGACAGGGGGATTTTTCTTCCTGTCACTCGTCGCATGCATCCCGAAGTCTGCAGCTTCATTTCATCACAGTTCTACGAAGGTCGGCTGCATCCACACGAAACGACGTCGCGGCAAGCAATCCACTCACCGGGACTACCCATAGCCGGCGCATGGCGGATTGCGGTAGCCCACCAAGGGCGCGCACAGGAATGTCCTGAAGAGGTCATTGCAATCCGTGAGAAGATTGACCTTCTGCTTGCCGGAAAATGGACCAACATTGACGGTTTGGTGCGCCCGTTACGGAAGGACGATATCATCGTTGTCGCTCCTTACAACGCCCAGGTGAACGCACTAGCCGAAGCTTTGCCTGACATAAGGGTAGGAACCGTCGATAGATTTCAAGGGCAGGAAGCGCCAGTTGCCATTGTCTCAATGACTGCCTCTTCAGCGGAAGAAACTTCACGGGGCATCGAGTTCCTTTTTTCCCGCGAGCGGCTCAATGTCGCTGTGAGCCGTGGCAAGGCCCTGAGCCTCGTATTTTTCTCGCCTCGACTGCTGCAGGCGGGGTGCTCGACGGTCGAGCAAATTCGTCTCGTGAATACGCTCTGCGCACTTCCCGACATGCCTACGGGATAGGATGAACGGACGGAATGAATCGATGAAGGACAACGCGGCAGCTCGGCATAGGTTTGAGGCGCTCAAGGAAAAGCAGCGTCAACTTCGGGCGGGTTTCCCCGAGAATTTCGGCCTTCGCGTCCATCGGTCGATCAGTTGGATCGGACGGGCTGAAGCAGAAGCCAACGATCCCGCTGCAGCGTTCCTCTTCCTCTGGATCGCATTTAACGCGGCCTATGCGGACGAGCGCGACGTGCGAGGTGAACGCGAAGCATTTGCATGGTTCTTCGGAATGCTCCGCGACCTCGACAAGAACAGCCGCATCTATGACGCGGTCTGGACACGCTTCCCCGGTCCCATACGGCTCTTTCTGGAGAATCGCTTCGTCTTTGGCCCATTTTGGTCCCACCAAAATGGGATCGATGGTTACGATGACTGGGAGCAACGATTCAATGCCGCCAGGCGTGCCTTCCACGGCGCGCTGATGACTCGCGATACCGCCAACATCCTGTCGATGCTATTCGACCGCCTCTATGTGCTCCGCAACCAACTTGTTCACGGGGGCGCAACTTGGAACTCGAGCACTAACCGCAACCAACTTCGTGACGGGGCCGATATCATCGGGTTTCTCATCCCGATCATGATCGACATTATGATGGACAACTCAACCGAGGATTGGGGACGACCATTCTACCCAGTTGTTGAGAGCTAGACCGTTGTTACGACGACAAGGGGCACCGGCCTCTTCAGGCAAGCGGTGTCGGCTCTGGTGCGTCGAGCGACTTGACGAACTCTCTGACGATTTCGACAGCCTTATGGACGACGACGCTCATCGACTTGGCGAGTTGGAGGATGGTTGAGTTTGGCCGAACTGAATACTGTTACACACCAACCACATTACCCTACGTCACTGAATTGACCGCAAACAAGTTGTCGGCGATTACCATCAAGTGATACTGTGGAGGTGGGGTCGATGTCGAAAGCGCTAGACGACCAACGACTTCGAAGGGGTTTCATTGCTTGACCACACCATTAGGCGGCTACTCGCGCTTTACCCGCGAGGCGCCACCGACGATCAGCTTGTCTGGCGGTTGAGGGCGTCCGGGCTGCGCATTGGCGCGTCCGAGTTGCTTGCCGGACTGCTCTCTCTCGCCGAGCGCAGAGAAATCGTGCGGGTGCGGAACGGACGATGGATGGTAGTCTCACAAGCCGCTATCGCTACACCAACGACGGGGACCAACCCCAGCGCAGGCAATGCTGGCGCAACAATTCTTTACTCGGTTCCTGCCACCTGCAGAAATGTGGACCCCCGTCCTCCCGCGGAAATTCCCGAGTCGCCTACAGTCGCGCCCTTGCCGGATTGGGCGACGCTCCTTGGCTACTACTCTGCGACACAACGTCAGGATCCCCGTGGACAGATAGTGGAATTCCCTGACCGCCATGCTGTGAGCTGGCAACTTCTTCGCAGTTCGGGCCATTGGTGGGAAGACGCCGAACTCCGCGTAGGAATGGAGTGTTTGCCGGCAAGCTTCCGGGAAGCACTTGCTCGCCGGACAGTTGGGACGGCTGCCGTTGGATGGCCTGTCTCCATCTTTTCGATCGCCGAGGGCCCGGCCTGTATACCTGGTCTGCTCTTGCCAGCTGACTGGCGAATCGAAGGGTCAGATCTGGTGCTGAATTTGGAGGCCTCACAGCCGTCCGTAAACCCAGCGTGGTTGAGAGAGGTACGGCGCAACTCCAGCTGGAATGAAAGCGCGCTACTCGACACGCTTTTCCCCGAGGGAGAGGAAAGCGACCTCGGCGCCGTGAGTAGCCGGATGCGGCACGCTCTAGCGACCTTAGGCGGCGTAGAGCTCCGTCCAGCCGATCTCGCGCCGGAGCTGACCGTCCATGGCACGGGTCTGCGAAATGCGGCGGCCCTGTTCCTGATAGAGGATGGGACTTTCACTAAGGGAGCAGCCGACGATCTGGAGGCTCTTCGCGCATGGACGACTGAAAAACGTTCCGGCACAGCGCTGGCGGAGTTGTTCGCGCGCGATGCGAAGAGCCCCAACACCTCTGAAGTGGCCATCCTATCGCCGACAAACTTGACTGAGAGTCAATTGGAGGCAGCGGAAGCGGCGCTGCAAGGGCCTTTGACGGTAATCCAAGGGCCGCCCGGCACCGGCAAGAGCCAAGTCATACTTTCCCTCATTGTCTCGATTGTGATGGCCGGTCGGAGCGTGCTGTTCGCGGCGAAAAATCACCAAGCCTTGGACGAGATTGAGCGACGTTTGAAGGAGATCGTCCCCGCCGCTCCCCTATTGGTTCGAGGTCGCGATGCAGACGGCGATCGGAATACAAATTTTCTTAATGCGCTTTTCGATATCGCCGGTGGCGAAGCGAGGAATTCGGCTGACCTCGACGGTATCGAGGCCGCACGGATCGGCCTGCTCAATTCCGCGCAATCGGGCGCGGCTGATCGTCGGCGCATGCGCGAGCGCACGGCCCTTCACATAGCACTATCTGAGCTGACCGATCGGCATGAGCAAATCTGCCGCCACCTTCCGGACGGGTCGGCAAGACGACCTCGCGTTTCATGGGTGAAACGCGCGTTGCTTTCCCTGCGTCGGTTACTGGGGCGACCAGTCGATCTTACCCTTCCGTTGCCCGATCTTGTTCCGCTCTCTGAACTAAATGCGCGAATAGCCGAGGTGCGGCGCAGACTTCAAAAATCTGGCTCGCGACCGATTGACGACAGCAAAAGAGACTTCGACCCGGTCGTAGGTGCAGTTGAGATCCGCTCGTTCTTGCCAAGACTGGCGGCCGTGAAGACGCAGGCAGGAGAGGCGGAGTGGTTGCGGATATCCGAGCGCGCCAAAGAAATCCAATTCGGCAACATCAAGAGTGCGCGAAGGATGATGCCGGAAGACGCTCGCGCAGTGCTTGAGCATCGTCCGGTCTGGGCCATCAGCACGCTCTCAGTCCCCTCTCGAGTGCCGCTCATTCCTGGCCTCTTTGATTACGTGATCTTCGATGAATCGAGCCAGTGTGACATTGCTTCAGCCCTGCCTCTCTTGGCGCGGGCGCGCAAGGCTGTAGTCGTCGGCGACCCTATGCAGCTGCGTTTCGTCCCATCATTGGGAATCGCCACCGAGCACGCCCTTATGGATGCGGAACGCATCCCGCAACAGGGACGGGCGTCGATCGCGCAAAGCATAAACTCGCTGTTCGATTTCTGTGCGCGCCAGCCGAACGCACGGCGCCTGTTCCTGCGTGACCAGTTTCGCTCGGCACCGCAGATTGTCGATTATCTGAACTCCGATTTCTATAGCGGCAAGCTCGTGAGCAGGCGAGAGGATGATGCCTTCCACCCCCCGTCTGGCTACAAGCCCGGCTTGGTCTGGGAGGATGTTGCGGGCACAGCCAGCAGGCATGAGGGTGGAACCATTAACAAGGCCGAGGCGGAGCATATCGCCACAGTTCTGCGCCGAATTGCCGATGACGTGGAGTTCAAGGGCACGGTCGGAGTGATTTCCCCATTCAACGCGCAGGTGGCGGAAATCGAAGTCAATGTCCTAGGCCTCCTGACGAAGACGCAACGGGAGCGCCTGTCGCTTAGGATTGCGACAGTGGATAAGTTTCAAGGCGGCGAGGCCGACGTAATTCTTTTCTCGCTGGTGCTTGCCCCCGGCTGCCCTTCCTCGGCCCGAACCTTTTTGCAAAAAGAACGCCGGAGGCTGAACGTGGCAATTAGCCGGGCTCGCGCGCTCTGCATTGTAGTGGGGGATCTATCTCACGCTCGGTCCTGTAATATTAAGCACATAGAATATCTCGCACAACGCGCAATCACTCCTTGGTCGCCCCCGCGCCCGCCCTTCGACAGCGACTGGGAGCGCAGACTCGACACCGCGATGCGAGCGCGAGCTCTTCAGCCCATCGCGCAATACCCGGTTGGCACACGATACCTCGACTTCGCGCTCGACCCTCAAGGGGTCAAACTCGATGTCGAGGTGGATGGCAGGCGCTGGCACTTGGATGCGGACGGAAACCGGAAGGTGAGCGACCGGCTGCGGGATGCCGAACTTCGTGCCCGCGGCTGGAAAGTGCTCCGCTTCTGGGTTCACGAATTAGCTAATGATATGGAGGCATGCCTTGACCGGATTGAATATGAACTCAGGCGCGCCTGACTCAACCCGAGACCAAGCCGCGCCAGTCGGCGGACGGATATGGATCGCTCTCGTGGCGATGCTCGGGCTGGCCGTAATCGGATTGAACCTGATCGTCTTCACAATGGTTCAGGGTGCCCAGCGCGTCGCAGAGAGTCGCGAGACCGAATTGCAGCGCCGGACGCTGATTGTATCGGCGATGGAGGAGCGAAAAGGTGAGTTGGAGCAAACTATTCGTAGCCTCGATGACAAAAGAGTAGAAGCTCTGCGCGCAAAAGAGGATGCCGAACGGAGTGCCTCGGACGCAGACAAGATAAAAGGTGATCGCGACCATGCCATGGTTGAATTGGACAAGGCGCGCTCCGAACTTGCCGAGGCCGAAAGAGGCCAAGCCGCGGCAAAGGCTGCCGAGAATGAAGCCAAAAGCATTCTTACCCAGCTAAATGCGCAGATCGAGAAATCTACCAACGATCTGGCGCAGACCTCTCAAGAGCTCAAGAAATTGGAAGCAAATCTAGCAGAGGTGAAGGACGAGATTTCAGCAGAGGATCAGTCGCGTTCGGATGCCGAGGCAAGAGCCCAGAAAGCGCTTTCCGAAGGGGCTACGGTTGAACGTGATGTCGAAAAATCGAGAGATGAACTCGAGAAGGCTGAGAGCGACCTCGCCGCCGTAAAAAAGGACCTAGCTGAGAAACAGGCTGCCTTGAGCGGAGCGCAGCAGATGTTAGCCAATGCTTCGGCCGCTGCAGACGAAAAAGGGCAGCGAACCTCCGAGGCCGAAGAGAAGGCAAAGGCTGCCGAACAGAGACGCGTCGCCGCAGAGACGCGATTGGCGGAAGCTAGCTCGAATGAGGCTACGCTGAATGACCGCTTGGCGAAGCTGAAGGCGGATACTGCGGCTGCGCAAGCTCAATTGGATGCGCAGCTTGCCTCTCTCGAAAAGATCCGAGGCGACGTTACTCAGCAAACCGCTACCTTCACTCGACTTCAGGTGGACGTAGCTCGACTGCAGTCGCAAAGTGCCGCTGCTACGCAAGATGCTGCGACCGCGGATCAGGCAGCTGCGGCGCGGACGGCGGCAGAGAAAGAATTGGCGAAGACGCAAGGCAATCTGGTGGGGGCGAGTGGCCAGCTTGCCAACGCACAGGCCGAATTGGCTCGCACGAGGGCACAGATCGCAGACACCGCAATGGACGTAGAGGCGGCGAAAAAAGCCGAGATCGCGCGGGTTGAAGCCGAGAAGATGGCGTTGGAAGCAAAAGATACCCTCGCAAGTCTGAACGTCGAAATTGAAACTGCAAAAGTCCGTTTGGCGGAGGTCAAAGCCGGCATCCCTGCAGCACCTGCGACCGACCCCGGTCCGCCCGCCACGGACAATTCTGTGCCGCCGCCCGTAGCGAAGGAATGAGAAACCACGATGTTAGCTTTTGATCCCACCACCCTCGTTCTGCCTTCGCTGTTGGCACTAACAGCTCTCGCCGTCTTAATGAGCGGTATCGCAACCATGTTTCAGATTCGGCGCGCCCGGCTTCCTGATGCGACTCGCTACGAGCATGTGCGCGAGCTGCGGGCACAAGAGGAAGGGCTATTAGCCCAACGACGAGCAGAACTGAGCATTGTCGAACAGAAAATTCAGGAGAGAGATCGTTTGATCGCTGAGGTCTCGGCTCTGGAAGAGAGGCGAGATGCCACCAATGCAGAACTCTCCAATCTCGAATCCGCGCGAGTGGAGATCGACGAGGTTAAGCGCGACGCTTCGGCTGCGGCGGCCGAACTAGCTGAAGTTTCGCAGAAGCTCGGAGCCGCGACTGACGAACTTGATCGAGTGACCGCCGATCTGGACCCTGCCCGGATTGTCGAGCGCAAGCGTGAGGTGGAGCGTCTGACAGAGGAACTTCACCAGCTGGAAGCCAAACTGCCTGAACTTCGAGCCGAGCGCGATATCGCGTTGCGGGCGCTCGAAGAGGCGCGGAGCCTAGAGGCTACCAGGGCCGCCATCCACGTGGAAGTGGAACGGCTGAATGGTGAGGCCGAACGCCTTTCAGTTCAGGTCGAGGAACTGACTGTTATCAAGGACCAGGTGGATCGGCTGCGGGATGAACTGGCCCGTGCATCTGACGAGTTCGGCCGTGTCGAAACGCGCCGCAACCACTTGCAACGGGAACTGGAGGACCTGGCAGAGCGAAGCGACGCTGTGGAGCTGAAAAAGGGTGAAGTTCAGGCGATCGCCGTCGACCTCGCCCAGAAACGTGAACGTCGCGACGAACTGGCGGAAGAGGTCGACAAGCTCGCGGCACGGCGAGAACGACTGCTTTCGGAAAGTGGTGGCGCTGACATAGCCGCAGTGGACGAACAAGCCATTCTCGCCGACCTCACCAAGTTGCCAACATTGCTTGAGATACCATCAACGTTGCGGGATGCCGGGCGCACAGAAGGCGCCGCTCTGCATGACGTCGCGGCCTATTTACAAAAGCATGGGCTGTCATACAGCGGCCGCACAGTTAGGGCCTTTCACACCGCTCTAAAGATCAATGACAATGCTCAGCTCACTGTGCTGGCGGGCGTGTCCGGCACAGGAAAAAGCCTGCTGCCGCGGCGCTATGCGGAGGCAATGGGAATGCATTTCCTGCAAATCGCGGTCGAGCCGCGTTGGGACAGCCCCCAGGATCTGCTTGGCTTTTACAACTATATTGAAAAGAAGTATCGCGCGACCGATCTCGCCCGTCTTCTGGTTCATATGGACCCATTCAGGACCGTCGAGATCGATACCAGTAGCTACGATCGCCGCGATCATATGGCACTCGTGCTCCTGGACGAAATGAACCTCGCTCGCGTCGAGTATTACTTTTCGGAGTTCCTCAGCCGCCTTGAAGTGCGGCCCCGCTTTCAAGAATCGCAGGATGACAAAAAGCGCAAGGACGCTCTCATCCCGGTCGACATTCGCGGCTTGAAGAAGACACTGTCGCTTTATTCCGCGCATAACGTCCTCTTCGCCGGCACCATGAACGATGATGAAAGCACGCAGTCGCTCTCGGACAAGGTGCTCGATCGGGGCAATGTCATGCAGTTCGCGGCGCCAAAAGACTTTCCAACGATGAACGAAGTTGGCAATGTGGCGCGACCCGACGGTGCGATGTCCTTCAAGAGCTGGAGAACATGGGTCAAGGGTTCGGACAGGCTCGACGACGCGCGCCGAAACCTTGCCGGTCAGATCGTTAATGGGCTTGCCGATATCATGGAGGGTTGCGGACGGCCCTTCGGCCACCGATTGCGGGATGCCATCCTCGCCTATTGTGCCAACTATCCGGTGGAAGGGAATGGCGGTATCGATATCCGCGTGCCCCTAGCCGACCAGATCGAATTCCGGATTCTACCCAAGCTACGTGGCCTCGATATTGAAGGCCACCGGGACCCATTCGACCGGCTGGTGAAGCTGCTGCGCGACGATCTCGGCGACAGCATGTTTGCTGACCGGATAAGCGATCTCGTTGAGAGGCAGCAGATCGGAACCGGTTTATTCGTATGGCGGGGTCTCACGCGGCAGAGTTGATCCAAGTGACCGAGAAGCGTGAAATCGAGCTGTGGCTGCGACCTTGGGCCCTGGTGGACCTGAAGCGGCGCCACCGGCGACTCCTTGCATCCGGTTCGACCGCCATCGTGGACCAAAACCGCGCTGGCCTGTGGTTATACGTGCCTGCAGGAGCGACTGCTGGCGCGGCTAGTCTCACGAAACTCGGCGAGCCTGTTTCGGGGTTCTCCACGGACGATGGTCGAACGCTACTCGTCCTGCCACTTCCGCTGAGACATTCGACCGGCTCGACCGTCCCGACCACGACCGGCACCACAAAGCTCTCTTGGCACTCTGCACCGGAAAGACCCTCAAGAACCCACGATCCGCAAACGGCCGAGGAGGAAGCCGCCCGTCGCCTGATGCTGCGTGCGGAAGCGGTATGGGATCGACTGCGCGATGTCGAGACCGCGTTGGCCGACCCTGCCAACCTATGGGAAGAACTCCGAAAGCGTTGGACGCAAGAAGACAATGACGTCCCGCCCCGAATGGATTTGATCGTCCATCACGCGGCCGCCCTCTCCCGGACCCTCGACGAGTTGGACCGCAAGCCGCGGCGCATCCTTCGACGCACGAACCAGCAGGTTCCTATCTCGCGTGTCCAGGAGTTGGACAGACGCGCAATGACCTGGCTGGTGCGGCAGCCCGGCGAGACGCTCGCCGAGCGCGCTGGCGACCGGCAACGCCTCTTGGCTGTTACTCGTGAGGAAAACTTCGACACGCTTGAGAACCGGGTGCTTCGCGCATATGCCGAGCTTGCCCGATATGTGGCGCGAAACTATCTCGATCGAAACCGCACAAAGGCACTTTCCAATCGGGCACGGAAGGTCAAGGATTTCGAGCGGCGATGTAAGCGTCTCGCTCGCGATCTTGCCGATCGCGGCGTGCGGCTTGCTGAAGCCGGGGTGACCCCCAACTTCGTCCTTCAGCAGAACCCGCGCTATCATGCGATCTGGGAGGGGTGGCAAGAGCTCCTCAAACACGATCGGATCTTCGACGAACTTTGGCAGTGGCAGGCCCGATCGTGGGAAGAATTCTGCACGCTGGCGGTGATGGTTGCCTTAGTCAGCGTGCCGGGCGCGCGTCTGATCGCGTCGGCCCCACTTAGTTTCCTCGATGAGCAGAGGCGCGGAACGTGGACCGATCACGACAACCCGTTGGGTGTTTTCCATTTGCCTAGCAGCGGCATTGTCGTCGAGGTCCGTTACCGGATGGCCAATCCCGATGTGCGATTGAGAGACTTTGGCGCTCCGATCTGGGTTCGTATCGGCCGTGTCGGCGATGCACAGGCCTTCCTAACCAATTTTGCTATTTGGCCAGTCTGGGACATCGAAGGGGGTTTGGTGGAGGGCGAAATTGCTGAAGTCTCCGACTTGCTCCCCTTCGGCCGCAAGGCCCAACTCGCCGCGGGAATCGTGCTGCGCCCTGCTGCCGCGGGCAAGGAGGCCGAGATTATGGAGCGCAACGGTGTCCTGACCGCAACTATGGGAACCGATGGCAGCGCCCTTAGCGACGGCGTAGCAGCCGTGAGAAATTTCCTCACGTCTGTAATCCAGGCAAAGGCCGGCTGATGCGTCGACTCTCCGGCATGGATATTAATGGCTGGCACGATTTCGCGGCCCGTAATTGGGAGCCAGATGACCCCCTCGTGCTGCCGCCGAATCCAATTCTTGTGGATGGCGGTATCCACGGTGTAGTCGTCCGCCAAGAGTCGGGCGTCTGGATCGGTGGCCCCCAGGCCAAGTTATCGCCACATGGACGCGGCCTAGGTTGGGGAAAGCTTGGCGATCCGGTTCGGCGCGTGCAAGTAACGGAAATCTGCGACGATCTCGCTAAGACTCCTGGGGAAGCGCGCGATCTCTACACTTTCAAGGCCATCGTCGACTCGCTAGCGCGAGAAGCGCACTCCGTCACGATCACTGTGCCAGATCATGACGCATTCGCGGAGGCGTCCCAAGCTCGGTTACTCAACCTGCTCGGCCACGGCCGACGCGCTCACCGGCTGCTCTGGCGACCTGTAGCGCTTTTCCTAGATGCCCTCGAGGTCGGTTCGATATCTCGAGATCTCGAGGGCGGGCTCGTCCGATTGTTGATCCACTCGAGTTCGGGCATCGAGATGCAGTCGTTGCGTCTTCGCGGGGACCGAGATCATCCGGGCCATCTCGCGCCGGAACGAGATGGCTACGGCCGGATCGTCGTTCCGGAATTAGCCCTAGGGGCGATGCTAAGACGCGCTCAGAAAGAGGTGACAATCGCAAATCCGTCGATTGAGATCGGCAGTGGGGAAAAGAGCCAACTGGCATCGAAGCTACTCTTCGGTCAGGCCAGCGCAGGTGAGACGGAGATTCTCAGGAACGACAATGGCACTTGGATGGAGATCGTGGCGCCTCGCCTTGATCCGTGCGGTGTGGTGCAGCCGTATCGTTGCGATGGCGTGGCGGAGAGCAAGGAAGTCGTAGCGACGTTTCTTGCTACCCCGCTGGCCGAGCCATACGCGACCATGCTGGCCGACTCTCTGAGCGATCAAATTCCCGACCTGCACCGGTTGGAATGGTCTTCAATCGCACGCGGATCTCTGAGGGCGGCTCAACTTATCGAACGAGGTCTTCCGCACTATTTTGATCGGCTCACACCGATAGGCCTAGCGATCCTGAAAGGCGAACTACCTCACTTTGAGGACTTGGTCGGCACCCAGGCGACGCTGCCCGCCAACCGAGAATATGTGTCCCCAATCTACGATGGTTTGATTTGGGGACGCGGGAAGAAAGAGATCGATTTCTACGTGGTCAAGGGAGAGAGGGAGGTTCGCCACTGGCGGGCGCAGCAAGACGTGCCGCCGACCAAGGATGTGAATGTCGAGCTTCGACTCAGGCAAACGCCTGGGCAAAGCTGGGCAAGGCTTTCTCTGACGTCACCGGAATGGGAGCCGCTACAGCGCAGCCCAATCCTACTCGACTGGGAGAAAATCAGCGTGGTCGAGGAGAGTCCCGAGGAGATATTAACAAAGCTAAGATCTCCACCGCCAATCATCCCCGACCGAATTGTCGAGCTCGCGAACATGGAGTTCTGGACCGGCAACGCGCGCTATAGAGGGATACTGGATTGCCTTCAAGACGGGCCTTCGGGCGGTGCTGATCAGATGGCAAAGCTCCTTTCGAGATCGATGCGCGATCCTGAAACTAGAGCGAGAACACGCCCCGTCGGCACAAACGGCGAATTGCCATTGGAGCTGTCGGGCGTAGCCTCCGAGGCATTTATGCAGAGCCTCAATGATATGGGCCAATTTGTCCAACTCACCCTCCGTGAGCCTCGGAGGCGGCTGCGAAACAATGATTATCTGAGATGCCTCACTTGGGTGTTTACTCTTTGCCCTGAGAACGTGCAGAACGCCATCGTTGACGCTCTGGAAGCCGACCTTCGCGGAAGCGGTCATCCCCTACTTGCCCCTGCGAATGCCAGAACGGTCCTCACTCAAGGCGCAGGGCGGGCGCTCACCGGCCCGGAACGCATTGGTCGCGCGCTTGTCGTCCTGGCCGCTCGACCCTCCAACTCTCACACACTGAACGCGCTTGCCATGATCCTGTCGCGGCGTCGTGAGGCACCAGCTTCGCTGACCGGCGAACTCGTCCGGCGGATCGCCGATCGTCTGGTAGGCGAGTTGCGCGAGCGATTGAATAGAAGAAACTTCCTCATACGTTTTAGAAACGCCCTCTCAGCAGCTGCTGGTCTCTTTCGATATCGTGAGGTCGAGCCATACGCACTGCTTTCGGCCCGAGATCCAACCGCCCAACGTCTGCGCGACGTGCTCTCACAAATCGGCGAGGCGCTGGGGCGCGAGCGACTTCTCCTTCGCAATCAACAGGACCTTCGAGAGACCGTCGTCGATCTCATCAAGCTACTGGATGGGGAAGGAGACCCGAATATCCTGCACAAGATCGACAGTCTAGACGACGATGACGACGGCAACGCCGATGGCCCGGACGATTAGTTGCTAGGCGGGGTCGCCTCGAGATCACGGAGAGCCATTAGTCTAGCTGCCTAGAATGAAGGCTAGGCGTTCACGTGGCCGTGCCGTTCACCACCTCCGAAGGTCATCGAGGAATTCGGAACCAGGCTTGACGCATGACACGACCAGCCGCTCCCTGGCGCGCGTCGCCGCGACATAGAACAGTTGCCGTTCAGTCGCGATTATCTCATCGAGTTCGAATTCATCGGCCACATCCACTACGCGGGATTCCAGAGGCAGGACACCTTCGTCGCACGCCATGAGGACCACTGCGCGAAACTCCAGGCCTTTGGCGAGATGCATGATGCCGAGCAACGCCTGATCAACGCCGGCTCTGCCATCGACCAAGGTTCGGGTTTTGAGGGACGCCGCCTCCGCGGCCGCACGTGCGCGGGGCAATTGTTGTTGCGAGCGCACGAAAATCCCAATTTCGCTAGGTGCAAATCCTTCGCCGATAAGCTCCCGCAGCACTGCCGCGACCAAAACCTTTTCTGCCTCTATGCTTTCGGCGCTGACGATTTGCGGTTCCGGCCCCTCGAAAACCGAGACGGTCCCGGATCGTTGATCCTCCAGACCGTCTACGTCGCGAACGCTGGAGGGAAGGAGCCGGTCAGCTGCCTGGCGGATCTGATGCGAGGTCCGGTAGTTGACCTTGAGTATGGAAGAGCGGCCGCGAACATCGATACCCAGACCCTTCCAGGAGAATGGCTGTTGGAAGATGCGCTGCCCGAGATCGCCTGCGAAGAACAGGGCATCTGGCTGCGCCGGAGAGATCGCGGCAAGAAATCGCAACTCGGCGATGCCAAGATCCTGCGCCTCGTCAACCACAATATGCGTGAAGGGCTTTTCGGCCCTTGTCGCATAAGTGAGCGTTACCGCTTCGAACAAGCCGGACAGGCTCAAGAGTCCGCGCCTCGCGAGCGATTCACGCACCCGCGCAAATATTTCCCAAAGCTTTTCGCGCTGGCGTGCGCCAAGCCTGTTCTTGCGCCCCATGCGCGGGACGACGGCATATGCCTCCTCGCTGTCGATCCGCCAGGCGTCGATGACATGTTCCCACTCCGAGATAAGGAACTGCGGCGAAAACTCGCTCTCCTGCTGGTCGGCTGAAGTCTTGAGAACCGTCGTTCGCATGGTCACCTGATCGGCTACATGCGGCTCTCGTCCGGTGCTTAGTGCATAAAGTTCGCGAGCTGTCTGTTCAAAGGAAGAGATCGTCACTCGTTCCAGGAAACCCAGTCGATCGGCCGAGAGCACCGCGAGTTTCTGAGCAAGAGCGCGTGCAAGCGGGTCGGAAAAAGTGGTTAGGAGCACGCGTGCGTCGGCACGGGTCTTAAGAATGCGCACCACTCTATGCAGTGCGACCACGGTTTTTCCGGTCCCCGCTGAGCCGGCCACTCGAGCTGGCCCATTGTAGTCCCGCTCGACCACGCCGCGCTGCAGGGGATGCAGAAACACAGCCCATTTTTCAAAAGGTGCGTCGAGTGCGGCCTGCAACTCCTCCGCGCCTTCGAGGATCCGGAAGCGGCGCTGTGTGTCAGGATGTGCGAGCGGATCGGTCGCCGGCGCGGCGGCAATCTTGAGCACCCCAGTAGCCGCATATTCGAATAGCGCTTCGACGGACTCTTGTGGCAGATAGCCGACAAGGGCGAAGAACTCGTCTTCGGTGGCGGACGCTACGTCGTCCAGCCAGTCTATGGGGACACCGACGGACAGCAGATCGTCGCGTGACAGGTTGGCAAAGAGTAACGGCGATTGAACTGGTGACGGTGCTTCGAGGGGCAGTATTGCCTGAGCGGGGCCGGTTGGCAGAGCCGCTATCTCCTCGATCAATTCGCGCACCTCCACGATCTGGATCGCACCGGTTTTGGGATGCGCCTCGATCCGGCGTCGCTCTGCCCATTTGTAGGCGTCGTCATGGTGATCGACATAAGCAAGCATCAGGCTCCCGCCCGTCTTGTGGACGATGATGCGCAGATCCCGATTTACCCGCACGGACCAGAAATTCGGGTCTTTTGACTTATCGATGCGATGGAATTGCAGGCCCGGCTGGTCAGGATTTGCCTGTAGGTCGAACGCTGTCAGCTTCGCCTGCTTCTGCTCGTCATTGCTGAGCTTGGCGAGGGAGGAGGTGAAGCTGTCGGCGAGGATCGTGGGCATAACTTAATGCTCGAAGCCGTATGTGTGTCGATGGGCGGCCAGATATTGTCGCATTCTCTCGCCAGGCTGCCGGACCAATGTCCTCTTCTTTCCTATGAGGTCATGCTGGTTGTCGAGAACCGACTGGCTGATCAACATTTCTCCTCTGCCGTTAAACGAAACCAACCCCGCATCGAACAACGCATCAAGCGTCGCTACCAATGGCAGCCCGTTCTCTGGATCAAGACGCTGAGCATTGCTTGCCTTACGCCATGGCAGAATGTGCGAGGCACGAACAATGGCTGGAAGATCGCAGGATGTGACCGCGCACCTGTTTCCCCACCTGGCCATGACTGAAGTCCGGAACTGCCCCTGCCCGATCCGAGCATCGATCAGCTGCTTTCGTTCCGTAGGGCTCAAATCGCGCGCTTGCAGAATAGCCTCAACGTCCGAGACGACGGGCGAGTGAAAGGCATATCGCGCCAAGAGGTTTGGTTTCGGCGTAACGGCAACAATATAGCCGTTCTGATATTCAAAATCGGCCACGTTCTGACCGTCTGGACCCACGAATTTGAGGCATCCGCCATCCATCGAGCGTCTCCGCCCGGCACTATCGATAAACCGATACGGGACGGGCTTTCGTATCTCTTCGAAAATTCGCACGAGATGCTGCTTGAAATAATCCGTGCGCGGGCCGTCGCCTTCGCCATCACTTTTCAGCGTGTCGCGCCTGAACAGCCCGTGGCTTGACGTCGAGAAAGGTTGGGAACCCCTGGTGCCATCCGGCTTTTTATAGTCGGGAATCTCCACGTCCAATCTCGTGAACGTCACCTCGAAAAGACCAGCCATCCATTACACCTCAATAAGTCAAGGTAGCCGAGGGCCATCCTAAATGGAATCGGCCGAAGCGGTCGATTACCTTCACGGCTATTCTGCCCGTGATCGGCGCCGAGAAGGCCGCGACGTGTCGTAACAGAGCGTTTCCCAGGCCTCTTCGTCGATCTCGGCTTTCATTGCTGTCTTCAGTCATTGGCGCGTAGCCGATGGCCGAGCGAAGGCTATCGGCGAGTATGGTAGGCATCTTCAACCTTTGACCTCAACCTGCACGAAAAACATAGTCGCGATGCCATTTTAGATATGTGGCAGTTCCCCTATGCGGCGGTTTCTGCAAACCGTCCGATAGATGCAGGATGTGTCGCTCGTCATCCGAAACTAGGCCCGATATCAGTAAATCGCCCGCCTCGCTAAACGAGATCAAACCTCGGTCGAATAATGCGTCGAGATGCGCAACGAGGGGCAGTCCGTTTCGCGGATCGAGCCTTTCCTTGTTGCTAGAGTCACGCCACGGCTTTAGATGCGAAGCGCGAATGACTTCACCTACACCACAGCCAGTGATGGCGCACTTCCCATCCCAGAAGGCGAGCGTTTCATTTCGGAATCTCCCTTGCCCAAGCCTCGCGTCGATCAACGCAGCTCTCGTCGTTGCAGCGACCGGTCCGGTTTTGTCTAAATCTGCGAGGTCTTCTTGAAGATCGGACTCATCTGTGCACTGCCGTTTTAGCTGCTGAGCCGGCAAATTTCTGGGCAACAGATCAAGGATTCGAAGTGCGGTTTGGCGCGAGATCTTCTGGTAAGATCCGAACATTCTGACCAATGAACTCTTTCCGGAAATTGACTTGGAATCCAGTTGGAGTGGTTCCGCCAGTGCAACGTAGGATTCGCTTGGGCATTTCCAGTTGGGCACCCAGTGGATGTCGCTCTTCCAATGCCGCGTGAACCGGTCTTCATCATCCCGGAACAACTTTCTCACACGCGGGACCGACCAGGCATCCAGACGAAATCGGTCGTCAATTCCGAGCCTCTTCATTATTGAAAGGCGCTGCTTCTTTTGCGTCTCGTCGATAAGAGAGGTGGCATTTCCTGCGACTGCAACAAGAAATTGGTGCCCCGAATGCGCGGCAATCATGAAAACAAAAACGCGGCCATCATGTGCCTCGAGAGGCTGATTCCCAAAGCCCTCCGTGTGGAAGGCTTTCCATCGTTTGCCATCCTCGGTGAACTCTAATTGTTTTGAGTTATTCCACTCCTCGTGCCCATATCCATTTTCTTTGGGATAGCCCGAATGAACTCTTTCTCCACTGGGTTGGAGATAGCCGTTAGAATTCCACACTACCGGTTTCAGCAAATAAAGCGCCATGATTCTCCCCCTAAACCCCAAAACGCCTTTAAAACGTCGTCCCCGCTCACCTTGACTGCGATCCAAGGCAATTCAACAACGAACGGGCAGACTATTCTTCTTCCTCCGAAAAGTCTTCTTCCTCCGGTTTTTGGTTCTGACGATTCAACGGCACTTGTTGGAAGTGCGTAACATCTTTGCCAAAGATGCCACCCTTCAAGTTCTTGATCGGTTCGCCCGCCATGATGAGGATTGCCTCGAGATGATTAAGCACGTTGACGCGATCGGTCCGGATTTCGTCGGGAACGTCGATTAGCCCCCGAATATCAACCACTTTATCCCAATCGACATCGCAGATTCCGAACCATGAAAATCGTGTCCATCGTTCAGAAAGAACGCTATGCGCGTGCTTGCGAAGTCGGGGATAGAGGCGTCGGTCCCCACTCCCGGCCTGACCCACATAGATCAGCCGGAAGGTGTCATCGTAGAGAGCGTAGATGCCTCGCTGTTGGGAGAAATCCACGCGGCCGCCGTTTTTCTTCCGCACGCCGAGCCCCATAAGCCGTCCGTGCCGACGCTGCTTCCAATCTACTTCGTGCTTGCGCCAGAAGAGACCGTAATTCCGGATCAGCCGCCCGCCCTCGTCCATAGCACCCTCACACCCCAAAAACCTTCAGCACCTCGTCGCCGAAGTGGTTGATAACCTTCACGGCGATACGTCCCGTTGAAGGGCGTGGGAAAGGACGCGAAGTGTCAGAATAGAGCGTCGCCCAGGCGTCCTCGTCGATGTCTGCTTTCAGCGCCGTCTTCAGCGACTTATAGGGGTCGTTCGCGCCGAGGAAGTAGGCGTGGCGGACGAAGAAGCTCTCGTCGTTGTAGTCGGTATCAATGAACCAGGCGGCAATCCCCTTGACGTCGTCGGAGCGGATCTCGCCGGTTGACGGGTCGAAGATGTCGACTCCGTTGACCTTCACTTGCAGCTCGCCATCGACAGTCTCGATCAGATCGACATCCGGCTCGCCGAAGACGACAAAGAGGTTGCCCTTGCCGGTATTCTTCAAATCGTCGGCCATATGCAGATCGGGATTCATACGCGCCTTCAGGATTGGAAGCGGGCCAAGCCGGTTGAGGTCGCTTGCCTGGGCTTCGAAGTTGAAGGCACAGGCAATCAGCGCATCGAAGCGGGCGTCAGAGGCTTCGCGCGCGGCGGCGGTGATCTGGCTGCGTGTTAATGTCCCGAATTCTGGACCGATCAAGATCCCCGCACGTTTCTCGCGGTCGTCGCCATCGGTGTATGTGCCTTCCGCCGCCAGCCAGTTGCCTGGCCAGGGCTCAACGGAGTTGAAGCGAATGGTGTCCCGCTTCTCCTGCTGATGGACTCCAGCAGAACGCAGATGCTCGAGCACCATCTGTCCGAAGTCGATCTCCGGCACATTGGCTGGCGCTGGCTGTATGCCGCCCTCGCCTGCCTTAATCTCTCCTGAAAGCGTATCATCGCGCGCGGTGACGACGCGGTGCGGGGACAGGCTTTCCACAGTGAAGGGGCCGGCGACGCGCACCTTCGACTTGTCATCATAAGGGCGATCGTAGAGTCTTTCGACATCAGCTGCCTTTGCGATCGAGGCATCGATCTCCTCTTGTCGCTCGATGCGGCCTTCCCACCAGCCCTTGTGCAGTTCGCGCACCCGGACGCTGGTAAGTCCGACTTTGGCAGCGCCTTCCTTGCTGTCTAGCCATAGGTCGAGCTTACGCGGGATTTGCCATTCCTCGAATTCCGTCTGCAGCCTCTCGTTCATTTCCTGCCGAAGCGGCTCCAGCTCCGCCTGCCACTTGTCCCAGATCACGTCAATCTCCGCATTATTGGCGATTGACTTGAGTGTGATGTGTGGCGCGCGCTCGTAGACGAACCCCTGCCGAATGTCGCCGGAGGTCGGTGCCTGCGTCTGGATTTTGCCGGACACCTTCTGCTCTTGCGAGCGGCCTGCCGCACTGTCTGCAAGAAGATAGTAGGGATAACGAGCCGTCATCAGCCGGGTGCGGGCCAGTGCCAGCGCTACGCGGCTTGTATCGATTGTGATCCAGCGCCGTCCCCATTGCTCGGCGACTGTTGCCGTTGTGCCGGAGCCACAGGTCGGATCAAGCACGAGGTCACCCGGATCGGTGGCCATCAGAATGCACCGCTCAACTATTTTGGCGATGGTCTGAACGACGTAGACCTTGTCATCACCAAATCCGGATGCGCCTGTATCTGTCCAAATATTGTTGATTGGGAAGACCCTAAAGTCGTCGATGAACCGAACATAGGTCAGCGTATTGCCCACCAGGACAAGGCGTTGAGCCTTAGCCAGCCGCGGCATACCGACTTCACCCGTTTTCCAGTATCCTCTCGAAGGACGGATCGATCTGCCGTCTATCTGGACCGGAAAGCTTCCTGGCGGTCGTTGGCTCGTCATATTATCGAGCCTAAAAACTCGGCATCCATCTGCAACTTCGGATGAAGCTACTTCAATTTTGTTCAGACTCCTTCGGCTACCGTCAGCTTCTTGGACGCGGGTATACTGCCCGCTTCCTTGGCCTCCAATCTGCTTTAAATTATAAACCGGTCGGAACTTTAATTTCGGCGCGCTCTTGGCAAACCATAAGATGTAGTCCGCTACGCCGGGGAGGTAGTCAGAAGTGGCACTTGCAGTTTTCACTACGGCGATCTGTGCAACTTCATTCTCCTCGCCAAACACCTCATCCATGACTGCTCTTACACGATGCACATTCTCGTCGCCGATCTGGACAAAGATCGAGCCACTTTCCGAAAGCAGCTCGCGCGCGACCATGAGGCGGTCGCGCAGATAGGTGAGGTAGGAATGGATCCCGTCCTTCCAGGTGTCGCGGAAGGCTTTTACTTGTTCCGGCTCGCGGGAGATGTCCTCCCTCTTGCCGTCCTTTACATCGCGCGATTGGGTCGAAACCTGCCAGTTTGAATTGAATTTGATCCCGTAGGGGGGGTCAAAATAGATGCACTGCACCTTGCCGCGCATCGCCTCGCGCTCTGTAAGGCTGGCCATCACCTGAAGGCTGTCGCCGAGTATGAAACGGTTTGTCCAGTGTTGGGCGTGCTGGTAGAACTCAGCCCGTGCCTCCGGATCCGTGATGCCGTTGAAATCGGCAAAGAGGTCCGGTGCGTCGGTCTCGGCCTCACGGCGCACATTCGACCGGCGCTTGAGATCGTCGATGATTGCCTTGGGGTGCACCTTCTCCTGCACGTAAATAGGTGGCGCATTGACCACAAGGTCGGACCAGTCCTGCCGGTCCTTACCGCGCCAAACGAGCTGTGCGTCACCAAGCTCGAGCTCGCCCGTCTCGGCAAGCTGTCGCATCTGATCCTTCGTGATACGAATGCGCGCGCCGTTCCAGACTATCTGCGGGTCCAGGTCGGGATCGCGGGCTCGCTCCTCCCCACTCGCGATCGGCCTAGGCCGTGCGATCGTCATCTCGCGTTCGGCCCCGCCTAGGATTTCCGCCTGCTGCTCGAACAGTGACGCCATCTCGGCTGTCGGCACATTGATGCGCCGCGCGGCGTCATGGGTGAGAGCATCGATCTCGCGTGGGGCTTTGGCCATCGGGCAATCCAAACTAGCTGTCAGAGAAACTTCTTTATGAGAAAATGATAGACGGCCACGATTTCGTCGTCGCGCTCCCGTTCCATCCCTTTGACAGTGAAATTCGACACCTTTCCAACTGTCGTGCCACTTCCCTTGGACGACCCAGTCCTCACGATGCCGTCCTTGACGTTCCCGATCGCGGAACCGGAACCCGGTGACGATCCGTTTCGTATCACGCCGTCCTTCACATTGCCGAGTGCGGTCCCAGACCCAGGTGACGACCCGTTGCGTATGACACCACCTTTGAGGTTGCCTAGGGCTCTGCCGGAACCGATCGATGAGCCATCCCGGACAACGCCGTCCTTATAGTTTGTCATTTTCTCACCCTTTAGACGCTTTTCGCCGCGCGCCTATCGCCTATATCGGCTCCCGCATTCACGCCGAGGCCATTTCGTCTCGCGATGGGACCACAGCAGCAGCCAGGAAGGCGTAACGATCGCGAAGGTATTTTGCCCAGCCGTCGTCGTCCGGTGCATCGGCGATCAGAGGCGAAAACAGCGACTCGGTCGAGCGACTGATGAAGTCCTCGTGATCGTTGAGCAACGAGAGGTAAACCTTGAAGGCGTTGTCGCCGAGCGGGCGAAGTGCAGCCGAAGTGACACGGGGTAGCCGACGGTTTCCAGCGGGTGCGATGTGAAGCACACGGACCCGGCGAGCGTCGTCCTCCCGTGCGGCCTCCATCCGAGACGCCAGCATTTGCTGTCGGAAAAGCTGATAGAACGGCTCCCAGAACAGGTCGGTGAGCTTGATGCCAGCATCGCCTCGGACTGGGCCGAATGGCGCGAATGCAATCCCTTGATAGCGGCGAAGACGCTCCGCTTCGCGCTTCGGTTCGGGCGGAGCGCCATAAGATTCGGTGTATTTCCACTCCACGAGCAAGGTTTGGATCCGGCCAGCCTGACGGAAGTGCAGAACGGCATCGGCGCTGGTTACATTGGCGCCCCGCTTCGGCGAACCGGTTCGCGGCCATTCGTTAAGGTAATCCTTGCGGCCGATCCATTCGAAGCCGACAAACCAGGGTCTGCCTTCCGGACCATCCTCGACCTTCAGCATTTCCGGAAGGTCACCCCCAATGACGGACTGAACCAATTTGGCCAGAGTGTCCGGACGCGTTGCCAGGGGCATCAGGAAATTCAGGCAGCAGGCCTGCGAGGAGAGGCCGTGGGCGGCATGCTGGTGCCAGGCGATCGCGTTGTCGGAGAAATAGCGGGCGGCAAGATCGCGGATTTCGGGATTGAGGTTCGAAAGCTTGCAATCAGGCGGGAGTCGGTAGTCACAGCCGTCAAATCCGCACTCATCGGGCAAAGTCGCGCGGAAGAACGTCGACTGGCTCGCGCGCTCCTGTTCAACGAATGTCGGCTCGCGTAAGGCGATCATGTCGCAGCCCCGCCCAGTATCTCTCGCAGGGATTTCTCATACAGCTGTGATGTTTCCCACAAGAAATCGGCAGCAGCATCCCAATTGCCTTGGTCGTTCATGTCGAGGTCAAGTCGCTTCGAGAAGAACCTGTCGCTCTCGCCAGGGCTTGTCAAAGGCGTGCCAAGCGCTGGGATCAACTCTTCCTGCCAGCGCGTTAGACGCTCGCGCAACTTTGAAGTCTTGCCTTTCCCTAAAGTCCGAATGAACACGCGGACGAAGTCGATGCCAGTTGTGATGCTGACACAGCAGTCCAGGTCAGGAAGTTCGTGCCAACGGGCGCCCACAGGCTGAGCCTTCCCATGCAACATTTCACCCTTGTGGCGGCCGAACATATGAAGCCAGAAGCGCTTGATCACGTCGGTCTTGAGATCGTTGTAGACCATCGTCTGCTCACTCCGCCGCCATCGTCATCTCGGCCTCGGCGTCATCATTATCGCGGTCTTCTTCCGTGCCTTCCTCCAAGACGTCGCCGCGATAGGATTGCTTGCCCATCGCCTTCTCTATAAGTGCCAGAAGTCGTCTTTGTCGGTCGGCCATGAACGTTTCGAAGGCATCGGCGCGCAGCAAGGCAGGATCGATCAAATGCGAAATAAGATACTGGTCTAGGTTTGCACCCGTGATGGCAGGCGTCGTGGGATTGCCACGTTCGAGATGGGCAAGGTAGGTAGAAGGCGCGTCGCCCCCGATGATGCGGTTTGTTCGGTAGGAAAGCGGCGTCTTGTTGATGATAGAATCAAAGATATCTTTGGCGATGTTCTTTGCTTTGCACCAAGCCTGCGGAAAGATGTGGTGGATGTCTACATCCTCGCCAAAAAACACCGTGTGATCGAAGGCTTGACCCGTCCGAAAATCCTCGGCGCCTTCCCTCATGAGAAGCGCGTTGACGCCCTTGTAGGCGGCAGAGAGACGTGTGCGCATTGACTTCAACCGGTCCGCGCGGAAGATCGTCTCGCTTACTGTAGAGGGCTCGGAGCCCCCTCTTAGCCAGGCGGGAACCTCCATAAAATCGCGCGCGATTCGTGTATCCACGGCTGAGCCGTAGAGCTCGCCAAACACGCCGTTCCAATACCAACGGATGAGCTTGGCACGGATGGCCTCGTGTTCCCAGGCGTCCCCGATGTCCGCCAGGATGGCTGCCAGAGGAATGATTTGCGATTGGTAGGGGAGATCGTAGATACGGTAGATGTGCAGCATGTGCAGGAACTTGGCAGCCCTGATAAATCCGCTTTCAACCTGAGCCTCGAATTTCTTGTAGGCATCTAGCGGAAGGCCAAGCAGTGCCTGTCGGTTGCCCGTGACGGGCGGCAACTCATTGCCTTGTCTCCCGGCTTCCTCCGCCGTGACGCGCCGCGCTCGCGTGTGAAAGAGTGAAACCGCCTGCAAGAAATCGGTGTTGGCAACATTGGCCAGAATGCCGGTCTCTTCACCGGGTGCCCTCAGAGTTTCCGAAAATCGCCTGCGGCGACCCTTCGTAGTCTCATCGCCATACCAATCCTTGCGTAGCTCGTGACCTCGAGCGGCATACATGGCCGTGACGAGCTCGAAGGCGTCCAGTGGCTTTCCGCCTGTGTTCACTTTCTCAAAGACGACGCAGACGGCCTCCTTTGACGTTTCCTTGGCCAACGCGATGACTGGCACCTGGTAGCGCGTGAAATTCTGAAGAACGTCGTTCTTGAACTTCCGGAAGAGCTGACGCTTCTCCTTGTGCTGATCTCCCGACCAATGATTGTCGAACCCGTCTTGCCAATTATCCCAGTCGAAGACGCTAGTGACGGGATATTTCAGCTCGGCGAATTCCCGCTCTGGCGAAGACAGATCCAACTTGATGGTCCTGGCAAAATCCTCGCGTAGCACCCGGTCCTCGGGAACGCCGATGATCGCGTCTTCGCGATCCATGGCGTCGTCAAGGGCCTTCTCAATATCAATGTAGAACCAGCGCTTGACCCGCTTCTTCTTGGTCGTCACCGTCTCGACAACCGAGTTTCGGATCGTGACCTGATAGAGGGATGTCAGCCGCTGCTGCCCATCCAGGAGCAGTGATGACGGTCGGGCATCCTTTGCCGTGGCAGGCGCCCCTTCGATCGGGCGCGGCTTGAATTCGACTTCGCCGCCAGTGTCCAGCGTCATCAGCGCGCCAACGGGATAGGCCCTCGAAATAGATGCAATCAGGCTTTTGATGCGATCCTCGTCCCAGACCCAGCTGCGCTGAAAGTCTGGCAACTGGAGCGAGCCTTTCTGGCAGCTCTGAAGAATCTCGCGAAGATCGTATGGATTGGTCTTGAAACTAGTTCCGGTCATTGCCCGCCCTTTATTGCCTACACGTTCTCAGTCTGCATTTATTGGGCCGGTTCGGCCACCTTCGCAAAATTCTGAACCAGCTTCTCCCACTCGATCTCGAGCGCAAAAGCATCGCGGAACTCCGCAAATGCCCACCGGCCAAAGTTCCTGAGGTTGTTTACGCCCGGAACCCAAAAAGCGCGCATCGTCTCGGCTTTGATCTGAGCGTTCAAATCCTTGAAACCCTTGATCTCAATGACGAGTTGGAGCGGATCGTCCGGTCCGTTCCCGTCATCCAGGAGCACGATGAAGTCCGGCAAATATTTGCGGTTGGTCGAACCGTCGCGGTAGGGCACTTCGAAACCGAGGGCCTGGTTCTTCACGTAAGCCAAGGTCGAGGGGTGGCCCTCGACGACACGGGCGAACTCACCTTCCCAGTCGGAGTCGCAAACCACGTAGTTGACATGGGACTTATCGGCCGCGGTCGTCCAAAGATTTGTCTTCGTAGTGATGAACGAAACGTGGCTCGTATTGCCATACGGATTATAGGGGTCGAGCATGGCCTTTACGACGGGCTCGCCGCCGGCGCCGGCTTCGTGCACAATGGCCTTGTAGATCAATCCGGCAGCGATATCCGCGAGTTCAGCGTAGGTGAGCATGCCGGCTTTGGTCCCGCCTTTCATCACTAGACAGTCCCTGATCCACCGGCGCGTGATAGGCTGTATCTGATTGTAGAGATGGTAAGGCGGCGGCTGGTCAGGGTCACGGAAATAGCGTTCGACAAGCTTCTTCGTGAGGTGCACCGCGACGGTGTTCGGCCTCATATCGTCAAGCGCATCGGGAGAGATGTCATGGCCTTCTCCGACAAGGCCCTCAAGCCGGGCCGTGCAGGGGCCGACGAGCTCGGGCGTGAGCTCAAGCTTCGAATCCGCGGTGAATGTTGCGCTGATGCGATCATCCGGCAGATCGATTCGGTAACCGGCGACGCGAGGGAAGCGGATCGAGAGGCGCTCTCGCTCCCGAACCGCGAAGACGCGCGTAACCGGCTTTGGCGGCTTTCTCACCACGTCCTGCGGCTCGGTGGCGAAATCGAAGGGGATGCCGAGAATGTCGGCATATTCGGTGTCGAACAGCCCGGTCTCCGGATTGATCTCATAGCTCTGTCGCCGCAAACCACGACCAATCACCTGCTCGCACAGAAGCTGGGTGCCGAAGGCGCGCACGCCGAGGATATGGGTGACGGTGTTGGCGTCCCAGCCCTCGGTCAGCATCGAGACGGAGACCACGCACCGTATGCGTTCGCCGAGCCGGCCCTTCCGCCCAACGGTGTTCATCACCTCACGCAGCAAATCCGCGTCGGAGATGTTTGACGCCTCTGCAGCTCCTTCTCGAGCAGCTTTTTCCTGCCGGAACAACTCGATTTCGGCAGCCGCAATCTTGCGGAAATTCTCGTCGAGCGCCTCGCCGGAATCGACCTGCTGACTGTCGATCAGCAGCGTATTCATGCGCGGGAGCTGATTGCCATATTGGTCGAAATTGCTGAAGAGCTTCAGATGGCCGCGATGGATGTTCTGGCGCTGGCTCTCGACATCCCGATCCCATCCAGAAATCCATTCGTAGACGAGATTGGAACTCGCCGTGTTGTTGCAAACGACGATGAAGACTGGCGGCACGCCAATGGCCGCCCGCTCCCAGGTCTCATATTCTTTCTCGTAGTGGCTGTAGAGAGCGTAGAGCGCCGTCTGCAGCTTGGCAGGCAGTTGCAGCGGATCGAGTTCTCCCGCCTTTCCCTTGCCCTTCTTCGGCATGTCCTTGCCGATGTAATCCCACAGGTTGCGGAAAACGGGTGTCTCGGCATTCACGGCGTTGTCGGAAACGGGAACGCGAGGCAACTTGACGATACCGCATTCGATGGCGTCAACGAGCGAGAAGTCCGACACGACCCAGGGGAACAGTGTCCCCTCCTCATAGCCGGAGCCACGCAGGAAGAAAGGCGTCGCCGAAAGGTCATAGACGGCGCGAACCCCGACCTTTCGCTTCAGAGTTTCGATCCCGGATATCCAGAGCCGAGCCGCCTGGTTATTCTTTTCTGCCTCTTCCTTCTCCTCACCCTTGAGTGCCAGTTCCTCTTCAGTCGGAGGGCGTTCGCGGTAGCAGTGGTGCGCTTCGTCGTTGATCACGACTACGTTCTTCAACGAAAGCAACTCGCCGCATGCGCGCTGCAGCATCTCGCCTTCAGTCTCCTTCGTGACGAGTTCCTCGTTGCGCCAGCCTGACAACACCGCTCGCCCAGTCTTGTTGGTGTCCAGCTTCTCGCGCCGTTGGAAGGCGTGATAGTTGGTGATGACGATCTTGGCCTTGCCGAGATCAATCATCAGCTCAGGCGGAACGAGCTCCCGGGTCTGGTAATAGTTCTCGCCGTCGGCTGGATTGAGGACGCGCAGGCGGTCCTTGATGGTGATCCCTGGAGCAATAAGCAGAAACCCCTTCGAGAACAGCGACGAGTTCGGCTGCCGGGAAGCGTTGATTGCTTGCCAGGCAATCAACATCGCCATAACTGTTGTCTTGCCGGCGCCGGTGGCGAGCTTCAACGAGAGCCGAAATATCTCGGGGTTCGCGCCTGCATTCGCTTCTTCGAGGTGGCGGAAGATGTGCGCATATTGGCGTCGGCCGCGCGCGACTTCTGTGAGCCAGATCGCCGCCTCGACGGCCTCGACCTGGCAGAAGAACGGTCTCGCGCCCTCAAAATCATGATGGCGCCAATGCTGCAAGAGGCGTTGGGTCGTAGGCGTCACGCCCCAGTCGTTCGGGTTCGGCAGCGAACGCCAGATTTCCAGGTGTCCTCGGATTTCGTTGATGATCGGGGTGGGGTTGTAGGCCTGGCCATCGGCTGCTCGATCGAAACCGAAATCCTGCTGTTCTCGATCGCCCTTCTTGACTTTCCGAGCCCTTGGAACCGGCGTGACGTATTTCGACCTCCGCCGTCCCTCGATAGGAGGGTGCTCGAGCGGCTGCCCGTCCTCGCTCAACGCATGATGACGCGTCGGCGCCAGATACGGCGAATTGAGAATCGGATTCTGGTAGAACGGTTTCGTCATGGCCCCCCGCCAAACGATTGTTCGCGGCGGCGACATTGAACCGGAAATGGTCTGCGGATCAACCCAGTAGAGGGCTGAAACTATGTTTCACACAATTCTCAAGCGCTGTTCACCTCTCAAGAAAAAGACCGAACCCATTTCTTATCGATTTCATCACACGGCTATCGCTTCCGCAGTCGACCTCATGGACACCCATTCGATATCGGCGTCGACTAAAGCTTGATAGAGACTGCGTCCATCGAAGGGGCCTCTCGAGGCATCATTGGATTTAAGTTCTGATAAACCCAGCGCAACAGATGAACGCCGCATTGCTGCACACGCATGGCTATTGCCTTCAAATAAAAGGGCGGGTGTTGTCCCGCCCTTTTGTGAAGAACTAGAATATTCCTGCATAAAATTTGCGACGCGGCGTAACTCTTTGCCAAAGCGGTAGCCGCTAAACCCGGTGTGAGCATAAAAAGCGTGCTACAGCGCCTATACCCATTTTCCCGCGTTCCCACTCTAGTCCTGATGGATGAAACGCTTGCAAGCCGCAGTCGGCGATGGCACTTGATTCACACTTCAACCTCGGGAGGGGAACCCATGAGCCGTCTACTCGTATCCATACTTGGTTTGATCAATGGCGTCATAGCGCTCGTTATGGTCCTGGCCGGCATAGCGCTGGGCCAGGTCTACATGCCCAACCAAGCAAACGCCGTGATCTTCGGCGCCGTGGCGGGTCTAGCTGTCGCTGCGATCTTCTGTGGCGGTCTGGCCGCCCTGCTGCTGATCGAGAGCCATCTGCGTATCATGGCTGATGATGTGCGCGAACGGCTTCGCATCGAGGCGTGGAGGGCAAAGCAGGCCAAGATCGCTGCGAAGGCAGAAGCTAAGGCCGCGAAGGCAGAAGCCAAAGCAGCTGCCGCTGCCAGCTGACCCCTCAGGATAGGCGGATCCGTCCTCATCGGCCTGGCAGCGCGCTTCGAGCGCTGCCAGGCCGTTCGAGGTCGTCATCGGGAGCCATCATCGGTTTTGTCCGCCGGACGGTCACAGGCAATGATGTCGGCAGGCTCCGCGCCGGTGAGCGCGTCGGGAAGCTCGCTTGCCAGATGCCCAATACCGCTGACGGCTGCAGGGGGCGCCGGAGGCCTCTTTTCAGCCCGATACTCTGCCATCTCATCTGGCCAGATGCCCGCGTAGGCGAGCGCCCGGGCAATTTCCCCATGCCTCGTCAATTCAGTGTCGTTCGGGTCGGGAGCCTCCGGGTAGGCCAAGTCTTCAATCAACCGGTGCCATACTTCGGTATCAATATAGTGATCAGTCATCTCATTCTCCGAGTTTAGGATTCTGGCATGAAGGTTCTAGAACCGATGCGGCTCTATAAAAAAAGCCCGGCGCGTCTAGGACGGCCGGGCTCGACACAGGGAGGGAGACACCGCCCGGATAAGCACCGGACGATGATGATGTGTGTTATAGCAATCCGATCGGCGGCTATCACAGCGTGCGACAGCCTGCCGCACCCCCTCCCCGATAGTTAGAGGGTCAAGGACGTCGAGAGGCACGTCGGTGATCTTCACCAGGTCGACACCCGACACCAGCCTTCGCTCGCCCGCGCTCCGCGTGGTCTTTTGGGTGTCCGTCTTTGTCGTCGTGACCGCCTTGTCGAACAAGACACAGACACATGCGGAATAGAGCTAATCCCCCCTGTCAGAAAGCTGAATAAAGCGAAGAGCCGAAACCCTTCGCCGCTCTCTGACAAGAGGGAACTCTTAGAAACCATGCGTCTAAAGAGAGTTGGAGCTACTAGGCGTTTATCAGACGCCGGATGGCGGTTAGCTGGACCATCCGTAAAGCCGTATCCCGGCTCCTCTCGGAGCCCTAACGGTCGGCACCTCGCGGTGCCTCACTTCCAGCGAGCACCAAACTCAACAGGCCGGAAGCATCAGGTCGTCCCTTCCCCATCCTGTGGGGCTTTCGACGGAGCCTGAATCTTTTAGGCGAAACTTTTGAAGCCTGGCAGGCGGCTTCCCGGCGCGACCAATGCCATTCAAGCACGATCTCCGGTGTGTGGGCTCGGACACAGGGCGACGGTCTTGTATCCCGTCGATTACAAATGACCTTACTTCGTGGCGGGTGTTACGCCCCGAGCCATATGACCCGCCCGGTTGATGGCCGGACGGGATGGTAGGCTCTCTTGTATCCGGCTGTCATTGTAGCAAAATCCTGCCAGCTTGTCACAAAAAAGTTCCCTCTTTGTTCTCTATCCTATGCTGCGGTGGGCTGGTAGTTAAACGCACATGCGCGAAGAGATGGTCAAAGCCCTAAAAACTCTTGACGCCAGGATGGCGTCCAATCCCTCCGCGATGCTCGCTTATCCGCCTATTAGCGTAGAAATTCGCGAGTGGATCAGTCGTGAGCCAGACCTGATTTCAAAACTTACGAAAACGGACGGACACACCCCTACTTACGTCTGCCTGGCGGCAGTTAATGCCATCGTTGAGGAAGGCCTGACTTCCGGCGAAAACCATATTTATCGAGGAGTATTGAGCTCACACGGCCAAGCGCTAGATGCGATTTTTAAAGTGATCGCATTGGAACGTTTGCGACTGGGCTTCCTCAGCATTAACGGCCTTCGCGATGAACGACGCCAGCTTGATATTGCAATCGCGGAAGCTGGCTGAGTCCACCTCAATAAAGGACCATTCCCGACGCTATGTCGCCTGGGCGGAGTTGCGTTCGAAATTCTTCGACCACCACCGCGCACATGCTCCCTTCGCTCAGGAGTCGCACCCGACGCATTGACGGTGACACTCACTAAGATGTTGAATTGCGGCACGGCATTGTCATTGCCGGCCTGTGCAGCCTGCACAAAGCTGTTGCCGTCGAGCGCGCCACCGGACGCCAGCGCCGGCACAGAACCGCTGTTGGTGGAGCGCGCGGTTTGCGGGCCGTGGCTCGGCTAACCGATGCTGGCGGGATTGCAGCAAATACCATCCGGGCCTCTGGGTTGGGCGCGCCAAGGGAAATCCAGGAGGGCCGTCGTGAGCCGGGGCGTGAATTCAATCACTCAATTGCCGAATTCCTGACCACGGCTCTATCCGCTCACTCGCATAGGGACCGGTGCTCTTTGGTCATCGAACGTGCTAGGTGGGTGCTCCTCTCCATGCGATGGCTTGGTTGGGCCTTCATAGGAGGAAGCGTCTATCCGTCTCCGGTGCGCTCTGCGGTGCAGTCGTTGAATAGCTATTTAGCCCTTGAGCATTATAGCGTTGACTGCGTTACAAGACTCTCGGCGAAACTCCTGTCAGGGGCGAGCTGTAGAAGCTATCGGTTCTCTGGCCGCTGTCTGTAGACGTTGGAGTGTGTCGGCGCGCGCTGGTGCTGTGTCTGCGTCTGTTTTGGGTGCTGTTCGCGCTGGTTGCGCTCGATTCGATTTTTATTTTTCGGGTTGCAGGGGTCAACTTAATGTAAACTTAGGGTAAACTAGTTATCTTTGGACGGATGATGACTTAACAAGATTGGTTGCCGGAGCGTCAACCTGGCGTGGTGGGATGTGGACTATGCTTGGCCATATGTTGACCTGTTGGTTGCCGGAGTTAAGTGTGCTGACAGGCAATGCCTTTTGCGACCCTTTGGCAAAGGCGGACGATCAGTTGCGACTGAACGACATGAAGAACTTTTCAACGTTTGACTGATTCCACTCCTTCCCTCTTATCGTCAAAATTGATCGGTCGTTCAAATAGTTCGCGATGGCTTTCGGACGACCCCTGCCCTCAGGGACGCACAGCAATGCCTCTTCGAAGGCGTGCCTCACTCTGTTTACGTGTTCCTCCTTGCTGAGGAAATCGGTGGCCTGCCACTCTTGGAAATGCCTAATCGGATTGAAACCTGCCAGGCTCTCTGGGGGCAGAGCAATCGGTTCCAGCCCCAGTTCGGTCAAGCCGCTGTTCCTGAGAATTTCGCGCATTCTTATAGTGCGTCGAAGCGGCTGAACTTCCCCGAAATCGACATAGACCAACCAGCAGCCGTGTTGTTTGCACAAGTCAATCACAGGGACCAATTTTTTGTCGATCATGACCGGGGCTTGTTTAGGATCGTTGTCGATACAAACGAATTCCCGAAAAAATGCTCCTCCCTGCTGCCTCACGTAACCACGGACGGTTTCAACCTGGTATTTGATCGTCCTACTCAGTTTTGCCGCCTGGTTCACATCGGTTGGCAGCTCACGAAATCCCGCCCAGTTGACGCGCCTCGTCCAGTAAAAGCCGATATACTCCTCCAAGGGATCTCTTTCCTTTTCCATGCGATCCTATTTCGGAAAAACCCGGTAGATGAGAAAACTCGCCTAACGGAAATGGTAATGGTCGGTTTCCTCGCTGGAAAGGAAATACGACATGAAAGGCTCGTTAAGGATTGACGAAGTCGCCACTGCCGAAGGGGCCATAGGCATCACTTTGGCGCCGGGTAAGCGCGGTCCGAGCATCTACGGTGGTGTGCACGAGCGTGATCTCGGCGCCGATCTCGATGAAGTCTCTCGGTGGGGGGCCGCAGCGGTCGTCAGCCTGATCGAAGAGCACGAGTTCAGGGAGTTGCAGATCGAACGGCTCGGGGAAGAGGTGCGCCGCCGCCATATGGAATGGCACCACCTGCCGATCCCCGACGTTGACGTGCCTGACGCTCGGTTTGAACAGGCATGGCCCGCACATTCGGCCGCGCTTCGAGGCCTGGTCAAACGCAGAAACAAGGTGCTCATCCATTGTCGGGGCGGGATCGGGCGGGCCGGCATGGTTTCGGCGCGATTGCTAGTCGAACTGGGTATGGATCCGGAGGAGGCACTCGCGACGGTGCGCCAGGCGCGACACCCGAGGGCCGCGGAGACGAAAGCCCAGGAACGATGGATTGCTGGCGGACGACCGACCGACGACGCCAAGCCATCTCGGGAACTTGAAAGAGTCCGCGACCGCGCGATTGGTGCTTTGCTAGGTCTCGCGGTAGGCGACGCGGTCGGAGCAGCGATCGAATTCAGCAGCAAGCCGGAGTTCGCCCTGATCGAAGACATGATCGGCGGCGGTCCGCATGGCCTTGAACCGGGCCAGTGGACAGACGACACCGCGATGGCGCTGGCGTTGGCAGAGAGCCTGGACACTAATCCAGAGCTCGACCCAGGCGATCTTATGGACCGCTTCGTCAACTGGTGGAAAGACGGAGTCTATTCCTGCACGGGATCCTGCTTCGACATCGGCATCGCTACGCGTCGCGCCCTCGACCGCTATCGTCGCACTGGTGATCCCTACGCTGGATCTCCGGATCCAAGGGCCTCCGGTAACGGGGCCCTTATGAGGCTCTCACCGGTGGCGATTCGTCATTGGCGCAGTCTTGAGGCGGCGCTCGATGTCGCCCGGCGGCAGACGCGCACCACCCATGGCTCGCCACCGACCATCGACGCGTCTTGTGCTCTCGCGTGCCTGCTGGTGAAGGCGATAGAAGGCCACCCGCTGACAGAGCTCCTCACCGGGCCTGAGGCAGATGCGGTGGAAGGCGGTTTTCGCGGCGTGCACCGGAATGAAATAAACGGTTCCGGCTTTGTCTCAGAGTCTTTGCAGGCAGCGCTCTGGGCGGTCAATCGCACCACAGATTTTCGCTCGGCAATTCTGATCGCTGCCAATCTTGGTAACGACGCCGACACCACTGCCGCGATCGCCGGCCAGCTTGCGGGCGCCGTCTACGGGGCGTCCGGAATACCCGAGGATTGGCTGACTAAGCTTGCCTGGCGAGATCGTCTCGAATCCAGGGCCGACCAGTTATTCGAGGCTAGCCTCACCTAGTTAGCCACAGACGCTTCGTTTCCCACCGAGCTGCCTGAAAACCACGACCCGGGGAAGATCGATGACCAACCGCAGAAAGATTGCCCAAATAAGGGAACTCGTTAGAAAAAGGCGTGAGCCCTCTGCTGGCTCCCCTCTGTCCGGCTACACAGTTCCGTATAGTAAAATCGGCGATTTCCATGGAAGCGTCTTCGACTTTGATGACCATGTTGTGCCTTGGTCAAAAACTGCTTCCAATCTGTCACCTAGGATCATGTTGATCGCTCAAGATTGGGCATCAGAGGATTTTCTGTCTGGTGAGTTCGACCAAGACCAATTTGAGTTTGGATATACGCCTAGCCTGCCTTCAAACCAAAATCTTTTCCGACTCCTAAGAGAACACTTGCATACCACGTTTGAGGAAACCTTTGCCACTGACGCATTCGTTTTTATAAAACCTGGCAAGATGACTGAAATAATCAATATTAGAGATATGCGCAGAAGTGCCCTAGAGTATGCACTGCCACAGATAGAGATAATTAAGCCGCGCGTGGTCCTCTGCATCGGCTCATCAGCTTACAATGCAATACGATTTTCACAGGGATGCAGATACGCATCCATAGCCAGTTCTTTAGGAGAGGCGCCGCTTAGGGTGGGTTCAATCCCCGTATTTGGCGTTCATCACACAGGAGGTTTGGCGACCCTCTTTTCAGGCGGACCAGAGGCTCAGGATCGCCAATGGGCCCGCTTAGCCGCGATGATCCAGAAACTGTGCTGACGTAACCCACTTGGAGAGGCACTTCCGTTTTTTTGGTCTTGGTGGCGCCAAAAGGCATCCGGATAGTTGGACCGCGGTATTCCTAGGACTTCATGTGTGGGGCAGTTTGCACGTGTGAGGATGTTGGTTGGTTCCTGGGGATTCGGATTGGCATGTCCTCGCAACAGGGGCCGCGCAGGAATCGGCCCCCGCATTGGCTTGGAGCGTTCAGGGCGCGATTCATCAGATAGGTGAGCAACCACGGACAACGAACCGCCACACCGGTCCAGACAGGAACCAATGCACCTCGCGTCCCGTGCATTCGCCCTTGCTCCTTATGCGAATTGTCTTGCATGATCTGCCTCAAATGGGCTGCTGATGGCTTTTATCTTCTACGACACCGAGACCACCGGCGCTGACCGATGCTTCGATCAGATACTGCAGTTCGCAGCGGTTCTGACCGATGATGATCTGAAAGTCATCGACACTTTCGAGATACGTTGCCGGTTGCTCCCACACATCGTCCCCTCGCCTGGCGCCATGGTGGTCACTGGCGTGCGTGTTGATCAGCTGTTCGATTTGCAGATCCCCTCGCACTACGAGATGTGCAGGCGAATTCATGAGGTCTTGACGGCTTGGTCTCCCGCGACCGTGGTCGGCTATAACTCGATCATTTTCGATGAGGAGCTGCTTCGGCGGGCCTTCTATTCGAGCCTGCTCCCGATCTATCTCACGAACACCGGCGGCAATTCGCGGTTGGACATCATGCCACTTGCGATTGCTGCACACACGTTCGCGCCGGAAGGGTTCAATTGGCCCATCAATGAAAAGGGACGGACAAGCTTCAAGCTTGATCGGCTGGCTCCTGCCAACGGCTTTGAGCACGGCAACGCCCACGACGCTTTGGCTGACGTTTATGCCACCATCCATATCGCCCGGCTGATAAAGGACCGTGCCCCGGTGGTTTGGGAATCCGCCATTGCATACCGGTCGAAGTCCACCGCCACCCAATACGTTGAGCTGAATCCCGTCTTCGTAGCGACGCGCCTGCGCTTCGGCCTGTGCTCCTCCTTCCTGGTGACCGCCATCGGAACCAATCCGGACAATTCGGGCGAAGTCTTCTTGTTGGATCTCAGACAAGATCCCGCAGCCCTCTCCACGATGACCGACGAGGAACTGGCGGCACATATCAAAACGAAGCCGAGGCCTGTGTCCTCCTTGAAGCTCAACGCATCGCCTTTGTTCTTGCCGATCGAAACGGTTGGCGAAAAAGCCCGTGGATATGATTTGGGGATGGAGGAGATCACTCGCCGATCGGAACTGGTGCGCAGTGACGAAGGTCTGCGCCGGCGGCTGATCTCAGCTGTTTTGCAGGCTCGCTCTCCTTTCCCAGAGAGTCCCCATCTCGAAGAGCAGATATACGGCAGCTTCTACTCCCGGTCGGACCAATCGCGGATTGAAGAGTTCCGCGACGTGGGATGGCCGCGTCGGCTTGAACTTTCGGGGCAGTTTGAAGACCGGCGCCTCAGGGGGCTTTCGCGGCGACTGATCTACATTGATGCGCCTCATGTTATGCCCGCTAATATGCGTGCCGACTATGCCCGCGCCATAGCCGCCAGAATTCATTCGAGGACCGAGACAACTGGCCGTTGGACAACGCTTGAAGAAGCGATCGCAGACGCCCTGGAAATGCTGGCGGATGGTCCTCCGGAACGCGAGGCAATCCTTCGGGAACACCTCGCTAGGCTGGTTGGCTGGCGCGATGATGCCAGGCTGATTTTGGGCTGACGAACACTGCGGTTGAAACCCAATCACTCTAAACACCGAGTCAGCCCCTGGCTCCCTTTGTTCTGGGCAGTTTAAGGAAAAGCCAAGACTCCGCAGGCAGGCCATTTGGATGATCGGTTGCGCCTATCAGTTCTTGCGATTGCTGGGCTGTCGCAAGGTTCGATGTCGGGTAAAATTGCTCGCCAAGCAAATCGAATCTCTTTGCGGCGCGCCACCTCCGTTCAAACTTTTCCCATTGAAGCGGCGAAGACCTCATAGGGCAGTTTGAGCGGCCTGGCAGCGATCGATGATTGAGTCTGTCGACGAGAACTGCCGCAACAATACGCTGGGCCACGGCCTCGTCGGCATTGAGCCGCGCCTACCGCTATCCTTCGTCGCACCCAGATGGACCTAAGTCTGCGCAAGTGCCCGCGGGGAGTAGCGGCCGACGCCTTCGCCTATCGGCGGCTGCACGATTTCGAAGGCGCAGATGCTTTTTATCTGAGACGACACGCAGTGTGGTTCAACAATGACGCGCTCAAGTCATGCCTTCTTCAGATGCATAACCTTCGACACGTTGTCGAAGGAACTGTGATACCCCCCAGCCCCCGCCAATGGCGGAAGCGATGCATAAACTTGGTCGCCGAAGTGCCTCAACTCCGTTAGGGCGATGCCCATCTTGCCATGTGCGATGATGGTCGATTCAGACGCCGGCGACACATCGAGATCAAACAGGGTCTCTAGATCAGAAAGTTTGGCGACGACTTCGCCGAAGAGGTTCTTCGCCTCGAGATCGCTTGACTTCCCATCGATTGTCACGCTCACAGGGCTCGAAAGGGCCTTGGGATGGTCAATGAACGTCTTCACCTCGAAATGCATCGGATCGCTGAAGGCCTTACCCCATCGAAATCCAAGATTTTCAAACACTGGTGCGACTGGTGCAACGGAGGCGCCGAGTGACCCGTCATCTGCATTGAGATCAATAGCAATGCCAAAAGCATGGTTGGACGGCTCCTTGCTGAGCCTGCCAGATATTGGCTTCTTCAGGCGGAAATTCAGCGAGCCCGCGCATGTCTTGATGTGATGCAATAGTCCAAGGCGCTCGATCTCAGCGAAGGTCGCTAGCACTTGAGCATGCGCTCGTTGATGAAATTCCAGATTACCCCCATGTGTCCCGGGTATTTTATCCAATTGCGGTATGTGAACCTTCTGGATTTGTCTGACGTCAAATCCGCCCGTGAAGGTGATGCCGTCACCTCGCACCCACGTAGAGTGCTTTGTCTTAAAAGTAACAAGTCCAAAGAGTGGATGGTTGTAACTAGAAGTTGGCATTTCACCCTCCAAAGCAGGATTGCGTTCAGTTAAGAATAATTCTTAAACAACAATGCTGACTTAGCCCCGACAACCGAGATAGAATCAGCGATGATATCAATCGACGCAATATTTATATCTATCAGGCTATCATCATCACTTCGAAGTAGTCTTCCTCCGCCTCCGACGAATAATTCCCGTAATACTTTGCTGACGGCAATACCGTAAGGGCCGTGGCTTCTTCATTTGCGTGACCGAATAGCAATCTCTGCTCTATCGCCGTGCTCGTTAAAAATGGAAATCGCGAATACAATTTGTTTTTTATCTTCTCAAATGGAGACGATAGTAGAATCCATTCTATCCCTTGCGCGTCAGCTGAAACAGAAATTTTCTCTGAGTAAAAGCTACGTTTGTAGAAGGCGATTTGTTCCCTTCTGGCGATCACCAGAAGATTTTTCGCATTAAAATATTCCGCGCCGACCAGCCATAACCTAAGGGTCAACCAGGGAATTGAACGATATTGTGTCGACAAGTGTGGATCGGCAGCGAATGCGAACGCTCCGACTGCATTCGTGAGTTCTGCCGGCATCACCCTGTCGAATTGGCGAAATGGAGACTCTGTCTGGTAGGGCTGCACTATATGATCGACTCTTATGGTCGATGCCAGGACCCCATCGATAAAGACGCCGAAGATGTCTGAATTCTCATCACCTGGAAATTTTAACACACGGTCTGGCGAGGGCGAGATTAAATTCGCTGATAGAAAGGACTTGTATCGCAACCTTAATATACTCTCATAATCTTCGCTCCGGTTCATCAAACGATATTCTGTATGCTCTAATATATCGAGGATCAATCTAGTGAAGAGTGGTGACTTGGCGATTATTTCGCGGGTCTCGCTCGAACTGATGAGCGCCTTGGCATCGCGCAAGTGGCGACGGGAGCCAATGTTCGCAAAGGTGTGGGCCGCGTCGACGGCGATTGGGTAAACAGTAGCGCGCGTGAAGGGCGGGGGGAAATCGGCCGCCACTGCTGCCTGGCCGATCGCCACCCCCGCGATTTTTGCTTCTACCTCATTGCCGACTGCCAGGAATTCGTCACGCGCAAGCTGCAGTGGCTTCAAAGCATCCAGAGGATGGCCAGCTGCGAGCGCGGCAAGGCCTTGCTCGCGTAACACGCCGGCCTTGCCGAAGCGCTCGCCGATACTCGCGAAGGTGGCTGCAGCTTTGTTAAGTAAGGGCAGTGCTTTCTCGGGTCGGCCGAGCCGAATCTCACAGGCAGCGCTCCATAGCCAGCAATTCGCGCGGCCCGACTCACTGCCCCAGTCCGCGTAGCTCTTGAACGCCTCAGCCAGCACCTTCGAGGCATGCTCGTATTGCTCGTCCTCGAACAGGGCGACCGCACGGTTCTTAAGGCAGTTAGCAAGCCCAAGGCTGTGCCCTATCGCCTCATAGATACCGGTAGCGAGATCGATGTGTTGGCGCGCCGCGTCAAAATCGGCGCGTGCTGAGAGCAACTGAGCATAAACGACGCGCGTATTGGCCTCGCCGAGGTAGCCCGCAGTGGCGGTAAAATCCGAGAGTGCCCGCTGGAAAAGTGGCTCGGCATCGTTCCATCGGCCTCGGTAGAACTCGGTCTCAGCCAACGCCTTCACGCAGTGGGCGGACGAGACGGTTAGTCCAAGCGCATCAAACATACTACGCGCACTGACGAACAGGTCGCGCGCCTGCTCCAACTGGTCCGCGCGTAGCGATGCGCGGCCGAGCGAGCGCAGTGCATCAGCTTTCCCGCGCGCAACGCCGGCCTTTTCGAACAGCGCCTTGGCGACCTCAAAGAGATCGTATGCCTCGGTGGTGCCGCCGCGGGACAGAACCGCAAGGCCGAGCCGCAGCCGCAGCTCAGCTTCATAGAGATCAACAGCTGGCTCATGTTCCATCAACCGACGGAGGATCTGCTCCTCGGCGCGGGCGTTGTTCCCGGCATGCGGCAGATAAAGCGCGAGCAGTTCGACATATCGACCAGCACGCTCTGTTAGAAAGCCCCTTCGCTGCTGCTCGCGCGCGCCGGAGATAAGACGCTCAAGCGCATCGAAGGCAAACAGCGGCTCAGACTTCCAAGTGATGCCATCGGCCAGCAGAAGCTCGGCGCCGCGCTCCGGCTCGGCGGCGAGCCGGTGAAAGACGGACTCTGCATGATCAAACACATTGCCGCCATTGCGCGCCAGCGAATCGAATGTATCTGCGAACAATAAGCAGTGCCTACGATAGGCCTGCGCGTCAGTCGTAGCGTCGTCTAACACCAGTTCGCGCACCGGCGTAAGCACGGCAAGAGCGCCGTCGCTCCAGCGCTCAATGAGACCCCATCCCATCGAGTCCCTGGCCTCGGCGGCAAGCTGAGCATCGATTTCCCCCTCGGCGACCAGCCGCTCTAGGATGGAGTTGTCAAACCAATGCGGAAACGAGAGGGTCTCCAGCACTTTGCGCGCTGGGCCGGGTAACCGCTCAAGCGTGCGCTGCAGTAGCACCCGTTGGCCGTTATCCTTTTCGGAAGGAGGTTCGGTCGGCATAGCTCACAACGTTCTGAGATGAGCGACGATGAGCCCCGGCGCGCCGTTGAAGGCCGCGACGATACCGCGCAGATATCCGGCGCGGCTCCCTTCGTCATCTCCCGGCAGGTGGCACTTGAGTGCGGCGATAATCTGCATCCACTCCTGCTCATCAGCCACGCCCTTAAGGGGCACCTCAATGAACCGTCCGGCTGGAGTTCGCCGTTTCACGGTGGTGGATGGCACTTGGCGACCACAGACGATGAGCCGCGCGTGCTCGATACCACATAGGCCCTCAACAAGGACGCGGTCGAACCAGCGATCGATCAGGGATGCGCTTGCGTCATAGCCGTCAAAGGCAAGGATCAGCGGACGCAACATCTCCGGCAGAGCACGCAGATCCTCGAGGAAGGCGCCGGTGAGACGGATGGCGGCGAGTAAGCGATCGTCCTCGCTTTCCTGCGCGATGGCCTGCACGTTTACATAGCTACCCTCAACCGAGACGTTACTGACACTGGCTTGGATCGGTCGCTGCTGCGCCTGCATCGCCCCGTCAAAACTAGGGAAATGCTGCCAGCCGAGGAGGGTGGCGATCTCGGCCAAAAGCTCGCGTGGGGCTGGCACGACACGGCGCTTATCAAGCGCAACAAGGATAACCCGAGCGCTCACCTCGGACTTGAAGCATTCGAGCAGGAATGTCTTGCCGTAGTGTTCGCCGCCCTCCACGAATACAGCGCTGAACGGACAGTCCGGCGCGGCGAGCGCCCGCAGCTTGCCGCGTGGCTCCACATAATTGGCGATCAGAAGCTGATTCAAGACTTAGGACCTGCACTATCGTCCTGGGACCCCTTCTCGACAGGATTCGGCGTCGTGCTGGCACTAATGTTTATGCCGCTGCCTTGAGCTCGGGTTTTCTCCACGAGAGAGTTGGTGCCAGTAGCCGCAACCGAGATGTCCTTGCCTTTGGCAGTGACCTCGCTGACGCGCGCTTCCTGTTTGCCCTGGAGTTCCGCAGACAGGTTACCGAATCGAAGGCTACCTCTGAGAAAGCGCCGGCCCATGATAAGCGCCCAAATAACGACGACCGCCAACGCGGCACCGATGACCCAAGCCAGTGTGCTGCTCATGTCGCTCCCCCTTTTGCTTCGCGCCCCACTTGAAAAGCTTTTAGATTTGGCGCCAACGTCACATAATGCCGCAAGTTTTAGTTATCGGCAAATGGAAATGAAGAAGAGCGAGCTCGGCATACGAGCAGTTACGGCTGCTCCCCGATAGGTGAACACCGAGAGAGGGGCGACAATGAAGAAAACGCTGGTTATGGCAATTGGCGTCATCTTGCTTGTTATCTTGCTTCGCCTAGTCATTGTCGATGCTCATAGGGTAGCGCCGGCGAGTGTAGATTTTGCACCGGCGGGAGATGACGAGCCATATCGACAGTGATGATGTGAAGCTAGATAAGCACGGGATATGTCAAACATGGCGACAAAGGACTTTTATGCCATCGACCTGGAAGACGCGGAAGCTATGGCGGTCCGGCTGCGCAAGCGTGGCTTTAGGGCGGAATTCACCAAAGTTGCCAATAGCGGCTATGTTGTCTCCGCAAGTGGCGGTTCGCAGGACGAACTCACCTCGGCAGCGCAAAGTGTTAAGCACCCGAAGGACCACGCGGAACACGACGACAACCCGGACGAGCCGAATGCGCCACCTGCTGGCTATGCGACAGACGCCGGTGACGACGAGCCGTATTAACGAGCGATATCACAGAGCGGGCGTGCAGACATCCGTTTCGACAAAGGCAAGTCCAATTGGAGGTTCAATCCCTAATGGTTGAATGTCTGCTATCGATTTCTAAATTCCGGAAGCCGCAAATCCGCTTTGGTCAGATTGGGTCATCTCTCGCCCATTCGGCGGCGCTTCTCGTTGAGCCGCTTCTCCGGCGGCCATGCAGTGATGATACGCTTGCCATCTGACAGCACATAGACCCGTTCGCCCAGGCGGTCGATCCTAACGGAGTAGATGGCTGTCTTCTTTGATCGCTTCTCAATCACCTTGGCGTAACCAGTCTTGATGTCGTGAACCATGTCAGAGAACTCACCGGGTCCGAGGACGATCCCATAGCGGATTAAGAGTTGCCGATGAAAATGCCAGTGCCGTTCTGGGATGGAAGCTCCGTCCCAACGCGGATTGAAGTAGGGCCCTTTAGACATCAGTTAGCGGCTCGATATCGGAAAATTTGCTGGAGTCGCTGAACTCGGCCCAACGTCGGGGCCGGGTCGGTGTCGCGGCTCGCCAGCCTGATGAACTCAATCCAGGCGATTTCATTTGGCGTTATCGCTATGTCCAAGATGACTTTGTCTCCGTCGGCGCCGGTCATTTGCCGAAGATCCCGCGGAGAACAGCCCTCGACCTGGACGTGAGGCTCGGATCTGAATAGTCGGACGCTTTGCGGATTTCCTCCAGCCAGGCCGTCTCGTTTTCGGTAACGAGGGTCCCGAAGATCTTGCGGATGGCCAACTCCGTCGTGTCTCCGCCGAGCTGCTCGACGGCCATCATAAAAAGGAGGGCCGGATCTACCTCGAGCGCCTTAGCCAGAGCCGGAACACGGTCAAGCGGCAGCTTGCTATTGCCGAGCTTGATGTTCGTGAGCATGTTGTGTTGCGAGAATCCGGCCTCACTGGCGATAGTCGACTGCGTCTTTTTTGCCTTCAATTCGAGAATTCGCCTTTCAACAAATTTCGCTAGGCGTGTATTGGCATATGGTCTTGTCTCGGTATTTCTCATGATATACTGCCTCGTCGTTCAAGTCTTCGATAATGTTCTATAGATTTTATAGCGACTTGAAGACGGCGAATTAGGAGGGGAACAAGGCAAAGCGCTGTAAGCGCAATTTCGCCGATATGGCTCGTGTTTTCGACGGCAAAGACCGAATGCCCGCCCTCATCGCGACACCAGTTGGCACTCTCCGTGACAATAGCTCGTCGAAGCGAGACACGCCCTGTTGCTTCCCGGGGGAATATTGGCATTCTGGCCATGCAATGGCTTGGGGGCGGAGAATGGGGCGTAGAGGAACCGCTAGCACGCGGTCGAAGGTTTCCAATTCAGCAGTCGCGGGATTCGGTCTGTCTGCCGGCCGTGACGTCTGGAATACGACGAAGCGAAACGGCGGGCTCTTGCTTTTCCTTGCCGTTGTTCTGGCCGCTGCGGTCCTGCCATTTTATGGTGTGCGGGGAATGGTCAGAGGACATGACCGAAGCCGCTGGGGGACAATCCTCAATACGGTGTTGGGCAACCTTGCGATCGCGACGGGCGGGGCGTTGATCGGTGGTGCAACAGTGGCGTTCGCAGGCCTGATATTCGGCCCAGCCACATGCACCCTGGCGACCACGGCTGCGGTTGCTCTGTCCCTGATTGGGTCGCTTGCTGGGCTGATGACGGGCCTTGCGGAAAGGCGGTCGCGGCTCGATTCGATTGCGGTAAGGAAGACCAATGAGCGCTTCTTGGACAGCGCTGGTGTGTGGGAGACAGGCGAAGAAGACGTTACCCACTACGACGCGGAGGGCAACGCATTACGGCTGGTTGAGGTCGGCTCTGAACGCCTTGTCTTTATGGCGGTCGGCCGCCGCGGGAAAAGAGCCTACATTCGGCTCGCGCCGTCAGGCGAGATGATTTCGTATTCCGGAATTGTCAGCTAGCGATCGCTTTAGGACGCGGTTTCAGGAGACGCAGTGTGAAGCGAGCTACTCTGAACACAAAATAGGCTGCGCCGAGCAGCCAAAGAAGCCCAGACGCGGTCCAAGCGACCATCGAAACCAAAAAGCCACCAGTGGCGACGCCAAGAGCTAGCAGACCGCGAAACCCCTTGGGGAATTTCTCCGACAGTTTCCCAGCTCGTCCAATCTCCCGAGTGGATTGGGCCGTCTCCAACGTCTGGATGGTTGCACGGTAGCCTTGGCTTTTCGCGATAGTGCCAAGGGATTTGGCACTATCCGCCAATTGATCAATCGCCTCCCTGCGGACAACCTTCTTGCCGGCTCGGATGAAGCCGTCCCAGTCCAGCTTGCGTGCAAGCCCCGAAAGGGAGCTCAACGCATCCGTGTCGATTGCCTTGCTGGCGATTTGCATAAGGTCGCCCTCGAGTCTGGGGCTAAGCTTTCTCATTTTTTTCGCAGTCTTCAGGATAGAAACGCCCACCTTCTCGGGTGCAACCATAGCGACTGATGGCGCAGCAACACCACCAGTCAGAATGCTCGCCGCGATTGTTGCGGCTGTCACCCCTGTAAGCACCACCCCAGTCCCCGCGAGTGTGACCACAACAGGATCATAGTCAGGATATGCGGTAGCCTGTTGGATAAGATCACGGATATCGCCAATCACCAGGAAATCAGAGACAGTAGCAGCTGCAAAGCCTGGCCAGCTTTCGGCCTTGCCGGTCGTCGCTCCGACCCAAACATCCTGGATAGTGGACTCGTTTGGTGTCGACTTGTCTATTTTTGCGACTACGTCTGCAGGAAGATAGATACCCTGATCTTCTGCTAAGGACTTGAGGCTTGTCGCCAGTTCGAAATCTGACTCTGAAAGCGCCTTATCGATCAGGCGTTCGTATTCGCTTTTCGGAACTTTTTTCAATCGATATTCAGCAGTGACGACCGGGTCATCTTGAAGCCAATAGGCCTTTGCCGATTCGAATGCGTCGGGCAATACCGCGTAGCCGGATGCTGCGATAATCAACGCGCCTAAGAACGCGAACGTGACCGCCCGAACGCCACCTGCCAAGAGAGCCCCCTTCTCTGCCCAGAATCGGTTTTATGTGGAAGCCACGCGATTGGATACCAATATCGTCACAATTCCAATACGGCACTGCTGTCCCGCCCACCTCGCTTAGATCGCCGTGGTGACTCGGACCGCGATTGAGGCGGATAGGTATTCGCCGCCTTCCTTTCAGGCCAGATCATGCGGCGGAACATCGCCGTCCTTGTTCCGGCTCATGAAACGCGCTCCACCCGCTGTGTTCCTTGATTTGAGAGCCTAACCGCATGGCAACCGTTACCCGCACTTACCTCCATGACCTAGTCTGGACGAAAATGATGGACGAGGTCGCCGCTGACCTCGGTAGTTCGGCCGGGACGATCGTCGCGATCTGCCGAGCAAACGATATACCAGTTCCGCCTCCCCACTATTGGCGAAAGATCGCCAATGGCAGTCCGCCGAAGCGCCGGGCGCTGCCGACAGATAGATTCAAGCGAAATCAGACCGTGCTCATAGGCGACCAAGTGGAACCGGTTATCAATTACCAGGGGCTTACGAGCTTGGACGCCGGCTCCGAAGAACTCCTCCGGGTCGCAGTTGCGGTCGAAGTAACCGATCCGGTAGCAGTTGCAATTCAGAAGGACTTGAGGCGTTCGTCGTCGGCTGGCGAAGTCCGGCAAAGATCAGGCTTCATACGAGTAGACATAGGCCTGGATAGCCTCCCTCGTGCTGCGAATCTCATTGCCAGCATAAAGGCTGCCATTTTGGAGCGGTCATGGAGTGTCTCTGTAGATGCCAAGCGTGGCGCGGTAGTTGATGGTGAGAATGTCGAGTTGGCCTTATCCGAACGATACGCGTCGATCCCGCATACGCCTACCACAGCAGATATCCGTGACTATCGGAGCTACGGTCGACCTATTCCCGAGCACGATCAAGTGCGGTCCGGACATTTGCAGCTGTCGATCACCAATGCGGCCTACCTCGGTGTCCGCCAAAAGTGGGCTGACGGCAAACGTCAACGGCTCGAGGATATCTTAACGAGCTTTGTCGACGGGATCGAGCGCGCTGCCACAGCCTTGAAGCAGTTGCGCATTGAGCGCGAGGAGCGAGCGCGTAGATGGGCGGAAGAGGAGAAGCGTCGAGAGGAGCGAGAGCGGCTGGAAGCGATTGATCGAGTTCGGGGCGCAACTTTCAGAGAACAGGCAACCGCACATCAACAGGCTCGTGAACTCCATGCTTATATCGAAGCTGTGAAGAGCCGGCTCGCTCGAGGATCCGAGCGCGACGCTCAAGTTTTGGAATGGATCACTTGGGCAGAGAACTACGTTGCGCAAAAGGACCCGCTCAATGGTGAGTTGCCTGTCCTTCTCAGCGAGGAAGACGCACTCAGAATGAGGTGGCAGTATCCCGACAGGTAAAAATTTCGGCCCCGGGATCGTGCCGTTGAGCGAGACACACAGGGATCCCATCAAGCTCAGCTTGGGGCTTTCCCGGGAGCAAGCCGGTGAGCCGGCCAGCCACCCCAACTCAGGGGAAGGCTGGCCGTATGCGGAAGGCCCGCTGCGCCTGGCGCGGACAATCCAAACGGACAAATCATGAACATCCGGTGTGATTTTCGGTGTGACTTTTGGTCTCGAAATCCACACCAGGACACCATTTGTTCTAATTTCGCCGATTTTGTTCCGACAAGGCTCTTGCGCTACACCCATTGAGATTATAGGGCTTTGCGCGGTCCGGAGTGTAGCGCAGCCCGGTAGCGCACTTGACTGGGGGTCAAGGGGTCGTCGGTTCGAATCCGGCCACTCCGACCAAACAACACAGGCGTTTAGCTGCTTCCCCCAAGTGGCCACGCGATTTCTCAGCCGCATTGCAGCCACTCGCAAAATACGTTTCTTACGGCGTCACGCCTGCGTGACGCTCCACGAAAGGCTCGATGGGGCCTGTAAGAAGAGCAGCCTCCTGCTTGATCTTCTCGTCGCTCCATTCCCACCACCGGATCGCCAGCAATTTCGCAATGACGTCCTCCGAAAACCGATAGCGGATAAGCCTGGCCGGAACCCCGCCGACGATCGCATATGGCGGCACATCCTTGGTGACAACGGCGCCGGCAGCAACGATGGCGCCATCGGCAATGTGGACGCCTGGCATGATCATCGCATGACGGCCGATCCAGACATCGTTGGCGATGGTAATGCCGACGGGTTTGCCACCGTGCGCATTGGGGTCGGTCGAGTCCATCATGCGGCTGTGGATCGGAAAAGTGGTTGCAGCCCAAGGCACGTGGCTTCCCCCGGAACATTCAAAGCTGACGTTGCCGGCGACCGAACAGAACGCTCCAATGGTCAACGGAGTGGCGTCAGACGCTCCAAGCACCTTCTTCCGGCTCACGCCATAGGTGTGACGTCCGAGGGTCACGCTTGAGGGCAGCTTGGATCGAAACGGGTTTTTCAGGTGTAGCCACCCGATCACAGTGGCCTCCCATCCCGCTGCCACAGGCTCACACGGGCTCCCGACAAACAATATCGAGCCCTTGCAGCCCATAGCCCATCGCGATGGCAAAGCCCATTCTCGCTGTAGGCGATGTAATCAAAAACGTCGGTAGATCGGACCATCCGTTCTTCTATCCGCCCAATGCCCGCGACCTCAAGAGGCTTGCCATGAGTCGCAGCCGCGCGGGCGCCAGCAGCGGGTCTAGACAGCAGTTTGCTACCGGCCTTGTCGCTCTCGGCCTCACCGATGGGCAGATCGGCACCATCAAAAAAGCTACCGCTGCAAAGGCTGGAGAGCCTTGCTATATGGCAGATAGGAGCCAATAAGGGCTGAATGAAATTTTTCCTGCCAGTCGAAAAAGCGGCGCATCACCTCCGCAGCAAACTGTTCGCAAAGCTGATGTCATTCCGCTGGTTTCGCTCTATCAGTCTACTGACGATGAAGGAAGACATCCTTCTCGTCACGAGGCAATTTGAGGACCACAAACTTACTTTTTCGCCGCACGAAACCATTGGTCGGGACTTGTTCCGAAAGGGGCACTATCAGCGCGAGTTGGCGAACAGGGTTCTGGAGCTGATCGGGACACCGCCCGGGAAGACTTTGCTGGAAATCGGCGCCAACATCGGCACGCATAGCGTCTATCTGATGCTCAGCGGGAAGTTCGATCGAGCAATCTGCATTGAGCCAGATCCACGCAATTTCAAGCTTTTGAAGCAAAACCTGGAGCTAAACGACCTTTCGAGTGCGGTGAGCGCCTTTCAATATGCCGCTGGCGACCGCGAAGGATCGATAGACCTCTACTTCGGCGATGAGAATTTCGGTGCCAGTACGGTCATCAAGCCAACGGAAACATCACGTTCTGTCCCGGTGCAGCTTCGGCGTGTCGACAGCATCATGGCTGAAGCTGGCGTCAGCCCCGATGACATCGGTCTGGTGTGGATGGATATCGAAGGCGCGGAGCCGGAAGCCTTAAGCTCGATGGCCGAATTGGTGCGGCGTCAGGTTCCCATCCTCATGGAATACAGCCCGCAGCGATATGACCCGGCCAAGACCCGCGAAATAGCCAAGTACCTGGCCAATGCCTACCGGCGCTGCATCGTCTTCGGCAGGTCCGAAAACGAGATGGATATTCGCAGCGTAACTGAGCAACGCGACATCCTGCTTCTGTAGAACCCGGTCACGGCGACCTCCTACGCTTCTGGCGCCATAAATCCAAAGGCGTCCGCCACAGCCGATATCGACCGGCTTTTGCAACCTGCTGGCCGACTGGCACCTCGCCACAAGCGTTAAAGAACGCATGAACACGCGGCTCAGCAAACTGCTTTTTGCCGCGGGTGTTGTAGTGTCGGATCGGCAGGCCGTGAGGGCTGATGGTTCGGCCGTTTTGAGAAAGGGCTACCCCGAGGCAGAACTGTTCTGGCGCCCACGTGTCGGTCACCTCATAAACGGCCTTGATAGCTGCGAAGGCGTCCACCATGGCACTGAGATTGTCGCGGTGGATTCCTACGATTCCACTGTTCCACATCGGTTCCCGGCCGCTCAGGATCTGGCCACCGATGCTGATGCTCTTGCCCGGCAGCGCGCTCTGATAGATGCGATGCGGCCCTTCGCACAGGCGCATAAAGGAATGGGTCGCAGAGATCGAGCGGAAGCCTTTCGACGGGTCCCCCACCGGGTACATGTCGGTGTCCATGAAAAGGAGCCGATTTGCTCGCTGCAAAAGCTCACGCATAGCACCGGCCTTGATGCCGAAATGGTAGCTTCCTCCGAAAGACCACTGCTCTTTCTGCTCAGCCGTTATGAGCATTGTCTCAACAGGATAAGCGCGAAAGAGTTCAGCCCTGTCAGTTGCGACGACTATTCTAGCGGTCGGGCAATGGTGCAAAAGCTTGAGGGCGCTGAGTAGCGCACCGCGATGGTAAAGCTCGTTCTCACCATAGGCGATGTAACCAAAAACGTCGTTCATTCCATCACGTATAGTGAGTCGCCCAATCTTCTACCAGCCGCTCAGCTCGCTACTGGCACACATCGACCCATTCGGCGTTGACGATCTCGGCCATGCGCTGCGGGCTGAGCCGTACGGCGGCGTTGGTGGCGCCGGCCGCGGGCACGACTTCATCGAAGGCACGCAGCGAGACGTCGGCATAGACCGGCAGCGGCGCCGGCAGGCCGAATGGACAGACGCCGCCGACAGGATGGCTTGTGGCGGCGACAACCTCGTTGGCGTCAAGCATGCGCGGCTTGCCGCCGAAGCGGTCCTTGAATTTGCGGTTGTCGAGCCTCGACGTGCCGCCGGCCACGATCAGCATGGTCTGCTCTCCGACGCGCAGGCAGATGGTCTTGGCGATCTGCGCCGGTTCCACGCCATGCGCTGCCGCTGCCAGCGCCACGGTTGCCGAACTGGCATCGGTGACTAAAACTTCGACATCGGGCGCACGGGCAGCCAGAAAGGCACGCACGGTCTCAAGGCTCATTCCGGTGTTTCTCCTCCATTCGATCCGGCGGGCAATCACCTACCACTCGAACATGAAAAAGCTCGCCAGGGCAAACCATGGCGAGCTTGTTGAGAGACGCTTTGGCGTCGTCGTTTATGAAACGGACCGATTTTCTACAGGCGCTGTTGGCGCCGGGGCATCGATCAGGGCCGTTTCCGGCAATTGCAATGCTGCGGCGATCCGGCGAAGTTTCGACGGATCGGTGTCCTTGCCGCTCTCTATGTCGGCAATCTCGCTGGTCGACAGACCGCAGGTCAGGGAAAGCTCTTCAATACTGTATCCCTTTGTTTCCCGGATGGCTTTAAGGCCTGGGTGCTCAAGCGCAACATCGGCCGCCAGCCTGGAGAAGGGTTCGTGTTTTGCATTTTGGGGCATTGGCAACTCCATGGGGCTAAAGAGTTTTGGATCAAATGATAGGGTGTTGCCTGAGAGCCGGGACAATGCCCGCTCAAAGGCGATTTGCCAAGGCCCAAACCGACCGTCACGGCATCGTGAACCGGCGTCAAAACCCGCTGGCGCCAAGCAGATATGGGATCTCTGCCCCGATCTCCCAATCAAGTTCTTTTGAAGGACCGCACGCCGAAGTGTTCAGCGGTTTAGGGCCGCTCGCGCGTTGGCATGATGTCGCTGGCAACCGCATCGGACCAGCTTTCCCCAAGAGGACCAGACCCATGACATTGAAGACATCAGCCATCGTGCTCGCCACGATCGCAGGCCTCGCAGGCACCAGCCTGGTCGAGGCGCAAGCCGCCGACGCCGTGCGCATTCGCGGCACCGTTGCCGCCTTTGCCGGATCGACGCTGACGGTGAAGACCCGTGAAGGCGCCACCGACGCCATCGCGCTGGCTGACGGCTGGAAGATTTCCGGCGTCGCCAGGGCCGAGGCCGGGGATATCAGGCAAGGCGATTTCCTCGGAATTGCCTCGGTTTCAAAGGCCGATGGCGGCAGCGGCGCGCTGGAGGTGGTGATCTTCCCGGCGGCGCTCAAAGGCACCGGCGAAGGCGACCGCCCGTGGGATCTCGAGCCCAACAGCCGGATGACCAACGGCACGGTCGCCGATGTCACCGAGATTGCGGGCCGCACGGTGACGCTCACCTACGACAACGGCCAGAAAAAACAGATCGCGATCCCGCAGACGACACCGGTGGTGACCTTCGCGCCGGCCACACCGGCCGCCCTTCAGCCCGGTGCCGTGGTGTTCGTCAACGCCGAGCATGGCAGCGACGGCACGCTGACCGCCGGCCGGGTCGTGGTCGGCAACAACGGCGTCGTTCCGCCGATGTGAAAGCGGTTGCGGCGCCTGCGAAGACGCCAGACACAGTCCAGAAACAAAATTCTACAGTCGGGAAAAACTGTCGAAAAATTCGGAGGCGATAGTCATGGCTGCGGGTTTCACGTCACCGATCTTGCTCGGTGGCGGTCAAATTCAGCCCGCGCAGAAAAGGAAACGAAGTCATGAAGAAGTCCCTCCTGTCGGCTCTCGGGCTGGCTTTCGCCCTCGCTGTCTCGCTGCCGATCATCGGCGCCAGCAGCGCGGACGCAGCTCCGGTGGCGAAAAAGCATCACCACCATCATCATCATCACCACAAGCACCACAAGAAGCATCACCGCCATCATCACCACCACCATCACCACAAGAAGGTGGAAGCCAAGAAGGCCTGAGCCGGCTGACTTGCCCGATGGGAAGGCTGGCCTAGGAGTCCTCGCCAAGGCCGCCTTCCCATTGGTTTTTGCCGCCGAGACGTGGCGAGATGAAGACAGGATTCGATGGCGCCCATGCGCCAGAAGGCGAGCAACCAACGAACGTATCAGGCGCAAGGCCGAGGAGCACAGCGGTTGCGAGGCATGCTGCAGGACACCGCGAGTGTCTCAATGCGTTGCCGAAAACCCGCTAGGATGGCGCCGCGAACGCGAGCACTATCGCGATCAAAATCAACAGCGGTCCCATCCATTTGAAATGCTTCGCGACCTGCAGCAACCACGGCTGCTGACCTGACCGAGCCTGAAAAGGACTTTGGAGCAGTCCAAAGCCAACGCCTGTCACCCACAGCCCAACGCAGAACATGATGAACTCGTCGATGTAATTTGCGACCACGCCCCGCCTCCTCCGCCGGTATCTTTGGATTGGCGTTATAGCCGCAGCCGGGCGGGGCAAAAAGCGTGGTGCCAAGATGGCGACAATGACTGCTGCCGCGACCTGACATGAGCCGGGGCGGACTCGGTCTTGGCCGGCCATTTTCGGCACACCACCTTTCGCCGGCGGCACGCATCCCACTGGCGACGGCGGCGCGGTTTGCAAGGGCGCCGGCCATTGCCTGGTGCTCTCGATCGAGTGCAAGGGTACCTATACCGACGCCACTGACAAGAATGGCACGGTCTATAGCAAGTGCAGCCAGACCGCGCAGGTTTCGCCGCAGGGCAAGATCAAGCTCGCCAAGTAATCGGCCCCTGATCGAGGAAATGGCGGCCGTCCGCGGGACGGTCGCCATTTTCTTTTGTGCGAGACCTCTTTGTTTTTACGCAATTCCGGACGGAAAATCGTTCACACTTTTCCTGGAATTGCTCTAGCGCCGGCTGAGCAACAGGCTGGCGACAAGGCCGACCACGACCAGACCCACGGCAGCCGCAGTCGCCGGATGATCGCGCGCCGTCTTTTCAATCGCCCTGCCCTGCTTCCTGATTGCGGGCATGGCATCGCTGATGCGGTCGGCAAGCTGCGCATAGTAGTCGGAGGCAGCATCGCGCCCGTCGTCATAGTAAGCGCCGCCGCGTTTGGCTACAGCTTTCCTCAAAGCAGCCAGTTCCTTGGAAAGGGTCGCGACCTGCCTTTCAAGATCGAGATCGGAGAGGGTCGAAAGCGATGCCATGATTGTTTTTCCTTCTTCAAGAGAAGGCCAAACGCACGGCTGCGGAACCGGTTCCGATTTTGCTTGCCTCTGGTAATTGCCTAGAGGTCTAGCGCACCTGATCGAGCAGACGCTTGCACTCCAAGAGGTCGAACAGCGCCTCCTGCAGCAAGGCGCGGTTGTCGCGCGACAGTTTCGACGCGCCGGGCTGGACCGGACCTTCCTCCTCGGTCTTGCCCAGGCCGAAAAAGCGGCGGCTGGGTTTTACCTTGGGCTGGCCGACCAGCATTTCGTCATCCATGCCGCGCGGCTGCGCCGCCGGCGTCAGCGGCACCTGATCGGCCTGCCTGCGCTGCGAGATCGCATCGACGGCAGCCATGTCGCCATTGCCGATCGCGACCAGGAAATGGTTGCCGTTCTCGCGCAGCAGCTTCTGCACGCCCTTGATCGTGTAGCCCTGGTCATAGAGCATGTGGCGGATGCCTTTGATCAGTTCTACATCCTGCGGCCGGTAATAGCGGCGGCCGCCGCCACGCTTCATCGGCTTGATCTGGTTGAAACGGGTTTCCCAGAAGCGCAGCACGTGTTGCGGCAGATCGAGATCCTCCGCGACCTCACTGATGGTGCGGAAAGCGTCGGGGCTCTTGTCCATGGGCGAAATCCTCACGCTGGACGGCGATCCGGCCCAGTTTGCCGAATCGGGTATTATTTCAGCGGTTTATGAAACAACATTCAAGCCCGGCGTCAAACCGGCGGCCGTTTTCAACCGAAGCTTTATGTATCCTTGACGCAATTCCCTAGGGAAGCGCTACGCGCTTTCCCAGGAAAACGCTTCACACTTTTCCTGGGATTGCGGCAGAAACCTATTTGCCGCCCTTGGCCTTGCTGTTCTGGTGCGAGCGCAAGATACGGCTCTTCAGCACGTTCGACGACTTGAAGGTCATCACCCGGCGCGGCAGGATCGGCACTTCCTCGCCGGTCTTTGGATTGCGTCCGATGCGTTCGTTCTTGGAACGGACATGGAAGGTGGCGAAGGACGACAGTTTCACCGTCTCGCCGCGCACGATGGCTTCGCAGATTTCGTCCAGCACTGCTTCGACCAGTTCGGCCGATTCAGTGCGCGACAAGCCGACCTTACGATAAACAGCTTCGGCAAGGTCGGCGCGCGTAAGTGTCTTTCCCCCCATGCGACCGTCCCATCAGTTCAAAAACATAAATCGATACAAGCAAAGGCAGAGCCTAAGTAATTGATCCGGCAAGGTCAAGGACCGAACCGGACCGTTCGGCACTTACCAGCGAACCAGAACCGCGCCCCAGGTGAAACCGCCGCCCATCGCTTCCAGCAGCACGAGGTCACCCTTCTTGATACGGCCGTCGGCGACGGCCACCGAAAGCGCCAGCGGCACGGAGGCTGCCGAGGTGTTACCGTGCAAATCGACGGTGACCACCACCTTTTGTTCTGCAATCCCGAGCTTCTTGGCCGAAGCGTCAATAATGCGTTTATTGGCCTGGTGCGGCACGAACCAGTCGAGGTCGGCGGCGGTGATGCCGGCCTGCGAAAACGTTGCCTCGATGACGTCGGTGATCATGCCGACGGCATGCTTGAACACTTCGCGGCCTTCCATCCTGAGATGGCCGACCGTGCCGGTGGTCGACGGGCCGCCATCGACGAAAAGCTTGTCCTTGTGGACGCCGTCGGAGCGCAGGCTCATCGCCAGCACGCCACGGTCGGCAATGCCGCCGGTGCCTTCATCCGCTTCCAGCACCAGCGCGCCGGCGCCGTCGCCGAACAGGACGCAGGTCGAGCGATCGCTCCAGTCGAGGATACGGGAAAAGGTTTCGGCGCCGATCACCAGCACGCGTTTGGCCAGGCCGCCTCTGATGTAGAGGTCGGCGGTGGTCACCGCATAGACGAAGCCCGAGCACACCGCCTGCATGTCGAAGGCAAAGCCGTGATGCATGCCGAGCCGGTTCTGGATCTCGACGGCGGTTGCCGGGAAGGTGTTGTTGGGTGTCGAGGTCGCCAGCACGATCAGGTCGATGTCGGCGGGCGTCAGCCCCGCGCTGTCGAGTGCTGCGCGCGCGGCCGCCTCGCCGAGCGACGCCGTCGTCTCGTCATCGGCGGCGATGTGGCGCTGGCGGATGCCGGTGCGCTGGGCAATCCACTCGTCGGAGGTCTCGACCATGCCTTCGAAATCGGCATTCTTCATGATGCGGCGGGGCAGCGAGGCACCGGTGCCCCGCACGACTGATCTGATCAAAGTGTCTTTCCTATTCCTTTGCGTCGACGGCGGCGTCGGCTTTCCTGTTTGCCTGGGCATGCGGATTGCGCGCATGGAACAGATCGAGATCGGCCTCGATGCGGTCGATCAGATTGTTGCGCACCATATCGTAGCCAAGCTCGATCGCTGCCGCAAAACCATCCGAATCGGCGCCGCCATGGCTTTTTACCACGATGCCGTTCAGACCCAGGAAGACACCGCCATTGGAGCGGCCCGGATCGAGCTTTTCACGCAAACGGTCAAATGCGCCCTTGGCGAAGACATAGCCGATCCTGGCCATCATTGTGCGGCTCATCGCGGCGCGCAGATAGCCTGAGATCTGGCGCACCGTGCCTTCCGCCGTCTTGAGCGCGATGTTGCCGGCAAATCCTTCGGTGACGACCACATCGACCGTGCCCTTGCCGATGTCGTCACCCTCGACGAAGCCGTGATAATTCATCGAAGCCATATTGGCCTCGCGCAGCATGCGCCCGGCTTCCTTGACCTCTTCCTGGCCCTTTATCTCCTCGACGCCGACATTGAGCAGGCCGACTTTCGGCCGGTCGATGCCGAACACCGAACGCGCCATGCCGGTGCCGAGAATGGCAAAATCGATCAGCTGATGCGCATCGGCGCCGATCGTGGCGCCGACGTCCAGCACCACGCTCTCGCCGCGCAGCGTCGGCCAGATCGCCGCGATCGCCGGGCGGTCGATGGTGGCCATGGTGCGCAGGCAGAATTTCGACATCGCCATCAGCGCGCCGGTATTGCCGGCCGAAATGCAGGCCTGCGCACTGCCAGATTTGACCGCTTCGACCGCCTTCCACATCGACGACTTCCAGCGGCCGTGGCGCAGCGCCTGGCTCGGCTTGTCGTCCATCCTGACCGCGATCTCGCAATGGTGGAACTCGCTGACCTCGGCCAGTTTGGGGAATTTGGCGAGCTCGGGGCGCACCACCTCCTCGCGGCCATAGATGATGAAGCGGATGTCGGGACGCCTGACAGCGACCGTCATGAGTGCCGGGATGACCACGTTTGGCCCGTGATCGCCACCCATGGCATCGATGGAAATCCTGATCACGCGGTCTTTATCTCACTAGCTTGGGCCAGGGCGCATGGCCCGCAAAAGACGAAACTCGCGAAATAAGGGGGGCTCGCGAAGGTTCGGGGAAAATAGCGGTTTTGGGCTGCCGCACAACCGACTTTTCTCGGATCGCATCGTGTTTTAGGATTTTCCAAGCAAGGATCGCAGCTTTTGCTGGAATTCGTTCTCGACCGACTCGTCGGGGCCAGCGGCCTCGAGCGAGGCGCCTGCCTTGCGTGGATACGGATCGATCGCCAGCCCGAAGAACTGTTCGGCGAGCGCGCCGACGTCGATTGTGTCGCCGGAGAAGGTTTCCGGGCTGTCAGGCCCCTCTGCATCGATCAGTATCTCGCCGCCGCCTTCGAACCCTTGGCGCCCGAGCTTGGATTGCTCGGGCAGGAACAGCGCCTCGACCTCCTCGTCGATATGGGCCGCGACCGGCTCGAGGGTGACGATGCAGGCCTGGGTGATATCGGCCTCGACGCGGCCGCTGACCTTGACGCCATTGCGCTTCCACGGCGCCACCAAAAGCTCAGCACGGTAGTTTTCGACCGAGAGCAGCTCATGCTCCGCTGCAAGGGCGGCGCGCTGCGCGGCGTCGGCATCGATCACCACCGGAAGGCCCTTGTGCGGCAGGCGACCGACGTTCGCCTTGAATGACACCGGGCTCGGTGTTTCCGCATGTTTCATCTCAGCCTCCCTGCCTTCCCTCATCATTGTACCTTGGCGACGGGAAACGCCACCGTGCCGGAGAGGATCGAATCGGACGGCTGTGCCTCAAGCTGCCTTGCGGCATCGATCACATAGGACGCCAGCGGCAGCGCCTGCGGCCAAGCGCCGGCGTCGGGCCTGACATTGCGCGCCAGGGCGGCAGCAAGCGCATCACCATCACTGCGTTCCAGCGCATCGTCATAGGCGGCGGTACGGCCGTAGAACATTTTCGCCAGCCTCTTCATGCGCTTCGGCACCCCGACATCGCCAACGCCCAGTTCCCGCAGCGAATGCTCGACATCGAGAAAGAACTCGTCGATCAGCACCTGTGCGACCTCTAGCGCGACACCCTCTTCGCCGCGCAGCCTGTGCTGAAACAGGAACATGTGCAGCGATAGCATCTCGAAACGGCCGAGCGGCGTGTCCGGCACATTCCAGTCGGAATAAAAAACAATCTGCCGCGCCGCTGCCACGATTTGTGCGTAAAGCGCCTCGGTGATAGCGCGGTTGGCGTTGCGTTCGCGGCCAAAAAGGCGCTGGAACATTGAGGGTGGTCTCCTGGGGACCGTTTGTTTGAATTGGCCTTGTTGCATCGGCAAGCAAGCTGGTTTACCGGTTTTGCCGCCCAGCGCAAGTTGCGGTCAGCTAATGGAGTTGTTGTTGCGCGCGCTGAAATTCAAGTCGACTTTGCTGCCCGGGGCTACCGCGGCGGTTTCGCTGGTGTTGGTGGCTTCCGCGCTGTCAGGCTGCAATTCATCCAAAATGTTCGGCGACCTTACCCCGGGCGAGACACTGACGCAGGGCTATGTGATCGACCAGCAGGCGGTAGACTCGGTGCCGGTGGGCTCCAGCCGCGAACAGGTGCTTCTGGCGCTCGGCACTCCGTCGACGACGGCAACTTTCGACAATGAGGCCTTCTATTACATTTCGCAGACGCGCAAGCGCTATGTCGCCTTCGACAAGCCCCACCTGGTCGACCAGAAAGTGCTGGCGGTCTATTTCGGCGACGACGGGCGTGTCACCCAGATCGCCAATTACGGCCTGAAGGACGGCAAGATCTTCGACTTCGTTTCGCGCACCACGCCGACCGGCGGCAAGGACCAGAACTTCCTCAGCCAGATCATCAACGGCGCTAGCAAGCTGGCGCCCGGCATTCCCGGCGGCGGCACGCCCTGATCATCAGCTTCTGCGTTCCCCCGAGGGAAAAGCAGCACCATCTCAGGCGACCAAAAACCCGTGGGAGCAATCCCACGGGTTTTTGTTTGGGCCGGCCATCGGTCAGCAATGCTTAAGCAACCTGTGCTAGTCGATCCTTGGCAACGACAACGCAGCGGCGCATGGAAAGATTTATAGAAATCATCGTCGGCGCGGCCAAAAGCTGCCTGCTGTTCCTGATCCTCATTTCCCCCCTGCTGATTTTGATCGCGTTTCCCCCCTGCTGATTTTGATCGCGGCAACCAGCCATATCAGGGGCGATGCGGCAGTCGGCCTTGCCTATCTGGTATTCGCTGCTGCTTACTACCTGTGGCCGGTCGCGCTGCTGTTGCTGGTGGGCACGATCGCTCTGACCTACCTTTGGGTGCGCGGCAAGGGCATTCAGCCTATTGGCGCATACGCGCCCTATGCCGGGATCTTCCTGTTCTGGGCTACCTCGGCCGCCCTGCAGCGCAGCATCGAGTTCCATCCTAGCCCGGAATGGAAACAGGACGGCATCACCGCAGTAGGTTTCTGGGAGGACGAATCCGACGGCAGTGGCGCCAGCCTTTTCCTGGGGACATTTCTAGTCGAGCGCTATGTCGTGTTGGAAAAGAACTCACCGATCGATCATCCGACCATCAAGGAAGCATTCGCGCGCAAGTCCGGAGCCGCTTGCGACATACAAGACCCCAATGTCGAACTGGGTCTCATGCAAAGCCGCGGCCACTTCGACGCATGCGTCGTCAACGATAGCGACGCACGGTCCTGAACGGGGCGATCGTCATACGAAAAGGCCCATATCTGCTGAAAGGTCAGAAGGGCTCGGTGGCCGTCGCCTATCGCTTGCAAGCCGGGAGAGCACCCGAGGAGATCGGCCGCTGGGAAATAGTTCGGCGCCCGAAGCCAGTGCGCACTCATAGCAACGACGTGGGCTATGTCTTCGATATCGCGGGCCCGACGGCGACCAAGCGGTACGACGCTTGGAAATTCACCCTTGGGCAATGGGTCGACCTCGCTCACCCTTGGGTTGCGAAAACCCGCATCGATTCCAATCTCCCCTTCGGCGTGAAGATGGCCAGCGAGGAAGGCAGAGCGCTCTACTCGCCAATCCTGCGACGCGATTTCAAGCAATACCCTTTTACTGGCACCGACCTGACCGCGGATCAGAAGCGGAAGTTCAGCGACATTGCCGCCGCTGCCTGCAGGTGGCAACTAAACATGGACAAGACGCGCTACATCTATGGCGAACCGAGAGCCGACTGCAAACAGACATATGCGGCCTGGTTCCGTTAGGCCGACAAGGAAGGCCGTCACCAACATCAATCCTCGGCGACAAAAAACCCGCGGGATCGCTCCCGCGGGTTTTTCCTGAAGCAGTGGCGTTGCCTTAGCCGTGCGCGAGCACGGCCAGCAGCAGCAGCGCGACGATGTTGGTGATCTTGATCGCCGGGTTGACCGCTGGACCGGCGGTATCCTTGTAGGGATCGCCGACGGTGTCGCCGGTAACCGAAGCCTTGTGCGCTTCGGAACCCTTGAGGTGCTTGACGCCGTCCTTGTCGACAAAACCGTCTTCGAACGATTTTTTCGCGTTGTCCCAGGCGCCGCCGCCCGAGGTCATCGAGATGGCGACGAACAGGCCGTTGACGATGACGCCGAGCAGCGAGGCGCCGAGCGCGGCAAAGGCGGATGCCTTCGAGCCCGAGATCAACAGCACACCGAAATAGACGACGAGCGGCGCCAGCACCGGCAGCAGCGACGGGATGATCATTTCCCGGATCGCCGCCTTGGTCAAAAGGTCGACGGCACGGGCATAGTTCGGCTTGGAGGTGCCGGCCATGATGCCCGGATCCTCGCGGAACTGCTTGCGCACCTCCTCGACGATAGCGCCCGCCGCGCGGCCGACGGCCGTCATGGCGATGCCGCCGAACAGGTAGGGGATCAGGCCGCCGAAGATCAGGCCGGCGACGACGTAGGGGTTGGAGAGGTCGAAGGAGATGTCGCCCATGCCCTTGAAGTATGGAAAGAGTGTCGAGCCGGCTTCGTTAGCTTTCTCGGCAAAGAACTTCAAATCGTTCGAATAGGCGGCAAACAGCACCAGCGCGCCGAGGCCGGCGGAGCCGATGGCATAGCCCTTGGTCACCGCCTTGGTGGTGTTGCCGACAGCGTCGAGCGCGTCGGTGGAGTGGCGTACTTCCTTGGGCAGGCCGGCCATTTCGGCAATGCCGCCGGCATTGTCGGTGACCGGGCCGAAAGCGTCGAGCGCGACAATCATGCCGGCAAGGCCGAGCATGGTGGTGACCGCGATCGCCGTGCCGTAGAGGCCGGCAAGCTGGTAGGTCGAGATGATGCCGCCGACGATGACGATGGCCGGCAGCGCGGTCGATTCCAGCGAGACCGCGAGGCCCTGGATGACGTTGGTGCCGTGACCGGTCACCGAAGCCTGGGCGATCGAGTTCACCGGGCGCTTGTTGGTCCCGGTGTAGTATTCGGTGATCACCACGATGAGGCCGGTCACCACGAGGCCGATCAGGCCGCAGATGAACAGGTTCTTGCCGGTGATGGCCATGCCGGCAACGGTGCCGATCTCGCCCCAGCCGAGGCATACCGAAGTGGCGACGGCGAGGCCGGCGATCGACAGCAGGCCGGTGACGATCAGGCCCTTGTAGAGCGCGCCCATGATCGAGCCGTTGGAACCTAGCTTGACGAAGAAGGTGCCGACGATCGAGGTCAGGATGCAGGCGCCGCAGATGGCCAGCGGATAAAGCATCGTAGCACCGAGAACCGCCGTGCCGCCGAAGAAGATGGCGCTGAGAACCATGGTGGCGACGACCGTCACCGCATAGGTTTCGAACAGGTCGGCGGCCATGCCGGCGCAGTCACCGACATTGTCGCCGACATTGTCGGCGATGGTGGCCGGGTTGCGCGGATCGTCTTCGGGAATACCGGCTTCGACCTTGCCGACGAGATCGCCGCCGACGTCGGCGCCCTTGGTGAAGATGCCGCCGCCGAGACGGGCGAAGATCGAGATCAGCGAAGCGCCGAAGCCGAGCGAGACCAGCGAGTCGATGACGATGCGGTCATTGGGCTGCAGGCCCATGGGGCCGGTCAGGATCAAGTAGTAGATCGAGACGCCGAGCAGCGCGAGGCCCGCCACCAGCATGCCGGTGATGGCGCCCGACTTGAAGGCGATGTCGAGGCCGGCGGCAAGGCTGTTGGACGCTGCCTGCGCGGTGCGCACATTGGCGCGCACCGAGACGTGCATGCCGATGAAGCCGGCAGCGCCCGAGAGCACGGCGCCGATCAGGAAGCCGACCGCTGCGGTGATCGAAAGCAGCCACCAGGCGAGAATGAGCACGACCACGCCGACAATGGCGATGGTGGTGTACTGGCGCGCCAGATAGGCCTGCGCGCCTTCGCGGATGGCGGCGGAGATTTCCTGCATGCGTGCGTTGCCCTGATCGGACGCGAGGACCGATCGTGTCGCCCAGATGGCGTAGAGCACTGAAAGCAAACCGCAGGCGATGACGGCGTATAGGATGGTCATTGCCGAATTTTCCTCGATTGGTGGCCCAAAAGAACCCCTCCCTGGGCCGTTGGTGCGGGGAGCGGATAAAGCCTAGGCGGAATCCGTCCTTCGCAGCGGTGTATGCGAAACAGGGCTCGGAACGTCAAGATATTGTTCGGTTTTTGCCCGGCTTTCCGCCAAAAGGTTTAGGCCAGAACATTCCCGCCGCTGATGCCTTGCTATTAGATCGATTGAAATGACGCCACGTCAATCAACCGTGGCGTGCGGCCTGGCCGCAAATCACTCGCCGGTCTCCTGCCCCATGCGGCGCGCGGTGTAGCGTTCGATGGCCGACAGGCCGTCATAGATCAGCACCGCAAGGGCAGCGACGATCAGGCCGCCTTGCAGGACGAAGGCGAGGTTGTTGGACAACAGGCCGGCGATGATCACCTCGCCCAGCGTCTTGGCGGCAACCGTCGAGCCGATCGTCGCGGTGGCCAGGCTGATCACCACCGACAGTCTGATACCACCCAGAATGATCGGAGCGCTGAGCGGCAGTTCGACCTTGATCAGCCTTTGCCAGCCGGTCATGCCGGCGCCGCGCGCAGCCTCCATGACATTGCCCGGCAGCGTCGTCAGCCCGGTCAGCGCGTTCTCGAAGATCGGCAGCAGGCCGTAGAGGAACAGTGCGATCAGCGTCGGCTTCTCGCCAAAACCGACGGCGGGCACAGCCAGCGCCAGCACCGCCACTGGCGGGAAGGTCTGGCCGATATTGACCAGGCTGCGCGACAGCGGCAGGAACTCGGCGCCGGCTGGCCTGGTGACCAGGATGGCAAGCGCAACCGCGACGATGGTGGCGGCTACGGTAGCGATCAGCACCGTCCTGAGATGCAGCAGTGTCAGCGTCAGCAGGCTGCCCTGATTGTAGATCGCCGGCGCATTGTTTTCGGTCAGCGGCTTCAGCAGCGGCTCGAACCAGCCGGGATTGGTGACGAAGGCTATGAGCAGCACCACCAGGGCAAGCCTGAGCAGTGAAGGCAGCCAGGCTTTCATGCCGGCCTCGCCGCGCGCTTGACCAGCCCGTCGACGGTGACGCGGCCGAGCGGCTTGCCGTCGTCACCCTTGACCGGCAGCGCCGGTCGGCCCGACCACAGAAGCTCCGCCAGCGCGTCGCGCTGGCTGGCGTCACCGGGGATCGCCTCGCCTTCGGCTGTCCCCTGCTCCACCGCATCGCGCACACGGCCAAGCGACAACAGCCGGAACGGCTTTTCGCTGGCGCCGACCAGGGTTTCAACGAAGGCACTGGCGGGCCTGGCCAGGATCTCTTCCGGCTTGGCGTACTGCACCAGCTTGCCGGCATCCATGACGGCGATCTTGTCGCCCATATGCACCGCCTCTTCCATGTCGTGGGTGACGAGGATGATGGTGGTGCCGAAGCGTTTCTGGATCGCTAGCAAATCTTCCTGCGCCTTGGTGCGAATGATCGGGTCGAGCGCGCCGAACGGCTCATCCATCAGAAGCACATTGGGTTCGGCAGCGAGCGCGCGGGCGACGCCGACGCGCTGCTGCTGGCCGCCGGACAGCTCGTGCGGATAGCGCGGGCCATAGGCCTTAGGGTCGAGCTGGTAGAGCGTCATCAGCTCGTCGACGCGGGCCTTGATGCGGTCCTTGTCCCAGCCTAGCAGCACTGGCACGGTGGCGATGTTCTGCGCCACCGTTCGGTGCGGGAACAGGCCGTGGCCCTGGATGGCGTAGCCGATGCTGCGGCGCAGCTCGTAGCCCGGCAGCGATCGGTTGTCGTTGCCGTCGAGCTTGATCACACCAGCGGTCGGCTCGACCAGCCGGTTGATCATCCGCAGCAGCGTCGTCTTGCCGGAGCCGGAGGTGCCGACGATGACGCAAACCGTGCGCGGCTCGATGACCATCGAGACGTCGTCGACCACGGTCGTGGCGTCGTAGCGCTTGGTAATGCCTTCGATCTCGATCATGCCGTTTCAACCCTGCGCTTGGTGGCGGTCATTTCGATCACTGCGTCGAGGATGATGGCCGCGGCGAAGGCCAGCGCCACCGTCGGCACGGCGCCGAGCAGCACCAAATCCATCGCCGTCTGGCCGACGCCCTGGAACACGAACACGCCGAAGCCGCCGCCGCCGATCAGCGCTGCAATGGTGGCAAGGCCGATGTTCTGCACCAGGACGATGCGGATGCCGGTGAGGATGACCGGAAAGGCCAGCGGGAACTCGACGCCGAACAGACGCTGGCGGTCGGTCATGCCCATGCCGCGCGCGGCATCGTTGGCGGCACGCGGCACGCCGGCGAGCCCAACCACCGTGTTGGCCACCACCGGCAGCAGCGAATAGAGGAACAGAGCGACGAAAGCCGGCGCGGTGCCGATGCCTCTGATACCGAGCGCCGCAGCACCTGGAACATGCGCGGCCACCCAGCCGAGCGGCGCGATCAGCAGGCCGAATAGCGCGATCGAGGGAATGGTCTGGACGATGTTGAGCACATTGAGCACGCCGGCCCGCAACCGTTCGACGCGATGGCACAGAATGCCGAGCGGCAAGCCGACGATCACCGCGGCCGCCAGCGAGCCCAGCGCCAGCGTGACGTGCTTGGAGCCTTCGGCCCAGAAACTGTCGGCGCGGTTGCCATATTCCTTGAGGATCGACAGGCTATCCCACCGCCCTGAGATCAACAGCAAGCCGATGGCGAGTGCGGCAATGACAAGCACGCCGACGCGGGCCAAGGGCGACAGGTTGAGCCTGGTCAGCACGTCGGCCAGAAGCAGCGTGAAGGCGAAGATCAGCAGCCAGAAGCCGGAGGCCGGCGAGATGCGGGCGAAGGTGTTGCCCGCCGGCGTGAGGAAGGTGCCGGCAACGCCGATCAGGATGGCAAGGGCAACAAGCGCCACCACGCTCGCCGCCAAGCGCAGGACCAGCGGGGTTTTCAGCAAGGCAATGATCGCGGCCACGACGACGATCGCCAGCAGCAGCGGCCCGATCGTCGGCGGCAGCGCTTCGAAGATCGAGCGCGCCTCGCCCGGCACGATGCGGTTGGCGCGGAAGGTGGCGAACGGGGCGAAGAACGCCGCATAGGCAACGATCGCCGCGATGACGACGCCGAGTTTGTCGAAACGAAGGGTCATGGATGCCCCTCATGAGAGGCGATTGGCGCAGGTCGGCGTGAGAGCCAATCTCCCCCCTTGCGGGGGAGATGGCCGGCAGGCCAGAGGGGGGTGTGAAGGATCGCCAGCTTTCGACCGTCGGTTCGTTCGGAAGCAACCCTATCAAAGTGCGCAGCTGTGATGGGTTGAGGTGTCAGCGGGACAGCACCCCCCTCTGTCCTGCCGGACATCTCCCCCGCAAGGGGGGAGATCAGCAGCTTCCAGAGTGGAGCGCCTTGCACCGGTGTCACTATGAGCTACGCGCTGACTACTTCAAGAACCCGTTCTTCTTCAGGAAGTCCTCGGCGACGCCCTTGACCGGCTCGCCGCCGATCTGGACGCGGCCGTTGAGATCCTGCAGCGTGACGAGGTCGAGCTTGGCGAAGACCGGCTTGAGCAGCGTCTCGATCTCGGGGTGCTCCTTCAGCACGGCTTCACGGATGATCGGCGCCGGCTGGTAGACCGGCTGCACGCCCTTGTCGTCGTCGAGCACGACCAGGCCGGACGGCGCGATGCCGCCATCGGTGCCGTAGACCATGGCGGCGTTGGCGCCGTTGGTCTGGTTGGCGGCCGCGCCAATGGTCGCCGCGGTGTCGCCGCCCGACAGCGTGATCAACTGGTCGGGCTTGAGCGTGAAGCCATATGTGGTCTGAAAGGCCGGTAGGGCTGCCGCCGAATTGACGAATTCGGCCGAGGCGGCCAAAACCACCTTGCCGCCACCCGCCACGTATTTGCCGAAGTCGGAGAGCGTCGCCAGCTTGTTGGTCTCGGCAACCTCCTTGCGCAACGCGATCGCCCAGGTGTTGTTGGCCGGCGACGGCGACAGCCAGACGATCTTGTTGGCGTCGTAGTCGAGCTTCTTGGCGATCTCATAGGCCTTTGCGGCATCCTTCCAGACCGGATCGTCGGCCTTCTCGAAGAAAAAGGCGGCGTTTCCGGTGTATTCGGGATAGATGTCGATCTCGCCGGCGGTGATCGCCTTGCGCACAACCGACGTTCCGCCGAGCTGGATGCGGTCGGTGGTCTTGATGTTGTTGGCGTTCAGAACCAGCTGGATGATGTTGCCGAGGACGCCGCCCTCGGTGTCGATCTTCGAGGAAACGACCACCTGGGCGTTGGCGGAAGCCGCTGTGATGCCGAGCGCCAATGCCGCACTGGCCAGAACCTTGACTGAAAACATTGTGAAATCCCTTGCTTTGAACCGGAATGCGGTGGCCGCATATGAGCATGGCTTCAACGCTCCGTCGGGGCACACGGTTTCATAACAACGGGCAAAGACGCAATAATTTTGTGCCGTCGCCGCGATTTCGGCCGGCGCCATGCTGACAGGCCGTGTCAAGCAAGACGATCTCGGGCGCCGGCTTTGCGCAATCCGGTCAGCCTGAGCGCACCCAGCGCCACGAAGCACAGTGCGACGACCGGGAAGACGAGCCAATTCAGCATCTCCCAGCCCCAGGCATTGTAGACCGCGCCCGACATCAGCGAGGCGAAAGCGACGGAGCCGAACAGGACGAAATCGTGGAAGCCCTGCACCTTGCTTTTTTCGGAGGGGTGGTAGCTGTCGGCGACCATTGAAGTGGCGCCGATGAAGGCGAAATTCCAGCCGAGACCAAGCAGGATCAGCGCCGTCCAGAACTGCCACAGATGCAGGCCAGACAACGCCACCGCGGCGCAACCGACGAGCAGCACCAGGCCGGTGGCGACGACGCGTTCGGCGCCGAAGCGATGGATCAACGAGCCGGTGAAGAAACTCGGCGCAAACATCGCCATCACGTGCCAGGAAATGCCGAGCGTGGCGTCATCCGTTGACAGGCCGCAGCCGACCATGGCCAACGGCGCGCCGGTCATGACGAAGCTCATCAGCGCGTAGCTGCCGACGGCGCAGAACAGCGCCGCGACGAAGCGCGGTCGGGTGACGATGTCGGATAGCGGCCGAGCGTCGCTGTACGCAACTTCGGCGTGGCCGGCGGCCTTGGCCGGGATGCGAAGGAACGACAGGATAATGGCGCCGACCGCAGCCAGCACCGGGATAGCCACGAAGGATCCGGCAAACATCACGGGCGCCAGCAATTCGCGGGTGAAGATGACGATCTGCGGCCCGAGTATGGCGGTGATGACGCCGCCGGCCAGCACGAAGGAAATGGCGCGCGCCTTGAATTCGGGCGGTGCGTTATCGGCGGCGGCGAAGCGGAATTGCTGGACGAAGGCGCCGCCGACGCCGATCACCAGCAGCGCGAAAGCGAACAGCCAGAAGCTGGCCTGGAACAGCGCCAACGTGGCGATCAGCCCGCCGAGTGCGGTGACGACCGTTCCGCTCATGAAGCCGCCGCGCTGGCCGAGACCGCGAATGATGGCGGCGGCCGGCAACGCGCCGAGCGCCACGCCGACATTGAAACCGGTGATCGGCGCCGTCGCCAGCGACTTGTCGGCAGCCAGCAGATATTGGCCGGCCAACCCGCCCATCGAAATGGCGATCGGCGCTGCCGAACCGATGATTGCCTGCGATGTCGCCAGGATCATCGCGGTGCGGCGCGCGTCCCTTGCGGTCCCGGCGGCGACAGTCATACGGCGTCCTTGCCGCGCCCCTCGCCGCGCACCCGGCGCGATACGCGATCGAGCACGGCATTGGTCAGCTTCGGCTCGTCTTCCTCGTAGAAGGCCTTGGCGATGTCGACATATTCCGAAACGATGACGGCCACCGGCACGTCGTCGCGCTTCATCAGTTCGTAGACGCCGGCGCGCAGGATGGCGCGCAGCGTCGAATCGAGCCTTGATAGCGGCCAGTCCTCGGTCAGCGCCTGGCGGATGATCGGATCGATGGTCTTCTGGTTCTCGACGACGCCGGTCAGGATGGCGCGAAACCATTGCGCGTCGGCCTCGCGGTAAAGCGCGCCGTCGACTTCCTTGCCAAGCCGGAACGCCTCGTATTCCGCCGTGATCTCGAAGACGCCGCTGCCGGCCACGTCCATCTGGTAAAGCGCCTGCACGGCGGCCAGACGGGCAGCGCCACGCTTGTTGGCATGGCGCGGACCGGGCGAAGCGGGTTCGCTCACGATTGCGCTCCCAGTTGCTCTTTGAGCGCGATCATGGTGAGTGCCGCGCGCGCGGCAAAGCCGCCCTTGTCGCCTTCCGTGCGCTTGGCGCGCGTCCAGGCCTGCGCATCATTCTCGGTCGTCAGGATGCCGTTGCCGATCGGTATCGCTTCCTGCACCGACAGATCCATCAGCGCACGGCTCGATTCATTGGCGACGATATCGAAGTGATAGGTGTCGCCACGGATGATGGTGCCGAGCGCGACAAAGCCGTCATAGTCCTTGCCGCCCTCGCCCATGCCGTCGAGCGCAAAAGTGATCACGGCCGGAATTTCCAGCGAACCGGGAACGGTGACGACGTCATAGGTCGCGCCGGCTTCGTCGAGTGCGTTTGTCGCGCCGTCGAGCAGTGCGTCGGCAAGATCGTCATGGAAACGTGCCTCGATGATCAGAAGGTGGGCCTTCTTCTTCGGGCGGATGAACGCTTTGCCGTGTTGGGATGTGCCAGCCATAAATGTCTCCGGGGGTCGCCGGTGACTTAGGCCGAAGCGGCCGCATTCGCAAGCTTTGTCCGAAGGGCCAGACCAATTTCCGTGCTACCTCGACCTCGGGAGCGGGCATTCGCGGACTGCGCCCGGCAATGAAATAGTTCAGGACCGATGTCGACTTTCGGGAGGCACATTCGTCTTGTGATAGGAGGCGGAAGAAATTCGCCCAGGCAAGGAAACGAATGCGATGACAATCACCATCACGGCCTTTGAGCGATCGCCCGATGGCGGCAAGGGACTGGCGCGCGATACGCGCGTTCGCTGGGCGCTCGAAGAGGTGGGGCAGCCTTATGAAGTTCGTCTTGTGTCCTTCGCAGGGATGAAGGCGCCTGACCATCTGGCCATCCATCCCTTCGGCCAGATCCCCACCTATGAGGAAGGTTCCCTCCGCCTGTTCGAGACCGGCTCGATCGTCTTTCATCTTGCCGAGCAGCATGCGGGGCTGCTGCCTGGGGATCGCGATGCGCGGGCGCGCGCCATCACGTGGATGTTTGCCGCCCTCAACACTGTCGAGCCGCCGATCCTCGAACTGACGACGGCAAGGATATTCGAAGCCGACAAGCCCTGGAGCGAGGAGCGCTTGCCGCTGGTAAAGGACCGTGTACGCGCTCAGCTGGACAAACTCTCGGCTTACCTGGGCGACGCCGACTGGCTCGACGGTGCGTTCAGCGCTGGCGATCTGTTGATGGTATCGGTGCTGCTGCGGCTGAGAATGTCAGGCATTCTGGACGAATATCAAAACCTGGCGTCCTATGTCGCGCGCGGAGAAGCCCGGCCCGCTTATATCAGGGCTTTCGCTGCGCAATTTGCAATCAACGCCCCATCAGCCAGCTGAAGCCCCTGAACGCTACAAACCCTCTTTCGCCGCCTCGACCAGGCGCGCGGCATAGCGGGCCATGGTGTCGATCTCGAGGTTGACGCGGTCGCCGACCTGGCGCTCGCCCCAGGTGGTGACGGTCAGCGAATGATGGATCAACAGCACGTCGAAGCGGGTGCCTTCTACCTTGTTGACGGTGAGCGAGGTGCCGTCGAGCGCGACCGAGCCTTTGGGCGCTATGAACTTCGCCAGTTCGCGCGGCGCCTCCAGGGTAAAGCGCACCGCATCGCCCTCATCCTTGCGCTCGACGATTTCGGCCATGCCGTCGACATGGCCGGAGACGATGTGGCCGCCGAGTTCGTCGCCAATCTTCAGCGCCCGCTCCAGATTGATCCGGGTACCGGATTTCCAGCCCATCGCCGTCGTCAGCCGAAGCGCCTCTTCCCAGGCCTCGACCTCGAACCAGCGCGCATTCGAGCCGCTGTCGGGCAGCGCCGTCACCGTCAGGCAGACTCCACCGCAGGAGATCGAGGCGCCGATGGCGATGCCTTGTGGGTCGTATGCGGTGTCGATGCGCAGGCCCACCCCTTCCCTAAGCGGCCGCACCGAGGCGACGGTGCCGACATCCGTAACAATTCCGGTAAACATCAGAGATCCCTGATCCATTCCGCATAGGCGTCTTCGCCGAAGCGCATCTCGCGCAACTTGCGGAATCCTGCCGGGATATGGTTGGCGTCGATTGGCGATGCAATGCCGTCCTCGCCAATCGCTTCCGGCCCCTGGAACAGCACGATGCGGTCGACCAGTCCCTCGGCGAGAAAGGCGCTGGCCACTTTGGCGCCGCCTTCGACCAGAACACTGGCCATGCCGAGCGCGCCGAGATCCTCGAGCAGTTCCGGCAGAGCCACCCCGCCTTCATGGGTCTCGGTGCCGATGAAGCGCACGCCGGCACGCTCGAGCACCGACCGCCGCAACGGGTCGGCCTCCAGGCAGGCGGCGATATAGAGCGGCACCCGGTCGACGCCGGAGACCAGCTTCGAGGCTTCCGGCAGCCTGATCTGGCGGTCGAGCACGATGCGCGCCGGGGAGCGGTTCTCCAGCCCCGGCAGCCGCACGGTAAGCGCCGGATTATCCTCCAGCGCCGTGCCGATGCCGACCAGTATGGCATCGGCCTCGGCCCGCATCAGATAGACTTCGCGGCGTGCAATATCGCCGGTGATCGTAACCTGGCCGGCGCCAAGCCTGCCGATCTTGCCGTCGCTGGAAAGCGCAAGCTTCAGAATCACTTCCGGACGCTTTTTCAGCGATCGAGTGAGATAGCCCGCCATCTGCTCGGCGGCTTGTGCGGCCAGCACCTTTTCGACCACTTCGATACCGGCGGCGCGCAGGATGGCGTAACCCTTGCCGGATACGCGCGGATCGGGATCGCTGGCAGCGCCGACAACCCGCGCAACGCCGGCATTGACCAGCGCATTGGCGCAAGGCGGGGTGCGGCCATGATGGGCGCAGGGCTCGAGCGTGACGTAAGCCGTGGCGCCACGCGCGAGCTCGCCCGCCTCAGCCAGCGCCTCGGTCTCGGCATGTGGCCGGCCACCAACAGCGGTGACGCCGGTGCCGACAATCATCGGCCCGGCGCCCTCGTCGCGCACGATGATCGTGCCGACCGAAGGGTTGGTCGAGGTGCGGCCGGCATTTCTGCGCGACAGCCGCAGCGCCGCCGCCATGAAACGGCGATCGAGGGCCTGCTGATCGGCCTTCCCTGACGTTTGGCTTGCCATGCTCAGCCGGCGTCCTCTTCGCTCTTCAGCTCGTCGCCCTTGAGCTCGTCACCTTTGAGTTCTCCCAGCACGTCATGGAAATCCTTGGCCTCGCGGAAATTGCGATAGACCGAGGCAAAGCGGACGTAGGCGACGTCGTCGAGCGACTTCAGCGCCTCCATGACCAGGCGGCCGACTTCGCCTGAGGCGATCTCCGTCTCGCCGGAGCTTTCGAGCTGGCGCACGATGCCGGTGACGGCACGGTCGATGCGCTCGGGATCGACATTACGCTTGCGCACCGCAATCTCCACCGAGCGCAGAAGCTTGTCGCGATCGAACGGCACTTTGCGGCCGGACTTCTTCACCACAACGAGGTCGCGCAGCTGGACGCGCTCGAAGGTGGTGAAGCGGCCACCGCAATCGGGGCAGACGCGCCGTCGGCGGATCGCCGCGCCGTCCTCGGCGGGGCGCGAATCCTTCACCTGCGTATCTTCGGACTGGCAATAGGGACAGCGCATGGAGAGCCTTCGGGTTGGCGATTCTGGCTAGATCAGGATGACGTTTGGTTGAATGACCGAATCGGTATCCTGATCTATCTCTTTGTTGAGCATGATCTTTTCCGAAAACCGGTTCCCACTTTTCGGGATCATGCTTTAGACGAGAGGCTTAGAGGTTTTTGCCGGGACGGGCAAAGGTTCGGCAAAGGCCGCTCGCTCCCTCAGAGATAGCGAGGCGCGAGGAAAATTGCCAGCCGCGCCAGATACGTCAGGGCGCGACGTCCTTGGTCGGGAAGCCGCAGGACGCTCCGAGGTTCCGGTAAGCCTTGGTAAAGCCATCCATCGGGATGCTGGCGACAGTTTGCTTGCCGAACGTCACATCGAGCGAGATGACCTGGCGCATGGCACGCAGCAACGCGAGGCTGGTCTTGGCCTGGTTGTCGACCGTCCAGCTCGAGCGGCCGGCGGCATCGTTGGAATAGACCGTCGCGGAAACCTTGACGCCGGGGTCGCCGAAGGTCGCCGCGATCTTCTTGCCCGTCGGCAGCTCCTTGTTGGCGACGGTGATCATGATGGCCGGATAGGCGTCGGGCGGCAGGGCGTCGCCGGTCGAGATCGAAAGCGTCAGCGTGCCCGCATTGCCGCTGCCATCGAGAAAGGCGGTAGAGGCGGCGCAGGTCTTGTGCGAATCCTGGCCGGTATCGAGCGCATCGATAATGGTGGTCCACCTGCCAAAGGTGGTGGTCGCCGGCATATCCGTGCTCGGTTGCGTCTGCTCCTGGGCAACCGCGTCCGACACAGTGAAAGCGGCAAGCGAGCCGAAGAGGGCCAGAATGGCAGGATGGAAGATGCGCATCAATCAAATCTCCAGTAGGCCGCGCCGCCCGAACAGGAGCGGCGCAGAGCGCGGGATAAAAGACGACGCGCGGCGTGCGGTCAACCGAGATAGGGATAGAGCGGGAACCGATCGGTGAGCGCCACGACCTTGGCCTTCACCGCCGCCTCCACAGCCGCATTGCCCTCGTCTGAATTGGCAACCTTCAGTCCGTCCAGAACTTCGGCGATCAGCTTGCCGATCTCGCGGAATTCGGCCTGGCCGAAGCCGCGCGTGGTGCCGGCCGGCGTACCAAGGCGAACACCCGAGGTGACGAAAGGCTTTTCCGGATCGAACGGGATGCCGTTCTTGTTGCAGGTGATGTTGGCGCGGCCGAGCGCCGCCTCGGCGCGCTTGCCGGTGGCGTTCTTGGGCCTGAGGTCGACCAGCATCAGATGGTTGTCAGTGCCGCCGGAAACGATGTCGAGGCCGGTTTCCTGGAGGCTCGACGCCAGCGCCTTCGCGTTGGCGGCGACGCTCTCGGCATACACCTTGAAGCTCGGCTTCAGCGCCTCGCCGAAAGCAACCGCCTTGGCGGCGATGACATGCATCAGCGGGCCACCCTGCAGGCCGGGGAACACCGCCGAGTTCATCTTCTTGGCGATGTCCTCGTCATTGCACAGGATCATGCCGCCGCGCGGGCCGCGCAGCGACTTGTGCGTGGTGGTCGTGACGACATGGGCATGCGGCAGCGGCGACGGGTGCACGCCGCCGGCGACGAGGCCCGCGATATGGGCCATGTCGACCATCAGATAGGCGCCGACCGCGTCGGCGATCTCGCGAAAGCGCTTCCAGTCCCAGATGCGCGAATAGGCAGTGCCGCCGGCCAGGATCAGCTTCGGCTTGGTCTCATGCGCGGTCTTCTCGATGGCGTCCATGTCGAGCAGATGGTCGTCCTTGCGCACGCCGTAGGAGACGACCTTGAACCATTTGCCGCTCATGTTGACGGGCGAGCCGTGGGTCAGGTGGCCGCCGGAATTCAAATCGAGACCCATGAAGGTGTCGCCGGGCTGAAGCAGTGCCAGGAAGACCGCCTGGTTCATCTGACTGCCGGAATTCGGCTGGACATTGGCGAAGTTGCAGCCGAACAGCTTTTTGGCGCGCTCGATGGCGAGTTCTTCCGCGACATCGACGAACTGGCAGCCGCCATAGTAGCGCTTGCCCGGATAACCCTCGGCATATTTGTTGGTCATGATCGACCCTTGCGCCTCGAGCACCGCGCGCGAAACGATGTTTTCCGACGCGATCAGCTCGATCTCATGGCGCTGGCGGCCGAGCTCGTTGCGGATGGCGCCGAAAATATCCGGATCGGCATCGGCAAGCGTGGTTTCGAAGAAGGACTCGAATTTGTTCGACGCTGCCGCTGCAGTTGCCATGGCCTGAAAATCCTCCGGTTCGGGGCAATTTACCTATGCATATCGCTGCCCCAAAACCGCTGCTCAGTTCTGGGCGACACGCATTGCCGCGCCATTAACACAGTTGTTTTGGCCTCGCCACGTTTGCGGCGCGAAATTTGCTGGCCGGATTGCGGCAGAGCGACCCTGAACCCCGCTATTTCCGCTCCTGCCGCCCCTGGCGCTTGTCGCCGAGGGCAAGACCGACTGGGAAATCTCGGTGATCCTGGGCATCGCCCAGGCGACGGTGCGCTTCCATGTCGACAATGCACGGCGCAAGCTGAGCGCCGTCAACCGCACCCAAGCGGTGGCGAGGCTGGTGAACCAGCGGCTCATATAGGCCGAGACCAGCCAGAGCGGCGCAACAAAAAAGGCCGCCTTTCAGGCGGCCTTTTGTTAATTATATCAAATATTTATAGCGCAGATGTGATCTGCAGTTCGCTGGCGCCATCGAGTGCGTAGACATCGTCGCGGAACTGCACAACGCCCGGACCCGTCGACCACGCCGACAGATAGAGGAAGTGCACCGGCACCGGGTTGACGACCTGCACAGGCGTGTTCTCACCGGTCTTGATGGTCGCCTCGAAATGCTGGCGGTCCCAACCGGGGGTGTCGCGCAGGATCCAGGTGACGAGGTCGCGCACATTCTGGACGCGCACGCAGCCCGAGGAATCGAAACGCATCATCTTGCCGAACAGGCTCTGCTGCGGCGTGTCATGCATGTAGACGCCGTCCGGGCTCGGGAAGTTGATCTTGACCGAGGCCATGGCGTTGCCGGAGCCCGGATCCTGGCGGAAGCGGTATTTTGCGGCATCGTCCGTCGACCAGTCGACATTCATTGGATCAACTTCGCTGCCATCCGGCGCGAACAAGCGGATATGGCTGTCCGTGAGGTAGCTGGGGTTCTTCCGCATCAGCGGAATGATGTCCTTGCGCACGATCGAGACCGGCGCGTTCCAGTAGGGATTGACGATGATCTCGTTGATCTTGGAATTGACCACCGGCGTCTGGCGGTCGATCTTGCCGACGATTGCGGTGTGACGCAACACGACGCGGTCGTTCTCGACCGCCTCGATCTGTGCCGCCGGAATGTCGACCAGCACATAACGGCTGCCCAGCGTGCCGGCCTTTTCGCGCAGGCGCTGGAGATTGGTCTCCAGCTGACCGAGCCGGATCTGCGCTGAAACGTTCATCGCGGCATAGGTGTATTTGCCCATGGAGCCGTCGGCCGGCAGGCCGTGGCGGGTCTGGAAGCGCTTGACCGCCGCGTCGACATAGGAATCGAACGACGTCGAAATGCCGGCGCTCTGCGCCAGATCGCCCGAAATTATCAGCCGCTTGCGCAGCGGAACGACATCCGGATCGTCGACGCCAAGTTGCAGCTTCTTGGTCGCCGGAACCTCTTGCCAACCGCCTTGGGCGACAATGTTCTGGTACTGTGCCACCGCCTGTTCGGTGAAAGCGACCGTCTGCAGGCTAAAGATCGGCAGCGTCGAGGCGACCTTGCCGCCTTCTGAGGCGCGGGCGTCGAACTGGTCGTCCCAATTGCCGCGGGCCGAGGATTTCAGGATATCGTCGATGACGTCCTGCGCGCTGGCGGCATTGGCGACCATGGCTACGGCGAGCGCGGAGGCTCCGGAAAGGAAAAAGCGGCGGCTTGTTCTCATCGACGTTCCAGACATTCTTGTAGCGTTTTGGCCTGTAGCGTTCGGCTACTTGCACGATCAGTGGGCGATATCGCCCGCACTCTAAAGTTGGCACTGTTAACAATTAGCCAACCATGACCTGCATCACTTGGCCGTGAAAAGCGGACCGCGATGCGAGATTGCGGGGCGCGCGAACAGCTTTCGCCGCAGCACCACCCGCACCCTCGCTTCCACCGCGAATATGGCGGCAACGTGGCTTTCAGCCCAATTTGGACCCGACGACGATCTGAAATGGAGTGACCGGTGCTTTTCGGCACCGTTCCCTGACTGTTCCCTCTAAGCCCGAGTCTCGCTGGTCCGGCTCAGTTCTTTTCGTTGCCTGCCAGCTCCGAACAACGCTGCAGCACCTGGTTTTCCGGATAGCGCAGCTGCTTGTTGTCATCGAGCTTGAGCAGCAGCGTTCGTCTTTTGTCGACGCTCTGCTCATCGTCCGAGCAGGTCATGTCGAGAATGATGGCGTCCAGGCCTTTCAGTTTCTGGACTTTTTGGACGGTGCAAGCGACTTCCCACATGTCCGCCGATTTGTCGGTGAACGTCACGATGGAGTCATTGTTGTCGCACGGGCTCGAGCCTTCACTGGCGAAGGCGCCCTGCCACCACTCCTGCGCAAACGCCATTTGCGGCGCGGTGAAGAGCATCATTGCGACCGGATAGATTTTGAGATTGTTGCCTAAACGCATGTTGTCCCCTCCGGGCGGTGAGATTAGGCATTGCGGAGGCGAAAGCAAACCGCAGCAAGGCGCGGCGTGGTCAAATGGTGATCACAGCCATGATCGCAAAAAGGACCGACGCCCCCCGGCGCCGGTCCTTCATTTGCTTTCCCCCGGCCGCGCTTCTTCTGGCGCGGCTCGCGATCCGATGTCCGGATTACATCCGATAGGCGATGGTGTCGTTCCAGAAGCGGTCGAGGCGCTGCAGCGCGCGGTTCATCTGCTTGAACTCTTCGCTGTTGATGCCGCCGACCTGTTCGATAGAGCCGACATGGCGCTCATAGAGACCGGCGACGACCTCGGCCACTTCATTGCCCTTCGGCGTCAGCGAGACGCGAACCGAACGGCGGTCGATGCGCGAGCGCTGATGGTTGATGAAGCCGAGATCGACGAGCTTCTTCAGGTTGTAGGAGACGTTCGACCCGAGATAGTAGCCACGCGAACGCAGCTCGCCGGCGGTCAGCTCGGAATTGCCGATGTTGAACAAAAGCAGCGCCTGGATGGCATTGATGTCGGAACGGCCGTTGCGGTCGAACTCGTCCTTGATCACGTCAAGCAGACGGCGATGCAGACGCTCCACCAGCTGCAGCGATTCCATGTAAAGCGAACGGATAGCCTCGCGGCGATCGTCGGATACGTTGGCGGTCTTCGCCGCCGGACGCGAATTGATCATTGTCTTTGCCTCTCGTTTGTCGCCCTGGTGATTTTTTGTTTTTCACCTTGATCGCGACACTATCGAATACTCATAAAATTCGACTTAAACGCTAGGGCTAACAAGAGCTTACCGGTAATAGGTTTCGGAAGACGCTTAACGAACGGTCACCCGAGCAAGGATAATTAACCTAAAGATTTAGCCAATGGCGGCGGGGCGGCGCTTCAGGCGCGCGCGGGGCGCTTCTGCATCCAGATCACGACGCGAAAGACGATGTAAAGCAGCGCCACCGCGAAGTGCGAAAACAGGATCAGCGGCCGGTGGCCGAACAGATCGGGAAAGCCGGCATACATGATGATCTCGGTGACAGCGCAGATGAACCAGATCACCGGGCCCCAGGACGCCAGCATCCACAGGCCGGCGGCCGCGAAGGGAAAGAACACGGCCAGCATCACCGCCGCGACCTGCCAATGCACAGGCATCAGGTCGAAGCGCCACAGCGCACCGGGATAAAAGCCGATCAGCCGGATCCAGTACAGGATGCCGAACAAAAGGCAGTAGCCGGCTATGACGCGCTGGAACCAGGCGAAGATGATTTCGACGCCCGAGGGCTGCAGCACGATGCGCCGTGACGTGACCTCGCTCACAGTTCGAGCTCCTGTTCGAGCGGCGCGAAATAGGCGTCGACCGAAGCCGCGTCGACTTCGGCGAGGCTTGCCGGCCGCCACTGCGGCGTTGAGCCCTTGTCGACGATGACGGCGCGGATACCCTCATAGAAGTCGTGGCCGGCCAGCATGCGGTTGAGGATGCGGAACTCCATCTTCATGCAGGCCTCCATCGACAAAGTCAGCCCGGCGCTGATCTGGCGCCAGGCGACATTGAGACTGGTCGGCGAACGCGAGCGGATCGTTGCCAGCGTTTTGGCGGCAAATTCGTCGGCGCCGGCCTCCCGTTCCAGGCTGGTGATGATATCAGCTAGCGAAGGTTGGGCAAAATGGCGGGCGATCGCTTCCAGCACCGGCTGGGCGGTCTCGCGCTTGGCTGGCACGAAGAAGCCGCGCAGCACCGATTCCGGATCGCCATTGGTGCAGAGCCGGTCGAGGAACGCAGATTGGTCGGCGGCCTTGATGGTGTGGGTGGCCAGGCCCGACCACAGCGCATCGCCATGGCGGATACGGTTGCCGGTCAGTGCCAGGTACATGCCGAAGCTGCCGCCGAGGTCCGGCAGCAGATGGCTGCCGCCGACATCGGGGAAAAAGCCGATGCCGACCTCAGGCATGGCGAACTGGGCATTCTCGGTCAGCACCCGGTGCGAGCCGTGGAACGAGATTCCGACGCCGCCGCCCATGACGATGCCGTCGATCAGCGCGACATAAGGCTTTTTGAAGCTGTTGATGCGGGCATTGAGCCGGTATTCGTCGGCGAAGAACTCGACCGGCGGCTTTCCGGCGCGGGCCTCATAGACATGCATGATGTCACCGCCGGCTGAAAACGCCCTGCCCTCGGCCTTGACGACGACGACATCGACGCCGGCATCCTGCTCAAAAGCGTTCAGCGCCTTGTCCAGCGCCTTGATCATGCGATGCGTCAGCGCATTAAGCGCCTGCGGTCGCGTCAGCGTGACGACGCCTGCCTTGCCCAACCGTTCGAAGCGGATCTCGTCGCCGCCGCCAAAATCCATCGTCAGAGATTCCCTCCCCGCGCCTGCGGGACTGAAGTGCTAAAGGTGGCGCATGGGTGCGTCAACCGGCCGAGGTGGTTTGGATTTTCGCGGTGAGACCCAATCACGTTTTGCCCTAGGTTAAAAATGCGCGCAAAATTGCCGGCGAAAAACCATCTCAGCCTGTCTTGTGATCCAAGGACAAACGCATGACGCTTGAAACCGCAGCGCCGGGCTGGGAAATGCCGAAAAAGTTCGACCCGGACGATGTCCTCAGCCGCCCGCTGATGGCCAATCTGGCAACGGTTACCGCGGACGGCGCGCCGCGCAACGCGCCGATGTGGTTTATCTGGGAGGACGATGCGATCTGGCTGCTCGGCTCAACCGAGGCAAGTGCTGTCAAACACCTCGAGCGCGACCCGCGCTGCGCGGTGGAGATCGTCCATTTCGACAATGAGGCCGGCATCCTGCTGCATCTCGGCCTGCGCGGCGCGGCCACCGTCAAGCCGATGTCGCCCGACCGCTTCAAACGACTGCTGCACAAATATCTCGGCCCGGAGCCGACCTGGAACCGCTGGTTCATCGACACCGTGGCCGATATCGACCATCCGAACGGGCGCCTGATCCGGCTCGCACCGGAGAGCATCTTCACCAACAATGTGTCATTCTTCAAAACCGGACCCGAACTGGCGTGGCCACCGAAGTGATGACGGCTGGCACAATCGTGTCGCATTGGTCAGCGGCAAGGGCTCGTGGTAAAAGCCGCCCGATCCGGAGTTATGGCGATGAACAAATTCACCCCCGCAAAGCCCGCCGGCGCGCGCAGCGTCGATGAGATCACCGGCAGCCGCCGCTTGCGGCGCATGCGCAAGGCCGACTGGTCGCGCCGCCTGGTGCAGGAGAACCGGCTGTCGGTCGACGACCTGATCTGGCCGATCTTTGTCATCGACGGCAAGAACGCGCGCGAGCCGATCGCCGCCATGCCCGGCGTCTTCCGCCTGTCGCTCGACCTCGCCGTCAAGGAGGCTGAGCGCGCCGCAAAGCTCGGCATTCCGGCGATCGCCACCTTCCCCAATGTCGAGCTTGGGCTTCGCGACCAGGCGGGATCGCACATTCTCGACCCTGAAAACATCATCAACCGCGCCACCCGCGCCATCAAGGACGCAGTGCCGGAGATCGGCATCATCACCGATGCCGCGCTCGATCCGTTCACCAGCCACGGCCATGACGGCATCTTGCGCGACGGCATCATCGTCAATGACGAGACGGTGGAACAGGTGGCGGCGGCGGCCGTCATCCAGGCGGCGGCGGGCGCCGACATCATTGCCCCCTCCGACATGATGGACGGCCGCATCGGCGCCATCCGCGACGCGCTCGACGCCAATGGTTTTCAGGATGTGGCGATCATGTCCTATGCGACGAAGTTCGCCTCCGCCTTCTACGGCCCCTATCGCGAGGCGGTCGGCACGGCCGGCCTGCTCAAGGGCGACAAGAAGACCTACTATATCGACCACGCCAATTCCGACGAAGCGGTGCGCGAAGCCGAGCAGGACATCGCCGAGGGCGCCGACATGCTGATGGTCAAGCCTGGCCTGCCCTATCTCGACATCATCCGCCGGCTGAAGGACGAGTTCCAGATGCCGACCTTCGCCTACCAGGTGTCGGGCGAATATTCGATGATCAAGGCGGCCGCCGCCAATGGCTGGATCGACGGCGAGAAAGCGATGCTGGAATCGCTGCTCGCCTTCAAGCGCGCCGGCTGCGACGGCATTCTGACTTACTTCGCGCCCGAGGTGGCGGCGATGCTGAAGGGATAGGGCAGCCGCGGCCGCCCTGCTCCAGCGTTCTCAAAACTCCACGTCGAGTTCGATAATGTCCTCGGGCTCGGCAAGCGCGTCCTGCGTCCACTCCTGCATCAGCGACCAGTCGAGGATCACCTCGCAATAGCCCGCGTGTGGCGCTTCGAGCTCTACCGCGTAGGTGCGGAAACGGGTGCAGACCGGCGCATACATCGCGTCGGCCACGGTCGGCGCGGAACCGAACATGAACGGCCCGCCATAGGCTGCCAGGCATTCGGACCAGATCGTCTTGATCCGCTCCACGTCCGGGCGCGCGCCGGAAAAGATCTTGAAGCTCTTGTGCCGGGCTTTCAGGCTCATCGGCAGCGCCGAGCGCAAATTGTGGAAGCCTGAATGCATCTCGCCTGATACCGCACGGCAATGCGCGCGCGCCACGCGGTCGGCAGGTAGCAGACCGGCATCCGGCATGGTCTCGGCCAGATATTCGGCGATCGCCAGCGTGTCCCACACCGTCACCCCGTCATGGGTCAGCCGCGGCACCAGCACCGATGGCGACAGGAGCAGCAACTCCTGCCGTTGTTCGGGGTCATCGATGTCGATGCGCTTCTCCTCGAACTCCAGCCCGGCCATGCGGCAGAGTAGCCAGCCACGCAAAGACCAGGAAGAATAGTTCTTCGACGAGATCGTCAACGTCGCCTTGGTCATGCCGTCGGCCCTCCGAGCCCCTTTGCCGGCAACAATCCTCTCGCAATGCACAAAATTTTGCACTAGATTTTTTGCACTGCCACATAGCGGCTTCGGAACGGGATGCATCTCGATGCTGTACCAGGCCTACCAGCTTCAGGACGACCTCATCGCCCCGTCGCGTTTTTTCGCCGATCTTTTGCGCTCGGCGATGAGCAGCATGGTTTCAGGCGACAGCGTAAAGCAGCGCCTTGCCGCCGGGTTGGAGATGATCGGCCGCTTCAAGCTCACCCATAAGCGACCGGATTTCGACATCAGATCCGTCAGGGTCGGCAATCGCGACGTGCCGGTCACCGTCGAGACAGCACTCGAGCTGCCGTTCGGGACGCTGCTGCGCTTCGCCAAAGACATGGATACGCGCCAGCCCAAGGTGATGGTGATCGCCCCCTTGTCGGGTCATTTCTCGACGCTGCTGCGCGGTACGGTGGAGACGCTGCTGGCAGACCACGAGGTCTACATTACCGACTGGGCCAATGCCCGTGACGTACCGCTCGTCGCCGGCCGCTTCGGCGTGGACGACCATGTCGGCTACATCATCCGCTTTCTCGAAGCGATTGGCCCGGGCGCGCACATACTGGCGGTCTGCCAGCCCTGCGTCCAGGCGCTTGCCGCCGTCGCCGTGATGTCCGAGGACAAGCACCCTGCGACACCGCGCTCGATGACGCTGATGGCGGGGCCGATCGATCCGCGCGAGAGTCCGACCAAGGTCAACGAGTTCGCCGTCAGCAAGTCGCTGGCGTGGTTCCAGAGTTCCGTCATTTCGCGCGTGCCGTGGCGCCATGCCGGCGGCGGACGCCGCGTCTATCCGGGCTTTCTGCAGCTTGCCGCGTTCATGGCCATGAACATGGACCGCCACAACAAGGCCCACCAAAAACTGCATGACCATCTGGCAGCCGGCGAGACCGCCGAGGCCGAGAAGATAAAAACCTTCTACGACGAGTATCTGGCGGTGCTCGACCTCACCGAAGAATTCTATCTCGAAACCATTGACCGCGTGTTCCAAAAGGCGGAGCTCGCCACCGGTACGTTCACGTTCCGCGGCAGCCCGGTCGATCCGGGCGCGATCCGCAACACGGCGCTGCTGACCGTCGAGGGCGGGCGCGACGACATCTGCGCCCTCGGTCAGACCTCGGCCGCGCATGAATTGTGCCGGTCGCTGCGTCCGCATCTGAAGCGCCATCATTTGCAGGCCAATGTCGGCCATTACGGCGTCTTCAACGGCAAGCGCTGGGAGCGCGAAATCTATCCGGCCGTGCGCAATCTCATCCTGTCGATGGAATAGGTTTTGCCCACAGGGACGCTGAAGAGATAGCCGGAACCCGAACGTACCGGGTTCCGGCTTTTCCTCACGCCTTCGGCAGATAAGGGATCGTTCCGGCCAGGTCGGTATCGTCGATCAGCTGGAAGCGGCTGTCGCTGCCCTTCTGGCGCTCCGCCACAAACGGGGCGTATTGCGGATCGTTGGTGAAGGCTTCGGCTGCCTTTGCCGACGGAAACGCCATGATGGCGATCAGGCTGGTGTCGAGCGGCTTGCCCTCGAGCGTCTTCACATTGCCGCTGCGGGCCAGGTACTTGCCGCCATGCTTGTGCACGAGGTCGTGCACCGAAGCGGCATAGGCCGGCACCCATTTGTCGTCCTTCACCTTGATGTCTGCGATCACGTAAGCGGTCATTGCTTTACTCCTTATGGATCGGCGCCGGACTGCCCGGCGACGTGACCGCTGCCTCGCATGACGGCGCCGGGCCCCTCCAGTCACCAAACTGTACCAGGGGGACCAGTACAGCTTCTGTACTGGCTGATCTCAGGTTTTCTGAATAAGGTTCGGCAACTTCTTTTGGAGATCGCCACATGACACAAGCCGGATATAAGCAGTTCTGCCCGCTCTCGATGGCGGCGGAGCTGTTGTGCACACGCTGGACCATGGTGCTGCTGCGCGAACTGGTGGCGGGCTCGACCCGTTTCAATGATTTGCGCCGCGGCGTGCCGAAAATGTCGCCAACCCTTCTGTCGCAACGGCTGAAGGACCTCGAAGCGGGCGGCATTGTCGAGCGCACCGAGATCGAATCCGAAAAGGGTGTGTTCGAATACCGGCTGACCGAGGCGGGTCGGGATTTGCGCCCGGTGGTCGAAGCGATGGGCTTCTGGGGTCAGAAATGGGTCGAGGCCAGGCTGTCGCTCAGGAATCTCGATCCGTCGCTGCTGATGTGGGACATGCGCCGCAATCTGAACCCCTCCCCGCTGCCCGACGGACGCACCGTGATACAATTCCTGTATCATGACCTGCCGGCGTCAAAACGCTCATGGTGGTTGATCGTCGAAAAGCACGGCGATGTCGATCTGTGCTGGTACGATCCGGGCTTTGACGTCGATCTCTATGTCTCGACGGACCTCTGCACCATGACGTCGATCTGGATGGGGCTGACCACGGTTCACAAGGAACGCGACAAGATCAGCCTGACCGGCGATCTCGACGTCGCCGGCAAAATGCAGACCTGGCTTGGCCTCAGCCCGTTTGCGGTGATGCCGAAGCGTGCGGCGGCTTGAGGCAGTTTGCCGTCACAGGCGCCGCAAATTTGCTGACCTTATCCCGCCAGCGCTCTATACTCGTAAATGCTGGGGCGACGCCGCGTCGGGACCTTGTCTGTCAGGTCAACCACGCGGATCCATTTACAGGCGTTGCCTCGCAAGGTGACCTTCCGGCCGATCACTTTTTCGGCTGCTCCAAACGGTGTACTGGCCTGGGTCTCCTGACTCTCCTGAACGATCTCTCCGTCCATCCTCTCGACGCGATATGCCTTCATCTCGTGCGCTCCCGACTCAGGGCCTCCCGAAGGGTAACGCGGCGGCTTTTTCCGTCAACTATTAGAATATTCTAAATCTCTGTGATTTTAAAAAAACCACTTGCAATTCGCAATCGGTTTGCTACAAAACAACTACTTGCAAATTACAACCGGTTACCTCGGAGGCTTTCATGTCCAAACTGCGTGTCAATGCATTCACCCTGTCGCTCGACGGTTTCGGCGCCGGTCCTGACCAGACCCTGCAAAACCCGCTGGGCGTTGGTGGCGAGGAACTACACAAATGGATGACCGGCACCCGCACCTTCCACGAAATGGTCGGCAAGGATGGCGGCACCACCGATGTGGACGATCGGTTTACCGTCCGCAGCTTCGACAATGTCGGCGCCTGGATCCTCGGCCGCAACATGTTCGGGCCAATCCGCGGCGATTGGCCGGACGACAGCTGGAAGGGCTGGTGGGGCACCAATCCGCCCTACCATGTGCCGGTCTTCGTGCTGACGCATTACAAGCGCGATCCGATCGAAATGGAAGGCGGCACCACTTTCCACTTCGTCACCGGCGGCATCCATGAGGCACTCGACCAGGCGAAAGCCGCTGCCGGTGGCAAGGATGTCCGCGTCGGCGGCGGCGTCTCCACCATCCGGCAGTATCTCCAGGAGAAGCTCATCGACGAGTTGCATCTGGCGGTGTCGCCGGTGCTGCTGGGCAAGGGTGAGAATCTGTTTGCAGGCCTGGATATGCTCAAGCTCGGCTATCAATGCACCGAGCAGGTCGCGACGGCGCTTGCCACGCATGTGACGATCAAGCGGGGTTAGGTGAAGCCTTTGGTGCAGGCTCCTTTCTCCCCGTTCTACGGGGAGAAATGCCCGGCAGGGCAATGAGGGGCGGCGCTGCCGATAGATGATTACCCCGCCGATGATGCGAATTGACTGGGCTCTACTTTCGAGATTAGCGCTGCCCCTCATCCGCCCTTCGGGCACCTTCTCCCCGTGAACGGGGAGAAGGAAAAAGTGCTCAATACTTCTCCGGCACGTAAAGTTCCCGCGGCAGCACCTGCCGTTCGTACTCCGGATTGAACACCCGCTCGGGCAGCGTGATTTCTTCGTGCGGCACTTCCTCGTAAGGCATCTGCTTGAGCAGATGGTCGATGCAGTTCAGCCGCGCCCGCTTCTTGTCGTTGCCTTCGACGATGTACCACGGCGCCTCGGGAATGTTGGTGCGGGCAAACGTCTCTTCCTTGGCCTTGGTGTACTGCTCCCAGCGCACGCGCGACTGCAGATCCATCGGCGACAGTTTCCATTGCTTCATCGGATCGTGGATGCGCATCAGAAAGCGCATCTGTTGTTCTTCGTCGGTGATGGAGAACCAGTATTTGACCAGGGTGACGCCGGAGCGGACCAGCATGCGCTCGAACTCCGGCACGTCGCGGAAGAACTCCTCGACCTGATCCTGGTCGGCAAAGCCCATCACCCGCTCGACGCCGGAGCGATTGTACCAGGAGCGGTCGAACAGCACGATCTCACCGCCGGCCGGCAGATGCGGCACGTAGCGCTGGAAATACCATTGCGATTTCTCACGCTCGGTCGGCGCCGGCAGCGCCACAACACGAGCGATGCGCGGGTTGAGGCGCTGGGTGATGCGCTTGATGACGCCGCCCTTGCCGGCAGAATCGCGGCCCTCGAAAATCACCACCAGCTTTTTCTTGTGGTAGGCGACCCAGGACTGCAGCTTGATCAGTTCCGACTGCAGGCTGATCAGATCGCGAAAATACTGCATGCGATCGATCGATGGCGGATGCGCGTTCTTGTAGATCTTGGCGATCTCCAGCGACAGCGCCGGCTCTGACATTTCCAGCTCATAGTCTTCGTCGAGCGTGTCGGCGAGTTCGGCTTCAAGCCAATCCCTGGCCGGAGAATTCTGCTTTAACTCGGTCATTTCTGCTGCTCCGCTTGCCGGCTGTCATGAAACCCTGAGCCGACTTGATATAGGCCGGCAATGACGGTTTTATTGCAAACCGCCGGCCAGCCGATCATCGCCGCAAATCGGCGGGGCATGGTGGATCCATTGCCGTGGCATGGCGACAAACCGCTTAAATTGTCCTACAAATGGCTGACCCATTCGGGCGGCCCCCGCCCTTCTCGACCAAAACCGCCCCACCCCACCAAAATTGCGAGGATCTGACATGGAATACCGCACGCTTGGCCGTTCCGGCTTGAAAGTTTCGACGCTGACGCTGGGCACCATGACCTTCGGCGGCAGCGGACCGTTCGCCGCCGTCGGCAATTCCGATCTCGCGGAGGCCTCCCGCATCATCGACACCTGCATCGATGCCGGCATCAATCTCATCGACACCGCCAATGTCTATTCGAACGGCCTGTCGGAAGAGATCATCGGCGAGGCGCTCGGCGGCAAGCGCAAGAACGATGTGCTGATCGCCTCCAAGGCGCGCATGCGGATCGGCAAAGGTCCCAATGACGAAGGCCTGTCGCGCCATCATCTGATCCGCGAATGCGAGAAGAGCCTGAAGCGCCTCAGGACCGATGTCATCGACATCTATTTTCTGCACGAATGGGATGGCACGACGCCTCTCGAGGAGACCATGGCCGCGCTCGACACGCTGGTTGCCCAGGGCAAGATCCGCTATGTCGGCTGCTCCAATTACTCCGGCTGGCAGGTGATGAAGGCGCTAGGCATCAGCGACAGCCAGCACCAGCCGCGCTTCATCACCCAGCAGATCCATTACACGCTGGAAGCGCGGGAGGCTGAATACGAACTCTTGCCGATCTCGGTCGACCAGGGCCTTGGCGTGCTGGTGTGGAGCCCGCTTGCCGGCGGCCTCTTGTCGGGCAAATACCGCCGCGACAGCCCGACCGCGCGCCAGCTTGCTGGCTGGTCGGAACCGCCGATCCGCGATGAAGACCGGCTGTGGCGGATCGTCGATGTGCTGGTCGACATCGGAGCGGCACGCGGCGTCTCGGCGGCGCAGGTGGCGCTTGCCTGGCTGCTCGGCAGGCCGGCCGTCAGCTCGCTGGTGATCGGCGCGCGCAACGAGACCCAGCTTAAGGACAATCTTGCCGCCGCGGCGCTCGCCCTCACCGCTGAGGAACGCGACCGTCTCGATGCCGTCAGCCGGCCGCCGGTGCTCTACCCCTACTGGCACCAGCAGTTCACGGCGAAGGACCGGTTCGGCCCGGCCGATCTGGTTCTCGACCGCAGCGTCATCTGAAAGACTGTCGAAAGCCGGCTAGCCCGCGATAAACCGCCAGACCTCCGGATCGGGCTCGATCTGGCCGCTGAGCACGAAATATTTGTAGAGCACGAGCAGGCTGATCGCCTGCTCGGCCCGCTCGTCGGCGAATTTGCGGCAATAGGCGTTGGCCGCCGCGACGATGCGCTGGGCCTCGGCCGGATGCCGCTCGAGATGGTGCACCCGGTCCGCAAGATCGCTGAAATCGGGCGCCAGCGGCACATAATGGACATCGGGCTCCAGCTGCCCCTCGGCGAACCATGTCTCGTAAGTCGGCGGCGGCATGAGGCAGAGCGAATTCGAGCTCATGATCCATTTCAGATTGGTTGCGACATCATTGCCTTCGAGGGAAATGATGTAGCGGTAGCGCCGCTGCTGATCGATGGTGAGATAGGGTTTTCGATATTCCGCCGGCGCCGTTGCCCTTGGCGTGCCGACATCGCAGATAGGCAGGTCGCGGGCGGCCTCCAGCAGCAAGGTGCGGATCGGATTGTTGAGCTCGCCGCGCCAGACGACGAGCGGATGCTTGTCGGCGAAGGCAACATCGTCGGCCGGCATGTGGAAATGACGGAACTTGTTCAGCTTGAACAGGACGCCGTTGCCGTTGTCGCCGGCGATCGGCCGGTCCTTGACGATCGACGGCATCTTCGGCACCTCGACGACGTCGCCGAATTCCAGGTCGATGCGCAGACCCGGATCGAAATAGCGGGTGAACTCCTTCAGATCGTAATAGTACATGCTGCGGTCCGTCGGCAGCCGGCTGGCCGGCACGGCCTCGGGGCTTGGTGTAAAGGGCTCCCGCAGCGTGTTGTAATAATTGAGCCGCTCACGGACCGATGCATCGGAAAGCCTGGCCTGAGCGAGCAGACGGCCGAGCTGGCGCCGGAAAAGGGCCGGCGGCGCGATGTCGCGCATGGCGTTGCGCGCATAATAGACGAGCTTCTGTGCGTTTCTTTGAAGCGTGGCCATCGGTCGTTTTGATTCGAAGTCGGTCGGCGGCGGCTCCAGTAACTGTCCCGCAGCCTTTTCTAAACCATTGTGTTAGCCATCACGCAAGTCCCGAACCGCTGGCATCTGCCCTCCCCGCGCTGTTGTGTTTGCCGGCCAATGCTTCTAGGCAGGATCAGGCACAGCGAAAGGAAACGATATGGCGCGACCACCGAACTACGGTCAGGAACGCAAGGAGCGCGACCGGCAGAAGGCCGCCAAGAAGGCGGAGAAGCTGGCCGCCAAGGTTGCGGCCAAGGAGCGCTCCGAGCCTGAAAACGAGGCCGGTTCCGAAACCGAGACCGAGACGGCAAAATAGGCAAGACAGGATTGCACGATGTCCGGCCCGCTTCACGGGCCGGATTCCAGCGATACTGTTGTGAATCAGGCCGTCGCTTTGTCGCTGACGAAGACGTTGACTTCGCGCGCCGCGGCAATGAAGGCACGCCTTGCAATCATCGCCGGCTTGTCGCCGGCCAGCGCATCATGACAGGCCTGCAGCGCTTCGCGATGCTTGGGGCTGCGCTTGCCGGGCCAGCTGTTGAGCAGGTAATCGGAGGCCTCGCGGGCCGTGCGCAGGAGCTGGTTTTCTCCCCCCGCGGCTGCCTTGACGGTCACGGGTGTTTCAAATCGGTTGTTTTCCATGGCCGCTCCTTACGCCATCGGCGCTCATGAAGCGAGGCCGAAAGCGGATGGCGCCGGCGTTCTGTCACCTTCGTGACCGATATCAAGCGGCGACGACGGCAAATCCCCTGGCGCGCAGACCGCGCCGGTCATTGTGCAGCGACGTCACCAGGCGGTCGCGGCTGCCGACAATATGGGCCGAAAGCCGCGCTGCCGCCGCGTCGGCGTCGCCCGCCCGCACCGCCGCCAGGATGGCGTGATGCTCGCTCCAGGCGCGGCCGAGTGCTGCCTCGTCGCGCACCTCCAGCCAGCGCGCCCGCGACAGCCGCGTCATGGCATCGCGCACCGCCCGGAACAGGAACTCGTTGCCGGAGAGCCGTGCCAGTTCGATGTGGAAATCCATGCCGACGCGGTGCCATTCCTCGCGCGGCGTGGTGGTGTCGCAGGAGTCCAGCATCGCCTCGATGACATCGACGGCGTTCCTCTCCGCCAGCGCCGAAGTCAGCCTGACGGCCGCAACCTCGACCGCCTCGCGATAGACCGCGATCTGTTCCAGTTCGGCAAGGTTGATCGGCGATACCGTCCAGCCGCGCCCGTCGCGGCAGATCAAGCCTTCCGTCTCAAGCCGCAGTAGCGCTGCCCTGACCGGCGTGCGAGAGGCCCCGAAGCGGCTCTCGATCCAGCGTTCCGTCAACCTTTCGCCGGGACCGACCTCGAGGCCGAGGATCATCTCGCGAAGCGCTTTTTCGACGGTCTGCATCTGCGACATCTTTGGTTCCGGTGCTGGCGATCGGCCTCGCATTGAGGTCTGGCCGATCACGTTTGAGAGCGCTGCATTGACAGCGGCAAAGCTTGCGTTCAAGACGGATACCAACTTGGTATCCCAAAATGGTATCCGCAGCAAGCGGACAGGACATGACATGCCGCAGGACAGTGCAGCGCAAGCGACGCAAGCGCCCTCGACCTACAACGTGCACTGGCGGCGCAACCTGTTCGTGTGTTTTGCCGGATCGTTCAGCACGCTTGTGGCGATGACGCTGCTCTTGCCGTTCCTGCCGCTCTATGTCGAGCAGCTGGGCGCCGTGGGCCACGCAGCGATCGTGCAATGGTCGGGCATCGCTTTCGGCGCAACCTTCTTTGCCGCGGCCCTCGTCGCGCCGCTGTGGGGGCGGCTGGGCGACCGCTACGGCCGCAAGGTGATGCTGGTGCGCGCCAGTTTCGGCATGGCGATCTGCATGTCGCTGACCGGCATGGTGCAGACCGTCTGGCAGTTGGTGCTGCTGCGCCTGCTGATCGGTTTTGCCGGCGGCTATTCCTCGGGCTCGACCATACTGGTCGCCATGCAGACGCCGAAGGAACGCTCCGGTTGGGCGCTCGGCGTGCTGTCGGCCGGCATCACCGCAGGCTCGCTGGTCGGGCCGCTGCTCGGCGGCGCGCTGCCGCCGCTGATCGGCATCCGCGCCACCTTCCTGATCGCCGGCGGCGTCATTTTCCTGGCGGCGCTGGCGACGACCTTCCTGATCAAGGAGATGCCTCGCCCGACAGCACTGACCAAACCCAAGGAGAAGCCGAAGGGCGGCTGGGCGCAGATCCCTGACAAGCGGCCTGTCGTCGCCATGCTGGCGACCGGCATGCTGTTCACCTTCGCCAACATGTCGATCGAGCCGATCATCACTGTCTATGTTCAGCAACTGGTCGCGGATGCCAGTCGGGTGACGCTGATCTCGGGCGTCGTCATGTCGGCGGCCGCACTCGGCGCCATCCTGTCGGCGTCACGGCTGGGCAAGCTTGCCGACCGCATCGGCCACTGGAATGTCATCGTCGTATCGCTTGCCGTTTCGGCAATGCTGCTGGTACCGCAAGCCTTCGTCACCGAAAGCTGGCAACTGGTCGGCCTGCGGTTCCTGATGGGTCTGGTGTTGGGCGGGCTCTTGCCCTGCATCACCAGCGTCATCCGCCACAATGTTCCCGATGGCGTCGGCGGCAATGTGCTCGGCCTGGCGATCTCGGCGCAATATGTCGGCCAGGTCGCAGGCCCGCTGCTCGGCGGCTTCGTCGGTGGTCATTTCGGCATGCGCGCGGTGTTTCTCGGCACATCCGTGCTGATGGCCGGCGGCGCTGTCTACGACTGGCTGGTCCAGTCACGCCGCACGCGTGACATGCTGGCGGTCTCAGGCAAATCCTGACAGGTTGCGCCGCTTACCGCCAATCACAGGAGCCCGAGACATGAGCATCGCCGACCATCCGGCAGAAGGCAGCGCCCGCATCCTGGTCTTCGCCGGCGGCCTGTGCGGCGCAGCCGGCGTGGCGCTGTCGGCGGCATCGGCGCATCTGGGCGGTGCCTTTGTCGGCACCGCCGCATCCTTCCTGATCATGCATGCGCCGGTGTTTCTGGCCGCTGGCCTCGCCCGCGCAAACCGGATCCTGCGGATCGGCAGCCTGGTGCTCCTCATCGGGCTGGTGCTGTTCTGTGGCGATCTGCTGGCGCGCGATTTCGTGGGATCGCGGCTTTTCCCGATGTCGGCGCCGATCGGTGGCAGCTTGCTGATCGCCGGCTGGCTCGCGATCGCGGCCTCGGCCCTGGTGCGCCAGCGTTCTTGAATCGGCGGGGCAAGAGACCCTGCCCCGACCGATATTTTTCACACGAGGCTCAATCCTGCCGGCGTTCCGGCAGCAGGTCGCGCTTGCGCTTGGCAGACTTGGTCAACCGCTGCCGTTCCGGCCGCTCGGTAGCTGGCGAGATGCCCCAGTAGTTGCGATAGATGTCTTCGAACAGATGCTTCACGGGATGCATGGTTCGGTCTCCTCTTAGAGAATTGAATCGATCCAATCAGCCGGCACGAAAATGCCTTGCCGATCAGCTCCGCTTGCGTTCCACGAGGAAACGCAGGTCGCGCTTCCACGGGCCAGTCCGGCCACGGCGCTTGCGGGTGGCGGCATTCGAGGCGATGCCCCAGTCATTGCCGTAGATGTCTTCGAACAGATAATTCATGGGATGCATGGCACCCTCCTCTTGAACCGATCCAACCGCATCGCAGTAAATCGCCTTGGATCGATTCAAATATAGACCCACCTCCGCTTCCGATCAAGAGAAAATTTGAACCGATCCAACGAAAGTGATAGATAGGCCCGGTTCAGGAGACGAAGATGACGGTATTGACCTCCGGGAAGACGAGACCAGTGCGGCTGGCCGACATTGCCAAGGCAGCCGGCGTCTCGCACGGCACCGCGTCCAATGTCTTCGCCCGACCCGAGATCGTGCGCGAAGAGGTGCGCGAGCGGGTCAAGGCGGCAGCGGAGGCAATGGGCTATGCCGGCCCCGACCCCAAGGGCCGGCTGCTGCGCGCCGGCAAGGTCAATGCCATCGGTGTGGCGACGGCAGAGCCCCTCTCCTATTTCTTCAACGATCCTTTTGCCCGCGTGATGATGGCCAGCATCTCGCAAGCCTGCGACGCCACCGGCGCGGGGATTTCGCTGGTCTCCGCCGCCAACAACGAACAGCTCGCCTGGAACATCCAGAGCGCGCTGGTCGACGGTTTTATCGTGTTTTGCATCGAAGGCGGTTCACGGCTGGTCGAGCTGGCGCGCGAACGCAAACTGCCTTTCGTGGCGCTCGACCTCGATTCGGAGAATGAGGCGGTCGCGGCGATCGGCATCGACAACATCGCCGGCGCCAGCCTTGCCGCGCGCCATCTGGCCGAGCTCGGCCATCGCCGCTTTGCCGTTCTGGCCCTGGAATCCGCCGACGCCGGCTTTGGTCCGGTCACGCAAGAGCAGGTCGAGACGTCGTCCCTCTATTCCGGCACGCGCGACCGTCTGCGCGGCTATTTCGCCGAACTTTCCCGCTTCGGCATCGACGTCTCGCAAGTGCCTATCTACGAAACCCTGAATGACGAAGAGACCGTGCGGGCCGGTCTCGAGCATATTTTCGCGCTGCCGCAGCGGCCGACGGCAATCCTGGCCATGTCGGACAGGATGGCGCTGCATGCGCTCGACTGGCTGCGCCAGCACGACATCGCCGTGCCGGGCGACGTGTCCATTGTCGGCTTCGACGGCGTGCCGGAGGGCGCGGTATCCAAGCCGCCGCTGACCACCGTCGCCCAGCCGATTGCCGAGATGGGCCGGCTCGCCGTCAAGGCGATCCTGGAGAACGACGGCTCGCACCAACGGCAGTTGCTGCCGGTCGATCTTGTGGTGCGAGCTTCATCCGGCCCCTCGCCTGGCTAGATCAGCCCGGCTGGATTACCTGCTCAGCCTTGCCACCACGGGCGACATTCCGAAAGGTTGGCGAGCGGCCGGGGCTTCGGTGCGAACCGGCTTCTCGCCCGACCAGCCGATCCCGGACAGCCATTCGAGATAGAAGGCGAGCGCGAACTGCATGGCGATGCCGGCCGATATCAGCAGGGCGTCATAGGCAAAGCCGCCCGGGTTGATCAGCCTCATCACCTGCGCCACCATGGCGATCACCGTGCCGGCAAGGAACACCGGCAGCGAGCGCTTGCCGAACAGAGCGAGCGGATGGTCGCGACTGAGGCGGAACAGGTTCGAGAATGCCGGCAGGGCGACGATCAGATAGCTCACTGCCAGAATGTGCAGCAACCGCGGCAGCGACAGGAAGGTCTTGTCGAAGCCGCCGATCACTACTGGCAGGTCGAACCAGGTGATCTGGCCCCAGAGCGGGCTGTGAACCCAGACCAGCGCCGCCGCGACATAGGTCGCGGCGGCGCCCACCAGCCAGCGATTGACGGGAATCGTACCGCCGCGCCGGACATGCAGCATGCCGGCGAGACCGATGTTGAACAGGAACTGCCAGGACAGCGGGTTGAGGAACCAGAAGCCCGGCTCGGGATAGTTCGGCGGCGCGATCTGCCAGATGCCGGCGACGAGCCACAGGGCACCAGAAAAGACCAGTGTCGGCAGCGGCCTGTAGCTGATGAAGAGCAGGAAGACCGGCGCCATCAACAGCAGCGCCGCATAGACCGGCAGGATGTTGTTGTAGCCGAGCTGGTGGCCGAGCGTGACGATGCCGACCATCACCTCGGGCGTGTTCTTCATCAACGGTTCGATGTTGATCAGCTTCAGCAGCTCAGGCCGGTGGGCGAGGACCGCCGCCGCGCAGAACATCGCCATCACCACCATGGTGGTGACAATGTGGGCGGTGTAGAGGACGCCGGCGCGGCGCCACATCTTCAACGTCGCCAATAGCCGACCACCGGTCTGGAACTTGCTGCCATAGGCGAGCGCCACGGACATGCCGGAGATCAGCACGAAGGCTTCCGCCGCGTCCGAGAATCCGAAATTCTTGTAGGTCAGCGTTTCGAAGACGGTACCCGGCACATGGTCGATATAGATGGTCAACAGAGCGAGCGCGCGGAACACGTCAATGCGGGTGTCGCGTTCGGCGCGATCCGGCGGGAGTTGCGTAGTCATCGACAAAAGGCCTCAAAGCGAGAGCAAGGGTGCTCGTGTTGTTCATGCCGGGATGCGACTATCGGCGCACACCGCTTCGATTCCTCCCGCGGGAAGCATATCGGCGCAGAAACGGTCTGAAATGAGCCTGGTTCAATCACTTTTCGCGGAGTGTGAAAATATTCCGTTTTGAAGCCGGCAAACGAACAAAACAATCACGAAATCAAAGAGATATGAGCGTGCCTGAATATACCGAAAAGCATGACGTTCTGCACCAGGATCTGGCCTTCCGTTACCGGTTCCTCGAGCCGGCAAATGCAAGCGGCGAGTGCCTGTTTTTGCTGCACGGATCGGGCGTCGACGAAACGACAATGCTGCCGATTGCAAGGCAGATCGCACCCGACGCCACGCTGGTCGCGGTGCGGGGCCGCATCCCGCAGGAGGACGGCTTCCGCTGGTTCGAGCGGATCAACCCGACCCGCTTCGAGCAGGCAAGCATCCGCACCGAGACATCGACCTTCGCTGCGTTTGCAAGCGAGGCCGCAAGGCGGCACCGGCTCGATCTCGCTCGCGCGACTTTCCTCGGCTATTCCAACGGCGCCAATCTGGTGTCCAGCCTGATGCTGCTCAACCCCGGCCTCGTGCGCAAAGCGGCGTTGCTGAGAGCAATGCCGGTGCTTGACAATATTCCGTCAACCGACGTCCGCGGAACGCGGGTTCTGATTATTGCCGGCGCCGCCGACGAGACCTACGGGCCGTTCGCGCCGGCGCTGGTGACGCTGCTCACCAAACGCGGCGCCGAGGTCGACGCCCGGATCGTCGCCTCAGGTCATGACATCGGCGACCCTGACGCCGCGATCGTCAGGCAATGGCTTGCGGCGCCGATTGCTGCATAGCAAATCATCACTACCGGGTCGTGCCGGCAATCGTGGCCATCCCTCCGAAAGTGGCCCGGATTGAGAGAGCTATCGACGTTCGCGACCGCGCCGCGATCTAGGCTAAGTAAGCCGGGAGCCCACTGGCCGCAGCCCGCGTACAAAGCGCGGTGGACGAGCTTCTTTGGATCTATCTAGTGGAATGTGCTATGATTCTTGTCGTGGGCAAGAAGGCAAAGCAGAAAATCGAACCGCAGGCAGATCGCGAAATGGCGATCGAAGCCGCCTACTTTGCCCGCAAGTTCGGCCTCACCAAAGAGGAAGCGCTCAAAACCCTCCAAGAGGCCAGCGTCGTGAAACTGTTGCCTGGCAGAAATCTGGCCAAAACCCGATAAGGGCTGGCTTGGGCGACACGGTTTTTGGCCAGAAAATCAAACGAACTTCAGGGCTAGGCTTTGCGTCAGATCTGTATGGACGTTTCATCGCCCACAATCAGATTCTGGCACCCGCTCCGCGTCAGCCGCCAAGGCGCGTGACAAAATAGGTGAGTGCCGAAATTGCCGCCGTGGCCGGCAAGGTGATAATCCAGGCGATGACGATGTTGCCGGCAATGCCCCAGCGCACGGCCGAGACGCGGCGGGCAGCGCCGACGCCGATGATGGCCCCAGTGATCGTGTGGGTGGTCGACACGGGAACGCCGAGCCAAGTGGCCGCGAACAGAGTGATGGCGCCGCCGGTTTCGGCGCAGAAGCCCTGCATCGGGTTCAGTCGGGTGATTTTCGAGCCCATTGTGTGAACGATGCGCCAACCGCCGAGCAACGTGCCCAGAGCCAGCGCCGACTGACAGGTGAGGACGACCCATAGCGGCACGTAGAAATTGGCGCCGAGCATGCCTTGCGAATAGAGCAGTACGGCGATGATGCCCATGGTTTTCTGGGCGTCGTTGCCGCCGTGTCCGAGCGAATAAAGCGAGGCAGAAAAGAACTGCATGACGCGGAAGGTGCTGTCGACGGCAAACGGTGTCTGGCGCACGAACAGCCAGGAAACGACCAGGATCAGGACCAGCGCCAGAACAAAACCGGTCGCCGGCGACACGACGATTGCGGCGACCGTCTTGCCGAGCCCCGTCCAGACGATGGCGCTGACGCCGGCCTTCGCAATACCCGCGCCAACCAACCCACCGATCAGCGCATGCGAGCTGCTCGATGGGATGCCAGCAATCCAGGTGACGATGTTCCAGGCAATGGCACCGACAAGCGCCGAAAAGATCACCGCCGGCGTGACAATGGTGACGTCGACTATGCCTTTTCCCACGGTCTCGGCGACATGGAGGCCGAAGAACATGAAGGCGATGAAATTGAAGAAAGCCGCCCATAGCACCGCATATTGCGGCCTCAGCACGCGGGTGGAGACGATGGTGGCAATGGAGTTGGCTGCGTCATGCAGGCCATTGAGAAAATCGAAAAACAGCGCGACGGCGACAAGGCCGGCCAGCACGGGAAAGGCGATGGTGGCTTCCATTGCCTAAACGTTCTCGATGACGATGCCGCTGATCTCGTTGGCGACGTCCTCGAAGCGGTCGACCACTTTCTCCAGCTGGCCATAAATCTCGCTGCCGATCAGGTAGGCCATCGGATCGCTGCGGCCATGTCGCTTGAACAGGTCCTTCAACCCTTGCTCATGCAAATCGTCGGCGCGGCTTTCGACGCGCATGACTTCTTCTGCGATGGCGTTGAGGCGCACAGTGTGCGTCCCGACTTTGCTGAGCAGCGGGATCGCCTCGGCCACCAGCCTGGAAGCGGCAACGATGACGCCACCCATTTCCTGCATCAGCGGGTCGAATTCCTTCTTTTCGAACAGCTTTACCGTCTTGACGGTCTTGTGCATCATGTCGATGGCATCATCCATCGACTGAATAAGATCCTTGATGTCGCCGCGATCGAAGGGCGTGATGAAGGAGCGCCGCACCGCCAGCAGGACTTCGGCGGTGATGTGATCGGCCTCGTCCTCGAGATCGATGATTTTCTGGCACCAGCGCTCGATATCCTTGCCCTGGAGAAGCTGCTCCAGCGCCTCGGCGCCACCGACTACGGTACGGGAATGCCGTTCAAACAGATCGAAGAAGCGATCTTCGCGCGGCAGCAGCTTGCGGAACCAGCCCAGCATCTCGATCTCCCGTCGCGCCCGTCCACCCCATCAACTCACATAACGCCGCAGCGAGCCACTGAAAACAGTAAGCCGGCTGAAAGATGTGGATGCGGACTATCGCAGATGCGGCTAGACGGCTCGACGCGCTGACCAGCCCGAAGCTGCAGGAACTCGCCTGGTCCAAACATGGGTTCCGCGGACCGCTGGGGCACCGTCGCCGCCGGCGCCGACGCGATCGCCGGCGTGCGCCCAGCCGAAATCGAGGCGGTGCTGCCGATGCCTTCTGCCGACGTCATGCTGTCGCTGCTCGCCCAGATGGAAGGCTGAGCTGAGGCGCGTTACCCCTGCCCCATCCGGTTCCAGGCATCGAGCCCGGCGATCTTGTAGGCTTCGGCCAGCGTTGGGTAGTTGAAGGTGTTGTTGACGAAGAAGTCGACGGTGCCGCCGAGATTGATCACCGCCTGGCCGATATGGATCAGTTCGGTGGCGCCCTCGCCGACAATGTGGGCGCCGAGCAGGCGGCGGGTTTCGACCGAGAACAGCAGCTTCAGGAAGCCGGTGTTGACGCCCATAATGTGGCCGCGCGAGGTTTCGCGGAAGCGCGCCACGCCGACCTCATAGGCGGCGCCGCTCTCGCGCACCTGTTCCTCCGACTGGCCGACGGTGGAGATTTCCGGAACGGCGTAGATGCCATAGGGAAAGGTTTCCGGCGGCGGCGGCAAATGCACGCCGAAGGCGTGACAGGCGGCCACCCTGCCCTGCTCCATCGAAGTCGAGGCAAGGCTCGGAAAGCCGATGACGTCGCCGGTGGCATAGATGTTGGGCACGGCGGTCTGGAACGTCTGCGGATCGACCTTGATGCGGCCCCTGGAGTCGGCATCGATGCCGACCACATCAAGGCCGAGGCTGCCGAGATTGCCGCTGCGCCCGGCAGCATAAAGCACGACCTCAGAACGGATGGTGCGGCCATCGGCGAGCGTCACTTCGGCATAGTCGGGTTTTGAGACGATTTCCTTGACCGTGCTGCCGAGCCGAATGGTCATGCCGCGGTCGCGCATCTGGTGGATGAAGTCGTCGACGATCTCGCGGTCGACGAAGTCGAGGATGGTGTTGCGCGGCTCGACCAGCGTTACCGGCACGTCGAGGGCCGAAAAGATGGTGGCATATTCGACGCCGATGACGCCGGCGCCGATGACCGTCAGCGTGCGCGGCAAACGGTCGAGTTCCAGCATCTCGTCGCTATCGAAGACGCGGACCTTGTCGAAGGGTACGTCGCGCGGCCGGTGCGGCCTGGTGCCGACCGCAATCAGCGCATTGGCGAAGCCGACCTCCGAGTAGTCCCCATTGTCGGCGGTCAGGCTGATCTTGTTTGGACCGAGAAATTTCGCCGTGGCGCGTGCGCTCTTGACCGCATTGCGCATGAACTGGTGCTGCAGCACCTCGACCTCGTGGTCGAGCGTCTTGTGCAGGCGATCGACCAGATCGCCGATCGAAATATCCTGCTTGACCCGGTAGCCGCGGCCGTAAAAGCCGCGCTCGCGCCAGCCGGAGAGGTTGAGCACCGTCTCGCGCAGCGTCTTGGACGGGATGGTGCCGGTGTGCACCGAGACGCCGCCGAGGCGCCGGCCCCTGTCGACCACCAGCACCGATTTGCCGAGCTTGGCCGATTGCACCGCGGCGCGGCGGCCGGAAGGGCCGCTGCCGATGACCAGCATGTCGTAGTCCATATTTCCCCGTCCCCTCGGCGTCTTGTTGCGCCGCAGCAAGCTAAACTGGGAAGAGTGTCATGTTCAACTGCCCAGACCGCAAACTCGTGCGGTTCGGCGCAACTGTGATGAATCTACCGGCGTAATGTGAGAACTGCTCGAGAAAGCTTAACCCGACGGCAACGCTTGCGTGCAATGGTCCCTCTCGACGGATCGCCGGGGTGGACAGGGTCCGCTACCGCCTTTTCCGCAGCATCTTCTAGGAACGGTCAGCTGAACGCCGCAGTGTCCGTTTCTTGAATTCGCTGTCGCCCTCACCATTTGAAAGGGCGACAGACATTCCCATTGGAATGCCATGGCGAGGACATGACATGAACGCGCGCGTACTTGACGGCGAAATCATCACCAGCAGGCTCGACGACGTCAGGGCTTATGACGGTGTGCGCACGCGGCGCATCTTCGCCTTCATCATCGACTATTGCATCGTCGCGCTGCTCACCATTCCGTTCGCGATCCTGGTGGCCGTGCTTGGCCTTTTGACCTTCGGTCTTGGCTGGGCGCTGTATTCCATCCTCGTGCCGGCGGTCGCCATTCTCTACATCTGGAACACGCTGGGCGGTCGCAACCAGGCCACTTCAGGCATGAGGATGATGGGCATTCGGCTCGATCGTCTCGACGGCAGCCGGATCGACGGGCTCACCGCTGTTGTCCATTCGGTGCTGTTTTGGGCGAGCACTGTCATCCTGACGCCGCTCATCCTCCTGGTGACGCTGTTTTCCGATCGCAAGCGCACGCTGCACGACCTGCTGCTTGGCACTGTTGTCAGCCGCAGCGACCGTTGAACCGGCGTTCAAACGACCCCAACAAGCATTTGTGCGCAAATTTGAAGGCGTTCGTTCAACCGTGCCTTCACAATCCTGTTGAATTTTTCCCCAGTCGAGCCAAAGGTAGAGCGATTCGCAGGAGTGTTCCCAAGGTTCGATGACGCAGCATCCGACCCAGTCACCGCAGTTCTTTTTGACCGCGCCATCGCCGTGCCCTTATCTTGAGGGCCAGTTCGAACGCAAGGTGTTTACGCATCTTGTCGGCGACAAGGCGCCGGAGATGAATGACCTGCTGACGCAAGGCGGCTTCCGGCGCTCGCAGAACATCGCCTACCGGCCGGCCTGCGAGACCTGCCGCGCCTGCGTCTCGGTGCGCATCCTGGCGCAGGAATTCACCGCCAGCCGCAACATGAAGCGGGTGATCCAGCGTAATTCCGATCTCATCGGCGCCATGCACGACGCGCAGCCGTCAACCGAGCAATATTCGCTCTTCCGCGGCTATCTCGACGCCCGCCACCGTCGCGGCGGCATGTCCGACATGACGGTGCTCGACTACGCCATGATGGTCGAGGACACCCATGTCGACACCAAGGTCATCGAGTACCGGCGCCGCGGCCCCGACACTTTCATCACCGGCAAGGGCCAGGGCGAGCTGATCGCCGTGGCGCTGACCGACAAGATGGCCGACGGCCTGTCGATGGTCTATTCCTACTTTAATCCTGAGTTCGAGGACCGTTCGCTTGGGACCTTCATGATCCTCGACCATATCGCCCGCGCCAGAGCCATGGGCCTGCCCCATGTCTATCTCGGCTACTGGGTCAACGGCTCACGCAAGATGAACTATAAGATGCGCTTCATGCCGCAGGAGCATCTCGGCCCGAAGGGCTGGGAACGCTACGACCACGAAGCGGTCACGCGCTGATCTTTCTTCTTTCCCAAATCCGGGCCTGAACATTTTCAACGGGGACGATGCCGGTCTTTCCGCTGTTGGCGGAGAGTGCGCGATTGCGCCGGCCGGTCATCCTGCCTCTCGTCCATTGCGAAAGTCATTGCATGTCATCTCACAACGCTCACACCAAAGGACTTCTGCTCACCGCTCTTGGCGGGCTGATGCTGACCGTCGACATCCCGCTGATCCGGCTCGCTCATGGCGAAGCGTGGACGATCCTTTTGCTGCGCACCGGCTGCACCTTCGTGGCGGCGCTGATCGTATGGGCCGTCTGGCGCTCGTTCAGCAAGAATGCGCCGCAGCTCATACCCGGCTGGTCGGGGCTGATCGTCGCCGTGATCTACGGGCTCGGCGCGGTCGCCTTCATCACCGGCGTCTACAACACCTCGACCGCCAATCTGGTTTTCATCCTGGCCTTCTCCACCATGTTTTCGGCGCTGCTGTCATGGCTCTTTTTGAACGAGCGGCCGCGGCCGCTGACGCTTGCGGCAATGGCGCTGATGATCGTCGGCATCGTCATCATCGTCGGCGATTCCATCGGCACCGGACACCTGTTCGGCGACGTGATGGCGTTGTGTTCGGCCTTCGCGATTGCCTGCGCCATCACCATCTCGCGCGCCAGCGGCAAGGATATGGGTTTCACCGCATTGACCGGTGTCCTCCTGCCTTTTGGGTTGGCGGTGTTCATGGTCTCCAGGACCGGTTTTCAAGTGGAGGCGCCATCGTGGATCATCCTCAACGGCGCTGTCGTCATGCCGTTCGCCTTCTTCTGCCTCGCTAACGGGCCGAAATACATTTCAGGCCCGGAAGTGGCGATGTTCTATCTCCTGGAAACGGTGCTGGCGCCGGTCTGGGTGTGGATGATCTTTGCCGAGACGCCGTCGCGCAACAGCCTGATCGGCGGCGCCATCCTCATCGTCACGCTGGTCGCGCATTCGCTGTGGCAGTTGCATGAGGGGCGCAAGCGTCGGGCAGCGCTCGCGGTTGCCTACCCGGTCTGACTTTTCTTCGCCGGGCCGGCGACAATCTCGATCTGTGGCGGTCCGCCTTCGAGCTCTGCCACGGCCTCGGGAACGGCATCCTCGGCCAGTTCCACTTCGCGCAGCCATTCGCGCCAGATCGCCACAAGCAGCGCCATTAGCACCGGGCCGATGAACAGGCCGAGGAAGCCCATCGTCTTGACGCCGCCGATCAGGCCGAAAAAGGTCGGCAGGAAAGGCAATTTGATCGGCCCGCCAACCAGTTTCGGGCGCAAGGTCTTGTCGACGATGAAGAGTTCCACCGCGCCCCAGAGGAACAGCGCCAGCCCCGCCATCGGCGAGCCGCTGGCGGCGAGGTAGATCGACACCAGGGTAAAGGACAGCGGCGCGCCGCCGGGGATCAACGCCATCACGCCAGTCAATGCGCCGAGCGTCACCGGCGACGGCACGCCGGCCAGCCAGTAGGCGACGCCCAGCACCAGCCCCTCGCCGATGGCGATCACGGTCATGCCGGTGACGGTGGATGAGATGGTTGCCGGCACGACTCGCGAAATCCGCTCCCAGCGCGTCGGCAGGATGCGTTCGCCGAGACGGTCGATCTGGGCCGCGAACTGCTCGCCGTCGCGGTAGGCGAAGAACAGGGCGATCATCATAAACAGCAGCGTCAAAAGCAGGCCGAAGGCGCTGCCACCAGCCGCCAGCACGCCGCGATAGATGCTGCCTATATTGGCGCCGCTGACCAGCTGGATGAGCTCGCCGATGCCGCCGGGGTGGCCGAAATTGTCGACCCACTGTTCGTTCAGCCACTCGCCGATCACCGGCAGCGTCGTGATCCAGTGCGGTGTGACGGCGCCATGCCGGTTGGTCTCGATCGCCCAGCCGACCCATTCGCGGACCTCGTTGATGGCGTAGGTGCCGGCGAGCGCGATCGGCACCACCAGGAAGGTGAGGATGAACAGGATGGCAAAGGTCGCGGCAATCGTGCGGTTGCCACCGACGCCGGCAAGCAGCCGGCGATAGAGCGGCCAGCTGGCGAAGGCGATGACAAGCGCTGCCAGCACCGGAAACAGGAAGCCGTGGAAGAAATAGACGCCGGCGGCGACGATCAGCACCAGCAGCCAGCGCGCCGCCGACAGTGGCGGAATGACGGCGGCTCTCAGCGGCGTCGACAGGCCGAACAGGCGCTGCTGACGCTCCGGCTTCTGGATCTTCGCTTCCTTCAAACGCCCATCTCTCCCCGGCCTACCCAGCGTTTATGCACTGTTATAGTGCCGCAATCGTGACGATAGTCCAAATGGTTGGGTAGCGCCGAGACGGATGAGGGGTGCTCCAGCGGAGTGAGATGCTGGCGTTCCCTGGAACACCCCTCATCCGTCGCCTTCGGCGACACCTTCTCCCACAAGGGGAGAAGGGAAAGCCGCACTACCCAAACTTCCCCGTCCGCGGGAATCCCTTCGGCACCATCCGTCCGGCCGATGCCCTGGCGCCGATCCACTCCGCCAACTCCTCGCGCGACCGGGTAAACGTACGGTCGGCCGAATCCTGCCATGACAGGCCGCTCGCCAGCGTGAAGGGTTTCAGGTCGAGCAGGCCGCCATCCTTGTATTTCTGCAGGCGAACGCCCTTGCCGCGGCCCATTTCGGGGATTTCGGACAGCGCGAAGACCAGCATCTTGCGGTTCTCGCCGACAATGGCGAGGTGATCGCCTGAAAGCGGGACACAGGCCTTGGCCTCGTCGGGCGCCTTGACGTTCATCACCTGCTTGCCCTTGCGGGTGTTGGCGACGACCTCTTCCTCCGGCACGATGAAGCCGTTGGCATCATAGGAGGCGAGCAGCAGCTTGCGCTTGGGGTCGTGGACGAAGGCGGTGACGATGTCCTGGTCGTTGTCCATGTCGACGATGATGCGGATCGGTTCGCCATGGCCGCGGCCGCCGGGCAACCGATCGGCCCCGATGGTGTAGAATTTGCCGCCGGTGGTGAAGACCAGGATCTTGTCGGTGGTCTGGGCATGGAAGGCGAGCTTGAGGCTGTCGCCTTCCTTGAAGGTCAAGGTCGAATGATCGGCCAGATGGCCTTTCATGGCCCGCAGCCAGCCCTTTTCCGAGACCACCACGGTGACCGGCTCGCGCTCGATCATGGCATGGGCAATGTCAGTCAGATCGTGTTCCGGCGCGTCGGCGAACTGGGTGCGGCGCTTGCCGAGTTCGGTCTCGGGGCCGAACTTGTCGCGGATACTGGCGACTTCCCACTTGATCGTCGACCATTGCTTGGCATTCGACGCCAGCAGCGCCTCGATCTGCTTCTTCTCGGTGGTGAGGCCGTCGAACTCCTTGCGGATCTCGAACTCTTCCAGCTTGCGCAGAGCCCGCAGCCGCATGTTGAGGATGGCTTCCGCCTGGGTGTCGGTGAGCGACCAGCGGGCCATCATCACCTGCTTGGGCTCGTCCTCCTCACGGATGATCTTGATCACCTCGTCGATGTTGAGGTAGGCGATCAGGTAGCCGGCCAGGATCTCGAGGCGCCTTTCGATCTCGCCGAGGCGATGCTTCGAGCGGCGGATCAGCACATCGCGCCGGTGCTCCAGCCACTCCTGCAGCACGCCTTTCAGCGACAGCACGTTGGGCACCTTGCCGCGCGACAGCACGTTCATGTTGAGCGGGAAGCGGCTTTCGAGCTCGGTCAGTTTGAACAGCGATTCCATCAGGATGCCGGGATCGACCGAACGGCTCTTCGGCACCAGCACGACGCGGATGTCCTCGGCGCTTTCGTCCCTGATATCTTCGAGCAACGGCAATTTGCGCGCGATCAGAAGCTCGGCGATCTTCTCGATCAACCGCGCCTTCTGCACGCCATAGGGGATTTCGGTGACGACGATGCTCCAGGTGCCCCTGCCCTGGTCTTCCTGGCCCCATTTGGCCCGGACGCGGAAACCGCCGCGGCCCGTCTCGTAGGCTTCGAGGATCGAGGCGCGGCTGTCGACGATGATGCCTCCGGTCGGGAAATCCGGACCCTGGACGAAGTCCATCAGCTTCGCCACCGGCGCGCTCGGATCCTCGATCAGGTGCAGGGCCGCATCGCAAAGCTCGGCGGCATTGTGCGGCGGGATCGAGGTGGCCATGCCGACCGCAATGCCGGACGAGCCATTGGCGAGCAGGTTCGGGAAGGCGCCGGGCAGCACGACCGGCTCCTCGTCCTCCTCATTGTAGGTCGGCCGATAGTCGACCGCGTCCTCGGTGATGCCGGAAAGCAGTTCCGTCGCCACGTCGGTCATGCGCGCTTCGGTGTAGCGCATGGCAGCGGCGTTATCGCCGTCGATATTGCCGAAATTGCCCTGCCCGTCGACCAGCGGATAGCGCATGGAAAAGTCCTGCGCCAGGCGAACCAGCGCATCGTAGATCGACTGGTCGCCATGCGGGTGGAACTTGCCCATCACCTCGCCGACGATGCGGGCGCATTTGGCAAAGCCCTGGTCGGGGTTGAGCCTGAGCAGCCGCATGGCGTGCATGATGCGGCGATGCACGGGCTTCAGCCCATCGCGCACATCCGGCAGCGCCCGGTGCATGATGGTCGACAGCGCATAGGCGAGATAACGCTCTTCCAGCGCCTTCTTCAGATCGACCGGTTCGATATGGTCACCGCCGCCATCTTCAGGCGGCAAAAGCCTTTTTCCCATGCGGGTGGACTAGCCGAGCGGGTGATTCGCGGCAAGGCGGAGCTGCGGAAATCCGCAATTTGCGGCCTCCGGGCTGTGAAAGGCGGCTCAGTATCCGACGACGGATGTGACGGACTTCATGTTCCACGTGCCGTTCCCTGTGCAACAGCACCGGCAGCAGTGCTGTTGCCAACCAACATCAATCTGTTACACGCCCTCTCTAAGGCAGGAGACGGTATTCAGGGGAGCCCGACCTTCATGACATATTCACCGCATTGAGCGAAGGCTCCCGCTCCGGTTTGCCTTTCGCCGTGATTTTCGACAAATCTGCGGGAAAGCGCCTTTTTCCCGTCCAGTTCGTCACGGAATGGTGATGGCGCAGAACTCAAGAAAACATTTTCAGGACTCTCTCAGGGAACTCGCGATGACAATCCAACGCTCGACACTCAAGAAACTCGCTTTTTCGACCTTCTTGCTGACTCTGCCGCTCAATGCCGCCTTTGCGCAGGACGCGGCGGTTGCCGACCGGCTGAAGGCCGCACTTGCCGTCCAGGGCGTCGATATCACCTGGACCGGGGTTACCGGCGACAATTCCAGCATGGTGCTGCAGGGCGTGTCGGTCAAACCGGCGGCCGAAAAGGAAGCGCTGCCGATCGGCGACGTCAAGCTTGAAGGCGTGACCGAGGCCAATGGCGGATTCGATATCGCGACCATCTCGACGTCCGCGTTCGAGCACAGCAAGGACGGCGTCACGCTCAACCTCACCCCCTTCGTCATTCATGACGCCAACATCCCGGCCGAGGGCGCTACGGGCCCGCTCGGCTCGATGATGATCTACAAGTCGGCCGAACTCGAAAACCTGACGGTCAAGGTTGCCGACAAGACCGCCTTCTCGGTGGATGGCGTTGCTGTCCAGATCACGCCCCCGGCCGACGGCAAGGCGATGGAATTTTCCGCCACCACGGAAAAGTTCAACGCCGACCTGACCCTGGTTGACGATGCGAAGTCCAAGGAAGCAATCAACGCCTTGGGCTACCAGAACATATCGGGCAACATCGAAATCGGCGGCACCTGGCAGCCGAGCGACGGCAAGATGGACCTGTCGAAATACGACATCTCGGTCGAGAATGCCGGCACGCTCGGCATGACCTTCGGCCTCGGCGGCTACACGGTCGACTTCGTCAAGTCGATGCAGGAGATGCAGAAGAAGATGGCGGCGCAGCCCGAAGGGGCCGACAACTCGGCGCAAGGCATGGCGTTGCTCGGCCTGTTGCAGCAGCTTTCCTTCAACGGCGCCTCGGTCCGCTTCGACGACGATTCGCTGACCGGCAAGGTGCTTGAGTATGTCGGCAAGCAGCAGGGCATGTCGGGCAAGGACATCGCCAACCAGGCCAAGGCGATCGTGCCGTTCGGCATGGCACAGCTCAACAATCCCGAATTGACCGCCGAGGTGACGGCCGCTGTGAGCAAATACCTCGACGACCCGAAGAGCCTGGAGATTTCGGCCGAGCCGCCGGCAGCGGTGCCGTTCGCGCTGATCATGGCGGGGGCGATGTCCAACCCGCTCGACCTGCCGAAGACGCTCGGCGTCCACGTGAAGGCCAACGAAGACTGATCGAGCGAAACGCTCAAAAGCGAAAAGCCCGGCAGCGATGAACTGACCCCATAAAGTTGGACGGTTCATTGGGCTGGTAGATTTAAGGGCTGGTTCCTGTATTGCACAGGAGCCAGCCCTTTCAGTTTCAGTTTGATGCGGCGGTGGTTGTAATAGTCGATGTAGTGCTTGATGGCCGTGTCGAGGCTTTGGACGGTGTCGAAGCGTTCTGGATGGAAGAGTTCGGACTTGAGTGTGGCGAAGAAGCTCTCCATTGGTGCGTTG